>JAPLGP010000007.1 GCA_026390075.1 Campylobacterales bacterium
CTCTCAGATGAGTAACATGGGCGGTCAGTTTCCTCTGGGCGAAGTTTTTACCGAAGCAAAAGATTTAAAAGCACTGAGCGGGCGTGTGAAGATTTTTAGTTTTGGCGATACTTCTTATAGACTCAATTATCCACAAACACCCATTACTCTTATTATTGTCCAAGGGCAAGTAGTGGATTGTGAAAATTCAACTCCAGAATTTGACCAGATCCTTTCAAATATCCGTGCGGATGAAGGTGTTGTTTGGGTGCGAGAACTAGGTTTGGGTCTTAACCGTGCTTTTAGTAAAACACGCACTGTAAGTGATATCGGCACTTATGAGAGAATGTGTGGCATCCACTTTTCTTTAGGTGCGAAACACGGTATTTATGCCAAACCAGGGTTTAAACGCAATGACGGTAAATACCATGTAGATGTTTTTGCTGACACACAAACTTTTACTCTTGGAAATGAAGTCGTTTATAAAGATGGTGCTTGGGTTGTTTAAAGGTACTATTTTAAAGCACTCTATCTATATAAATGACTTTCTACTTATTTTTTCTCAGGTTTTTTATAAAATGCAGCACAATAACCATCAGGGCTAATTGAACCTTCTACCATTCTACATTCGTTAGTTTCTGGAATAAAATGCATACAAAGTGAACATTGCTTACCATCTTTTGGACTCTCTTGATAATGATATTGTTCCTTCGTACCTTTAGCATACAAAGGTGTAGTACTAAATGTAGCTAAACCAAGCACCGCCATATATTGTAAAAAACTTCTTCTAGTTGTAACTTTCATAATAATCTCCTTCTCTTTATACTAATCAGCTTCCTGATTCTTCCATAGCATCAAGCGCATCTACATAATCACAATAGGGTGTATTATTTTTGCAAAAGTTGGAAAAATAATCTCCACGATGTTTTTCATGATTTGCAAAATTAAACGATACAAACTTCCAATTTAGGAGTTTCCACCAATTTTCAAGATAATCTGCACGCGCATTTCTGTAGTCGATATAATAGGCATGTTCCCATACATCGCACACCATTAAGGGTACTAAACCCAAACGCAGAGGATTATCAGCATTTGAGGTACTGACAATACTAAGATTTCCTTTATTATCGATGCAAAGCCATACCCAACCTGAGCCAAATAGAGTAACTCCTTTTTCAATAAAAGCTTTTTTAAATGCTTCGACCGAACCAAACTGTGCGCTAATAATAGAGTCAAGTGCTAAGGATGGAACGGTTGTTTCAGGGGATAGATTTGTCCAAAAGAAATCATGGTTGTAAACTTGCGCAGCGTTATTAAAAATAGCACCATCCGCATGTTTTATAATCTCAATTAGACTTTTGGATTCAAATTCTGTACCGGAAATAAGAGTATTCAATTTTGTGACATAACCCGCATGATGTTTATCATGGTGGTATTGTAATGTTTGAGCAGACATCATTGGTTCTAATGCATCGTATGCATAAGGCAGTTTCATCAATTCGTGTAACATTTTAGTTCTCCTTTTCTTCATTTACAAACTAAATATAATCTAGTTAGTTAAATTCTACTTTAAGAGTATGAATATGTCAAGTTTAAATTTATTTGTGTAGATTTCCACATGCCATAAATCTATTTTCTATTTTCTCTATTTCATTTTTGCTTTTCACTCATTTAGAAATAAAAGCTATTTTGTATTAAAATGCCACTAATAGACTTTGGCAAGAGATTGAAGAAATATTAAAATAGGAAAAACAGATGACAAAACAAGATTTTAACGACGGGTTACTCGGCTTTTTAGACGCTTCGCCGACTCCCTTTCATGCGACGCAAAATATGGCGATGATGTTTTTAAATGCTGGGTTTATTCAGCTGGATGAAGTGCAAAAGTGGGAGCTTCAAAAGGGTCAAAAATATTTCGTAACTCGCAACGACTCTTCTATCATCGCTTTCACATTTCCACATGCCACAAATCCACATGCCAAGAGTTATCTGATGGTTGGTGCGCATACCGATTCGCCTTGTTTGAAACTCAAGCCGAATCCTATTTTAAAAAATGATGGTGTTGTGAAGTTTGGGGTTGAGCCTTATGGCGGTTTGCTTTTAAATCCTTGGTTTGATAGAGATTTAAGCCTTGCTGGTCGGGTTTCTTACCTTGATTCTAACAACATTATTAAAGATGCTCTCATCGATGTTAAAAGAGCGATTGCGATTATTCCTTCTCTTGCGATTCATCTCGATAGAGAGGTGAATGAGAAAAAAAGTGTGAATGCACAGACGGACATATCGCCTCTCTTGGCATGTGGAGATTCTTTTAATTTTGATGCGTTTTTAAAAGATGAACTTATGGCATGTGGAACTACTGAAGTTCTGGAACTTTACGCAAATGAGCTTAGTTTATATGACACGCAAAAAGCTTCTTATGTCGGCATTGACAAGGATTTTATAGCGAGTGCAAGGCTTGATAATTTGTTGAGTTGTTATGTTGGAATGTTGAGTATTTGCAGTGTAGATGATGCCACGCCTATGCTTTTTATCGCAAGTGACCATGAAGAGGTTGGAAGTGAGTCCGCCTCGGGAGCAGGGGGTTCATTTTTGGAAAGTACTTTAAAGCGAATGTTTAGCGATTTTGAAGAATATACACAGATGATTCGCTCTTCACTTTTGATTTCCGCGGATAATGCACATGCCGTACATCCAAACTATCCAACGAAGCATGACAAAGAACACGCACCGCACATTAACAAAGGTGTTGTGATAAAAGTAAATGCAAACCAAAGATATGCTTCAAATTCAAAAACTATTTCGAGATTTATGAATGTCGCTTCATCCATAAACGAGCCAACACAAAACTATGTCACAAGAAGCGATATGGGATGTGGCTCAACAATCGGTCCAATCACTGCGACAAGACTGGGAATCGACACTTTAGATGTTGGACTGCCAACTTTTGCGATGCACTCCATAAGAGAGCTTTGTGGAAGCGATGATGCGTATAGTTTGTACAAAATTATCTTAGGGTTTGCGCACTAATGGCAGTTATAACACCTGAGGAGTTAAATCTTTTAATCGAACAGACTTATAAAGTAGAAAAAGAGTTTACAGACCTCAAAGAGTCCTATGTGCATTTGCAAAATACTATTGAACAAGTAGTTGAATTTTTGCCTAATGCCATCTGGATTTTGGATGAAAATGGCGAAATATTTTTGCAAAATTCACAAGCGAAATCTCTTGCAAAACTTTTAGAACTGCTTAAATCTAAAAATGATGATTATGAAGTTGCCTTTAATAAGCGTTTTTACCTCATAAAAAGTTCTACTTACCAAGACAAATATATGTTAAGTGCGACAGATATCACAGAACAAAAACGCAAAGAAAACCTTGCTACCATGGGGCAAATGGCAGCACATCTCTCGCATGAAATCCGAAACCCGATAGGCTCTATTTCACTGCTGAGTTCCACTCTCAAAAAAAGAGTTATTCCTGAAAATATCCCGATTGTAGAAGAGATACAAAAGTCCGTGTATCGCATCGACAGAATCATAAAAGCAACTTTGATGTTTAGCAAGGGTATTGAGGCGAATAAATCTGCGTTTATGTGGAGTGATTTGAAAGAGTCCATCGATATGGCGATAGGATATTATGCCTATTCAAAAGAGATAAAGTTTCTTTTTCCAGAGCAAAATTTTACTTTAAATGCCGATAAAGATTTGCTTGAGATGCTTTTTTCAAACTTTATAATCAATGCAATTGACGCAATAGAACTTGATGATAATGAAGATGGTACGGTAGGGATGGTTTATACTTCAGATGAGCAATTCCACAGGTTTTATATTTATGACAGTGGCGTTGCTATCGAAAATAAGAAAGAGTTGTTTGAAGCTTTTAAAAGTACAAAAGTCAAAGGCAATGGTTTGGGTTTAGTGTTAAGCCGCCAGATTGCTGAAGCACATGGCGGAAGTGTTGAGCTTTTAAGTGGTGCAAAAAAAGGGTTTGAAATAAAATTATTAAAATATTAAATGCTGAATATTTGCGACTTATAGATATTGACACTTTGAAACAATAAAAGTATAATTTGTGTATGATAAATACCAGTAAAAATACTAGAATATCGGATACAGCACATATCTTAAATAAAATTAAAAAGCTTAAAATAGATACGCTTTATCCCATCGTACAAATTGCTAAAAATAGTGATAGTACGAGAGTGTATCTTTCACGATTGGCGGATAAAGGTGAAATACTCAAAGTCAAAAGAGGGCTATTTTATAAGCCTACCAATAAAACATTATACAAAAAATCCAATCGTACAATCCCTTTAGATAAATCGTTATTTGTCAATGATCTGTTTTGGAGTGTCAAAGATGGATTTGAGATTAATGCCGCTGATTTGATTAAAGCATACTTGATGGATTATACAGAAGCCGATTTGATGGGGTTATATACTCTTTTTGGATACAAAAGACTCATCTCAGACAGCTTGAAAATCTATAAAAAAAGAGACAATGAATTCTATCAAAAAATACGAAAGATACTTGAGCAATTCGAACAGTGGAGGCTACATGACAAACGAGATTAAAGATCTTCTTGAAAATATAAAAAAACATCCAGTATTTGATACAGATACTTTTTTATTTGTCGGTGGGACGGCATTGTCCATATATCTAAACCATAGGGTCTCGTATGACATAGATATAGCTTCCACGGGTAAACTCCCAGTATCCGTGATAAAAGCGTTTGCTTTTGGTATAGGTGCAAGAAAAATAAAAGATAAAAATGCCTCTACATTTAGAATCAATACGGGTGAGGATATAGAAAACTATCATATAAAATTTATGGTTGATGGGATAAAACTGGAATTTTCCTATTTCCAATCTCCTATCCAAATGACTATTTTACAAAATGCCGAGTTTAGACCTTATGATGAAAATTCAAAACTTAAAATACTTGCTCTAAAAGATATCATATCGCTTAAAATATTTGCCCTTTTTAACCGACAAAAAACTAGAGATTTGTTTGATGCTTCCATCATTTTGGAAAAAAACTTACTGGATATTCAAGAATTTGAAAGAATTTATTCCTATATACAAGTTCAAAATAGTTCCATTCGAGAGTATATCGCCGCTTTTAAAGCGGTTGATGACGATGGTGATAACTCATTGGATTTTTTATCTGAACATGAGTACTATAAAGTTTTTGCCAAAAAGAGTCAAAATGAACGCTTTATCAAAGTAAAAGAGATGTTTTTGGATCAATATGATAAAAAACAAAAAGAGACTCTTGCATTAATAAAAAAAGTAGCGGTGAAAAATAAAAAAAAGAGATAGTTCAAAAAAGAAATCATGATACACGCATATTCTGATAATGGGAAATAGAAATATGAAACAAGTTTTGGTTTATGATGATGGACAAATAGACTGGAATGAACTCGCACATTTGTACAAAATTGCTCCATTAGATAATAAAAATCCTGATGATTTGAAAATTTCTTTCGCTAACAGTATGTATAAATGCTTTATCTATAATGGTGATAAACTGATTGGGGTAGGTTGATGGTATCAATGTGTCGTATATTTTTTATAGTGGCGTTGCTATTGAAAACAAAAAAGAGTTGTTTGAAGCTTTTAAGAGTACAAAAGTCAAAGGCAATGGTTTAGGTTTAGTGCTAAGCCGTCAAATCGCTGAAGCGCATGGTGGAAGTGTTGAACTTTTGAGTGGTGCAAAAAAAAGGTTTGAAATAAAATTATTGAAATAGACTTCTTGCAAGAAGTCTATTGAACTATTTTACCAAACTACGAGCCGTATATAACTCTGTGCTAATCTGGAAAAATAATAAATATCCAAGAAACAACACAGAAAGTTGAAATATTTTAAGCTATGAATATTTCAGCATTATGTTGCTGAAAAAACAAATATTTTTGATGTGCGTCAGGAATATCATTTAAAGCTTTAGCGTAAGTATCAACACTGTAAATTGAATAAGCATCTAAATTTCCAGCTGCATCATTATGTGTTCCAAGTATTTTAAGGTATTCGTTAGAACCACCAAATGCGGAGAAATCGACATGAAGAATTCCACCATCCATTATAGAGTAAGGAGTATGTCCTAAAAAATCTGTTGAATACCCTCGTGCTGCAAACTCTTCACTACCAGTAAACATAAGTGTTAAGTGAGTTACATCTTGATTACCTGCCTGATAAAATGTATGACCACTTAAAAGTCCTACACTGAAAGAAGGGATTGCAGCAGAAGGGGTTCCAGTTCCTGCACTAGAATTAGTAAAACCTAACCCTGCTCCACTAAATCCTTTTGTATCAAAAAAATTTGAAACAATAGTTCCATTTACACCTGGAAAATCTGCTTGTAATATCTCTGCAATCATGTCGTTATTGACACCGAAATTTTTACAAGTAGAATACACGGTATTCAAATTGCTCAGATTGTTCATAATAAAGTCTCTTGCTACTCCCATAGTAACACCATATCCCAATAAATGCTGTTGTGCTGTCATTATATTTCCTTTTGTTAAATTGTATTAATTCTATTATAAAAATGATTTAATCATGGGGGGGGTAGTGTCAATATCTAAATCACGAATAATTTGTTTCAAAAGGTAACATAAGCTCTTAATATTACCATTAATCATGCAGATAGCTTGGGGGAAGTTATTAAAATAAAATTCTACTTCAACTGCTATTTTTAACTCTGCCACCTATTGATTTTTTCAGCATAATCTCTTTTTGAAAGAGATTGTTGGTGTTATTATTTACCATGTCTCTTGCTTGAAGATAGTTGTATTGTGCTTCTTGAAGCTGAACTTTATTTATTGTTCCAATCGTAAATTTTTGCTCCAAAACATCTAATTTACTCTTAAGAAGTTTCACATAAGACTCGGAAAACTCTAAATTTGTTTTGTTTTTTTCATATATTTCATAATTAGATTTTACTTCTATAAAAGCATTTTGTACTGTTTTGATATAACCATCCAGTGCCTGTTCTTTTTGTATTTCACTCTCTTTCACAAGTTTTTCAACCTTTGGCATATCAAAAACATTCCAGATGATTGAAGGTGTTAACGCCCATGCAGGGGACATTGAAGAAAAAACATCTCTATCCGTACCACCAATTCCTCCAAAAGCACCGATAGATATACTTGGATAATACAATGTTTTTACGATTGATATTTTTGCATTTTTATCTATAAGATTTTGCTCCGCTATTTTAATATCAAATCTATCTTCCAACTGTTTTGAATTAATTTGATTTGGCACGGCATGTGGAATTATTTTTGTATTTAAATTGATTTCTTGCTCAACCCCAACAATCGTTTTTAAAGTTTTCATATACTCTTGTTGCGTTGTTTGCGCTGCGTTCATAATTTGATTTTCATTCACAATCTTTGACTGAACATCAAGCAAACCTGAGATATCATCGAGTCCGCTTTCAAATCTTTTTTGATATATGATTTCCATTTCTTCTAAAAGCTTTAGTTTCATCTGTGTAGTTTGTTTTTTTGTTTCATAATAGAGAATATTTGAGTACGATGAAGCGATTTCAAATGAAATTGTGGAGTGCAAAAGTGCTAAATTTTCTTGTGCTATTGTAATATACGCACTGTTTTGTTCCATTGTTTTTTTCATTTTCCCGAGATAATCAAATTCAAATTGAGTAAGTGAAACACCGAGTTTATGGATTGTTTGTGTATTGTCTGCTTTAATAGTGTCTCCAAGAGAACCAGTAGGTATGAAAGCTATTTTTGCTATTTCTGCAGCATTTAATACCAAGTCAAGCTGTTTTGAAACTATGGAAACATCTCTATTTTGTTTAAAAGCTGTACGAATCAAATCATTTAACTCTTTATTGTCATAATCTATCCACCACTCAATCATTGTTATGTTTGCATCGGAGTGAAAGCTTTGAGTTGATGAGAGTTTTTCAACAGTATTTGGTTTTTCATATTGTGGACCTACCGCATCGTTACATCCATTTAAGAGGAAGAACAGGGGTATTAAATAGAATAAACTTCTTATAAAACTAACTTTAGAGATTGCTTCACTTTGTTCGCAATGACGGTAACTTTGTTCGCAATGACGGTAACTTTGTTCACAATGACGGTAACTTTGTTCACAATGACGGTCATTTTGTTCGCAATGACGGTCATTGCGAGGAGGAACGACGAAGCAATCTGAGCTTTGTAAGAAATAAAATAAAGAGTTCATTATGTAAACTTTCTTGTGAGATATTCTTTTGCTTTTGAGACAAAAAAGTAGATATAAGGAATGAAATATCTCTCAATAAAAGTTGCAGCAATCATTCCTCCTAGTAACCCAATCCCAATAGATTTACGACTCTCAGCTCCAGCTCCTGAACTAAAAACCAAGGGTAAAATTCCAAAAATAAAAGCAATGGAAGTCATCATCATAGGGCGATATCTTATTTTGGCAGCTTCTCTTGTGGCATCATATAAACTTAAACCATTTTTTCTCAATTGTTCGGCAAACTCAATGATTAAAATAGCATTTTTTGAAGATAAACCAATCATTGTTAGCAAACCAATAGAAAAATAGACATCACGAGGCATCATAAAAAATTTATCTGCAATGTACGCCGCACTAAATGCACCAAAAATTCCAAAAACAATGGACAACAAAACAGAAAAAGGCAATATAAAGCTATTGTACTGAATCGTTAAAACCAAAAAAACAACAATTAAACTAAATAGAAATATTTTTACACTTTTGCCTTCACTCATTTTTTCCTGTAAAGACATCCCTTCCCATTCAACTCCAAAACCACTAGGAAGACTTAGAGCTTCTTTTTCAACAATATCCATAGCTGACGCGGTTCCAGCACTTTGAATTGTCATAGCCATGATTGAATTGGATAGAACACCATTAAAATGTTCTACTTTTGAAGGAGCAAATGTATCAGTAATTTTTGCAATTTCGGATATAGGAATTAAAATATCTTTATTGTTTTTTACATAAATATTTTTTAAACTATCAGGATTTGTTCTATATTTTCCATCTGCTTGTATTTGAACCCAGTAGAGATGATTGTCTTTTTCAAACTGATTTACATTTGTATATCCTATGGAATCTTGTAAAACAGTATAAACATCCGAGACTGTTATGCCAAGTGATTTTGCTTTTTTTCTGTCAAGCTCAAGATATAAAATAGGGGAGTTTGTTTTTGTTGTATTTTTAGCCGTTGTAAAGTTATCTTTATACTCAGATAAACTGTTTGCAAAGCTGTCGGATACTGCAGCTAACTCAAACGGGGTGGCGTTTCCATACCCAATCATTTGTATTTGAAGTCCGTTGCTTTTGCCAAGACCACGGATAGCTGGTGGCTGCATTAACATAATTTGCGCTTCATTTATATGTTCTATTTTTTTTGTTAATCTATTGATGATTTCATTCACGCTATCATTTTTATCCACTCTTTCATTGAATGGTTTAAGTCTTGAATACATCATGGCACTATTTGGACTATCATTTGCAACCATTGCAACTTTATTTTTTATGCACGGTTCGGTTTTGTATATCTCTTCTAGTTCATTGATGATTTTCATTGTTCTTTGCACAGAAGCACCCTCTGGCAAATTTACAGAAGTTATAAAAACACCTTGGTCTTCTTGAGGTAAAAAAGTGGATGGAATTTGTGTTTGAGCAAAATATATAAAAGCAAAAAATAGTAAATAAATACCAAAAGTTGTTTTATATTTGTCTATCAAATTCATAGAAAAAGAGACATATTTTTTAGATATTTTGTCAAAATAGAGGTCAAATTTTTCAAAGAAAGGGTGTTTTTTATGATCTTCTTTGATTAATATAGAACATAAGGCAGGGGACAAAATGAGTGCAACAAGCCCTGAAAATAGAACAGAAATTGCGATTGTTAAAGAAAATTGTTTATAAAGTTCTCCTAAAATTCCGCCAACAAAAACTGTGGGGATAAACACAGAAATAATAACCAGCACGATGGCTATTATAGGGCTTGATATCTGTTTCATTGCTTTTATAGATGCGTGGTAGGGAGATAAATCCTCTGTTTTTATGAGTCTTTCAACATTTTCTACAACAACTATGGCATCATCTACAACAATTCCAATAGAGAGCACCAAACCAAAAAGTGTGAGCGTATTGATTGAAAAACCAAACAGATACATCCCAATAAAAGCTCCCATTATAGAAACAGGAATAGCTAAAACAGGGATAATACTCGCTCTTAGAGAGTGAAGAAAAAAGTAAACAACCAAAGAAACCAGCAAAATAGCCTCTAAGAAAGTTTTTACAACTTCCTCGATAGATAATTCGATAAAAGTTGTTGTATCGTAAGGTATTTTATATTGTATTCCCGCTGGAAAAGTTTTTGATAATCGCTCTACTACCTCTTTAACTTTTTTTGCAGTATCAAGTGCATTTGCTTGTGTATCAGCATAGATGCCTATCAAAACAGTAGGTTTAGCGTTGAGTCGTCCTGCAAACTCATACGAAGCTGTTCCTAATTCTACTTTTGCTACATCTTTTATCGTGACCATGCTTCCATTGTCATTTGTTTTTACAATAATATTTTCAAAATCTGTTGTAGCAGAGAGTCTTCCTTTTGATTTTAACATGAGTGTTATCACTTGCCCATCTGGAACTGGTTCTTGTCCAATGCGTCCTATAGAGACTTGTGAATTTTGCTCATTAATCGCTAAAGAAATATCTTTGGATGTAACTCCAAAAGATGCCATTTTGATTGGGTCTGTCCAAATACGCATCGAATAATCTTTTTGTCCAAAAATCGCAGCTTCTCCCGCACCACTAATTGTTCTAATTTTTTTGAGAATAAAATTTGAAGCATAGTTGCTTAGTTCTATCTGGTTCATAGAATTATCTTCAGAGTAAAGAGCTACCATCAAAAGAATATCAGATGTTTTTTTCTTAATGGATATGCCCAACAACTTAACAACAGAGGGCATAGAAGCGGTTGCATTTTGAACCCTGTTTTGTATCTCTGTATAGACATCGTTTATATTTGTGCCTATGTCAAAGGTACAAGTTACCTCCGCTTTGCCAGAATTACTAGAACTTGATGACATATATAAGAGTCCAGGAATTCCTGATAATTGCATCTCTATGGGATCTACAACAGAAGTTGCAATCGTCTGTGCATCTGCTCCGGGATAGGATGCTGATATAGATATGGTTGGAGGTGTTAATTTTGGATATTGTGCAATTGGCATTGAAAATATGGATATAAAACCAAAAACAATAACCATGATGGATAATGCAATAGCTATTGCTGGTTTTTTGATAAAAAATTCTGAAATCATTGTTTGATTTTTATTTTACAATTGTTACTAAGATTAATAATGCCTGTTTTGGCAATTTTGTCTTCTTTTGAAATACCTGAGAGAATTTCAACATTTTGTCCTATCCACTGTCCAGTTTCAACTTTTTTCATAGAAGCAGTCTCTTCTTGTATAGCATAAACTGAACGACCGTTTGCTCCTTGAACTAAGCACTCCTGAGGTATAAATAAACCTTTTTTTATTTTTGTAGAAAAGACAAATTTCCCCATAGTTCCTATTTCTATTTTTTCTTTCGCATCAAATTCATATCTGCACTTTACCATAGCAGCACTGTCTGTCATGGGGTCACAATACTTTAAGCTGCCAACTTTTTGATTGTTTCCAATAATTATTTTGCCCTCAAGCGGTTTTTCATCGCCAGATGAGAGCATTACGGAAAAATACAAAGGAGTCACAACATATATCTGTGTGAGCATAGTCCCGTTGGACTGAACATACGCACCTTCTTCTTGTTGGCTTTTTTCTATATATCCGCTTTGTGGTGCAGTTATTGTAGCAAAAGAGATATCAAGATTTAGTTTTTCGATTTGTGCCTCAGATGAAAATTGAATTGCTTTTTCTTTTTCAATCGAAGTGAGAGTATTGTCCAACTCTTGCACACTTACCCCACCGACTCCAATGAGCGCTTGCATTCTTTGTTTTGTTTTTTCTAAATTGGATAAATTGAGCGTTGATTGTTGTAACTGAGCTTTAAGTATTGTGAGTTCATTTTTTAGCTTTCTATCGTCTATCTTGTATAAAATATCCCCTTTATTGACAAAAGAACCATCTTTAAAATATTTTTTTTCTATAAAACCATCCACTCTATTTTTAATTTGGACTATTTTTGGAGACTCAACGACTCCATTTACTTCATTTTGTTTTGAACTATCCTCTTCAATCGGGGACACAACTGTAATAACTGCTTCTTGTTTTTTGTCATTGTTTTGTTTAGAATTACAACTAATGAAAATCAAACTTACCATACATAAAATTAAACTTTTTTTTATCATCTCTCTCAACTTGTTTTTATTAATCGTATCATACATTAAATTATTTATAATATAATAAAGTATGAAAAAAATTGATGGAGTAGAATGTTATATATTAACTTCTTGCGAAAGTCTCTTTTTAGATTGCTTCGCTTCGCTCGCAATGACAGTCATTGCGAGCGAAGAATGACGAAGCAATCTTGGTTTTGCATGTTAGCATCACTTCATCTAAATTTAAGTTAAAAGGGACTTTATGTCAAAAAGTGTGAAAGCTGCATTACTTGCGAATGGGGCTATTGCAGTTGCAAAGGGAATAGCGGCGTTTTTTACGGGTTCAGCCTCGATGATGGCGGAAGCAATTCACAGTACAGCAGATTGTGGTAATCAGTTATTAGTCATGGTTGGTCAAAAACAAGCAGCGAAAGGAAAATCAGAATTTCATGCTTTTGGACAGGGAAAGGCAAACTTTTTTTGGTCTTTTGTTGTTACGGTTGTTTTATTTTTATTGGGTGGATTATTTTCTATTTATGAAGGATTCCATAGAATCAGTGCTCCTCAGCCGATAGAAAATCCATTACTTGTTGTAGGCATTATTATTTTTGCCATTATTCTTGAGGGAAGTGCTTTGCGAATAGCCCTCAAAGAGAGCAATTCAAAACTAAAAGATTTATTTTCGACAATTAGACAAAGTTCCTCTTCTCATATTTTAGTCGTTTTGATAGAGGATTCTGGTGCATTGTTAGGGCTTGTGGTTTTATCGTTAGGATTAATATTGTCGGTGTATGTTGACCCTATTTATGATGGTATTGCGGCATTAATCATCGGGATGCTTTTGATTGGATTGTCAACCATTTTGTTTATTGAACTCAAAAAATTGCTCATTGGTGAGAGCCTTGATAGAGAAACCACAAAACAAATAAAATATTTAATCAAAGAAGAGTCCAATGTTTTGGTGCATCTAAACGCTGTGAGAAGTATGTTTATCGGCTCAAATGAAGTTTTACTTGTTATTTCGATGAAGGTTGAAGATGAAGCTTCAGGGCATGAAATCGAACAAGATATCAAGGAACTTAAAAACAAACTGCAAAAATTGCTTTATCAGCATAAAATGCAGATATATATAGATGTTTTTGAATTTTAATCTGCATCAATGAAAAAGAAAAAAATTGATGTCTTCGTAGCAATCGGTTCAAGTGCTGGTGGCTTTGAGGCATTGTCTAATTTTGTTACCTATTTACCTCAAAAGACAGGTTTTTTTTACTTTTTAGCACAGCATCATTCTCTTGGCGAAAAACCAATACTTGCAAACCTTTTAAACAGAAATAGCAAGATAGAAGTTGTTCTTGTACAACTTGGAATGCTCTTTAAGCCAGATATTTTATATGTTCTTCCTCCTGAGTTAAAAATCATTATTAAAAATAACAAGCCAACGGCTCTAAAAGCAGATTTAGATTTGCATGTACCTCTTCCAAATGCAGACTTACTTTTTAGTGAACTCAGCACTCTGAAAAACTCCAAAACAATCGCACTTTTGCTTTCAGGAACGGGTCACGATGGCACTCTAGGAATGAAAATTGTCAAAGAGTCCGATGGCATTACGATGGTACAGTCTCTTGAAGAAGCGATATTTGATGCTATGCCAAAAAGTGCTATAGATGCTCGGCATGTGGATTATGTTTTGGATGTTCAAGAGATAGCCAAAAAGCTTGAAAAACTCTCATCTGCATTTGCGAATGATACCTATAGTACGCAAGAAATACCTTTTGACACAATAGTGAAAATTTTACATAAAGAAAAACAGTTAGATTTGTTTAAATATAAAGAAGAGACTATAAATCGTCGCATACAAAAGCGTATGGAACTATTACATTTTTCCACGATACAAGAATATGCAAACTACTTTGAAGCAAATACGCAAGAGGTAGATATTTTGAATCAAGAAGTTTTGATAGGTGTGACAGAATTTTTTCGTGGAACAGGAGCTTTTGAATCACTGAAGACTCAGATAAAACAAAAGTTATTCCACATGCCAGAACATAGTGAGTTGCGTCTATGGTGTGTTGCTTGTTCAAGTGGTGAAGAAGCGTATAGCCTTGGGATTTTAGTCAATGAAATTTGCCAAGAGCTCAATAAAAAGTTTTATATTAAAATCTTTGCTTCAGATATAGATGATATTGCACTAGAAAAAGCCAGAATTGGTGAGTATAAAATAAATGCGCTTGAGCATATATCAAGTGAATTTGTAGAAAAATATTTTGTAAAAACTGACTATGGTGTTAAAGTTGTCAAAAGTCTTCGTGAGCAAATAGTATTTGCACATCACAACTTCTTAAATAATCCACCTTTTATAAATATAGATATAATTAGTTGTAGAAATGTTTTGATTTATCTAAAATCTTCTGTTCAGAGTGATGTTTTTTCTACTTTTTATTATGCACTCAGCAGTGATGGATTACTTTTTTTAGGTTCGAGTGAATCTACTTTGAGCAGTCTTGAGCTTTTTGCTACACTCGACAATAAAAATAGAATTTATCAAAAAAAAGAGCAGAATAAAGAAGCAAAGTTTCAAATGCAAGTTCTTGGTAAATATAAAAATAATCCATCAAAAAGAGGGGAAGAGAGTATGCAAAAGTTAATAAACCCACAAGAGATAGAAAAACATCTTCAAGAAGAGTTGTTTGATTATTTTAGTAATGGTAGTTTAATTATTGATTGTAATTACACTATACTTTACAAAAAAGGGAATATCCCTTATTTAAACTTTGCTGATGGAATTTTGAGTCTGAATCTTTTTGATAATCTTGATAGAGCTCTGCAGTATGATTTAAAAGTTCTCATAAAACAAGTGTTACTCTCGAATATGAAAGAGATGAGTAAATTTATTCAGCTCAAATCTTCTCCAGATGAGAAGTTTGTTCAAATGATTGTGCAACCTTTCCACATGCCAACACAAAAATCTATGCTACTCATCACTTTTTTAGAAATTGAGTCAAAAGATCTTCTTGTAAATTGTCTCTCTTTACCATCATTTAACGAAAATACAATGATTTCTACTCTCACTTGCCAAGTATCAAAAGCACGAAATGAGATAGAAAATATTTCTGAAGAGTTGGTATTTTCAAAACAAAATATGGCAATGATGAATGGGGAATTGCAAGACTCAAATGAGAAATTGCAATCAACGGTTGAAGAGCTTGAAACATCCAATGAAGAGTTGCAATCTTCCAATGAAGAGTTGATAGCCTCTCTCGCATCCAACAGAGAACTCCAAAATAAACTCTCACTTATTTTAGAATCATCTATGGATGGAGTTTTAGGTCTTGATATTCATGCACGACATATTTTTGCAAATGAGAGAGCTGCCCAAATGCTTGGGTACTCTCCTGAATATCTCATAGGCAAAGATAGCCATCGAATGTGGCATCACACAAAGCCTGATGGTTCAAACTATCCTGAAGATGAGTGTCTTATAGCGCGTACTTTAGTTGAAGGTAAAGAATTTCGTGGAGAAGATTTATTTTGGCATAAAGATGGAACTTCCTTTCCTGTAGAATTTATGCGTAGCCCTATCATAGAAAATGGAGAAATCACAGGTGCTGTTGTTAGTTTTCATGATATTAGTGAGAAAAAGGCACTTGCTCAAAAAAATAAAAGTGAAATAGAAAAAGTAACTTTCAAATATAAACAAACCTTTCAAGTTGCACAAGTCGGCATCGCGCATGTGGGACTGGATGGTACTTGGCTTGATGCGAACGCATACTTATGTAATTTGCTTGGATATACGAAAGAAGAGCTTTTAAAATTAACATTTCAAGATATTACACATGCCGAGGATGTAGAAAAAGATTTAGCCTATGCTACACAACTCCTAGAAGGAAGCATACCTACTTATCACATACAAAAACGATATATCTGTAAAAATGGAGATATTATCTGGGTCAATCTTTCTGTTGTTTTATTGCATGATAGTGAAAATAACCCGCTCTATTTTATATCTATCATTGAAAATATTTCACAAATTAAGATGCTAATGTTAGAGTTAGAATTGAAAAATAACGAGTTGGAAAATATAATCCGTAGGATGCATGAAAGCGAGGAGTTGATGCTTGCCCAATCGCGTCAAGCTGCCATGGGCGATATGATAGCGATGATAGCGCATCAATGGCGACAACCTCTGAGTATCATTTCTATGGCTGGAAATAACTTAAGAGCAGATTTGGAACTTGAACTAGAAATTACAAAACCAGCACTTTATGAACTTGTAAATGTTTTAAATGAACAGACCCAATCCTTAAGTCATACTATTGAAGATTTTAGAACATTTTCAAAACCAGAAAAAGCAAAAGAAATCGTCTCTTTGTGTGCTATTTATGAAAAACTTCGTAACATGATGGAAAAAACACTTGAAAATAATCAAGTGAGCCTTCATTTTGTAAATGATTGCGAAGTTAAACTCTCTACCTATCCAAATGAATTTTTGCAGGTTTTTATGAATTTGCTCAATAACTCGAAAGATGCAATCAAAGAACGCAATATTCGAGATGGAAATATTGATATTACTACAACGCTAGCAAAAGATGTATTAACCATTGAAGTAAGCGATAATGCGGGTGGAATTGATGAAAAGATTTTGTCTAAACTCGGAGAACCTTATGTTTCTACAAAAAGTAAAAATGGCACAGGTTTAGGGTTGTATATGTCTAAAATGATTTTAGAAAAACATTTTGGTGGAACTCTTAGCTGGAAAAATTCTAAGGGTGGAAGTTGCTTTACGATTACACTTTCACTTGGAGTGTAATATGCAAAAAAACAACCGTAACATCATGCCGCTTATAGAATTTATAAAGATAGATAAATACCATGTGAGTTGTAGTTTTAAATGCAGTGTAACAAACAGAAGCATAATATCGGTAGTTCCTTTTGAACCGTATGAGGGAAAAATAGAGTTTACATATAAAGAAATACTCTTGCACCCGATACTTTCTTACAACAGATATTATCATACTCCCATTACAATTTTTGGTAATAATTGCCATGAAACCATCATTTTAAAAGCCTTTGAAAAAGTTGCGCAACACTTTGTTTGGGATGAAAAAGAGAATAAATATGTATATAACCAATAGTACGCATCCCCTAAAGAACGGCATGTGCAAATGAAAAAAGAGTTAGTAGAAGTTCCAAGAGCGACACTGAAATTTTACACCTATGAAGCAGATGGGCTCACTTTTTATGAGTTTGACGCCACAGAATGCTCCCCACCCGAACCCATGGTAAACGCAATCAACGGATTAAGAATGCTCAAAAATGAAAATGAGAGACTCGTAGGCATCTTCTTCCACGCGCCAACACCACTTTTTGAGAAAACAAACAAAAGTTTTACGCATGAAATAGAAGAGTTAGAGAGCGGAGATGTGAAAGTGGTTTTTAAGAAAAAAGAGTAGATTTCTTGCAAAACTAAGATTGCTTCGTCATTCTTCCTCGCAATGACCGTCATCGTATAATTAAAAGTGCTGAAAAAAGATAGACTTATGAAGCATAATAAGAAGGTGAGAGGATGAACAAAGACTTAATCGTCATTGATCATTAAAGATCGTTTGC
>JAPLGP010000060.1 GCA_026390075.1 Campylobacterales bacterium
AGATATGGGAAATACATTTACAATTACAAATGATTCCATAACGATTCATCCCTCAGGAGTAATTAAGCCTGTAAAAATAACAACACAAGAGTACCCTGCATTTCCAACAGATATGCAAGCCCAATTTTTAGCTCTGGCAACACAGGCAAATGGTGTTTCTATCATAGAAGAGAGACTTTTTGAGAATAGATTTATGCATGTGAGTGAACTTCAAAGAATGGGTGCGGATATTACGCTTCATGGAAATATAGCAACGGTAATCGGTAAAACTCAGCTAAGCGGAACAGATGTTATGGCTACGGATTTAAGAGCTTCGAGTGCTTTAGTTTTAGCTGCTCTTGTATGCGACGGAGAGACAAATATTCACCGTATTTATCATCTTGACCGTGGATATGATAATTTAGAAAAGAAGTTAGAACTCGTTGGAGCGAAGATACAAAGACTTAAAGAGTAAAAGTCTATTTCTTCTCTTCAAATATAATCATTTCATAAATACTTTTTTTAGTCACAAGCGCTTTGTCTGAAGAGACAGAGTGGTTACTTTTTGCTTTCATAACTTCTCGTCTTAACTCCATCATATCCTCTTCCATCTCATCAACATTCACTTTCAGTCTTAAAATAATATCAACACCAGCCAAATTCACGCCAAGCTCACGCGTAAGTCGCAAAATAAGCTTTATTCTGTCAATATCTCTTTGTGAGTAAAGTCTGATACGACCATTTGACCTTGATGGACAAACAAGATTTTCTCTTTCATACTGTCTGAGCGTTTGAGGATGGATATCTAGTATTTTAGCCACTATGCTGATAAGATAAACTGGCTCATCGTACTGGTGCATCATGAAGTTATTCCTTTGGTAATTTTTCTTTCATAGCTTCAACTAAAGCTTCATCTAAATCTTCAACTTTTGGTAAAACAATATTTGCTCTTAAGTAAAGGTCACCGCGAACCTTTGTTTTGCGGTTCATCGCACCCATCTCTTTGACACGGAATCTTTGTCCATTTTTAGTGTTCTGTGGTATTTTTAGTTTTATCTCTTTTTCCAAAGTCTCAACAGCGATTTTTTCTCCAAAAAGTGCAGCATACAAAGGCACATCAAAGCTTTTAACGATGTCATCCTCTTCTCTTACATACTCGGGATTTGAAGCAACGGTTATCTTTAAAAACAAATCCCCTGCGCGTCCACTTTGCGCATGTCCTTTCCCTTTAACACGCATTTTTTCACCACTCTTCACACCAGCAGGAATCTTGATGTCAAATCTCTCTCCATTCACAGAAACGGAGTGTGAACCACCAAGAATTGAGACGACAAAAGGAACTGTAACACTTGTTTCAATATCAAGATTTGGTTCTTGATGTCCACCGCCACCAAAACCTCCTCCGAAGCCTCCGCCACCACCAAAACCTCCGCCTCCACCAGAAAACATACTTCTTAAAATTTCATCTAAGTCCGAGTTGCCACCACGAGAGTGTGAGCGAGAAAAGTCATGAAAATTTTGTCCACCGAACATATTGTCGCCGACTCTGTCATACTGTGCTTTTTTATCTTTATCACTTAAAATCTCATACGCTGCATTAATCTCTTTAAATTTATCTTCAGCTTTTGGGTCTTTATTGACATCTGGATGGTACTTTCTTGCTAGTTTTCTATATGCTTTTTTTATTTCTGCTTCATTTGCACTTTCTGTAATTTCAAGTGTTTCGTATAATGATTTAGCCATTTGGTTCGTCCTAAAATATATATTTTTATTTATTAAGCGGGATTATATCATAAGGGTTGAGTGGATGTCAATCAAGGTGTGAGAGAAAATCATAGTCCTAAATGCTGTAATAATTTCGCATTTACCTCTTCTAACTCTTTTTTTGTAAGAGAAGTAACCATGATTTGAAGGTCTATTCTACTTATATCAAGGGTGCATAACTCATTTATACATATCTCGCTCTCATACACGAGCTTATCTCTTGCATCTATTTTTATTCTCAAATTTCCGCCACTTATATTTGTGGTAAGTGGAATAACTGTTACACCTTTGAACGCAACTTTGTCTATATTTCTGTTTGCTATGTCGTTTTGGATAATAAGTGCTGGTCTGATTTTGCCAAATTCGCTGTTCTGTTTTTTACCAAAATTTACAAGATATATTGCACCTCGTCTCATGAATAATCTTCCACTACTTCTTCGATTTCCAAAAATTCTTGGTATGATTTTTTGCTTAAAGCCTCTGAGTTTTGCAAAAGATAAAGCTCATCTTCGATTTTTACTTTGAGTTTTTCATACAATTCATAAGGTATCACAACACTTTTTATAATATGTTTTTTCGCATCTTCTACAAATGTAATATCCATAGGTTGCGTAATATAGGAGGGTTTTTTAATAAAATCGCTTGAGTTTATAGTAATCATTTTAGTTCCTATTTTAAAATAATTTTTATTATACTATTATGAAATACTATTGTCAAATGAGGGGGAATTAAAATATATTTATATACCAATAAAAAACAGTTAAAAGTTATTGTCGAGATTGCCTCAATAAGTTTTCTACATGCCAAACAAAGGACGGCTATCATCAAATATTAACGATATGCAATCATCTTCACATTTAGGAAAAGTGACGAATCTCTTCCATCGCATCAAAAGCACACAAGATGACAACAAAAACATAAACTTTAGCTGGACATGCTTATTGGAATTAGATAAAAGAAAGAATAGTAATTTTGTTATTTATTTCTTACTCAATCAGTTGTAAATGCGTTTGTACGATTCTTTATAGCTGAAAAAATATCTGCTTTGAGTTTGGCTGTATCAATATCAATACTGAAAAAATCATTATTAATATTATTAATGATATCTACTAATTCTGTATCAGAAGTTTTAACCGTTATTGTTCTTAATGGTCTATCCATCATCGCTCTATTTTTATAAAAATGTGCTCTATGAACAGGGTATGTGTGGGCTAAATATCTTATAAGTTCTGTTATTAAACCAAGTGATGCCATTTATTTCTCAAATAAGTGAACATATGAAGAAGCTTGTCGATGTATGTTATAGAAACTTGCTTTTTCTAACCTAAGTTTTTCTCCAGTAAGCTCTTCTCCACTAACTATAGTAAGTTCTAGGTCTTCTTTGTTGAAATTTTTAAAATTATAATACTCATCATATGGAACAAGATTATAAATCATCAAAGAATGAACATGCTTTATTACTCTTTCAAAATCATCTTTTACATTCCCTGTATGCCATTTATCAAAAATTAAATCTACCTCTTGTTTTATTTCATCACTTAAATCAATGTCACTAAAATCAACTCCATCAAGTCTTTGTGCCACATCTACAGAGAATGGTCCAAACTCATAACTTTTAAATTTTACATTAGTTATGTGCGTATCATACTTTTTAAAATATTCAAGTTCTAATAAAAAAATATACTTTTGATATAATCTTTCCCATAGTTGATTACCACTATTTTTTTGAGTCATGTACTTTATAATATTGTCAAGTACAAGTTTAGACGCTACATTAAGTGACATTTTATACTCCTTATGAGTAACCGTATAAACGATATAATTATCTTCTCTTGTATAGTATCATAAATCATATAGCATATTCTACAAACTTTGCTGTTTTTTTAACTTCGATATACATTCACAAATTTAAACACAAACAATTTAGCTCTTTTACTTCCCTGATTTTCCATTACACTCATAAACAAATAGCTCAGTATTTGTTTGTTTTTGAATAGTTTTCTCTTCTTTGATTATTAAAACTATGCTTGCAATTTGAACATTAGCTACTTCTATATTTTTTGATTATTCTTTGAACATAACCATAATTATTTGTTTGTATGCCTATTTGAGTACATTTCAAACGAACTTCAACTTTCGCACCTAATAAAATGCTCTAATGCCTATGAATAGGTGTTATAAGTGAAGTATGTCATAACACTTGACAGTAAAATTCTAAACTCCATAAAATAGGTACTTAATAAAAGGTATTTGATTTTGTCAAGATGTATGTAAAATCTCATGAAAAGCCCTATATATAGTGGTATTAGGAAGAATATTTAGGGGCAAAAGGTGGGATAAAGAATTTAAAAAAATATTTATGTGACTATTGTCCGTTGATTAATAGTCAATAATGATATAACATTGCTTCTATGAATGAAAAAGAACTACAATTATTAAATCAACTCGCAGAAAAAATAAAATCAAAAAGACTACAATTAAATTTGTCTCAAGAAGCATTAGCCGATAAATGTGGTTTAGATAGAACATATATAAGCTTAGTTGAGAGAAACAAAAGAAATCCCAGCTACCTTAGTTTAATTAAATTGTGTAATGGTTTAGAGATTGATATTAAAGAATTATTGGAGTAAATATGACAAATAAAGAAATAGAAACAATTTACGAAATTATTATAAAAAATCATAAAGAACATCTATCAAGTTTGGGTATTAAACTACCAAAACTAAAGAACGGAGATTCTTTTACTATGAATAGTCTTGTTTTAGTTTATTTGGCAAAAGATTATCCTAATACTAAAATAGTTAGTAAAGAAGAATTAACACAATTTATAAAAAATTATTTTCCTGATGTAAATGATGTTCAGCAAGGAAGACATTTAGCTAGACAAGGGGGTTGGTATATAGTCTCTGGACAAAGAGGAGATATAACGGATATAAAAATTCCAGCAGGTTCTTATAAATTAATAAGTCTAAAAAAACCTTATCCAGCATTTACTTCTCATAGAAATATAAATTTTACTGGTAACTTTTGGGAAAATCTAAAACAGACTTACCATAATAGATGTGCATCTTGTGGCTCACCTGAAAATGAAGCAAACTATATAAATCCATCAGCAACAACTCAATTACAGCAAGGACATATGAATCCTGAAAAACCTTTAGAAGAAGGAAATATAATACCTCAATGTCAAGAATGTAATAGAGGAGATAGAAATCGTTGGATTTATGATAAAAGAGGAAGAGTTACAGGATTAACACAAGAAGCATTACTTTCAAGAATAAAAAAACTTGATAAAAAAACTGCTTCTATAGTTGTAAAATTTTTACAAGAAAAATTCCATATATAAAGAATAGAAATGGATATTGTAGATAGAATAAAAGATGTTATAGAAAAACCTTTACAAAATGTCAAAGCATTAGAAAGTTATTTAACTGTCTAATTATTCAGATAATCACTAACCGCTTCAGCTAAATGTTTGGATAGCAAAGGTGGAACAGCATTACCTATTTGTACTTTTTTGGAAGATGAAGAACCTTTTAGAATATATGAATCTGGAAATGATTGTATTCGTAAAGCTTCTCTTGGCGTTAATGGTCGTGCTTGTTTTGGATGAACACATCTCGATGAAGATGGCGTACTGAAATTTCTTGTAATTGTTGTACAAGGCTTTTCCCACCATAAACGACAATATGTATTTTTAAATCCTGATTTTGGTCTTAATCGTTCTTCAATATCTAAAGGTGTTCCACCATCAGGTAAAGCATTCATCAACTCAATTAGATTATCATTATTCTTTGGAGAAATATGTTCTGTTATAGTATTAGCATCTCTTAACATTTCTTGATAATAATGTTTTGCATCATCTATATATTTATTTTTCTGTTCATTATTCCCTAGTTCAGGTAAATCAGAAATAGCATCTTTTAATGTAACATATTTTTTAGTTTTTTCACATCCATATTCAGAATGAGTTGGAGATGGGAATGTAAATTTTTTTGAATTTAATGTTCCGACAATAAAAACTCTTTCCCTTGACTGTGGCACACCAAAATCACAAGCATTTAAAACTTTATATTCAATTTGATAACCCATATCTTTAAAAAGACTAATTATCTCCTGAAATAAAGTTCCTTTATTTATAGATAATAATCCTTTAACATTTTCAAATAAAAAAAGTTTAGGTAAGCACTCTTTTACAAGTCTATAAAATTCTTGAAATAATTTGCCCCGAGGGTCATCTAATAATCTTTTCCCAACTGTTGAATATGCTTGACAAGGAGGTCCTCCAATAATTACATCAATATCTCTCTTTGTAATTTTTAATTCTTGTTTTAATAACTCTAAATTAAAATTTCTAATATCCATATTATATATAGGCACTTCTTTATGATTAGCTTTATATGTTTCAGTCATGTCCTTTTCAATATCATTGGCACATAAAATATTGAAATTTTTATTTTTATAAAAACCATAACTTAATCCACCTGCTCCACAAAATATATCAATTACATTAATTTTTTTGTTATTAGCCTCTATAACTACTTTCATTAATTTAACCATCAGAACTAACCTATTTTGGGATATTGTAGAACATTATATAAAAAATCAATTAACCACAAACTAGAAAATAGCTATAAAGAGCAATTAAAAGCCGTTGTCGAGAGGTTGAATAAATAAAGTTCCACATGCCATGGCATGTGGAAATAAAATATTAGTGTAAAAAGTGGCGAACTTCTGAAAAATATAAACTCATTCCAAACTCATTGGCAGCATCTATAATCTCGTCATCTCTTATGCTTCCACCTGGTTCTATTACAGATTTTACACCCGCTGCAGCGGCAGCGTCAATGCTGTCACGGAAAGGGAAAAATGCTTCACTTGCTAATGCTGCACCCGTTACATCCAGACCCATCTCTTTTGCTTTTTTAAGAGCGCATTGACTTGCGTCCACACGGCTTGTCATCCCCATCCCTACAGCCACCATCGCAGAATCTTTTACATAAACCACACAGTTTGATTTTGTGAGACTTGCTACTTTGTAGGCTATTTCCATATCTTTTAATTCTTGCTCAGTAGCACGGTTTGTAGTCATAAGTTTTGCATTTTTGACCTCATCTTCGCCCACTTTATCGGCATCTTGGAAAACAAAACCGCCATCGATATGTTTAAAATCTTTCACATCATTTGCTAAAACTAATTTGTCACTTCCCATCTCAAAAAGTTTAATGCGTTTTTTTGCTGCAAAAACTTCTTGTGCCTCTTCTGTAATGCGTCCAGCAATGATTACTTCTAAAAATATCTCATTCATTTTTAGTGCTAACTCTTTGTTTACCACACCGTTGACTGCCACAACACCACCAAAAGCAGAAACGGGGTCACATTTGAGTGCTTCTTCGTACGCTTCTAAAAGTGTATCTTTGATAGCAAAGCCACATGGATTTCCATGTTTTGTGATACAAACAGCATTCTCATTGCCAAAAGCAGAAGCGATTTTTACCGCTCCGCTTAAGTCGTTTAAGTTGTTAAAACTTGCTTCACCTTTGAGTGTTTTAAAGTTATCTGAATAGTGTGTATCAAACTCATACAAAGCACCTTTTTGATGAGGATTTTCGCCATAACGCGTGTCCATCACTTTGTTTCCAACGATAAACTGTTTTTCGCCAAAACCGCCATTAAAGCGAGTGTTCATATAGTTTGCTATCATGCTATCGTATGCCGCTGTGTGTTCGTATGCTTTTATCATAAAACCACGGCGAAATTCCACTGTATTTTTTTCATTTTCGATTGCGTCAATTACAGAATCGTAATCTTTAACATCCGTCACGATTATCACGCTGTCAAAGTTTTTTGCAGCACTTCGCACCATTGCTGGTCCGCCGATGTCGATATTTTCTATAATCTCTTCAAAATCATCTGTTTTTTCTATTGTAGCTTTAAAAGGATAGAGATTTACACACACCAAATCAATCGCTTCAACACCCAACTCTTTCGCTTGGTCTAGGTGTGATTGTTTGTCACGACGGTGCAAAATTCCACCATGTACAAAGGGATTAAGCGTTTTTACACGCCCCTCAAAACACTCAGGAAATTTTGTAACTTCATCTATTTCAATAGCGTTCAAACCATTTTCTATAAGTATCTTGTAAGTTCCGCCTGTTGAAATTATTTCGTAACCGTTTTTTACGAGTGATTTACAAAAATCAACCACGCCACTTTTGTCACTTACACTTACCAATGCTCTTTTCATCTTTTTCCTTGAAAAATTTATTGGCGAATTTTATCTTATTTGAGATTATATGATGGTAAACTAGTAAAA
The DNA here is from genome assembly GCA_026390075.1 of Campylobacterales bacterium. Lineage (GTDB taxonomy): Bacteria > Campylobacterota > Campylobacteria > Campylobacterales > Sulfurimonadaceae > Sulfurimonas. Next base: position 8,060 of record JAPLGP010000060.1, read on the forward strand.
AAAGTTGGTGGCTGATTATGAAAAATATTGCTATTTTATGTTCAGGCGGAGATGTTTCTGGGATGAATCCAGCTATAAAACATTTTGTGGAATATTCACTCAAAAGAGGTTTAACTCCTTATTTCGTTTATGATGGATATGAGGGTTTGATTGACAACAACATCACAAAAGCTTCTTATAAAGATGTCTCAGGAATCATCAACAGAGGTGGAACACAAATCGGTTCGGCGAGAAGTAAAAGATTTATGCAGCCAGAGTTCAGAAAAATAGCAAAAGAAAATCTTGATGCACTGAATATCCACATGCTGGTAGTTCTTGGTGGAGATGGCTCATTTAGGGGACTTGACATCTTTTATAAGGAGCATGGAGTTCAATTTTGCGGTGTTCCCTCAACTATTGATAACGACATTAACGGAACGCATTATTGTTTAGGAGTGGATACCGCACTCAATATCATCAAAACTTCCATCGATGCTATTCGTGACACCGCCTCTTCATTTAAAAGAGCTTTTGTGATTGAGACTATGGGAAGAGATTGTGGCTACTTAGCACTCATATCTGCCATAACCTCGGGTGCTGAACTTTGTCTTATCCCTGAGATAGCGTATGATTTACAATCGTATGAAGAGAATTTTAAAGAACAGATTAAAAATGGCAGAAGATATTTTATAGCCATAGTTTCTGAGGGTATAAAACAAGACTCACAAGAAATAGCCGATTGGTTTGAAGAAAACATTGGCATAGAATCACGAGTAAGTGTTTTAGGGCATATTCAAAGAGGCGGAAATCCAACAATTTATGACAGACTTATGGCGTACAAATTTGTTACCTACGCTATAAATGGACTTCTTGAAGGCAAAGATGAGAGTGTGATTTGTTACTCAAAAAGTGGATTTGAATATAAAAGTATAGAAGAAGTTACAGCTCATAAATATAAACTTGATTTGGAATTGGTGAATTTTTTATAAACTATAAAAACTTTCCACATGCCATACAACTTTCCATTTTTGCTTGGCATGTGGAAAGTTGCTTTTTTTAGTAAATAAACTTTTTACATAATCTCATAAATAGATTCCGTGTCAAGCAGGGAATGACAGAATAAATGGCTTTCGTCATCCTGAACTTGATTCAGGATTTTTGGTTTGCAAGAAGTTTAGTAAACATTCTCCAAATAAAGAATAGTTACATCATCTTCAAAATCATACTCTGATATTTTTTTCATAGCATCTCTTAGAGTGGATGGCTTATTTATGATTTTTTCTGGCATGTATTCTGTTAAATCATTATTTTCATGTTCTAATATACCATCACTGTACAACAGTATTGATTCCCAATTATCTATCTCCATAGTACTACAAATCGGTGTTGGAGAAAAATTCATAAAAGGTGTATTATTTGCTTTTACTCGTATAACTTCATCTTTTTTTCTTATCAAAAATGGGTACATGCCACCTGAAGAGTATGTGAGAGATTTTCTATCTGGACTTATCATAATCATCGTGTAAGAAAGCTGTTCTATCTCTCCTAAAAATGTTCTTGCTATGGGGTAAAGTTTTTCTATCAATTCCTCAATTGCTTTCATACTATAAACAAATTGATTGAGCATTGAAGATATTGCAAAAACTGTTAAAGCAGGAGAAATGCCATGACCTTGCCCATCTATAAGATAAACAAAGATGGAACCATCATTCATTTTGTAAAGAGAATAAAAATCTCCACTCAATACATCTGAAGCAAGATGAAGGACTGTAGCCTCATTTTCACTCATATCATTGATAATTCCTGCTTCAAGCTTCTCTTTTGCTAAATGTTCTTGCTGACTCGTATAAGCGTTCATCTCCTCAATTTTACGATTTAATTCGGAGATTTGTGTTATGTCATGTCGAATGGATATATATTCCACTATTTCACCATCGTCATCTAAAATAGGAAATATTGAAGCACTCACGGTATATCTCTTTCCATCTTTTCGTAGATTTGAGATTACGCCCTCCCAAACATTCTTAGATTGTATAGTTTCCCATAATTCTTTAAATAGACTCGATGGTATCATGGGGTCTCGTACTATATTATGAGCTTTTCCTATGAGTTCTTCTTTAGAGTACCCTGATATTTCAATAAATTTACTGTTTACATAAGTGATAATACCTTTCAAATCAGCTTTTGAAACGATATTTGTAGCATCAACTATTTTATTGTACTGACGAAGTATAGAAAGTTCACTTTGAGATATTTCAACTATTTTACCCATTTTTATAATTCCTAATCCGACTTAGAATACTTTTATAAAACAAAAATTCATGGATTATACTATAAAGTTTAGATTTTGCTATCTTTATTATGGTTTTATTCGTCATATTAGAAAAACTTTAAAGATAAAGAATAACTTTTATCCATTAAGTTTGGCTATTGTATAATTTCGTCATGAAAAACTATATAAACTCATTAAGAGAACATAATTTAAAAGCTACTCCACAGAGATTGGCGATTGTTGATGCTCTTTATATCAATGGTCATATGAACACAGAAACTTTGTATGGTCTCATGATACAAAAATTTAGTTCTATCTCTTTAGCAACGATTTACAAAAATATTAACATTATGATAGAGAAAAATTTTATTCAAGAAGTCAAACTTCCACATGCCAAGTCCGTTTATGAACTAACAAAAACTTCTCACTCGCATCTCTTGTGTAAAAAATGCGGTGCTATCGAAGATGTCGAGATAAATTTAGATGTAATGATAGAAAATATCTCTAAAACAAACCAGTTTCAAATCGATAAAACTGACTTTGTTCTCTCAGGCAATTGCAAAAACTGTCAATAATCCCAAATCATGCAATAGGAAATTAAAGGGATAGTTTTAATTACTCCTTAGAACTATTTTTGTATAATCCCCCTATTAATTTATCCAAGAAGGAATACCATGCGTGGTTATAAGATTTTTGCAGGTTCTGCAAGTATTGATTTTGCAAAAGAAGTTTGTCAGATTTTAGATGTCCCATTGGCTAAGGCTGATATAAAAAGATTTAGTGATGGTGAAATCTCTGTTCAAATTGCTGAAAGTGTGCGTGGTCGGGATGTATTTATTGTTCAATCCACTGGAGCACCATCCAACGACAACTTGATGGAATTACTTATCATGACGGATGCACTTCGCCGTTCATCTGCAAGTAGCATTACAGCCGTTGTTCCGTACTTTGGTTATGCAAGACAAGACCGTAAAGCTGCTCCTCGTGTACCAATTACAGCAAGATTAGTTGCAGATATGTATGAAGCGGCTGGAATAAATAGAGTTGTAACAATCGATTTACATGCTGGTCAAATCCAAGGTTTTTTCAATATTCCTGTTGATAATCTTTACGGTTCAGTAACATTTGAAAACTACATTAAAAGCAAAAATCTCAAAAATCCTATCATCGCTTCTCCAGATATCGGCGGTGTTGCAAGAGCAAGATACTTTGCTTCTCGTATGGGTTTAGAGATGGTTATCGTTGATAAACGCCGTGAAAAAGCGAACGAAAGCGAAGTTATGAATATCATCGGTGATGTAAAAGGCAAAGATGTTATTATGATTGACGATATGGTGGACACAGCGGGAACAATGATCAAGGCCGCAACTGCACTCAAAAACAAAGGTGCAACTTCAGTTATGGCATGTGCAACGCACGGTGTTTTAAGTGGAAAGGCCTATGATAACTTAGAAAATGGCGAACTCGATGAACTCATCATCACAAATACACTTATTTCCAAAGAGCATCCAAAAGTTATCGTTTTAACAGTTGCACCTCTTTTTGCTGAAGTTATCCGTCGTGTTTACCACAACGAGAGTGTAAACTCTTTATTTTCTTAATTAAGGAAACATTTATTGAAAAACATTAGAAATTTTTCTATTATCGCACATATCGACCATGGTAAAAGTACCTTGGCAGACCGTATTATTCAAGAGTGTGGTGCGGTCAGCGATAGAGAACTTACAAAGCAGATGATGGATACTATGGACATCGAACAAGAACGAGGCATTACCATTAAAGCACAAAGCGTGCGACTTGATTATGTCAAAGATGGACAGCATTATATTTTAAATCTTATTGATACTCCAGGGCATGTGGATTTCTCTTATGAAGTAAGTAAATCACTTGCTTCAAGTGATGGGGCACTCCTCATTGTGGACGCGGCTCAGGGCGTTGAAGCACAAACGATTGCAAATGTTTATTTGGCAATGGAAAATAATCTTGAACTTATACCTGTTATAAATAAAATCGATTTACCAGCTGCAGACCCTGTAAAAGTTGCAGAAGAGATTGAAACAAGTATCGGCATAGATGCTACGGATGCTTGTTTAGTGTCGGCAAAAACTGGCGTTGGCATACGCGCGCTTATTGACGCGATTGTAGATAGAATCCCAGCTCCTATTGGAAACCCTGATGCAACCACAAAAGCAATTATCTATGACTCTTGGTTTGACCAGTATCTTGGTGCTCTTGCACTTGTTCGTGTTTTTGATGGCAATATTAAAAAAGGTCAAAATATTAGACTTATGAGCAATCTGGAAGAACACCATATTCTTGATTTAATGTATCCTCATCCACTGAAACGCATCAAAACCGACTCAATTGAGTGTGGCGAAATTGGTATAGTTGTTCTTGGGCTCAAAGAAGTGAGCGTCATCAATGTTGGCGATACAATTACGGATGCTAAAAATCCTACTGCCGAGCCTGTTGGAAGATATGAACCAGCGAAACCTTTTGTATTTGCAGGTATCTATCCAATAGACACAGATGATTTTGAAAATTTACGCGATGCACTCAATAAACTAAGACTCAACGATAGTTCTCTTTCCTATGAACCTGAAACTTCACTCGCTCTTGGTTTTGGTTTTCGTGTTGGATTTTTAGGAATGCTTCATATGGAAGTCATTAAAGAGAGACTTGAGCGTGAATTTGACCTTGATTTAATCGCTTCTGCACCCTCTGTAATCTATCAAGTTTATCTTAATAATGGTGAAAAAATCAATGTTCACAATCCTTCGGAGCTTCCAGAAGTAAACAAAATTGACAGAATTGAAGAGCCTTATGTAAGAGCTACCGTAATTACTCCAAGTGAATATCTTGGAAATATTATAACACTTTTGATAAACAAACGCGGTACGCAAAGTAAGATGACTTATCTTAACGAAAACAGAGTGATGCTTGAGTATGAAGTTCCAATGAATGAGATAGTTGTTGACTTTTACGATACCTTAAAGTCAATCTCTAAAGGTTATGCTTCATTTGATTACGAACCTATAGATTTTAGAGTAGGCGACCTTGTAAAACTTGACATCAAAGTAGCTGGAGAAGCCGTTGACGCGCTTAGTATTGTTGTTCCTCGTAATCAAGCCCTCTCTCGTGGTCGTATTTTAGTTAAAAATATGAAAGAAATAATTCCTCGTCAACTTTTTGAAGTTGCTGTGCAAGCTTCTTTAGGTTCACAGGTTATTGCCCGTGAGACTGTGAAGTCGATGGGCAAAAATGTTACCGCGAAATGTTACGGTGGAGACATCACCCGTAAACGCAAGCTTTTGGAAAAACAAAAAGCAGGTAAAAAGAGAATGAAGTCCATAGGAAAAGTGCAACTTCCAAGCGAAGCGTTTTTGTCCGTTTTGAAAATGGATTAAAAAAATCCGCCATGAAATGCTTGTTGTGCGAAAGTTTATCTTTTGCACACATTTGTTCCACATGCCGAGATACATATCTTACTCCTTCCATTTATAAACGAAAAATCCTCAACAACATCGAAGTAATCTCTTTTTATAAATATAGTGAAATCAAAGAACTTTTGCATACAAAACATACGGATTTAGGTTTTTATATCTACTCCATTTTAGCAAAAAAGAGTTTTAAAAAATTTGCTCACGAGTTTGAATTTCCACATGCCATACACTCTATTGCGATAGACGATAATGCAAAAAGTGGATACTCACACACAGCTCTATTAAACAAAGAGTTAAAAAGCAAGTTTATCACTCCACTTTTTAATAAATTAAGAGCAACTAACAGCACTTCTTACTCTGGAAAAAGTAAAGAATTCAGACTTTTACACCCTCGAAACTTTGAGTTCAAAGAGTTTCAAGAAAGAAGTATTATTTTGGTTGATGATATTATTACAACTGGTTTTACTTTAACACAAGCCATTCAAACGATGCAAAAAGCGAATAAAGAGGTGCTTTTTTGCATCACTCTAGCGGATGCTGGTCTAAAATAATCATAGATATTTAGACACGGCAATACTTGATATACATAGACTAAACTAACTTAACAAATAATACTAAATAAGTACTTGACATTGTTACACTCAATATGTATAATAACGCCATCTTTTATAAAAGAAGGAGTACAAAAACAATTATGCCACAACATCCAAATGAAGAATTACAAAAAGAACCCCTCGCAGAAGAGGTTATAAAAGATATACATGCTGCTGAGGCTGAAGCTGAAGCAGTAGCGGTTGAAAATGAGTTTGACCTTTTACAAGATGAACTTTTAGCTTTAAAAGATAAGTATGCGCGAGTTCATGCTGATTTTGATAATATCAAAAAAAGATTAGAGAGAGAAAAATATACAGCCGTAGAATACTCAAACGAAAAGTTTGCAAAAGATATGATTCCAGTAATGGATTCACTTCAAATGGCGATAGTTTCAGCATCAGCAGATGCACCAGCCACTGAGCTTTTAGCAAAACTAAAAGAAGGAATGGAGTTAACACTTAAACAGTTAACTACTTCGTTAGAAAAACATGGTGTTACAATGGTTTCTTATGATGAGGCATTTGATCCAAATATTCACAATGCTATCCAAAGTGTAGATAGCGACACGGTGGAAAGTGGACAAATAGTTCAGACATTTCAGACTGGTTATAAATATAAAGAAAGACCTTTGCGTGAAGCAATGGTTGTAGTCGCGAATTAATTCGCAAACAAAAAAAAATTAAATAAATAAAATTAAGGAATAAATATGTCAAAAGTAATAGGTATAGATTTAGGAACAACAAATTCATGTGTAGCAGTGTATGAGGGTGGTGAAGCGAAAATCATCCCAAATAAAGAGGGTAAAAACACAACTCCTTCAGTTGTAGCGTTTACAGATAAAGGTGAAGTTTTAGTTGGTGACCCAGCAAAACGACAAGCAATAACAAACCCAAATAAAACAATCTCTTCAATTAAGAGAATTATGGGTCTCATGATGAGTGAAGAAAATGCAAAAGCAGCACACGATAAAGTAACTTATAACATCGTTGATAAAGATGGAATGGCTGCAGTAGATGTAGCTGGTAAAATTTATACTCCACAAGAAATTTCAGCAAAAATTTTGTCAAAACTCAAAGAAGATGCTGAGAGTTATTTAGGTTCAACAGTAACGGATGCAGTTATTACCGTTCCAGCGTATTTCAATGATGCACAAAGAAAAGCGACTAAAGATGCTGGTACTATCGCAGGACTCAATGTTCTTCGTATCATTAACGAGCCAACTGCTTCTGCTCTTGCGTATGGATTAGAGAGTAAATCAGAAGAAAATGTACTTGTTTATGACCTTGGTGGTGGAACATTTGATGTTACTGTTTTAGAGATTAGTGATGGTACTTTTGAAGTTCTTTCAACAGATGGAAATGCATTTTTAGGTGGAGATGACTTTGATAATAAAATCGTTGATTATCTCAATAGCGAATTCAAAAATACACACGGAATTGACCTTAAAAATGACAAAATGGCACTTCAAAGATTAAAAGATGCTGCTGAAAATGCAAAAAAAGAGCTTTCAAGTTCAACTGAAACAGAGATTAACTTGCCGTTTATCACTATGACAGAAGCAGGACCACAACACCTTGTTATCAAACTTACTCGTGCGAAGTTTGAAGGTATGATTGAGTCGTTAATCAAAGAAACAATCGACCATATTAAAACAGCTATGAAAGAGTCTGGTTTAGAAAACAACCAAATTAAAGAGATTATTATGGTTGGTGGATCTATCCGTGTTCCAAAAGCCCAAGAGATGGTTTCTGCTTACTTTGGTGGCAAAATACTTAACAAAAGTGTAAACCCTGATGAAGTTGTTGCCGCTGGTGCTGCTATTCAAGGTGGAGTTTTAAGAGGAGATGTAAAAGATGTTCTTCTTTTAGATGTTACTCCATTATCACTTGGAATCGAGACTTTAGGTGGTGTTGCTACGAAAATCATTGAAAAAGGCACAACGATTCCAGTAAAAAAATCTCAAGTTTTCTCAACTGCAGAGGACAATCAGCCAGCTGTTAGTATCTCGGTTGTTCAAGGTGAGAGAGAGTTCGCAAAAGACAATAAATCTTTAGGTTTATTTGAACTAGGAAACATCGCAGCAGCTCCAAGAGGTGTTCCGCAAATCGAAGTTACTTTTGACATCGATGCAAACGGTATTTTAACTGTAAGCTCAACAGACAAAGGTACAGGTAAATCTCAATCAATCACAATCTCTGGAAGTTCAGGGCTAAGTGAAGAAGAGATTAACAAAATGGTTCAAGATGCAGAAGCACACAAAGCTGAAGATTCAAAAAGAAGAGCATTAGTTGACCTTAAAAATCAAGCGGATGCACTCATAGCGCAGACTGAAAAATCTTTAGGAGAAATCGGTGAAAAAATTTCTGCAGAAGAAAAAGCGAAAATTGAAGCTGCAATAGTGGATTTAAAAGATACTCTCAAAGATGAAAATGCAACGAAAGAGCAAATCGAAGCGAAAGTAAAAACTTTAACAGATGCAAGTCATAAAATGGCGGAGCAAATGTACAAAAAAGAAGAAGGTGGCGAAGCTGGACATGCAGACACTAAAAAGAAAAAAAATGACGAAGATGTTATCGACGCTGAAATAGAGTAAGTTTACTCTATCTTTCCACATGCCATGGCATGTGGAATTAGTTTTTGTAGTGTTTAAAATCCTCTTTAGCTTTTTCTCTAGCTTTATTAAAATCCATTATTTCGCCACCAAATTCAGCTTGAAACTTTTTAGCATCCGCTTCATTTAAAAAAGCGTATTTACTCACTTTAGTCATTGTTCCTCTTTTGCTACTACCAACGACATAATAGGCTTTGTTTACATCAATAAATTTCAAAGAAGCTACATCCACAACTTTTGGATTTTTAAGCTCTATACCCTCACCTAAATGCTCTTCAAGGCAGTGAATTGAGCAGTATTGATAATTTTTGCCATCAAATGTTGCGGCATGACTTGTTTTATAAAACTTTACCAAATCCATCCCACATCGAGCACAGTATCCTTTTTTTTCGCCCTCTTGAACTAAAGTAGCATCTTCTTTGTTGACTGACTGAAACATTGCATTTGAAACATTCATACTATTTTGAGATGAACAACCTAAAATAAATAAACCAACAATTATCACACTTACTATTTTAAACATATTTTTCCTTCGTATTATTTTTATAAATAGTACCGATAAATAATTACATAAGAATTAAATTGACTATAATTCTATAAAAATTAGGAAGTTGTACAAATAATGAAAGCAAAAATTACGCATTATATTAAAGAGATTCTACTGTTTTTTATAATCACAACACTCTTAGCCAATGGAATCAGTTTTTACAAAAGTATGGAGTTAAACAAACAGCCGCTAAGTATAAAAGAGATAACTCTCTTAGATAATGAAAAATACACATTTCCACATGCCAAGCCTGTTCTTATACATTTCTGGGCTTCATGGTGTCCTACTTGTAAGATGGAAGCTTCAAATATCGATAGCATAGCTAAAAATTATGAGGTTGTAACAATAGCAGTCAAATCTGGGAGCGATGAGGAAATAAAAAAGTTTTTAAATGATAATCATTTAGATGTTAAAGTTTTCAATGATAACTCAGGCTTTTATACAAATAAATTTAATATTGCAGCATTTCCGACAACACTTATATATGATAAAGATAAGAACTTACTCTTTAGTGAAGTTGGTTATACAAGTACTTGGGGTTTATATTTAAGAATGTGGTGGGCAAGTTTATAAAAAGCTTGGCATGTGGAAATCCACATGCCAAAGATAAAGAAACTATTTTTTAATATTTACAGCATACGCCTTATCTGAAAGTCCAACCCACGGTCGTTTTATATGTCTTGGACGACGAATTTTAGAATTTTCATCTAATCCTCTTGTAAGTTGATCTCTCCAACCTTGGTAAATTTTGAAATTATTTTCATAATTTACATAAATATCACCTATCTTGTCACCTTTTTGTGAAGGCTCTAAGATAACTTTTTGGTGCCAACAGTGCATACCAGAAATTGGGTCTGGATGCGGTGCCGCCACAGCATTTTGCCATGAACCGCTAAGCCCATCCCACCAAATATTTCCACTATCTCTGTTATAGTTAGCAAATCGCTCTGCTTTGAATGGCTTGATACCCTCAACATATTTAAGTTTACCCTCTTTTCCATCCATCTGAACTTCAGCTGTTGGAACACCAAAGCTATTGATACCAGCAGTTCCACTATAATCTTCTATCTTAATTTGTGAACCCTCTTTACCAACATTTTCAAATGCGAGTGCAACAAACTTAGGGTCATTTATATTTCTAGCCATTGGCTGTGGATCAACTTTACCATCTGTAACACCATTAGGAATTGTTACATGATTTGTTAGTTTCCATCTTCCACCGTGGTGAGAACAAGCGAGTGTTCCAGGGAGCACAGCTTCTGTTGGAACTGCCATTGCAACAAAATATCCTGATTCTAAACCAGTAACACTATCTACAATTCTTACACGAATAGCATCGCCACGCTTAAAGCCTTGACGCGCTGCATCTGGAGTTGAAATCCAAATCGGGTCATGGTTTTGAGATATTTCCATCAAGTGTTTGCTATTTGCAGAACGCGTGTGGATGTTATACGGCAAACGGAAAACTGTATTAAGCGCATACGAATTTTTCTCTGTCATATAAGAGTGATTTACATGAGAAACGATGTGCGCCATCTCTTTTTTCTCTTTATCATTTCTTGGATAAAATGGAATTGCATACTCAGGCCATTTCCAATCATCCGCTAACCATTCACAAAAAAAGTCTAGTTTTTTGTCAAGCGTTGCAAAACCTTCCATTTTCACACCATCAGTCTCAATACCGATAGGAGTCTTTTTACCATCATGCTCTGCTGTCATTACACCTGTTCTTTTATTGATAGTAACATGTGCTTTTTCAAATTTATGACCATGAGAAATATAATTTTCGCCATCATCTTTTATCACTCTTTCTTGAGGAGAATATATTTTATTTTCCTCAAGCCAAGCACCATGATCTCTCATGTATGAGTAAACAGGGAACTCTTCATTTTTATATCTTGAATCTGCCAAAGCAGCTGCTTTTAGATTTGGCAAGTTATCACCAAACGCAGCGTCATACCATTCTGAAATAGTAACTGGTTTGCCTGGAGTTTTTTTAGATTCCCACATTTTTTTGATTCCAAGCTTACCTGTTGGGTCAATATAATTGACACATAATTCAAACCAAAACTCATTCTCTTCCCAAACTTCACCAAGACCTGCTTTAATATGTGCTTCAAGTGTAGCCCGTGCAGGATTTTTAGGTTTCCATCCCATTTTCTCCAATGCAACACGAAGAACTGGCTGACGGAAAGATGTCCAACGCGCTGGCATTGTAGGTTCTGAGTGTTGATCATGTCGCTCACCCGCTAAACCTACTGGCAAGATATAATCCATATACCAGTTTGTCTCACTCCATACAGGAGAAAGATTCATAGTAAGTTCCATCTTCTTTTCGTTTTTAAGAGTTTCTATCCATCTAAATCCATCTGGATTAATCCAAACAGGATTATACATACGAGGAATATAAACAGAAAGCTTTTGAGGAACTGTTAAGCCTTTTGCTATCCATTTATTTTGCCACTCAGTATCACTCAATAAGTGTGGTAGAAGGTAAGACATTTCATATGATGAAAGAGGCCATTCTGGAGGATAAGTAAGTTCATTATAAACATCCACTTTGGCAACATTTGCACCACGCATACCTTGACCGACAGTTGCACTCCCACCTAAACCAGAAACAGAAATAATATGCCAATGGTGAAAGAATGTACCACCTTCAGGTCCAATTGCACCACGAAGAGCGATTGGAAGGTAACCAGTTCTGCCACCCATCCATCCTCCACGATTTCCAGCAGCAGATGCTCTCCAAAAATAAGAAGATATAGAAGTTCCAGCCCAAATAAATATATCATAAAGCTCTTCAAGTTTATGCGCAGGAACATGTGTTTCTTTTACTGCATAATCAAGTGTATAAGGCGAATAAAGCTCTTTAAGCATCTCTATAAAATCTTCAAACTTATTGCCGACAGGTATTTTAGATATATAACCTTTTGTTAGCATAAATTCTAAATACGCTTTATTATCAAGCATTACTTCCCAGTTTAACCACTTCTTAACAAATGCTTTATCTACTTTATTTTCATTTAAAATTCTTTGTGTTAAATAAAGATAAATTGCAGGTTCAGTTCCAGGCCATGCTGCTATCCATAAGTCTGCCATACCGGCAGAATTAGAAAGACGAGGATCCATAACTACAAGCTTTGCACCTTTTTTTCTCGCGTCTGCTATAAATGCAGCTGATTGAGCAAAATAGTGACCAGCATCTGCGGCATGTGAAGAGTTAAGAAAAACTAACTTAGCATTTGCCCAATCTGGTGATGTTCTATCATCATTTGACCATTGAATTGTTGCTGTACGACCATTTGCTGAACAAATATTTGTATGAGAATTATATGAATCAAGCCCTAGAGATTGCCAAATAGCAGGAACAAATCCATTCTCATTTGGACGACCGACATGATACATTACAGATTTTTTAGAAAGTTCATCACCTTTTTCAATGGTATCTGCCATTTTTTTACCGATAGTAGTCATCGCTTCGTCCCAAGTTGTACGAACCCATTTTCCCTCACCACGAGCAGAACCAGCAGCGCGTTTGAGTGGGAATGCTATACGGTCTGGATCATACATTTGACTTTGAACAGCATACCCTTTTGCACAATTACGACCGCGAGAACCTGGGTGCATAGGATTACCCATATACTTTTTGACTGTAAATGATTTTTTATCAATCCAAGCAGTAATTCCACATGATGCTTCACAGTTGGAACAAGCCGTCGGAACAATCATATAATCATTCACTTCAATACCATGAGGGTTAGATTCACTTCTAACACCTTTACGGTCAATTCCACCTCTTTTCCAATCATTTCCATCTAACTCTTTAAAATCAGCCCACTCTTCCATTGGTGGGTAAAATGACAATGTGTCTGGTGTATTAGTAAACTTGCTTTGTGTAACTGACTCAGCCAAAGCATCCGTTGTAAATACACCCTTCGCTATAGTAGCACCAGCAACACTAAACGCAGCGCCTTTTAAAAATGTTCTTCTACTTAGTAAATACATATATATTTCTCCCTAACTCATTGGTAATAATTGTGGAATTATCAACCAAACATGTTTAACTAACCACAGACCTGCTAATGCTAAAATAGCCGCAAGTTTCAAAATATTTTCACTTTTACTAGCACGACTGAGCACTATCAGCAACATTGGTAAAAGATAAGTCATCCATTGACCTAACCAAAACATTACAGTGTATGGCCCATCACCTTTGATGTACTCCAATACTGCAGCAACTTCTTCGGCTTTCATTGGACCAAATATATACTCCGACATGTACAAGATAAATGACATAAATGCACTCAAACCAAGAACTACACCTAAAGTTTTTTTAGCCTCATAGTTCAATTTTGAACCTGAAAGTAAAATCATAAACGATGAACCAGCAACAAGAGCTGCAAGAATCATTTGCGCTGATTCTGTTGGCATTTGCCATAATTCACGCGCTGTACACTGAGACATAAGCCCCGCTGTATAAAGCGTAACTGGAATAGCAAGTAAAACAACCCATGTAAGAGTTTTGTCAAATGCTACATTGTTTTTTTTGATAAAGCTTTGGAAAGCTAATAAGAAAAGAAGACCAACAAAGGCAGTTGCCATCCATGCACCAACAGTAATTGCAGATGTTACATGTGGAAAAAAGAATATATGCCACATTCTAAATGGTTGATGTAAATCCGCCAATGTAAATAGTAAAAATATATGAATGAATATAATTGAAACTACAGTAGTTGGAAATCTTAAACTTCCAACTTGTTCTGGATGCTTCTTCAAGAGTAAAAAGAGCATAAAAATAACGCCCGTTCCAATACTTTTTGCCCACATATTAACTGTAACCAACCAAGGCCAAACTATACCTGGCAAAGCTACATCGAGAGTTACTACAGCATTTGTTGCCGCTATTGTTTCATGTACCATTAGTGGTGTCCTCCTATCGGAAGTGTTGTGATTTTGTTAAACAGCTGATGTCCATTAATTCTATGAGAAGCAAGTGGATTTAAAGTAACATTTCCACCATTTACATAAAAGTGATGAGGGTTAGTTCCCTTTTCAGGTTTACGAACTTGAACATTTCCTTGATTTTTTTGAATATATTTAGAAATATTTGAAGTTGGATTATCTAAATCACCAAAAATATTAGCTTGAACAGGACACGCAACAACACAAGCTGGCATCATAGAAGAAGCAACACGGTGTGCACAATAAGTACATTTATCAGCTGTTTGTGTTTGAGGGTCAATATAAATAGCACCGTACGGACATGCCATAACACAACCAGCACAACCGATACATCTCTCTTTATCTATATTTACAATACCATTTTCAAGATAATGAAGTGCGCTTACAGGACAAATTCTTTCACAAGGAGCATTCTCACAGTGATTACATCTGAGTGGTGTAAATGTTCTTCTTGTCTCTGGGAAACTCCCCACATCTACATATTTAACACGGAGTCTCCATGTACTGAGTGGAACTTCATTCTCCACTTTACATGCGATCTCACACCCTTTACATCCCATACACAGATGCAAATCAACTAGGAAACCTAATTGCATATATTCTCCTTTAGCTTTTTCATAGCAAATTTAAGATTTATAACTATCATTAATCTAATTAAAAAGAAACCCTTATATCTGACAATCTTAGGCTTTTTTCATTGTGAAGATACTATCTAAGAAATCTTAAAATTGTAATAAAAATGTGACTATTATTTTGTAATTATTTTGTAATTGAGTAGATTCGAAAATATTTCTTTAAGTACAACTTTAAGGCGGCATGTGGAAGATAAAATTGAAAGTTATTTATATAGAGAAGTTGATGATTTTATTGAATACATTTGAGAAGTTTACGACAAATCCACATGCCATAGATTCAAGATTCACTTAAATCTATGAATTAAAAATATTAACTACAAGAAGGAACATCCCCATCTGAAGCATACTGCCAACAAAAATCATATAAATCTTGAACTTCTTGTTTTTTCATTTTAGTAAATAAATCTACATTGCTTGGACATATCTCTTTCCATTGATCAACAATTTTACCATTTTGATTCATCTCAGACCAAGTATCACGATCATTTCGAGCTGCAAAAACACCACCATTCTTAATGCCATTTTTTTCACATACTTTTAATTTTTTTGAGTAGTATTTCTGACCTGCTTTAGCATCTGCCATTGCATCAGCAATCAAGAGTGAACTTGCAATCAGCGCAACAAAAAATAATGAAATTTTTTTGTTCATTTTATTTTATTTCCTTTAAATCGTATATATTCGGCATTCTACACACTCTATTATAAATTTTTGTTGAACATGACTTCGCGTTGAAATTTATTCAAACTCTTTCGTTTGAGCAAAATCTATTTCTCTAAAATTTTGTTTTACTTTATCTTGTTTTAGTTTTTTATAGAGCTTGTATTTAGCTTGTTTAAGTGTATCAGCATCAATCAAAAAAGCGTTACACATCTCTTCATCACTCATTTTCGCACTATCCATTGCAAAAAGTTTTAGCTCTTTTTTTGTAAGTTTTGATTTGAGCATTGCATACAAAGCTTTATCATCACTTATAATATCTTGCGAATTTATATGAGTAAACTCACTCAATTTTTCTCTAAAACTGTTCTCACTATTGTATTGTCTCCAAACTGAACTCTCTAACATTATAATTTCTCCAATATTTGTCTTAAATCTTTAGTCTCAATGACTATATTTGCTTCTTTTTTCAAAATTTCTCTTGCACAAAAAGCGACTCTACTTCCAGCATGTGCAAACATTGATAAATCATTTGCACCATCTCCACATACTAAGGTTTCCTCTTCTTTTACACCCAAAATATTTTGCAATCTTACTAACATGTCACCTTTTGAATAGTTGAACATCATATCACCACCAACAAGTCCAGTTAACTTACCATTCTTTGCATGAAGCACATTTGAAAAGTCTGCATCATAGCCCAAAATATCTTTTGCATAACTCGTAGCACTTCTAAAACCGCCACTAAAACAGATAACTTTTATGCCTCTGCTTTTTAATTCTGCTATTGTTTCTTTGGCACCATTCATATAAGGTAAATTATGACTAATCTTTTCAACGATAGAATAATCAAGCCCTTTTAAAAGCCCTACTCTCTGCTGAAGCGATTCAAAAAAATCAAGTCGTCCGCTCATTGCTTCTTCAGTTATGCGACTTACCTCTTCACCGATACCTAATTCTTCGGCAAAAAAATCGATTGTTTCACCGTCCATCAGTGTTGAATCAAAATCAAAAACTGCTAATTTCAACATATATTTTTTCTCTCTTTGTTATAATGTCGCAATTATAGCGAATTAGGATTTTTTTTGTTTGATAAACTCATTGATAAATTAAAAAACGGTACTTACATTACATTAGAAACAACACCGGGGCATTCGCCAGTTTTTACGCCAACTATTGATAAAATTGCAGAACTTGGTTTAGATAAACTTGTAGATGGTTTTTCAACCACAGACAATCCTCTTGCAAAACTCAAATACAATGCACTTTTTGCTGCAAAACTGCTTCAAGATAGATTTAACAAACCTGTAATTGCAACTATGAGTATGAGAGACAGAAATAAAATTGCACTCCAATCCGACCTTCTTGGTGCAAATGAAGTCGATATTCGGGCTATTTTGGCTCTCACGGGCGACCCTGCAACTATTTCCGACCAGCCTCACACTAAGGGTGTTTTTGAATCAGACAGTTCACTCTTGCTAGATATGATTTCTTGTTTTAACAGTGGCATAAACTATGCAGGAAAACCTCTCGCTCAAAAACCAAAAGAAATTTACCCTTTTGCAGTTGTAAATGCATATGCAAAAAACCCTAAAACACTTCAAAAAAAGATGCAAAAGAAGATTAAACATGGGGCATGTGGAATTATTACGCAACCTGTTTATGACTTAGAAAATGCAAAAATATTACTAGAGTTACTTGAAGTTGCAAACAAAGAGTGTTGCGGTGAGAATAAAAATGCCGAACTTATTTTAGGTATTTTTCCTATCACAAAGCTTCGCACCGCTCAATTTTTAGCAGCACATGTTCCTGGGATAAATGTTCCAAACTCTTGGATAGAGGCACTCAGAGTTGCAAGTGAAAAAGGTGTTGAAGAGGAGTATAAAGTTGGATTTGAACTCAGTAAAAATCTCTTTGATGAATTAAAAGCACTCCATCCAAAAATCCACCTTATGACTGCAAATCAGTTTCAAATAGCGAAAGATATTCTCGTATAAATTTTCCACATGCGTAAAGATCCTCGGCATGTGGAAGTTTTTAAAAATATAACCAAACCATGTAAATCGATTTAGTTTTTCTTTTTTGATTTAGAAAAGTACCCTATAAGTGATTCACTAGCAATAAGCTCATTTCCTATACTAATGTTTAATCTAAAATTTTGCGGAAGATAAAGAGTTGTTAAACCATTTACCATAAGACCATATCTTGAAGATTGTAAAATATTTTGACCTTCTGCAACACCTATTGTAATGCCATCAAAACTTTGTTTTGCCATATGGATAATTTTTACTTTATTTTTGTGATTATCTTCAAAAAGAAGTGCAACATTTTCATTTATTTTTTTTGCTAAATCATCAAATTTAGGTAATCTTGCACCACTTTTTTTATCGATAGATTTTAAAGAAGCATTGAGTGGTGCTCTTAAAAAAGAGACATTCAAATAACTTCCTTCTATTTCTATTTTATAAGCATACTCTTTATCATCAATCTCTTCTATGGAAATTACAACCCCATCCACTGGACTTGCTACGCTATTTTCCAGAAAGTTAGGTGCTAATCTTTCTGGATTTCTATACACAAATATAAAAAATAGCAGTGCTAAAAAAGAGATGAATTCTAAAATGCCAAAATTAAAGAGTGCAAAAAAGATAAAAGATAAAGCAGCATATCCAATATACTTTCGACCCTCTTGAGCTACTGGAAACAGATTATTTTTCATCACTCTTCTCACTATTGTTTTTATGGCTATCTTCTTTAGACATTTTAGCGTCTTGTTTTAACTCTTCTTCTATCTCATTTGTAACATTCGAAACTTTTGATTTTATATCATTTTCTTTTTCAAAATGTATGATGATATCTCTCACTTCTTCGCCAGTTATATTCTCTTTATCATAAAGAAGTGCAACAATTTTTTCGATAGCACCTTTGTACTCTTTAAGTCTTATGAGAACAGCTTCATAACGCTCAGCTAAAGATGATTTAATATAATCATCCATACTCTCAGCCATCTTTTCACTATATTCACGACTTGATTGTTGTCCACCACCCAAAAAGGAGTGTCTCTGTTTTTCCAAAACCATAAGTCCAGCAACATCACTCATACCATACACTTGAACCATTGATTTTATAATCTCTGTCGCTCTTTCTAAATCATTTCCTGCACCAGTAGAAATTTCACCGATAAACACCTCTTCAGCAGCGCGTCCACCGAGTAAAACATCTACTTCTGCCCAAAGTTCATGACGCTGCATCATAAATTTATCTTCTTCTGGTTTGTTAAGAGTATAGCCAAGTGCCGCTAATCCACGAGGAACAATAGAAACTTTAGATACTTTCTTAGCGCCATCCGTTGTTTCAGCTAAAAGAGCATGTCCACTCTCATGATACGCTACAATTTTTTTCTCTTTAGGATTAATACGGCGAGACTTTTTAGCAAGTCCAGCGATTGCTCGCTCCACTGCTTCATACAAATCTTTTTGTTTTACAGTTTTTTGGCTTTTTCTACCCGCTAAAAGTGCTGCTTCATTTACAATATTTGCTAAATCTGCACCAGCAAGTCCAGCTGTGAGACGAGCAACCTCTTCAAGCTCAACATCAGAGTCCATTTTTACACTCTTAACATGCACTTTGAGTATTTTTATACGACCTTGGAAGTCTGGCTTGTCAACTAAAACTTGTCTATCAAAACGCCCTGGACGAAGAAGTGCTTGGTCAAGAACTTCTGGTCTATTTGTAGCCGCTAAAACAATAACTGGAACATCTGTTCCAAAACCATCCATTTCAGCTAAAAGTTGATTAAGTGTTTGTTCTCTTTCATCATTTCCACCCATCATGCCACCAGCAGCACGACTTTTACCAATCGCATCTATCTCATCTATAAATATTATACTTGGAGCATCTTTTTTTGCTTGTTCAAACAAATCACGAACACGCGCCGCACCAACGCCCACAAACATCTCTATAAAACTAGAACCGCTTACAGAAAAAAATGGAACATCTGCTTCACCTGCGACTGCTTTTGCCAAAAGTGTTTTTCCCGTTCCAGGGCTTCCAACCAAAAGTACGCCTTTAGGAATTTTTGCACCAATTTCGACATATCTTGCAGGATATTTTAAAAAATCAACAATCTCTTGAACTTCCTCTTTTGCCTCTTCAACACCAGCCACATCATCAAACTTCGTTTTTGGTTTTTCTGAGTTAACCATCTTTTTAGAATTACCCATTCCCAAAAGACCACTTCCCATACTTTTTTGCATTCTCCCTGCAAAAAACATCCAAATTCCAATAATCATCAAAAATGGAAAGAGCCATCCAAACATTTCAGTAAACCAATTTGTTTCACTAAAACCTTGGTACTGAATCCCTTGTTTATCTAATTCTTCTACAAATGTAGGGTCATCTTTTATGATTCTAGTCGTATAAACTTTTCCATCAGCAGATGTAGCTTTGATATAGCTCTGACCGATATCTACTTTACTAACACTTTTTGATGCTACTAAAGATTTCAGTTCTGAATAACTTACTTGTTTAACTCTTGTCCCACCTGCAGCAATGTTCTCTTCAACTCCAGCGCCCTCACCTATTACTACTTTAAAAAGTAAAATAACCACAATAGAAAAAATAGCGAATGTTATGAGCGGATTTTTGTTGAAAAAGTTATTATCATCTTTGTTTGAATTATTATTTGCCATGCTCTTTTTTATTTCCTATTTACTTTTTTAAAATAAGTGTTACCCATTCATCCTGCGCAATTCTTTGAACTATTTCACAATCTTTATAAAAATTTAACACTTTTGTTTCATATTTATCTAATATTCCTGATAAAACTAGAATACCATTTTCTTTAAGAGCATTTTTTAAATCTTTTGCTATAAAAGTTAGAACATCTGCTACTATGTTTGCTACGACTATATCATATTTTTTTGTACTAACAGAACAAGAACCTTCCCATATATCTGAAAATGTCAAAGAGTTGATTTTTGCGTTTTCTATGCTATTTTCTACAGAAATAATATCTGTGTCACAAGCATCAACAATAGCTCCAAGCTTCATTGCTCCAATTGCTAAAATCCCACTTCCACATCCTACATCAATAAGGGTGTCTCCACTTTTTACATAGTGTGAAATAGCTTTAAGGGAGGATGCAGTTGTTGGATGGTGTCCTGTTCCAAAAGCTAAAGCGGGATCAATAGCAATATTTATAAGCTCACTGTGAGGTGCATCCCAAGTAGGATGAATATAAAATTTATCTATAACAAGTGGCTCTATGCTTTGTTGATAACTTTTTACCCAATCACTATTTTTGAGTTTTGTTAGTTTACATTCCAAGTCTATTGGCTCTTGTAAAGCTTTTTGAAGAGCTTCTGCAAATTGTTCTAATCCCCAAGCAATTGTGTCAAGTTCATCTTCACTTCGTATGATAAACCCATCCTCACTCTCTTCAAAACCAACTGGTAAAGTATCTGATAAGAAATCTAAAAAGAGTGAGTGATGTGACGAAACTTTAACTACTAATTCAAAGTAGTGTTCTTGCATTATTCCGCAACACCCATTACAGCACCAAGTTTTTCTTTGAGAACTTGAGGTGTAAATGGTTTTACGATGTAGTTATTTACACCAGCTTTAAGTGCAGTAATAACCTCTGCCTTTCCACCTTCCGTTGTTACCATGATGATTGGCAAGTCTTTAAAACGCGCATCTGCACGAACTTTTTTAACAAGTTCAAGACCATTCATCTCTGGCATATTCCAGTCTGTAATCAACATATCAATATCAGGATTTGCGTCCATCGCAGCCCAACCCTCAAGACCATCACCACCCTCTAAAATGTCTTTATACCCAAGACGAGCTAAAGTGTTTTTAATAATACGACGCATTGTAGAGCTATCATCAACAACTAATAATTTCAATTAAAATCCTTTTTTTATAATATTGTCAGCAATTTTTGTGCCAAATAGTACCTAAATTTTGTTTGTTTTTCTATTAATTTAAGAGTTTGAACATTTTTGCTAGGTCGAGTGTTCCCTCATAGTAAGCTTTTCCTATGATAACTCCATCCACCTCATTCGTCGCGATAAGAGCTTCTATATCACTTGCATCTTTGACCCCGCCACTGGCAATTGTACTGATTCCAGAGGCTCTTGCTATGTCAAGCGTGAACTCTACATTTACACCACTTAAAGTACCATCTTTACCTACATCTGTACAGATAATTGCTTGAACTCCGGCATGTGCAAACTCTTTTGCCAAATCCGTTGCCCTCATACTGCTTACTTCACCCCAGCCTTCAACCGCTACAAAACCATCAATTGCATCAATTCCAACAGCTATTGGATATTTTGAAGCCATTTCTCTCACAAACTGCGGATTTTTAACAGCGATTGAACCTAAAATGATTCTATCAATTCCGATTTCAAGCATCTTCTTAATCGTCTCTTCATCGCGAATGCCACCGCCGAGTTCTAACTTCACATTACAGTTTTCTCTTATTTTTATTATCTGTTCTAAGTTTTTTGGTTCACCTGCGAACGCACCGTTTAAATCCACTAAATGAACCCACTCTGCACCCATTTCTTCAAACTTTTTCACAAGTTCCCATGGCTCGTTCGAATAAATTTTTGCACTCTCCATAAGCCCTTTTGTGAGGCGAACTGCTTTTCCGTCTTTTAAATCTATCGCTGGGTATAAAGTCATTGATTATAATCCTATAAAATTTTCTAAAATTGCCAAACCATTTTTATGGCTTTTTTCTGGGTGAGGCTGAATGCCTAAAATATTTCCACATGCCACAGCAGAGGTAAACTCATAGCCATACGCAGTAGTTCCGATAATATCTTCTTTGTTCGCACAATTTACATGATAAGTATGCACAAAATACAAATAATGTTCTTCATCTAAATTTTTAAAAAGTGGATGATTTTTTGTAAACATTTTATTCCAGCCCATGTGTGGAACTTTAAGCGGTTCATCAAATTTTGAACTATCAAAAGCTTTTACATCCCCTTTTATAAGTCCTAAACCCACATGCCGACCAAATTCTTCACTGCTCTCAAAAAGGAGTTGCATTCCAAGGCATATTCCAAACATATACTTTCCGCTTTGTGCAAATTCTTTAAGAGCTTCTACCATATTTCTCTCTCTTAAATGCTCCATCGCATCGCCAAAAGCACCAACCCCTGGGAGTATCAGTTTGTCGTAATTTTTAAACATTTGGGGGTCACTCTCAACAACCGTATCTTTACCTAGTTTGGCAAACGCATTTTGTACACTTGCCAAATTTCCCATGTTGTAATCTACTATCGCAATCATTCTTGAATTTTCTCTTTTGTATTTTTTATATAAATCGCCAAACTTATCAATAACATTGCAACTCCTGTAATTATAAACAAAGCATAAAGAAGCTTTTGAGGATCAGTAATTGCAAATTTAAAAACCAGCATCAAGGCTTCGATGGACAAGGCAATGATGATTGAACCCAAAAACCGAACCATGGTTTTATGAACTCCAAATATATTTTGTTCTTTTGTCCTACCCATTATCTCCTCTTCTATAAGAGTTTTTGCCAAATCAAAAATTGCTAAGGCTAAAGTAATTAGAATCGTTGCTTCAAATACATCTTTTATATTGAAATTTGCAACTGAAATTTCATACAAAAAGAAGCTCTGCATTCCTTTAAAAAAGAGCAACATTGATACAGCAATAAGAGCGAGTGAAAACATAGCATAGGTGTATTTAAAAAATTTAGCAAAAAAAGAATCAAAAGTACTTAAATGTGCTATTTTTAGAACTTCTGCAAATGGCATATCTAAACAAGCTACATATTTTAAAGCTCCAGCTTCATCATAAATTGGTTGTGAAGCTGTAACTGTCAAATCCCTTGTAATAAGTGATGGATAAGGGTCTGTAATAGTACATCTTCCCTCTCTAACAGCTCTATAATAGTACGCTCGGTCTGCACGAATTTTTCCAGCGTCTTCATCTATTTGCTTGTGATTAAGATAAGTTGGACTTACTTGAACACCGCGATGATCTAAAAGATAAACACCCTCACAGCTTTCTAAATCTGCTTTGATTTTTAAAAGGCGTGGAACAATCATCTCCACTGAAATTGATGGTAATCTATTTGGAATATTTTTCGAAAAAAGATAACAAAAGTAGGCTCTAGCTTTTGTTCTACTGGTTGAGAAGTCTTGTATATCGGATGGAGTCATGGGAACTTTCCTTCTCCTAAATTTGGCGTGATTATACCAAACTAAAACTTCCTTTGCTATAATGACAACCATGAAAAAAGAGATAAAATGCATAGCTATAGTCAGACTTTCGGCACTTGGAGACATTGTAAACACGGCTGTTACTCTGCAGTTTATACGAGAAAAATTTCCACATGCCACAATTACTTGGATTACAGAAGAAGTTTTTGCACCTCTTTTACAAAATCATCCACTTATTTCTAGTGTTCAAACAATCAATCTTAAAAAAATAAAACAAGAAAAAAGCTTCACACTTTTAAAAAACACCATTTTAAAACTTCGTTCTTTGGGTGAGTTTGATATTATTATCGACATTCAAGGGCTTTTAAAATCTGCTATTGTCGCAAGACTCATCGGAAAAAATACGCATGGTTTTGATAGCACATCTGCGAGAGAAAGTTTGGCTTCGCTTTTTTATAAAACCACTTCTCACATAAACTACGATGAAAATATAGTGAAAAGAAACTGTTTTTTGATTGCGGATGCCTTAGGATTTGAGATAAGTGATGCGATGCTTTTAAATAAAAGAGCTGTATTTCCTGCTACAAAAATTGAAGTTCCTCATGTGCCCGAGCGAAGCGACAAATGCCCTTGGGGTATCGATATTAGTAAAAAAAACATAGCAATTATAATCGGTGCATCATGGGAATCAAAAAAATACCCAAAAGAAAAAGTTGCTCAGCTTTGTGACGCATTAAAAGAAAACTGCCTCATCATTTGGGGAAGTGAAGCTGAGAAAAAAGATGGCATGTGGATTTGTGAACACTCCTCTTTTGCTACTCTTGCACCCAAACTCTCACTACGCGAATTAATCTCTTTCATTTCAAATGTTGATTTACTCATAGGCAACGACACAGGACCAACACACATGGCATGGGCGCAAAATATTCCATCCATCACACTCTTTGGACCAACAACCACTCGAATGATTTACGAAACACCAAAAAATATCGGCATAAAATCGCCATCTATCGTAAATATAGATAAAATAAATAAAAATGATTTTTCCATTCAAGAAATAGAAGTAGATGAAATCGTGACTAAAGCAAAGGAACTATTAAACTGATGGGTTTCAAACTCTTTTTACTTCTGGAAAATTTTTTAATGCTTTTACCCGCATTATGGAGAAAAACTTTTTTTTCACACCTTGCAACTTTGAGCTACTACGCGTCTAAAAGATACAGAGATGTTTCCTATCAAAATCTTGAGTTTGCTTTTGATAATAAACTCAGCGAAGAAGAAAAAAAAGAGATTACAAAATACGCTTTTAAAAATCTTCTTTTTAACTTTTTACACGCCATGGAACTCCGCCATATGAGTAAAGATGCACTTGCAAAAAAAATAACTATACAAAATATCGAAGCTGTGCAAAAAGTCCATGCCGAGGGTCGTGCGGTTATTTATGTAACAACGCATTACAGCTCTTGGGAGCTTGGAGGGGCTAGTATCGGTGCTTTCATAGAACCTCTCATAGCTGTTTACAAAAAAATGAAAAATCAAGTTTATCAAGATTGGCTGCTAGAAGCAAGAGGTTCTTTTGGAAATATCTCGATGGAAAAAACAAATGTCGTCAAGCCACTTGTAAGAAACTTAAAAAGTGGTTTGGCATGTGGATTACTCATAGATACAAACATAAACCCCAAAGAGGGCGTGATGGTCAAGTTTATGGGCAAAAGTATAAGACAAACCTCAACACCAGCTTATTTGGCAAGAAAATTTAATGCTGCAATTATTCCTGTTACTATGAGAACAGACGATGAAGAGAATTATACACTTATGATTTTTGATGAAATTCCAGTTGAGAGAACGGAGGATGAAGCAAGTAACATCCAAAGGGCAACACAACTTCAAGCGGATTGGCTCACAAAACTAATAACAGATGAGCCAAAATTTTGGTTTTGGCTCCATAGAAGATGGAAAAATGACCATCCAGAGATTTATAACTAGAGTTTTAAAACACACAAAGTACGATATTTATTATCTCTTTTGCTTGTGCTATATCTTCCTAAATCAAAATCGCTAAACCAAGCTTCATTAAATCTATCTTCCGTTGAAGTCCAGTAAATCGCTTTTTGAACATTTTTAAAAGCATGTTTTACAGTTATTTGTTTACGAGAAAGTTCAAGAAGTGAAACTGATTCCTCTTTTGTTGGAACTCTCCACTCTTTATAACCAAGGTAATTACTATTTTTACAAAATGCTTGTGCTTCATCAAAAGTCATTTGTGCAGAGGGTGTAGAGTCATAATAAATCTTTGCCTCTTTTTTGTCTAAGACTATCTCAGTTTTATCATCTCTTTCAAAATTTTTATCTATGTTGTTGGAATCTCCGCCACCACCAAACGAAAAAGTTGGCATAAAAAATCCAAATACTACACTACTCAACATTACGAACACAAAACTTAATTTTATCATCACACAACCCCTTTTTTAATTTTTACACTCTTTACTTCTAGCCTCAAAAAGCTTTAAGATAGTTAAGAAAAACGCTGTAATCGCAGGCCCTAATATCATTCCCCAAAAGCCAAAAGTTGACAACCCTGCTATGATAGCAAAAAAGATTACCAACTCATTCATTCTAGCATCATCTTCTTTTAAAAGTCTTTTATTTATCTCTTTAATTACTAAGGGTTTCATAAATGTGTCTGCGATGATAGAAATAATTATGATTGAATACAGAGCAATAAAAATTGCATTTGAGCTATTTCCAGTTGAGAATTCATAAGTCATAAATGGAAGCCACATAAGCGCTCCGCCCACAACAGGAATCAAAGATGCAAAGCCATACATAATTCCAAAAAGAAGTCCATTGTAACCCATAAGAGAAATTGCCACGCCAAAGAGTACTCCTTGAAACATTGCATTCACTATGATAGAATAAAACACAACGCTCATAACTGAAGAGAGTTCATTTGAAAGAAGTGTGCTATCATCGACTGACATTTGGACAACGCGTTTGAGAAAAGCAACAATATGCGTGCCATTATACTGAGCAAAAAAGTAAAAAATAATGACTAAAAAAGCATTCTTTAAAAATCCAGCACTGAATGCACCTATTTTTCCTGTTACAAAAAGTGCATTAGAAGTAAGAGAGTTTATATTTATATCTTTCATGCTATCGGCGATATAAGGCTTTACAAAGGCTAAATACTCAGGTGGGTTTGTTATGATATTTTTTATATAAACTTCTAAATTTGTAAAAGCTTCTGCGTCAAGAGAGTTAAGTTTTATCGTTAATGTAGTTAAGAAGTAGCCAAGTGGAGCAAAAAACAGAATTGCCAATAAAAAACTAGAACCTAAAGTTGCCAATAATTTATGCTTAAAAAGCTTTTCAAAATAACATTGAACATCAGAAGTTGAAATAGCTAAAAGTGCAGCAATAGTTATAACCAATAAAAATGGAGCATACAAAAGGTACATCCAATAAAGAGAAGTTGCAAATAGTATGGCGATAAAATATTGTGATTTCATGAAAACACTCCTTCTTTTTCTTCTGGAAATGCTATATTTAAAACATCATAAGTCATTTTTGTAGCCTTTCTTCCTTTGGCAGTTCGCTCTAAATACCCGTTTGCAATCAAGTAAGGTTCTAAAACATCTTCAACCGTACCTTCATCTTCACTCAGTGATGCGGCTATTGTACTCAGACCCATTGCTTTTCCATTTGCAGAAACTAAAAGATTTAAAAGCCTTATATCCATCTCATCAAATCCATGAGAATTGATGCCTAACTCATTCAAAGCATATTTTGTTCTCGAGTGCTGAATATCGCCCTCATTTGCCACATCAGCAAAATCCCGAACACGACGAAGAAGACGAAGAGCAATTCTAGGAGTTCCACGACTTCTTTTGGCAATCTCAATTGAAGCTTCATGAAGTATCTCTTTATCAAGTTTGAGTGAAGCTTGTATGATAATCTTTGATAACTCTTCAGGTGTGTAAAACTGCATTCTAAAACTCATACCAAACCTATCGCGAAGAGGGTTTGAAAGCATTCCAGCCCTTGTTGTCGCACCGATGAGAGTAAAACGGGGTAAATCTATTTTAACTGTTTGAGCGGCTGGTCCACTTCCGATGATAATATCAATACGAAAATCTTCCATAGATGAGTAAAGTATCTCTTCAACCGCGGGTGAGAGGCGATGAATTTCATCTATAAAAAGTATATCGCCCTCTTCTAAGTTTGTAAGAAGTGCAGCTAAATCTCCACTTTTTTCTATCATCGGAGCAGCTGTGACTTTGATATTTGCACCCATTTCATTTGCTATGATAAGTGCTAGAGTTGTTTTTCCAAGTCCTGGAGGTCCAAAAAAAAGAACATGGTCGAGCGCTTCGTCTCTTTTTTTACTCGCTTCTATAAAGACACCAAGATTTTTTTTAATTTGCTCTTGCCCTATGTATTCACTCCAAACATCAGGACGAAGTGATTTTTCTGAACTCTCTTCTTCTGCACTAAACTTTTCTATTTCTACTAATCTTTCCATATTTCGGCCAATCTAATAAGTGTGAATTTCTTGAGGAAACTCTCTTGATATTACTTCATCTGCATAATTTTTAATAGCTTCTTTTACTAAAGCAGAACCATCAAGATATTTTTTTACAAATTTTGGTGTAAACTCTTCAAAAAGTCCAAGCATATCGGAAAAAACAAGTACCTGTCCATCGACCCCAGAACCCGCTCCTATTCCTATCACGGGAATATTTACACATGCCGTCACTTCCGATGCTACTTCAGCTTTTACACCCTCTATAACCATACAAAACGCTCCAGCTGCTTCCACTGCCTGTGCGTCTTTTATCAGCTGAATGCGTTCTTCTTCCGTTTTACCTTTGACCTTGTAACCGCCTTCACTTCGAACGGATTGAGGAAGCAAACCTATGTGACCACAAACCGCAATACCATTGCTGACGAGATGAGCGATAATCTCAGCTTTATCTACACCGCCTTCAATCTTTACACAATCCGCAGAAGTTTCTTGAAAAACTCTTATACAATTTTTTAGAGCTTCCTCTTTTGAAGTGTATGTTCCAAAAGGCATATCACAAATAACAAAACTATTTTTTGCCCCATTACAAACTGCGTTCGTGTGGTATAACATTTGCTCTAAAGTAGCACTCAAGGTGTCGTTTTTACCTGCAAAACTCATGTTCAGACTATCGCCTACTAAAATCATGTCGGAGTTTGGTTCTAAAAGTCTAGCGAAGAGTGCATCATAAGCAGTAATCATCACAAGAGGTCGAACACCCTTTGCTTTTTTGATAGAAGAAATAGTTATTTTTTTAGTCATTATGAAACTCTTTTTTACTTTTAATAAAGTTTAGTAAAAGAATTTTAACTAAAAATTGCTATAATCTTGACTATATGGGAGAATTATTTTATGGGCATACGAAGTGACTTAGATGCTAACTTTGATTTTGAGATAGTAGATGAGTTTTTAGACCACTACTCGATGATGGTTGAGAGCATGGAAATCATGATTTTAGATTTATCAAACGCGGAGATGTACAGAAGAAGTGTAGATGAGCTTTTTCGTGTTTTTCACAACATCAAATCGGCTTCTGGATATTTAAAAATAATACCTATGCAAAGATTATCAACACTTGTAGAAGATGAGTTAGAGAAACTAAGAAGTATGGAACCGCCAGTTTCTCAAGAAACAATAACTTGGTTACTCAATATTAGTGACATGTTTGCAAAATGGCATGATGACTTTAAACTTGACAACAATCTCAGCAAAATACAATATTCTCTACTTAAAATACCTGATTTGGAACAATAATTGAAAAAACTAGTAGCATATATAACTTCTGGATATCCAGAAAAATCTTTTAGTGTGGATTTAGCATTGGCTTTGGGCGAGGATGGAGTTGATACTTTGGAGCTTGGAGTTCCATTTTCTGACCCTGTGGCAGATGGACCTTTAATAGAAAAAGCTAACCATAAGGCTCTTGAACTTGGTTTCAAGTTTAGCCATCTTTTGGAAATTTCAAAAGAAATAGCACCAAAAGTGGACACACTTTGGATGGGATACTTCAATAGTTTTTATCAACAAAATATGGATAAACTCATTCCACATGCCAAAGAGTTAGGCATAAATGGTTTAATTATCCCTGATTTACCGCATGAAGAAGCTCTTGCATACAAAAATTTGTTTCATTCCAATGCTATTGCAAATATTAGTTTTGTTGCACCAACAGATAGTGAAGAAAGAATTAAAGAAATCATAAGTGATTCTCAAAAATTTATCTATATGGTTGCCTATACGGGAATAACTGGTTCTGGAGTGAGTGAAGATTTACAACCATTTTTGAGCTCTATAAGAAAATATACCGACACTCCTGTTTATGTTGGCTTTGGCGTAAATCAAAAAACTGCAAAAGAAAAAATCAAAGGTGCAGATGGTGTTATAGTTGGAAGTGCTTTTGTTGAAATACTTTTAAACGATGGACTGAACTATAAACAAAAAATCGATGCATGCAGCGCTTTGGCAAAAATATTAAAAAATGAGATAAACAACTAAATCTTGCCGTTATGGCATGTGGAAATTTTATGAAACCTTTACACAACACACAACAGATGATTTCGTTCAAGTTCGAGGCAAAACTAAAGTTAAATTGAGGAGTTTACTATAGTAAATGACGAGATTTCATTTTAGTTTTAACGAAGAAATTGGGCAAAAGCATCGTTGTGAGGACTAAGGAACTAACTTGTCCTCTGGCTTACCTATGTAATACCCTTGAATATAATCTGCACCCATCTCTTTTAAAAGTTCTAAACTTTCTTTATTTTCAACAAATTCAGCAATTGTTTTTAGATTTAAGTCTTTTGCAAAATTGATTATAGTTTGAGTGATTTTTCTTGAGTTTTCATCTGTTGTGACATACTTGACTAAAGAAGCATCAATTTTTAAATAGTCAATATTGAGTTCTAAAATATGTGCAAAGTTTGAATAACCACTTCCAAAATCATCTATTGCTATCTTACAGCCATACACTTTTACTTTTTGTATAAACTCTTTTAACTCACTGTATCTATCTATTTTTTCACTCTCAAGTATTTCAAACACGACTCTCTCAGGGTGCTTAAATTTCTTTAAATTATCTATAATAAACTCTACCGTTACTTTATTTAGAACATCTTCCATTGAAAAGTTTATTGAGAACTCATACTCTTTATCTTTGAAGAATTCAAATGATTTTGTTAAAATATTTCTTGTTATATTTGGATACAGTTTTGACTTGATGGCTATATCTAAGAAATAAAATGGAGCTATCACGCTTCCATCTTTTGTAAGAATTCTTGCTAAACACTCATACTTCTCTATTTTTTTGGCTTCAACATTATAGATTGGCTGAAAATATGGAACAATAGAATCATGCTCAATTGCATCCTTTAAAAGCCTTACGCCTT
The DNA here is from genome assembly GCA_026390075.1 of Campylobacterales bacterium. Classification (GTDB taxonomy): domain Bacteria; phylum Campylobacterota; class Campylobacteria; order Campylobacterales; family Sulfurimonadaceae; genus Sulfurimonas. The sequence goes on from JAPLGP010000060.1 coordinate 39,423, forward strand.
CAATATTTTTTATAATATTTTTTTCTATATCTAAAGAATCATCATAAACTACAATATTTTCTTTTTTCTCTTTCGCTATTTGCAAAGCCATGTCTGCTTTGACTATCAAAGAAGAGGTATTTGATGCTACTCCACAACTAAATGATATAAAAATATTGTACTCATCTACTTCAAGTTTTTTCTCCATAATATTTTTAATCACAGCGGATATTCGCTTTACAAATTCCTCAGAACTCATTTCTAAAGTAGTAAGGAGCGCATACTCATCACTCGGTAATTTATAAAAAATACTCTCAGCATGATTACATGACTCCATCAGCGTAGTAGCTATTTTCTTTAAAACTTCGTCCGCCACTTTATGCCCGTAAAAATCATTAATATCTTTAAATCTATCTATATTTAAAAGTGCCAAATGCAAAGATTTTGACCCTGCATGCACTTTAATATCATCAATTAATTTTTGTCTATTTGGAAGGGAAGTTAAACTATCTGTTAAAAACGCTTCCTCAAGCTTTTCTTTGTTATAGATTAATTCTGTTAAATCAATCCTAGGTGCAATATATTCTGTAATATTATTATGTTCATCAAGAACAGGAATTATGGAAACTTTATTTATAAAAAGAGTTTTATCTTTTCGTAAACCTTTAATAACCCCTTCCCATGTTTTTTTATTTGTAATAGTATTCCACATGCCATGAATCATTTCATCACTTGTATCTGGATGTTTAATAATATTGTGACTTTTTCCAATAACTTCTTCTCTTTTATAACCTGTAGAAGCAAGAAACTTATCATTCACATAGGTTATTTTTCCATCAATATCTGCTTTTGTTAAGGCGGAGCTATTATCAAGTGCTTGGATATAACTATTTAAAAACATATTTTTAGAGCGCAATTCAAGTGTTTTTTGTGTCACTTCTTCTTCTAATAACTTATTAATTTTATTTGATTTTCTAACAAGATAATAAATAAACATAAACAAAACTAGTAAAAGCAAAACATCATAAAAAACAGATTTTATAAAACTCTCTATAAAATATTCTCGTACACTTTTTTTAGGAAGTTTAATGCTTACAATTCCTCGTACTTCATCAATTTTATAATCATAAGCCATCTCATATTTTTTACTTATAAACTCTGGTGCATCCTCTTTTTTACCATGGCAAAGCAAACATTTTTGTTCAATTCGCAGAGCATGACCATATTGATAAAAGTCAGAATCACTATCACTAAAGTACTCTTTTTCTTTAGCATTTTCTATAAAATAATTTATTGCTTTTAATTCTAATGGATCTGCATTGTTTACAATATTTCTAGCACGATCAGAAACAGTTTTTATCGTAATATTTAAAGAATTATTTTTAGAAAATAGAGTTGAAATTGGCAGTGAACTAAATGCAGGTAGCGCATGAAGCGTTTTTTCATTTAAAGGGATAGTTTTATCTATAAAAAGATTTTGGTAGTAGTTTCTATGCACCATGGCATAGCTATTTAGTACTTCAGCTTCTTTTTGGGCAAACTTATATTCTTTATCTTTTGTATCATAATATACGGAAATAATTCTAAAAATTATAACTGCAATAAAGATAACTGTAACAAAATATAAAGTATTATTATTAAAGAATTTATTTTGTTTACTCATGTTGTTTGTTAAAATCCATTATTTAGATTAAGAACAATGATACCACAATGAAGTTAAATTATTACAATGATTAAAAAAAATTACTCTTTTTTCAACTGAGAATGAGCTTCTTTGGATACTTTATTTGCTCTCTCATAATAAGCATTGTCACAATTTTTTTGAGCGCAACCAACAAAACTGAATAAAACTATTACACCTAAAATTATATAAAATGTACGCATTTAATACCTTATTTATTTGTTTATAAAGATATTAACAAGCGTGTAAATATCTTATATGCGCATAGCGACTTGTGATGTTATCCATTCTTGATGAAACTAAAATAGCGACAACAAATGTAGATACAAAAGCATAGGCATAGTCAACATTTAAAATGTATGTAACTAAACCAAAAGCGAAAAGTGGAATGGCCACAAAAAAGAGACCCAGAACCATTTTTAATTTAATCTTAATATTTTTCTCAAAATTTGAACTTTTTCCTAACATACAAATAAGAGGATTAAATTCTAAATGTTGAAGTTCTTCAAAAAGGTTAATTTCCAAACCTCTGTGCTTATAAGCGCTCTCTGTTTTTTCAAAAATGCTCTTTACATTCTTACACAAAAAATCATCCGTTTTTCTTAAAAAAAATCTTATCATAATAATACTCCTTACTTATGCGATTTATAACATACACAGCTATATAAAATTCTTAATATATTAAATTAATATTGATTATTTGAATTAAACCAAGAGGAGTTAAACTACAAAAAGTTATTTAGAGAAAAAGAAAAAAGAAAGGGGTGAAACTTAGAAGATTATTTTCTTCTAAGTTCTTTAATACGAGCTTTTTTACCAGCAAGTTCACGAAGGTAAAATAGTTTAGCGCGACGAACACGACCACGACGAACTACTGTAATTTCACTAATAGAATCAGTATAAATTGGGAATATTCTTTCAATACCAATACCATTTGCACCAATTTTACGAACTGTTATAGTTTTACCAGTACCTTGACCTCTTTTTGCAATACAAACACCCTCGTAATTTTGCACACGAGTTTTGTCGCCTTCTTTAATAGTTACTGCTAAACGAACAGTATCACCAGCACGAAAGTCTGGAAGTGTTTTCTCAGCAATTTGTGCTTTTTCAAAGTTTTCTATGTACTTATTTCTCATAAGATTTCCTTGTTCTGTGCTTTAAAAGCTGCTCTGGCCTGAAGAACTTAGTCTTACATTCGGACAGGGCTAATTTTAGTGAGCGAATTTTACTATGGTTTCCCTTTAAGTATTCTGATGGAACACTTTTTTGCTCATAGTTTTGTGGCTTAGAAAAAGAGGGCGCTTCTAAAAGTGGAGTCTCAAAACTCTCAACACTTAAAGAATCACTATTACCAAGTACACCTTCTACATTTCTACTTATTGCGTCACACATAACTAAAGAGGCTAATTCGCCTCCTGTTAAAATATAATCACCAATACTAAAAACTTCATCGGCAAACTCTTCAATCACTCTTTCATCAATACCCTCATATCTTCCACTCACGAAAGCAATATGAGATTTTTTAGCTAATCTTTTTGCATCATTTTGTCTAAAAGGTTTTGCTACTGGTGTTAAAAAAACTATATGAATACTTTTATCACTCGATTTCAAATCATTCAAGGCTTCATAAAGAGGCTGAGGGTTCATAACCATTCCAGCTCCGCCACCAACGGCAGTATCATCGACTTTACTATGTTTTGAATCACTGTAATCTCTAGGATTTAGATACCTTAAAGAAATTAAACCTTTCTCAACTGCTCTCTTTAAAATAGAGTCTTGAAAATAACCCTCTATAAGATTAGAAAAAAGTGTGACAAAAGTAAAAGTCATTATGAAGCTTCTAAAATATCCATAGCACCACGAACTGTGATGATTTTTTTATCAATATCTGCGTTTAAAATAAATAGTTCATGATAAGGAATTAAAAAACTTTTTGCTCTTCCAGCTTCTACTAAAACAGTACTAGTTTTAATATTCAAATAATCACTTACACTTATTCTCTCAACCTCGTCAACTATGCCTAAAAGTTTACCATCTTCAAAAACTTCACAACCCTCAATATCAAACCAAAAAAACTGACCTTTTTCTAAATGACAATTCTTTTTAGTATCTTCATGCGTTGTGTATAACTTTACATTTGTAAATCTTTTAGCATCTTCGACGCTGTTTATTCCAGAAATTTTTATAATACCTCTATCATGATTCACTTCACTTAGAGTAATAGTATCTTTCTTGTTTATTAAGAATGTAGAGCCATTTTTAAATTGTTCTGGAAAATCACATTTAATATGAAACTTCATATCACCTTTTATACCAACGGTTTTACCAATAGTAGCGATATGAATAAGGTTGTTCTCTTTAGACTGGTTCAACATTGATACGGTAACTCACACCATCTTTAGCTTTACAGCCTGAAATGACTGTTTTTATAGCACCAATCATCTTACCCTCTTTGCCAATCAACTTACCAATGTCAGTTTGATTAGCATAAAGAACTATCTCTGTTATTTCATCGCCCTCTTTCACTTCAACTCTTATATCCTCAGGATGTGAGGCTATAAGTCTTGCAAATTGTGCGACAAAATCAGCTATCATATTAACGACCTGTTATCTTTTTAACGCGATCACTCATTTTAGCGCCAACGCTCAACCAGTAATCTAATCTCTCAGAATCAACTACCATAGTTTTTTCTGCTACCATTGGATTGTAATGACCAATTAGTTCTATCCAACCGCCATCTCTACGCTTACGACTATCTGTTACCGCGATACGGTAAAAAGGTTGCTTTTTTCTTCCCATTCTAGTGAGGCGAATTACTGTTGCCATTTTTGGTCCTTCTCTGCGCAAGTCTTATTTCAACTTGCTGTATATGTTAAATTTGCATTTTGAATGCAAAGTTATAAACTCTAAGAGTTCATAACTTTACTTTCCACCCTCAACCAAGGAGGACTTACGCATGCCGAACTATCTTCTTAAAGCTCCAGCGCCACCCATCTGACCCATCATAGCTTGAAGGTCTTTCATACCTTTTGGACCTGAGAATTTCTTTGCCATTTTACCTGCATTTTTAAACTGTTTTATCATTCTATTTATTTCAACTTGTGTAAGGCCACAACCAGCAGCTATTCTTAACTTACGAGAATTGTTTAAAAGTTCTGGGTTCTCTCTCTCTTTAAGAGTCATAGAAGAAACCATAGCCTTAATATTTTTAAGTTCATTAGAATTTTCAAAATCAAAATCTTTTATAGCTTTTGACATATTCCCCATACCTGGTATCATTCCCATGATAGAGCTCATGCTACCCATTTTTTTCATACTTTCCATCTGTTCTAAAAAGTCATTGTAGTTAAACTGACCTTTTTGAATTTTTTTCGTAAGTTTTTTCGCTTGTTTTTCATCGATAAGTGATGCAGTTTTTTCTGCAAGTCCTTCAATATCTCCAAAGCCTATAAGACGATTTACAACTCGCTCAGGTAGGAAAATCTCTAAATCTTCCATCTTTTCACCCGCACCAATAAAACGAAGAGGAACTTGAACTTGTGATGATAAACCAAGAGCAACACCGCCTCTTGAATCACCATCGTATTTACTTAAAATAATACCATCGATACCGATTTTTTCTTTAAAAGTTGTAGCAGTTTTTACGGCATCTTGACCTGTCATAGAGTCAGCTACATAAAAAATCTCACTCGGATTTGCAACTTTTTTAACTGCTTGAAGTTCATCCATTAGTGCATCGTCTATTGCTAAACGACCTGCTGTATCTATAAGTACGACATCATAAATGCCATTTCTTGCTTTTTTAAGTGCTGCACTTACAACATCAACTGGATTAGTTAAGGTTGCATCTTCAAAAAGTTCAACTTCTATTTTTGCTGAAATTTGGCGAAGTTGTTCCACTGCTGCTAAACGCTGTAAATCGGCTGCAACAAGTAAAACTTTTTTTTGCTTATTTTTAAGATAGAGTGCTAATTTTCCAGTTGTAGTTGTTTTTCCAGAACCTTGAAGTCCTGTCATTAAGATAACAGTTGGAGGATTCGGTGCAAAAATAAAGCCTCTGCTTCCACCAATTTCTAAAAGCTCATAAAGCGTTTTTCTTAGAGCATCCAAAAACTGGTCTTTACCAATTCCATTTGCTTTCGTCTCTAGTTGCACTTTATCGATTAAATCTTTTACAACTTTATGGTTTACATCTGCTTTTAAAAGATTTTTCTTTAGCTCATTAAGGGCTTTAGTGAGAGCTTTGTCATCATCATGAAAACGAATTTTTTTAATTGCGCTTGTAAATGATTCAGTTAAAGTATTAAACATTGTCTCTCCTAATTATAAAATCTCAAAATGTTTTAGATGTAAAAAGTTGCGAATTGTATCTAAAAGTTACTTTTATTTTTCTTTGAGCCTATTCGAAATTAACAAACTCTTTAGGCTCAGGTGCAACAAATTCCATCCCTAAAAGTCTCACTTTATGCGCATGAAGCATGACTCTTTTTGCGCGTCTTCCACCGTACTGCTCATCTCCAACAATCGGATGGTCAATGTAGCGAAGGTGTGTTCGTATCTGATGCGTTCTTCCGTTATGAATAATACATTTTATCTTTGTTTTTTTTGCACTTACTATGTCAGGAAAAACTTCTGTTCTCGCTGGTTTTCCTTTTCCTGAAACATTTGAAAACGCTTTATTATTTTTCTTTTGCGTCACAATTGGTTTGTCGATTTCAATTGGTTCAGAGATGATACCCTCAACCCAAGCGATATACTCTTTGTAAACCCTATCTTTTCTAAACTCTTCGATAGCTTTTTCACGAAATTCTTCATTTTTAACAAGCATCAAAACACCACTTGTTTCACGGTCAAGTCTATGTAAAAGTTGTGCACCTTTAAACTGTCGCTCAATTTCATCAGAATTTATAAATGCTGGTTTATTTACAACTATCAAATCATTGTTTTCAAATATTGGTTTTATTTTTTCTATTTTTTGAACAATAAATATAGTTTTTTCATCAAGCTCTCCGCGGGCTATCATAACTTTACTATTTCCAACATAGACCAAACCTCTGTCTATCATAGACTTTGCTTGAGAGTTTGAGACATTCTCTTGGAGCGATACAAGCTTATACGCTTTATCTTTTGCCATCTTTAATCCTTAATTTTTTATATCACACTGGCGTGATTGTTATTTTTCTACTATTTTTTTTATTACTGGTTCTAGGTTTATTTTCTCTTCAACCATTGAGTTTGGTAAACTTCCACATGCCAACAATGCTTTATAAATTTCAAATGGCTCAACATACTGTACATGATGCACATATTTGAAAAGCTCTTTTTGATGAAAGAAATGCTTTCCTGTTATGATTTTACATCCAAAAAAAGCAGGTTCGAGTGGGTTGTGTCCACCGACATCCTCTTTAAAAGCTCCACCTAAAATTGCTATATCACTTACGGCATAAATATTATTTAACTCACCCATAACATCGACTAAAACCATAGCAGTGTCAAGTTCACAACTACGAGAAAATCTTGAAAGTGTTAAAGAGTTTTTATCTGCAAAGGCTTGCATCAACTCATAAACGCTGTCAAATCGCTCAGGATGCCTTGGCACAATTATTAGCTTTGCATTATGCTGTTTTTTGTACGCAACAAACGCTTTTATAATTGCTTTTTCTTCACCTTCATGTGTACTTCCAGCAACTATACACTCTTCTTTGGGCTTTTTATACTCTTTTGTTTTGAATATAGAACCCGCTAATTTTATATTGCCAATAACTTCAATATTTTTAGCTCCCAGTGCTAAAAAGCGATTTTTATCCGCTTCACTTTGAGCATAAATTATTTCCACATGCCGTAGCATTTTTTCATAAAACCAAGCAAACTGCAAATACCTTTTTGCACTTCTCTCAGAGATACGAGCATTCAAAAGTATAACTCTACTTCCTTTGAAAACTGCAGTTACTATAAGCATATACCAAAGTTCCGCTTCTAAGATTACAAGCACTTTGGGCTTTTTTATCCAAAATGGCAAAAACATCTCATAAGGTAAGTACCTAACATCCGCCCTGTATTTAGATGCTTCTGCAAAACCTGTATGCGTTATAGTTGTTATTTGAATCTCTTTTTCACCCAGTAATTCAATAATTGGTTTAAGTGCTCTTGCTTCACCTAGGGAACATACATGAAACCAAATTCCGTTTTCTTCTTTAAATTTTGGATTGTTAAAAACAAAAAAACGAGATGGAATAGATTGCTTATATTTTTGCTTAAAAGAGAGAGATACTAAAAGTGGAAGTGCCACAACATAAAGCACAACACTTAAAGTATAATAGAGTATCGTGAACATGGCTTTACGCCCTATTCTTCAGAAACTTCCACATGTATAATACGGCCACAATGTGGGCATGTGACAATTTCGTCTGCTTTAATAACATCTGCATAAATCTTATCACTTAATCGCATGTGGCAACCCATACAAGCTTGGTCTTCAACTGGCACTACAGTGCTATTTTTAGCCCAGCGACGAATTTTTTGATAAAAAGCCAAACCTTTTTGGTTAACAGTTCCAAGAAGTTTCTCTTTAGCAACAAACACTTCTTGTCTTGCGATATTGATAACTTTTAACTTTTTATCAACATCAGCTTTAACAGACTCTAAGTTAGAATGCAGTTCAACCAAAGTCACTTTTGCAACTTCTACTTGCTCTTTTTTAGCTTCAATGATTTTTTCAAGTCTTGCAATCTCTTCATTTGCAAAAGTTACTTGTTCTTTAGCTATTTCTTCTTCTAGTTGTAAAGATTTCATCTCTCTTTCAGTTTTCACTTCAGAGCTTTTTTTTGAATTATCTTCTAATTTTTTTGAAAGGTCTGCTAAATGCAAATTATTTTTTTGCTTTTTAACTTCTTCATCTTTAATTTCATGAGTCAAATTCTCAATATCTGATTCAATACTCTTTGTTTTTGCAAGAGCTGCTTCATAATTGTAGTTTGCTTCTTCTATTTGAGGTTCAAATGCATCGATCTCTTTGTCTATTTTTGCAAGGTCGATTAACTGCTTAAGATGCTGGTTCATTGGTCTCCTTTGAGGTGTTTCGTATATGCCATATCTTCTATAAATATTGCTAAATATATGTAAATGGATTTTCTGATGATGAAATTATAACTGCTAAACCTAAATTTTTCAAATGCTTTTGTAAAATTTCTGCAAAAAAGTGTTCACTTTCGTAATGTCCTATATCAATTAGAGATAATTTAATACTTTTTGCTTGCATCGCATCATGATATTTTACATCTCCTGTCAAAAAACAATCGGCTTCAATTGAGTGCATAAGTGAACATCCAGAACCAGTTGTTAGAGCAACTTTTTTGATTTTATCACTACATTTTACACTCTTGGCATGTGGAAGTTTAAAAACTGATGCAACTTTTTTTGCAAAGTCATCAAAGTTTTCATTTACATCAAAATAAGCAACAAAACCCTCTTTCTTTACAATCTCTACACCCAAAATCTCTTTTGCAACATACTCATTCAAATGTGTCCGGTCAAAATTGGTGTGCATTGCGATATTTGAAATATTTTTACGAATCATTTTTTGGATTAAATTTGCGGGATATTTACTAAACTCTAACTGTTTTAATCCTCCAAATATAATTGGGTGGTGTGTGATTAAAAGAGTATTTTCTTCTAAAGAATCTATCAATTTTTCATCAACATCTATGCTCAAAACTACTGTTGCAATTTCCTCTTCAAAATCTCCTATCAAAAGTCCCGAATTATCCCACGATTCTTGAAGTTCAAAAGGAGAGAGTTCATTTAAAAACTTGTAAATTTCTAAAAGTTTCATGCTGTTAGTTCTCTTGTAACTTTTGTAACTCTTGTTTGGCTTCACTAAACTCTGGATTTAACTCAACTGCTTTTTTATACATTGCACTCGCTTCATCTTTTTTTTGCATATCTACTAAAAGATTTCCATAGTTATAGTAAGTAATAGGATTTTCATTATTTATCTCTAACGAAGTAATCAAGTGCATTTTAGCAGATACGAATTCACCATTTTTTCTATAAATGGAAGCAAGAGAGTTATGAATATACTCATTTTCATTGTCCAATTCCAATGCTTCTTTATACTGTTTCATAGCTTCTTCATCATTGCCTGTTTGCTGCAACATATATCCTAACTTAAATATTATGTCTGGGTTATTTGACTCTTTGGCATTTGCTTCAGTTAGGAGTGCAACAGCCCTGTCAAAATCTTTTTCTTCATACGCAATATCTGCTTTTTGCACTAATGCTTCAGGGGAAAATGGCGAAAATGCTTGTGCACTTCTCGGCTCATTTTCTTGATTATCATTTACATTTTGCTCTAAATCCTTGAGTGTTTGAATATGCTCATAAATTTTAAATGCGAAAAAAGCCGAAGCTCCTAACATTAACAGCTGAAAAAGTGTCATTTTGTACCTTTAAATAAATTTTTGTTTAGAAGGGAGATTAATTGTAAAGGGTCAACTTGCACTCCGCCAACACGCGTTGCAAAGTGTAAGTGAGGACCACTCACCCTACCACTTTCTCCAGAAAAACCGATAAGTGCAGATTTTTCTATTTTTTGACCACAAGCAACATCAAACTTACTCATGTGAAAGTAGCATGTATATATGCCTTGTCCATGGTCTATGATAACCGTTCCACCTGAGTAAAATCTCTCTTTTGCTAACACTACAACTCCATCATTACTTGCATAAATTGGAGTTCCAACTTTTGCGCGAAAATCTGTTCCCCCGTGATAGCCTTGGAGAGAATCATTATAGACTCTTGCCTTACCAAAATCGCTTGTTATTATACTATCTATAGGAAATATAAATTCAGATTTTATATAACTTTGAGCAGTTGTACTGTTGTATATTTTCATAGCCTCTTGATACTCTTGCTCAGCTATTTTTGCATCTTCTTTATTTGGATTTACTTTTGATTTAGTAACCTCAATTTTTTCTTTTTCATACTTTCCATCTTCTATATTTATGAGCATACTTTTAGTCAAATAAGAATTTTTCTCTTTATAATAAACTTCTATTTTCTTACTACTTGGCTTTTCATAGTAACTCACAGGAACTAAAGCGTACATTTTTTCAGCATCCACTGGATTGTTAAAAACTTTATAACTCTCTTTGTCCATAGTAATTTTCTCATACACAACATCTTTTTCTTTTTTAAACTCTATAAATACCGTTTTTCCATTTGAAACATTCGAGTCACGAAATAGAGCATTATATGCAGACAAAGATGAGATAAAAAAAAGTATCAGGAGAATAATTTTCATGAATTATCTTTAAAAGCTCTATCGATGTCTCGTTTCATATCTTTTTCTTTTAAATCAGCTCTTTTGTCGTGAAGCTGTTTTCCTTTGGCGATTGCGATTTGTATTTTGACTATATTTCTGTCATTAAAATAGAGTTGCAGTGGCACAACCGTGTATCCATCTCTTGTAATGGCTTTTATCATTTTTAAAATCTGCTTTTTATGGAGTAAAAGTTTTCTGCTTCCTCTCTCTTCATGTCCATAAAAATAGTGTGTCGTTTCAAGCCTTCCGATATGCGTATTAAATAAAAAAGCTTCTTCGCCTACAAAACGGATAAAACTATCTTTTAAGTTCACTCTTTTAGCTCGAATGCCTTTTACCTCACTCCCACTCAAAACAAGCCCTGCTTCAAACTTCTCTTCCAAAGAGTAATCAAAAAAGGCTTTTTTATTTTTTGCTATTGTCTCGCCCATTGTTCTCTCTTAATTTTTTTTTGTCTCGCCTGCAAATATTTATCATCAATCCACTAAATATTTAAATGACTGAGGAGCAGTAAAATCATTATTATTGAGATAAGGGCATATTGGAAACTTGTATTCATTAATCGATTTAATTTGGATAGCATAAGCTTTTTCTCTACCTTCAAAATATTCATCATAATAATCTTGTGTAATCCCAGAATATTTTTTAGTTTTTTCCCATATCTTAGAAGGATGTTCTACTAATATTTTATCAATTTCGAACTCACCTACTATTTTACCGACAGGCATCGTAGCATATATAACTATAGTCTTTATATCTTTATTCTTAAAGATTGCTTTTCTATATTCAAATTTCTTATTTCCATTGAATATTTCTGTTACAAACTGAGGTTTAATTGATAATAAAACTTTCATTAGTCCACCTCCTTCTCAATGCAGTATCTTACCTTACCTTTATCTAATATCTTATAAAAGTAATCATCCTCCACTTTACATATTGACTGACAGTTCTTATAAATATTATTCTCTCTCATCCAATCTTTCGTAATAAATGGACTATCAAAATGTTCAATTAACCTAAACAAAATAATATTTGTCTCTTTTTTTGCCAATTCTCGTATTTCATCGTATGAGTACACAGTTCTCTTCGCGACTTCTTCCAATATCTGTTCAAAGTCAGCAGATTTAAAAGTTTTTTCCACAATACCTAAGGTAGTAATTGCCATTTTGTCTTGTGAACGATAAAAAAACAATAAATCGCCACTTTTCATTTGATTCGTATTAGCATGAGACAAATAAGCTTTCTTAATTGTATTTCCTACAGATGGATGTGTATAAAATAATCGTTTGTCATCTTCTATCTCAGGAAAAAGTATATTATGGTATTCTGGTTTCACGGGCACTATAAATTTATTTATATTTGTTCTACACTTTATAGATGGAGAGTACATCTTATGAAAATCGATAGCATTTAAATGTGTGTTATTCACACCATTAATTGATATCTGTTTAACAAAGACTTCGTCTCTATCTTTATCACATCTTCCAAAATATCGAAATCCAAAATCTTCAATTAAACTGACAAGATACTCTTGTTTATCTTGTCGCGTAGTTAAATATATATACTCATACTTATTTTTATTTGCATACGCGAATACTGTTTTTATAAATAATTCGCCTAATTTCCAACCTTGCATATGCTCTGATATCTTAAAAGTCGAAATTTTTAATACTTTACCTCTTAAAGCTTTATCATCATTGGTAACGATTGGATTATTTTCATCTTTATAAATTAATATACCACCTATTTTAGTATCCCCGTTATACCCATGAATCCAACACTTTCGATGTTCTTGTGAAATTTTCGAAAACCAATTGTCAAATTCTGGGTAATCTTCCCTCAGTGACTCAAAAATATTATCAGTTTTATTTAACTCATAAAGGTATTTATTCATCATATTTGGATAATAAATTTCATGTTGTAGATGCAGTTTATTGAATGAATGCAATGCTTGCTGAACAAACATTACTCTATGGTCAATTCCTATTTTTCTTGCTTTTTTTATAATCCCTATATCCTGAGTTAACAATAAATTTGCACTATCTCTATAAAGAGCATACAAAATAATATTGTCTATCTTATCATGACTATTGTTTTCTGCAAAACCCAAACTTTCTATATCCCTTTCTGATGGAAATTTTGGATTCTCCAATACAGAATATTTTTGAATTTTAGATAATGAGACTTTTCTTCTATCTAAATTTTTATCATTATTTATGTCATCAATAGATGATGGATGAATAAAAAAATTATGATTAAATTTTGAACATAAATTGTAAAGCTTTGTAAAACTTTCATCAATCACTTTATAATCTTCAAAATAAATAAATATATTCGTGTCTATTAAAATATTCATGACTTATATACTTTATTCTTAATAAATGGGAAATATGGATACATGAAAAACATTATCATTCCACCAAAGATAGCTGAGATTATAAATATAGCAGTAGTATTTATTGTGGACAGTAAACTTCCCGTAAATCCTATAAAGAAAATAACGAAAAATGCTATCCATGGAGATTTAACTTTTTCGTGATTAAACTTATTAAAGATAGTAAAATTTTGAAAATATTTTACTATCTCTTTATCATCTTCTAACTTTTCTTTTTTCGCTTGTTTAGTATATTGGTATGCTAATATATTTGTGTCTTTCTGATTTTCTAATCTACTATTATATTCCATCCACTCTTTAGTTTCCAAAAGTCGGCTTTCGACCTCTTCAATACTAGAAAACATATATTCCATTTTAATATCTGTCATAACGAACATATCAATTCTATTTATATCAACAAATAAATCTTTGGCATGTTGGTTAACATCACTTGGCAATTTTCTATATTCATTGACATTTATTTCAAAATGAACAAGGGTGTTTGATACACCACTAAGATATGATACAGCCCTCTCTTTATAAACAACAATCGTGTTTTCTTTTATCTCTTTAATTCTAAATCTTATATATTTAGGTTTAGAATTCAAATGAGCATCAAAATTAAATTCTAATAAACTACCATGTTCTAAATTGGTCTTGTTGATTTCTTTTAATAAATTGTATCTTATTGTATAAAATTCTTTATCTACACCCTTTATTTTTACATTGTGAATTTGGCTGGGAGTTTTTGTAACTTCAACATCTCTATTAAAAACTAAATTGGCAAGTTTTGGCTTTTCAACTAATAATTCTGTAAGAAGTTCAATATTTCCACTTTCTATCTCAAATGGTATAAAAAAATAAAATTTACTAATAGAAGTTGGATTATTAATCATAAACCCAAAATCTATAATATCATCTTTTTTGTGTTCATCAATCCATAAATTAATATGTAAATCAATATAAGGTTTTTGTTCTACATGTTCTACTCTTGGCTCATGCCATATAGCGAATGAAGAATTCATTTAATTTATAATCCTAAAAAAACTACTGCCACTGCCACTAAAATGCCATCCATCTTTCACATACTTTTTTAACTCCGCGTACTCGTGTAAAGCTGGTTCAAAAAGGTCATTTGCTTCTTTTGCACTCATATTCTCTAAAATCTCTAATGAAGTTATTTTTTTTAATCTTTGAGCCTCAATTTCACTTATTGGATTATAAAAATTATCTCTATAAATCTGATACACCTTAGGCGTACTTATCTCTAATTTTGGAGTGAAGATTTCAAAATTTAAAATTTCTTCTTTAAATTCTTCTACAATCTCCCCTACTCCACTCACATTTGCACTCTCATATCCATAAATAAAAAAAGCAACATCTGCACCAACTCTTGCACCTATTTGTGCGAGTTCATCCAAAGTAAGCCCTAACTCCAAGACATCGTTACACATCTTTAAGTAAGTTGCTGCGTCGCTGCTTCCACCACCTAAACCTGCAAATGCTGGAATTTGTTTTTTGACATTCACGGCATGTGTAACCATAAAATTTTTCAAAGCTTCTGAGCCAGTTGTAGCTTCAAGTGCGACATATGCTTTATAAATTGTATTTTGTTCTGTTGTACAGGAAAAATCGCCAATAATTGTAAACTCTTCTTCTGTTTTTGGAATAAATGAGAGTTCATCATATAAAGAGTTCACTTTCATAAATCGAGACACTAGCTCATGATAATTTTCTCGTTTTCCTGTTATTTTAAGAAATATATTGACTTTCGCATACGCCTTATAAACTTTCATAATTTATTTTATCTTCCAAGCAACTTACGAAGCAGACTTATCGTGTCTGGTTTAACTACTTTACAAGCCGCTATGTTTAGCTCTTTTACATTCTCAAGAAGCTCATTTCTAACGATAGATACATGTTTTGGTGCATCTATGCCAAGTTTCACAACACCTTTGTCAATGGATATAACTTTGATTATTATATCATCCCCGATAACTATAGACTCATCCGCTTTTCTAGCTAAAACTAACATGTGTGTATCCTACCGAGTTCATATTTTACTTGTTCATTTTCTATATTTATAATTGAAATAGTATCATTATTGTCCAACCAATAATATCCATCTTCTTTGTTTTGTAAATCCTCTAAAGCAAGAACTCTTCCAAATTTAAGATTATCGCTCTCACCTAAATAGTGATTTTGAGGTATATTTAAAGAGTTTTTAATGTCTAAAATTTCTTCATTGTTATATCTAAAAATTCCCTCAGACAATCTCTCTAACGCACTTAAACTTCCACATGCCACGCCAAGCTTTTTTGCGATGATAAGACCTAAAGAGCGAATGTAAGTACCCTCAGAAACAGTCGCTTCAAAAGTAACAAATGGATGTGAATAATTTATCAGTTTACTCTCATAAATAGTTGAATTTATTTTATTTAAAACAACTTCTTTACCTGCACGAGCCAAATCATACGCCCTCTCACCGTTTATTCTTTTTGCACTAAATATAGGCGGGTCGTAGGTAAGCTCACCTTCGAGTGATTTTACAGCCTCTTCAATCATGGCATGTGGAAACTCTTTGAGTATTTCCACATGCCGTATTGTTTCAGTATCTAAGCTATCACTCACAGCACCTAACCATAAAGTTGCTCTATAGGTTTTAGGAGTCTTATTTAAAAAACGAAAAAGCTTTGTGTGACTTCCAAACCCTACGAGTAAAACTCCCTTCGCAAAAGGGTCAAGCGTCCCTGAAAAACCCGCTTTTTTATTGTTATATTTTCTCTTTAGCTTCGATAAAAAAAGATTTGAGCCAATTCCTGCTGGTTTATATGCTACAAAGAGCCTGTTCATAATCTCTCTACAAACGATGCTAATATATCTCTTTTAGTTCCAGCAAAATTAATATTTAATTTAAATTCTCTACCTGATTTACTCACACCAACTACGCGTCCCGTGCCAAAAATTTTATGACGCACTAAATCGCCTTTTTTAAAAACTGTATTTTTTTCAACGATAAGCGAACCTTCACAAAGTCCAGCTTCATTAAAAAACCTACTTTTTTGTAAGTCACTTCTTCGACCTTTATAAAATCTACTTCCAGTATGCGAAAGAGTTAAACTCTCTTTTGCTCTTGTAAAAGAGACATAACCAAGTCGTCTCTCCTCTTCTAAATCACTTCCGTCTCCTGTCAGAGGTAAAAAGCCCTCTTCCAATCCTATGATAAAAACATGGTCAAATTCTAAGCCTTTTGAAGCGTGAATACTCATCATATAAATACTCTCGCCCTCTACTTGATCTTGTTCACTTTGAAGCGTTAACTCATTTAAAAATTCATCCAAACTTGCATCAGGTGACTTTTTCACAAAATCACGAAAGAGACCATAAAATTCATCCATATTTAAAATGCGTTCAGCTTCATCAGGCATACCTGAATAAATACTTTTTAAACTAAAATTTTCTTCAAGCAAATCAATAAAATCATAAGTCGATTCTTTTGCAACTTGCGCTATATTTTCTATATCTTTTATAAACTTGATTAAAGTTTGTGCATTTTTCTTTTTAACAACGGCTTCTAACTCTTCAAAAGTAGCATTTTTTACATACTCAAAAATGGATGTTTCATTTTTATGCGCTGCGAGTTCTATCTTGTCTATACTCGCTTTTCCAAATCCTCGTTTTGGTTTATTAATGATGCGCTTAAATGAAAAATCATCATGAAAGTTTGTTATAACTCGGATATAACTTATCAAATCTTTAATCTCTGCTCTATCATAAAAGCGAAGACCACCTACAAGTTTATAGGCAATCCCTGAGCGATTAAGCCCCTCTTCGATAGAACGACTCAAAACATTTACTCTATAAAGTATCGCAATATCAACTCCGCGAACACCAGAATCTAATAACTTACCGATTTTTTGTGCTATTTTTCTAGCTTCTTCATTTTCATCATTTGAGTTCAGAATAGTTACATCATCACCACTTCCACGCGTACCTACAAGTTTTTTACCAAGTCTTGAGCGATTATGTTCTATCAAGGCATTTGCAACTTTTAAAATAGGCTCACGAGAACGGTAATTTTCTTCAAGTTTAAAAACATGCGTACCTAAAAAATCTTCATGAAACTCCATAATATTTCTAATATGCGCACCACGCCAACCGTAAATACTCTGGTCATCATCGCCAACAACACATATATTTGTGTGTGCCGTACATAACTTTTGTAAAAGCTTAAGTTGCAGCTCATTCGTATCTTGGTACTCATCAATCATAATGTACTGATATTTCTCTGATGTTTTTTGTGCTAACTCTGGATTTTGATCTAAAAGTTTATATGTCAGAGCTATTAAATCATCAAAGTCAACAAGATTATTTTCTCTTAGATACTCTTCATACTCTTCATACACTTTTGCAATTTGCTGATAATTAAAAAGTTCTGCTTGTTTATACGCATCATCAGGGCTCATAAGAGAGTTCTTGTATCTAGAAATCTCACTTGCTATCAGAGGAGTTGGTATTTCAGAGTTTATTGTTTTTATAATTCTTTTTTTATCATCCGTATCAATAACAACAAAATTATTTTGTCTATTTAAAAGATGGATATTAAATTTTAAGAACAACAAACCAAACTTATGAAATGTACATAAAAGTGGAGGATATGCAGCTTCGCTTATCATATCAAGAGAGCGTTCTCGCATCTCTTTAGCAGCTTTATTTGTAAAAGTAAGCGTGAGCGTGTTTGAAGCAGGTATTCCAACCTCTTCAATCAAATAAGCAAGACGAGAAACTATAGTTGTAGTTTTACCACTTCCAGCACCCGCTAAAATCAAAACGGGACCCTCGATTTGTCTTACGGCACAAGATTGTTGCTCATTTAATTTATTAAATATTTTTTCCATTTTTTCCACTATTTTTACATTTGAGTTTGTTAATTGTTTATATTATAACTAAAAAATGTAAATTATTACAGAACTATTGCAATAATTATAATTATGAGTTATAATTTTATTATCAATATTACTTATAGGAATTATTATGTTAAAAGATTTTGCGAAATTACAAACATTTTTGATGGTTATAAAAGAGAAAAGTTTTTCTAAAGCATCAGCGAAGTTAGGTATCTCTCAACCTGCAGTTACACAACAAATTAAATTTATAGAAGATTATCTTGACACAAAAATAGTAGATAGAAAGAAAAATGGAATCATACTCACAAAAGAGGGTGAAGATCTATTTAGAATTGCCCAAAGACTTGATAAAGCTATCTCAAACAGTGAAAAAGAACTTTTAAAAATAATCAATAAAGAGTTTACTTTTGTTATGGGCGCATCCAATGCTATTGGGAATTATGTACTTCCTAATTACCTTGGTGAAATAAAAAAAAGAATTGGAAATGAAGTTTATATGTCCGTTTCCTCTTCTACAGAAATCATTGACCAGCTTGAAGATAAAAAGATAGATATTGCTCTTATAGAATCTCCTGTTTTTCGAGAGGGAATTATATATAGAGAATGGGTTGAGGATGAACTTGTTATTTTTTCAAACCAGCAAATTCCTAAACATTTAAAAGTTGAAGACTTAATGAGTTTCGATTGGATTTGCCGTGATGAGAGTTCACATACAAGAAAGCTCACTTCTGAAATTTTTGAAGAAATGGGTGTGCAATGTGGAAGCTTTAGTGTTCTTGCGGTTCTCTCAAGTCCAACATCTATAAAAGAATCTATTCTTCATGCTGATAAAAATTCTGAGAGACCATTGGTTTCTGTAATGTCAAGACATGTTATTCAAAATGAGATAGCAAACGGAACTCTTTTTGAAGCAAGACTCAAAAACTACAAAATAGAAAGAAAATTTTATATAGCCTACTCAAAAGAGAAAAAACACGACGCATTTGTTGATAATGTTGTCAACTTCTTACTTTCATTAAATAAAATATAATCTAAGGGCTTTGCCCTTATTTTTTTAAAAACTTCGAATTTTCTGGGTTTGACAAAAATGAAGCCATAGAATTTTTAACTCCATTCTCATCTATCTCTTTTTGAACTGAATTATTTTCTTCATAAGAAGCTAAATTTATTAAAACTGGTGTCTCATCTATAATAATTTGCATAATACTCAAAAGGGGAACTGTTACAAAGCTACCAATATTATCTGTTCCAAATCCAGCTTCAAAAATTAAAAAATCTCCTTCTATTGTTGCTGTATCAAAAGTATAACCAGCCAAGAAAAAAAGAGTTAAAGGACGAAATTCTGTATTTATACTTTTTGGCAATTCAGGGTCAAAAGTAATCTCTTCTATCTTACATAAAATTCCAAAATTTTGTTCTTTTTCAAAAAAATAAACTATCATATCCCGAATATTTTTTTGCATCAAAACAGCAAACTGTCTATCTTCTATTACATTTTCTAACAAAGAATGCTCCTTATACCGAATTTATTTGGTATTGTATTTATTGGCATGATTATACCAAAAACTCACATCTATCGAGTATATCAAAGTCTATCATGGCATTGAGAAGTGCTACTTTTGAAAAAGTTCTAAGCTCACTTACTTTAATATCTGCTTCAATTATTTTGCCTGCATCCAAAAGTCTCGCTCTTGTTGTGCCTTTTAAAAGGGGCTGCTTGGGAGTAATCCACACCCCAAGAGTACTTCCTCGTTCCTCACCGCGTATCCCGTTCTTATAAAAAGCAATATTTGCTATGCTTGTGTCTGTTACAAGTAAATTTTTTATGATAAGTACATCATCAGACTCATCTCTTTTTGCATAAAGTGCATCAAGCTCCTCTCTAGAAGTTGATTTTGTTGCATACTCAATATCGTTATTAAAGATAAGTTTTAAAGAACTTATTTCTCTTTTTTTATACGCATGGTAAGTTACAGATATGGCATGTGGAGTATAAACGAGACGGCATTTGTAAAGACCTATTTCTGGAGCTTTTATGTAATCTTCAAGATTTTCAAACTCTTTTATTCCAAGAGAAGTTAAAACACTTTCATATCTTTTTTGATGATACGGCATGTGCAAAGGTTTTGAATCAATAATTTTAATCGTTTCAAAATAGCTTTTATTCATAAAAATTCCTAAATTTTAAATCTGTTATAAAGTTTGTATTATTAAAATAAAGATTTGAGAAAATGTTTTTGAAGGATTTTAAAAAATGGTGCGACCGGGGCTACTATACATCTCTGCGAATCCCCATGACAACGATGTTTTAACCATTTTTTAAATCCTTGATAAAGTTTCCCATAAGTTTCCCACATATTTATTAAGAAGTATATAGCGATTTTTTTTAAATACAACTGGAATAGCAGTGAAATAAGATGATGATTTTTATATAAACAGAAGATTAAACGAAATTATTTCGTTTTCACAAAATGAAAGTAAGTGAGACAGAACTTTTATTTTAATTTAATAACAAGCCAATATTTATTTAAAACATTGAAACCCATCTCTTTATAATGAAAAATCAGTGTATCGGATTGAGCATCAGGATAGAGTGCTAAATATTTTACACCTATTGTCTGTTTTATATTTTCAGATACATTTACAGCGAAAAGTAGCAGGTATTTAGAAACGGTGTTTTTTATATCTTCAATAATAATTTTTCTGTATCTAAAATCTACAAATAAATAATCAACTTGAACCACTGGGATATCATCAACACTTGAAGCGGACAAAGCAATCAATCCTAAAATTTCAGTATTATTTTTGAGTAAATAAAGGATAGTTTTGTTTTTTTGAGTAAGCTTTATTATCTCTTCTAATAAGCCTCGTTCTCTCGTTGCTCTGTTCATATCGGGGTGAAATGTTAGTGATTGAAGAAGTTTGACTTTGTAAGAAAAGATATTTTTATCGTCAATTTTAAGAAGTGTAATATTGCTATCCATATACTACATTAAACTTTGTATTTACAGCCTCATGAACTAATGCTTCATTTACTTTCATTTTTTCTAAAATTTTTTTCTCATCGTTAGTAAGCGTTTTTGGTGGTGTCACAATTTGGACTTTACCATTTGTATCTACATGCAATGCCATCATGAACCCCTTTTTGTTTATTTTATCTCTGAATTATATCAAAATACTTGTCATAAAGACAACGAATGAAATTCGTTTTAATAGGTACATGCTATTTTAACCTCATTTATCTATTTCAACTCAAAACAACATTTGTGTTTTTGTATAAATTTGTGTATTCGTATCACTTTTATGTAAATATGTTCATTTTTACTTGGCATTAATCAAATATTAAGAGGGGGGAGGTATTATGCAATAATTTAAAGTTTCAGCTCACGAAGAGTATCTTTAAGTAAAAAAGGGAGAAAAAATGAATGAAGAAAGGATGAAAATGGTTGAATGTCCATATTGTAAAGAAGATATAAAAGAAGGGGCAATAAAATGTAAGCATTGTAATAGTATGCTTAACAAAATATTTGACGCAAAGGAAGTAATTCATAAAGAGGTAGAATCAATCAAAGAAAAAGTGTTTTGGACAGATGAAACTGATCAAATTAAGGTTACAAGTAATAGGTTCATGGTCGGTTCTACTTCATATGTCAAACGAACTGCTAAACTAGGCAGTCAATAAATCACAAAAAGCTATATTTTGATTGTTGAACCTTAAACTAATAAATTAGTTTTGCTAAACTTTAATTTCATTTTTGGAATAGGAGGTTTGGTGTTAAAAAGGAGA
>JAPLGP010000017.1 GCA_026390075.1 Campylobacterales bacterium
AGGAAGGAATGGTCGATTCAGACTTATATAAGTTTAAAGCAAAAAAATCAATAAAAGGAGTAAACTAAACCCTCGTCGCTTAAGGTTACAATTCGTAATATTTCTTACAAAATCTGCCGAATTTAACTCCGCCGTTGACACCTTCGAAGAAATAGTAGAAGCACAAAAAGAGAGTTATGAAAAGGTTCAGGAGTTAGAGGAAAAGTACAAAGCATAAAATAGAGCTTATATTATAAAAAAATTATGGCATGTGGAAAGTTCCACATGCCAGAGATTACTCATGCGTTATAGTAACAACAACTGCACCTCTTAAATCATTTAACTTATAATCTACTGCTTTATCGAGTGGATAGACTTTTGTTATCTCTCTTTGTAAATCGATATCTTTTGAAACCTTTCCGTGGCATTCAAGACATGCGTTATCTGCAATCATGATAGGTTTGTAAAATTTATATGTTTTATTTGCCACTTTTTCTACAAGATACTCTGGCATAGCGACATTTAGGTCTCGTAAAGATTCAAAGGATTCTAAAATTTTTGCTTCATTTTCTTTTGGTGCATTGGCTGGATTACGGTATTTTAGGCTAATTCGTTTCGTAGTTACGCCATGTGGAAGTTGGCTATTTACTTCACTGGTGATAGGGTATGCTTTATCTGAACAAAATTTAAGCGCACCCATAATATCGCCTTTTGACATATGTTCTTTAAGGTTTTTCCCAAGTGTTTGGATGAGTAATTTTGAAGTTGATTCGCCAATTTCCACAGTTTTTTGTAGCTCTGTTTTTTGAACTTCTACAGGTGTTTCAACTTTTTCTTCTTTGGGTGCTGCAAGTAAGACTGAAGCACAGAGGCTTATAAGTGTGATTGATTTGAGTAATTTCATAGAGATTCTCCAAGTTGATTTGGAAAATTATAGTGTATATTTAGTTAAGGCAAACTAATAAATATCTTCTATTTTATTTATAACCGAATCATCATACGGATCCATGTGGATTAAGATATGCGTTTTTTTATGTTCAAATATCTTTTTCAATTTTGCTTCAACTCTATCCGATATCAAATGTGCATCGTAAAGAGATATTTTTATATGAAAAACCGCATGCACTGTAATGAAGACATGTGAACCAGCTTCTCTTGTTTTTAAATCATGGTAGGTTGTAATCTCTGGTTCTTCTTCTATAACTTTTTGTATTTTTTGTATATCTTCTTCAGGTATAGCCGCATCAAGCAGCATCAAAACACCCTCTTTTATAATAGGAATAGAGGAGTAAATCATATAAAGTGCAATCCCAATACCTAAAATTGGGTCAATGAATTGTTCCCCTGTGTAAGAGATAAGCACGAGAGCTATAAGAACAGAGCCGTTTGAGAAAAGGTCGGTTTTATAGTGGAGTGCATCCGCTTTTATAACCATATTTTTTGTTTTTTTAGCGACATAATTTAAAAAAAACACTAAACACGCCGTGATGACAAAAGATGCAATCATAACCATAACACTCTCTCTTATGTGTTGCATAGGTTCGTTGTGGACGAATTTTTGAAGTGCCTCATAGAGAACAAACAAAGCAGAAAATGAGATTATCGTTCCTTCCACAACCGCAGCGAGAGGCTCTAGTTTACTTCTTCCAAAATGAAATAACTCATCAGGGTCTTTTTCTGCGTTGTTGAGTGCAAAGTAGTTAAAAAGTGAAACTGTCAAATCTAAAAATGAGTCGATGGCAGAGGCAAGAACTGCAATAGAACCGCTAAAAATTCCAACAGTCATTTTTATCAATACTAATACACCGGCCACGGATGTTGATACAACGGTGGCTTTTTTTTCTAATCTCATACAATTTCCTAATACTATTTTTAGGATACAATTATAGTAAAATTTACCTAGATAAAGCATAAAATGAATTTAAACGAAATACGAACACAACGCAAAAAATGGATGAGTTGGAAAAATATTGCTCCACTTCGTGAGGCATTAGACTCCTTGGCGGATGGAACTTGGCATGTGGAACTTGGCGATATCGTGAAGATAAGTGGTGAGAGCGAAGATGAAGCACGAATCTATGAAGTGGCGAAGATGATGATGCCTTGGAGAAAAGGACCTTTTGAAGTTTGTAACACTTTTATAGACACAGAGTGGAAGAGTAACATCAAATATAATCTTTTAAGAAAGCATTTTAATTTAAAAGATAAGAGAGTTGCCGATATAGGGTGCAACAATGGTTACTATCTTTTTAGAATGCAAGAAGATGCACCAAAGTCTTTAGTTGGTTTTGACCCCTCAGCACTTTATAAAACACAGTTTGATTTTATCAACCATTTTGTAAAAAGTGATATTGTGTATGAACTTTTGGGTGTGGAACATCTCGAGTTTTATGAGGAAAAATTTGATGTTATCTTTTGTCTCGGGGTGCTTTACCATCGAAGTGATCCCGTGGCGATGCTCAAATCTCTTTTTAAGGGCTTAGAAAATGGGGGCGAGGTTATACTTGACACATTTTATATTGAGGGCGAGGGTGAGATGTGTTTGTGTCCTGAATCTTCCTACTCCAAGATACCAAATATTTACTTTGTTCCAATGATTGGTGCTTTGAAAAATTGGTGTAATAGGGCAGGATTTGAGGGTTTTGAAGTGTTAGAGCGTTCTGTGACCGATGCAAATGAGCAGAGAAAAACTTCGTGGATTGAGGGGCAATCTTTGGAGGATTTTTTAGATCCAAATGACTCGAGCAAAACAGTAGAAGGCTACCCAGCCCCTGCGAGAGTTTATGTAAAATTAACTAAGGATAAAAAATGAGCCAAAAGAATGAGATGCACGATGATTTAGAACTCGATGATTATAGAGAACACGAAGCGGGCAAAGTTTTTTTGCAAACGCATCAAAGAATCAATCAAGAGTTATGTGGGGAAATCATAAAGCTAGAACAAGGGTATGTTGAAGTTTCACTTAGAACTACTGCTGATATGGTTGCAGATGAAATTGGTTTAATCCATGGTGGCTTTATATTTGGTGCAGCGGATTATGCAGCGATGGCTGCTGTAAATGAAAAAAATGTTGTTTTAGTTGGAAGTGATGTTCAGTTTTTATCGCCTGTAAAAGTTCACGATATTGTCAATGTTGTAGCTCGCGTTCGCCATAAAGAGGGAAGAAAAAGAAATGTTCATGTTGAGGCATTTGTTTTAGATATAAAAGTTTTTGAGGGAGAATTTAAAACTGTCATCACTGAGAGACATGTTTTAAGACTGAATCTTCTTGATACGAAAGAACCACAAGAAGATTAGACTTTATTTTTTAGCAGTCAGTAAAAATATTCCGTAATTTTTTTCTGGCTTGTTGATGGTGTTTATGTTTTTAAACTTTATGTCTTTAAATCCACATGCCGACACAATGCGGCATAACTCTTTTTCATCAAATCCAAAGTGAAAAACATCACTATTATCAGAGTGAAAAGTTCCATCTTCACTCTCTAAATCGGCGATAGCAATAAAGCCATTTTCTTTTATATTTTTGTAGATAGTTTTAAAAAACTTTTCCAAATCTTCGATGTGATGCAGAGTCATTGAGCTAATAATCCCATCAAACGATTGCAATAATGGCTCTTTGATAATGTCTTGAGTAAAAGTTTCTATATGAAGTTCGGGCGTATTTTTTTCTATGAGTTTTTCAATCATACTGCGAGATACATCAACACCATAAACTTTTTTAGTTAGTTTTGCTATTTCAAAACCTAAAAGTCCTGTTCCAACACCAAAATCCATAATTTCCATCTCTTTTGTGAGCGAAATGGTTGCATGTATGGCATGTGCAATATTTTTTGCACCATCCACTCTCACGCTCTCTTCGTCCCAAGATTGTGCTTTTTCTTTAAAATGGTCTTTCATTTTTTTCCTTTATAAGCTGTTTATGAAGTAATCTGCGTGTTGCTGTTCTTGTTTTATAGTTGTTTTTTCGCCGTGTCCAGGGTAAATTATTTTGTCGAAATCGAGTTGTTTAAATTTTTCTAAACTCTTTTTCATATCTTGTGGACTCGAGTAAGGAAAGTCAGTGCGCCCGATAGACCGTTCAAAAATAAAGTCTCCGCTAAACATAGCATCGCCTATTTCTATAGTAGAACAACCCTGACAATGTCCTGGAAAATGGCGAAATTTTACCTTAACGCCATCAAAATCGATTTCCGCGTCACCCTCAACTTCATAATCAGGTGTTGAAGGTGGTAAATCTGGCATCCAACTACTATCACGAAGCATCATCACATCGCCTTTTGGCGTGTAAAGAGGGATTTTAAGCTTTTCTTGCAACTCTGAATTGCTCCAAACATGGTCAAAATGCCCGTGCGTGTTTAAAATAGCGACTGGATTTGTTACATTGTTTATGACCCACTCTGTAGCGTTCACACCAGGGTCGATGATAAAATCTTTACCATCCACTGTGACAATGTAGCAGTTCGTCTGATAAACACCCATTGGTTGCATTTTTATCTTCATTTTAGACCTTTTTTAGTGTGATTATATCCTATTTGGATTATCATAAAACAGTCAAAGATTACTTGATGAGATAAAAAATGTTCAAAAATAGTTATTTTTTCGTTACTTTATAAATAAAACTAAAAATCTCTGCAACTGCTTTGTAGAGCGCTTCTGGAACTTCTTTGTTGAGTTCTACTTTTGAGAGAAGTTCTATGAGGTCTTCATCTTTTCTTATGGGAAGGTTATGAAGTTCGGCGATTTTTATGATGTTCTCCGCTGTATTTCCTTGGCCTTTAGCAATAACTCTTGGAGCATTTTCTTTTTCTTTGTCATAGCGTAGTGCGGCAGCTTTTGTCATGCTTTTACCTCAAATCCTAAGTCTAAATGGTTGTAACTCTTTTCATACGGTGATGCTACATTCTTCTCGAGCGCATCAAAAAGGCGTATCTCTCTTGGCGTGATTTGCGACTCTATAAGTGCTGTGCGTAAAATGCCTATATTTTCTTTTATTATCTCTTTAAATTCACTATTGTTAGAGTAGATTTGAATGTTGATTTGGTTTTTGTCATAAAGAACCAGCTTTAACTTCAACTCTCCATACTCTTTGAGTTTTAAATCAATATCGCAGTAAAATTTGTCCTCTTTATCTTTTTTGAGGTTAATACTTCCCTCTTCGAGGCTATCCCATGAGAAAGGCAAATAGAGCGAAGAGGAGTTTGAAAGATGCGAAACAAGCTGGTAATAATCGATTTGGAGTGAGAGTTTATCTATCTGTTTTAACAACTCTGCTTGATTTGGATGCGAAGATTTACTGATTTCATCACTTGCTTTGAGCAAAATAGATTTTAAATCTCCCGATAAAATTTCTTTCACATTTTCATGGGATGCTAATTTTTCTGGATTGCTAAAAGGTGCTAATTTATGTGCCAGAGTTACTGTTTCTTTTGAAAAAACAGGGTCGGCTTTTTCGATGAGGGCTTTGAGCGGTTCTGTGATATTTTTAATATCCTGTGGCACTTTTTTCTCAATCAAAGAATCTAACGCTGTTTTTGGCGTTGTGCTATTTTGCTCGATTTCTTTGAGTGTATCCATAACTTTTGTGAGTGATTCAAGCAAATCTTTGGCATGTGGATTTGTACTTTGTGAGAGTTGTGCACTCAAAATTTGGAGTGTATCGGTTATAGATGCGAGTTTGAAATTTTCAGGTGTTAAAAGTTTTGGCGAGATAAAATTTTCAAGCTTTGAGAGTTGTGTGGCTACACTTTTTGTCAGTGTAGAATCCGCACTACTCAGATGTTCTTGAAGTTTTGAAAGAACACTCTCAACGCCTTTTGCAAGTTGTTTGAGAGCATTTGGGTCATCTTTTGAAGCTTGTAATAAAGAGCTGTTTGAAGCCTCTTTGAGTGTTGGACTGTTAAGCAACTCTTTGATTTTTTCACTCAACACTTTTACGGTAAAAATATCACTTTTTGCGATACTTTTATCAAGTTCGCTCAAGAGGCTTTTTAACTCAACTTGAGGATTTTTTACATCTTTTAGTTTTGACTCTAAAAAAACACCAGAGTTTTCCAGTTTTTGTTTTAATATAGGTTCGTCTAACTCTTTGATGTCCACAAGAAAGTTTTTAAGTGTTGTCTCAATCGGTAGAGGACTTTTGTCTGATTTGAGAGTTTGCAGTAAATCTTTTATAGTGCTTGAAACATTGCCGAGGTCTTTGAGCGTAGGGTTGTTTTTTGCAAGGTCTAAAAGTGTTTTGTCAGATTGTGAGCTTTGCGTACTCTCTTTAAGAAGAGAATTCATAA
Source organism: Campylobacterales bacterium (assembly GCA_026390075.1). Classification (GTDB taxonomy): domain Bacteria; phylum Campylobacterota; class Campylobacteria; order Campylobacterales; family Sulfurimonadaceae; genus Sulfurimonas. The sequence continues at coordinate 6,264 of JAPLGP010000017.1, forward strand.
TGGATTTTAAATCTTTATCTTTTGAAATAGTTTCAAGTTGCGCAGGAGTAGCTTGTTGCAGAACTACGCCCAAGGCTCGATTGGTACTCGGAGCAATGATATCAAGCTGTTTGTTGAGCGATAAATTAATCATGCAAAAGTATAGCAAAATAAAGAAGAGGGAATGAGTCTTGCTCCTAAAATTTTATATGAGAGATGTGAAAGGAGAAATTATGAAAATAGAGAACTTTGCATTGGATTTACACGCTGAATCATTCAAAAGCAGTAGTGTGAGTATTGTCAGTTTTGAAAGAGAACTTGATTCTCAAAATGTGAAACGATTGGAAGAAGTGGAGGCTTTAAATTCTCAAGTGGAGTTTTGTAAACGACTCGAATTTGAGTTGGTGCAACAGCTTTTATCTATGTTAAATTCAAAAACTTGCAGGTTTAAAGAGTTGAGCACAGAGCAGTTTAAAGCAAACCAAAGTCGTGAAGTGACGATTATGAAAGAGTATAAAGAGTCGCAAAGCCTTGATGTGAGCATGAGCGGATTTATTCAAATCGCAAATAAAAAAATAGAGTTAAATATTGATATCTCAATGTCACACTCTTTTGTGAGTTCAAATCAGATTTTACATCAGCAATTTTATGACCCTTTGGTACTCAATTTTAATGGCAAATTACCAGACCTAGATACACAAAATTTTTCTTTTGACATTGATTGTGATGGTGCATGTGAGCAAATATCGATGCTTAAAAATGGAAGTGGTTTTTTAGCTCTTGATAAAAATGAAAATAACAGAATTGATGATGGAAGTGAACTCTTCGGTGCATTAAACGGTAACGCATTTGCAGACCTCAAACGCTATGACAGTGACAAAAATGGCTGGATAGATGAGAGCGACCCGATTTTAGATAAACTGAAAATTTGGATAAAAAACAAAGATGAAAACCGCTTGGTGGCTTTAGGTGAACTTGGAATTGGTGCGATATATCTAGGTAAAAGTGAAGGTCAATTTGATATAAAAAGCGATACGAATGAAACACTTGGGCGCATCAGAGATACAGGATTTTTTCTTAAAGAAGATGGCACGAGCGGGATAATGTCGCAAATCGATTTTGCACGACAAAACGGAGAGGTTAATAAAATTTCAGACATATCGCTGTTGAATGAAGTTTTAAAAATAGTATAGATTGATAACCTTGGTACCATAAGGGCATTTTCTCACTTCGCTTTGGCATGTGGAAATTCCCACATGCCAAAGCGAAGTGAAAAATGTTTTTAAAAGAGTAAATAAATCTTTACAATCCTTCAAGCAAAATGTACCAAAGTCTATCGACTTCTAAAGCCTTTTTATCGATACTGAGTGTGTGAACATTTTTTTTATTTTGAACATTTTTTTGATTTAAATAGGATAATATTAAATTCCTATTGGTCTGAAAAATTCGCAAATATCAACTTTTAGTAGTTTTGAGATTTTATGTAAATGTTCTATATTGAAGTGCTTTTTATTCAGTGTTAGTTCTGCTTGTGAGACTAAACCTGAAGAATTATAGCCCATGGCTAAAGTGAGTTCAAGTTGGCTTACACCCTTCTCTTTTCTTATTTTCGCAACATTTTTTCCGATAATGCCATAAAACTCAGCTATTTCTTCATTGTTAAAATCTATTGCTTCCAAAATAATTTATAACTCACTATGTTTAAGTTTAATCACAGTTTAGAAGATTATAATTTTTACTTCAAGTAACTATAGTTACCTGTTAAATTTTTTCTGAAGGGGTTTTTTTTATGATAGAACGAATTTTATTAGGTTTGAGCGTATCAAGTGTATTATTGTTTACAGGATGTGCGACGATTGCTGGTGGCGGTGGGAAGCAAGCAGTTTCTTTTTCTTCAGAGCCGGCTGGTGCATCTGTAAGTGTTGGTGGTGCTCAAATGTGTACTACACCATGTCAAGTAACGCTTGATAGAAAGCAAGACCTTGTAATTAAAGTAGAAAAAGAAGGTTATCAGTCGATAACAAGACCTCTTGAAACTAAAATGAATACATGGGTTTTAGGTAATGTCATTATTGGTGGTTTGCCAGGAACAACGACCGACGCACTCAATGGTGCAACAGTTGAATATAGCCCAAACAATTATCACTTTGAACTAAAAAAGTAAAATTTGTTAATTTTTAGACTTCTCTGTCTATTCTTTACGGTCGCATTAAGTGCGACCACTCCTTGCAAAAGTATTACAATCAAAAAAGAAAGTTTAAACGAAAGACAAAGCGATGTGATGAGCTTTGTCCTGTTAAATAATGAAAGGTTACGAAATGAACTTGAAAATGGTAATTCAAAATTACTTGATAGTCTTATCTTTGAAATTGATGGTATAAATTACGAAACAACAAAGCAAAAAATAAAAGAGCTAGCACAACAAAAACAAAGCTCTTATGACTTTGCAAAAGCTATTATCATGGAATTTTATAAGTGATACGCATATTATTTTTTATAGTCATGATAACAATACTCGTCTTTGCAGACGATATTTCAGTTACTACTGTAGCTGAAAATATGGAATGGAAAAATCTACTTCATATTGGTGAAGATGGAAAAAGTGAAATTTCTGATAAAGATTTTTTTCTTTCATCAACACAAAATTTTTCAGCAAAAAATGAGTTAGAAAAATCGCTTGAAATTCTTAAGAGCAATAAAAAATGTGAAACTATATGTAAATTTCCTGCTAGATTTTCATATATAAGCAAGCAGTTTGATTTAAATATAACATTAGAACATTGTACAGATTTACAAAAATTTCTTAAAAGTACAAGAGGTGAATCTGTAAGTTTAATATTTGCTTCGTCGTTTCTAGGCTCTCCTATTTCATACTTTGGTCATACTTTTTTGAGAGTGAATAAGCTAAATAATCCATATTTCTCACAGACATTAGGCTACGCTGCAGAAGTTGATTCGACGATGAAAGTTCCTGAATTAGTATCTAAAGGCTTAAGTGGAAGACTTATTGGTAAATATATAATTGCACCATATTTTAAATTATACGAAAACTATAGTACTGTCGAACAAAGAACACTTGTCGAATACAAATTAAACTTGACACAAGAAGAGATTGACAAAATGATTTTGCATGCCTATGAAGTTTTTGGTACTACTACGGAGTATGGTTTCTTCCGTCAAAACTGTGCTTATCAGATGTTATGGCTTTTGGAAGTTGCAAGACCTATTTTGTCACTTAGAAATGATTACAAATTTTATGCTATCCCCGCAGAGACAGTTCAGCAGATAAAAGATATAGGAATTACAACAGATGTTGTTACAAAATTATCATTGATAGACAGTGCATACTTGACATATCAAACACTTAGTGAGGATGAAAAAGAGTTTTTTGGCTATCTTCAAAATAGTAGTAATAAATCTGCAATGCTTGAAACTTCTGTGTTTGAGAAAAGTACAAAAAATAAATTTGCTTATTTGTTAAATGCTAACTACGATATTTTGTTTAAAAAATTCAAAACTAGTAAAGAAGACTATTTTGAAGTAAAAAAAATAAAATATGAATCTTTAGATAAACAAAACTTCGGAGATACAACTAGAAATTCACAATCAATGAAAATAAGTCTTGGACGGACATTCTTGGATAATCAAAAATTAGACACTTTAGAGTTTAGACCTATTTTATTTGATAGATTTGATACAAAAGATAGTGCTGTTGGAGAGGGAACGCTTGAATTTTTGAAACTTGGAGTGCAAAAACAGGGTACAAAAAATCGTTTAGAGTATTTAAATATTGTAGAAGTTGAATCACTTACGAGTAGATTCGATTTTTATAAACCATATTCTTGGAGACTTTATGCTGGAGCAAATCGTAACTTTAAAGATGAAAATCTTACACCAGCTTTGGAATTTGGTCTTGGCGAGGCATATACAGTGAATGAAGTTTTTGGATATTTATTGGCTCAAACTGGGGCATATCCGACGAATTCCAACATTGGTTTACAGGCACTTGGAGGTCTAAGTTTCTGGCATGAGGGCATACATTTTGGAGTTGATTTTAAGCGAAATCTTCTTTTTTTAAATAACAATAAGCCAGTTGATATGACAAAAATATATGTATTGTCTCCAATTACAAAAGCAACAAATATTGAAATATGGGCTGATTGGAACGCAAAAAAATATGGTGTTAAATTAGGTTTGAGGTTTTAAAAAGATGATTATCTATGTTCTTGGCATGTGGAAACTTTCCACATGCCAAAGCGAAGCGACAAATGCCTTTGGGATGCTAAGATTTTAAAAGAGTAAACAAATTTTTACAATCCTTCAAGCAAAACATACCAAAGTCTCTCGACTTCTTTATCACTTAAAAAGAGGCTTGATTTATTGGTAAACAATTCAAGTAAAGCTTTTTTGTTGATGCTGAGTGTATGTGAACATGCTTTGTGTGTCGGTAGGTAGGCGCGTATGAGTGAAATCTCTTCCTCTTTAATGTCTTGGGAACATAAAAAGCAATTTAGCTCAGAGTGAAGTCTTCCCTCATGCGCTAAAAGTTTTACATAAGACTCTACTGCCACTCTTTTTGGATTTTGTTTGTTCCATTCTCTTGAAGCATTATCGATAAGTTCAAAGTAAAAATCACCCAACTCTTCGGCATCTTTGAGGTGTTTATGAAAGAGTGTTAAAAAATCTTGCCAAAGTCTGAGAAGTTTGTAATCATTTATCCACTTAAATCCTATATGTATTACATCTTTTAATCGTGAGATATTGGATTTGCCCGATGGCTCTTTTTCGTAGTCTATTTTAAAGCCTATATTTATAGTTCCATGTCTTGCTCCATAAAACCTATAAAGAGTATCTAAGTTACCCTTTGATATGATAGTAACTATTAAATCTTCATCTTTAACTTTGTTAAGATTTATGATGTAGCCCTGCATTTTTTGTTCTTTCCTAGTTTCTTATATACACATTATTAAAATTTATTCAAAAAATATTCCTATAATTATACTTTTTTAAACCTTTAAAGTGTACAATAAAGCACTTTTTTCTAAATAGACTAAGTTTCTTTAAAAAGAGATTAAATTTAAAAAGAATTATCATTAATTTGCATAATTTACTAATAATGTAGGAGTTAAAATGGTTGAACATCATGATTTATTGAGATCGTTTAAAGATAACTGTGGCTTTGGTCTCATCGCAAACATTAAAAACAAAGCATCTCATAAAGTTTTAGATGATGCAGTTACTGCATTAGAGAGAATGATGCACCGTGGTGCAGTTGCAGCGGATGGAAAAACAGGCGATGGAAGTGGTTTGTTACTTTCTATGCCAGAAGAGTTTATTCGCAATGAAGCATCTAATGGTGGAGTTGAATTGCCTAAGCAATTTGCAGTTGCATCTGTATTTACAAAAGATAGAGCGCACCTAGATGTGATAGAAAAAATTTGTGCGAATAACGACTTAAAAATAGTGTTTCGTCGTGATGTTCCAGTGGATACAAATGCCTTAGGTGACCAAGCTTTGGCTTCATTACCAAATATTGTTCAACTCATTATTACTCCAAACTCTATTATGGCTACCAATAGATTTGATGCACTTTTGTATCTTTCTCGTAAAGAGTGTGAGCATGAACTTATTGCGGATAGAAACTTTTATATAGCATCAATGAGCTCAAAAGTTCTTTCCTACAAGGGTCTTATTATGCCTACGCATATCAAAGAATTTTACAAAGACCTTCAAAATGAGAACTTTAAAATCTCTTTTTCACTTTTTCACCAAAGATTTTCAACAAATACACTTCCAGAATGGAGACTTGCACAACCATTTCGTGCAGTTGCTCACAATGGAGAGATTAACTCTGTTGAGGGAAATCGTATAAATGTTCAAATAAAATCAGAATCTATAAAAAGTGAAGTTTTTACAGATGAAGAGATAAAAAGGATTTTACCAATCTTACAACTCAACGCATCTGATAGTGCGAGTGCAGATAACTTTTTTGAATTTTTAATCGTAAATGGTATGGATTTCTTTAAAGCTACTCGTGCGGTTATCCCATCAGCATGGCAAAATGCTCCTCACATGGATCCAGAACTTCGTGCATTTTATGAGTATCATTCTACTGTTTTTGAAGCATGGGATGGTCCAGCAGCATTTTCTGTAACAGATGGTCGTTATATCGGTTGTGTTCTCGATAGAAACGGTCTTCGTCCTTCAAAATACATTATTACTAAAGATGACAATCTTCTTATTGCCAGTGAATATGGCGTTGTTGATATTGCAGAAGAGAATATCAAAGAGAGAGGTCGTCTTCAGTCTGGCGAAATGTTAGGACTTGATTTAAAGTTTGGAAAAATTCTCAAAAATGAACAAATAAATGATTATTTAAAAAGTTCAAACCCTTATATGAAGTGGTTAAATGAGCATATGGTTTATCTTCAAGAGCATGTGGAAGAGCAATATGTAGTGAAATGTGATTTTAATAGAGAAAATTTTGTAAAAAGACAGAGATTTTTCAATATCACTCAAGAGGTTGTTGAACAAGTTATTGAGCCTATGATAATTGAAGGTAAAGAAGCTGTTGGTTCTATGGGCGATGATACTCCTTTGGCAGCCTTTTCAAATAATCAAAGAGCTTTTACGGATTATTTTAAACAAAAATTTGCGCAAGTAACAAACCCACCGATTGATCCAATCCGTGAAAAAGTTGTAATGAGTTTAAATACAGGTTTTGGTGAAGTACATAATATTTTAAATGAAATTCCATCCCATGCACATCGTTTGAAATCGATTTCACCTATTATTACGAATGAAAAGCTTGAAGTATTAAAATCATTTGGAGATAAAAAGTCACCTCGTTATCAGGCCTTTTATCACAATACAACTTTTTCAACGGCATACAGTGGAAACCTTAAAGATGCACTCGATGCTTTGGTAACAAAAGTAATTCATTCTGTAAAAAATGATGGTACAAGAGTTGTAATATTGGATGATTATGAATTTAGTGCAAAAAATAAAATTATTCCTATGGCAATGGTTATTGGTCGTTTAAATTTTGCTCTTTTAAAAGCTAAAATCCGTCATCTTACTTCTCTAATTGCTATTACTGGAGAAGTGATTGATTCGCATAGTGCGGCAGTGCTTATCGGATATGGCGCAAGTGCTATCTATCCAAACTTGCTTTTTGCAACTACTATTGATATGTTAGAAAAATCAAAAGTTATCAAAGTTGATTGTCATGAAGCACTTAAATCAGTTCACAGTGCTTTAAATAGTGGAATTTTAAAAATTATGTCTAAAATGGGTATTGCTACTCTTGCATCGTACCGTAATGCGGGATTATTTGATGTTTTGGGTCTGAGTAAAACAGTTGTAAAAGAGTGTTTTGAGACTTCGCATTCTGCTCTTGGTGGACTTGATTATGAAGATATAGACGAGAGAATTACAAGATACCACAAAGAAGCGTTTAACGAAGATGGTTTTAATAAAATTTTTCCACTCAATATTGGTGGATATTATAAGTTTTATAATGGTCAGGAACACCATGATTTTGGTCCTGAAGTTATTCATGCTATTCATGCTGTTGCAGCAAGTGGGGATAAAAAAGATTACGATAAATTAAAAGATTTAGTCAACAAAAGAGGTCTTAAATTTATTCGTGATTTCTTTGAACTTAAATCGGATAGAAAACCTATAAATATCTCTGAAGTTGAACCAAAAGAGCTCATTTTTAAACGATTTGCTTCGGCTGCGATGAGCCTTGGATCAATAAGTCCTGAAGCACATGAAACAATTGCAATGGCAATGAACAAAATAGGTGCGCAATCAAACTCTGGCGAAGGTGGAGAAGATGTTGCACGATTTGGAACTGAGCGAAATTCAAAAATCAAACAAGTTGCTTCTGGGCGATTTGGTGTAACTCCAGCGTATCTTAGAAGTGCAGAAGAGATTCAGATTAAAGTTGCTCAGGGTGCAAAACCAGGGGAAGGCGGTCAGCTTTCAGGTCACAAAGTATCGCCTCTTATCGCAAAACTTCGTCATACAGTTCCAGGGGTTACACTTATTTCACCTCCACCGCATCATGATATTTACTCAATCGAGGATTTGGCACAGCTCATTTTCGATATGAAACAAGTAAATCCACATGCCAGAGTTGCTGTAAAACTTGTTTCAACGATTGGTGTTGGAACAATCGCTGCGGGTGTTGCAAAAGCGTATGCAGATAAAATTATCATCTCTGGTGGTGATGGCGGTACGGGCGCTGCTCCACTTACTTCTATCAAATTTGCGGGTAATCCATGGGAACTTGGTCTGAGTGAAGCGCATAATGCACTCAAAGCAAATAACCTCAGAGGACTTGTTGAAGTTCAAGCAGATGGTGGACTTAAATCTGGTCTTGATGTTGTGAAAGCTGCACTTTTAGGTGCAGAGAGTTATGCCTTTGGTACAGGTGTTTTAACAATCGTTGGTTGTAAAATGCTTAGAATTTGCCATGTAAATAAGTGTTCTGTAGGAATTGCTACACAAAATGAAAAACTTCGTCAAGAATTTTTCAAAGGGCATGTGGATCAGGTTATAAATTACTTCACGCTTTTAGCTGAAGATGTGCGTTCTCTTATGGCTGAACTAGGGTTTGCAACTATGGAGGAGATGATAGGTCGTGTAGATTTACTCAAAGTTGTAGATGATAAGTTTGCACAAAAATTTGATTTTTCTGCTGTACTCCATCAAGAGAGCGGTGTAAATACACATCAACAAAGAACAAATCCACCTTTTGATAATAACGAATTTGAAAAAGATGTTTTAAAGGAAGCTATGAGCGCTATAAAACATCCTGAATATCCAATAAGAATCAATAGAGAAATAGCAAATATTCATAGAAGTTTTGGCGCTTTAGTAAGTGGTGAAATAGCACACTTTTATGGCGACAAAGGACTCAAAGCAGATACTATTAGAATTACTTTAAATGGTATAGCAGGTCAGGCACTCGGAGCATTTTTAATCCCTGGAGTATCTATTTATCTCAATGGTGTCGCAAATGATTACATTGGTAAAGGTATGCACGGTGGAAAAATTATCATCACTTCTAAAAATGAGGGTGAAAAATTTAGTGCCGGAGGTAACACTTGTCTTTATGGTGCAACAGGCGGTAAACTCTATATTTCAGGAAGTGTTGGCGAAAGATTTGCTGTTCGTAACTCTGGTGCATTAGCGATAGTTGAGGGTTCTGGAGATAATGCCTGTGAATATATGACGGGTGGTATCGTTGTCATCATTGGTAAAACAGGTATCAACTTTGGTGCTGGTATGACGGGTGGAGTGAGCTTTGTTTATGATGCAGATCATAGTTTTGTAGAAAATGTGAATCGTGAACTTGTTGAAGCTGTTCGTATAGATACAGATGAGGGTGATGATGCAAGACATCTTCTCAAAAGATTATTAAAAGATTATGTAGTGGAAACACAAAGTATTAAAGCAAAAGAGTTACTGGATAACTTTAGAGTTGAAGTGAGAAACTTTTGGCTTATTCGTCCTAAAAACTTAACTAAACTACCTCTTAATCTTGAGAATGGAGACTAATATGAGAGAATTTTTAACAACAGAAAGACTAGACCCAACAAAAAGATTAGCAGTCGAGAGAACAAGAGATTTTGGTGAAATTTATGAAGTATTTAATCATTATGATGCGAGTTCGCAGAGTGAAAGATGTATCCAATGTGGCGATCCTTATTGTCTGAATAAATGCCCACTACATAATTATATTCCTCAGTGGTTAAAATCTATTGCAGAAAAGGATTTAGAGTTTGCATTTAAACTTTCAAATGAGCCATCGCCTTTTCCAGAGGTTATGGGGAGAGTTTGTCCACATGATAGACTTTGTGAGGGCGACTGTAGTCTTAACGATGGACATGGTGCGATTACTATTGGCTCAATTGAGACGCATATTACAGAAGAGGGTTTTAAACAAGGTTTTAAACCTGATTTTCCAGGCATTACAACAGGTAAAAAAGTAGCAGTTATTGGAAGTGGTCCAGCTGGTCTCTCATGCGCTACATATCTTCTTCGTTCAGGTATTGCTGTAACTATGTATGAGAGAAGCGACCGTGCAGGTGGGCTTTTAACTTATGGAATTCCTAACTTTAAATTAGATAAAAAGATAGTAGAGCGACGCGTTAAGTTACTCGTAGAAGCTGGTTTAAAACTCGTTGTAAATTGTGAAGTGGGCAAAGATATTTCGTTTGAAGAGATAGCGGATAATCACGATGCAATGTTTATAGGTGTTGGTGCAACGAAAGGCAAAAAAGCTGGTTTATCTGGAGAACAAGCTCCTAATGTTTATGCAGCGATGGATTATTTAACACAAATTCAGAGAAAAAACTTTAAATTATCTTATGAGAAAAAATTTGATTTTAAAGATTTAAATGTAGTTGTGATTGGTGGTGGAGATACGGCTATGGATTGTCTAAGAACTGCAAAAAGAGAGGGTGCGAAAAGTGTAACTTGTCTGTATCGTCGTGATGCATACAACATGCCAGGAAGCCAAAAAGAGTACAAAAATGCGATGGAAGAGGGCGTTGATTTTACTTTTCTTGTCACACCAAAAGAGATAGTTTTAAACGAGAGTGGCAAAGCAGTTGCTGTAGAAGTTGTGAGAACAAACTTAGGTATGAAAGATGAAAGCGGTCGCCAAAAAATGGAAGAGGTAAAGGGGAGTGAATACAGAGTAAATGCAGATGTAATCATCATGTCCTTAGGTTTTGACCCTGCCGTACCATCGTTTTTAGCAGAAAATGGAATAGAGACAAATAGTTGGGGTGGTATCATTGTAAATGAAAAAACGAATGAAACAACTACGACTGGAATTTATGCTGGTGGAGACTGTTTTAGAGGTGCTGACTTGGTTGTAACAGCAGCGTATGATGGTCGTGAAGCTGCTAGAAATATTGCTAAATCTTTACTCAAATAGATATTTAAATTTCCACATGCCAAGTAATTCTGTGGCATGTGGAAATGTTGCATTTTTTCTATAACTATCAAAAAATTCTTTTTAATAAGTAAAAATTTGATAAAATAACCGCTATTTATATAATATAAGGATGATTTTTGAACTTATTAAACCTTTTTACTCGATCAGATACTAAGCAACAAGCTACAAAAAGTGAAGCGCCTACTCACTGGATTAAGTGTAAATCATGTCAATCTTTGATGTACTATAAAGAGGTAGAAAATCAAAATTATGTATGTCCAAAATGTGGATATCATCTTCGTATAGGCGTAAAAGAGAGATTGGCACTTTTAACAGATGAGGGAACATTTATAGAATTTGATGAAAATTTAAAACCTGTTGACCCACTTAAATTTGTTGATAAAATATCTTATGTTAAGAGAATAGAAGAGGGTGTTAAAAAAACTGGCAGAAGTTCATCTGTTGTGAGTGGCGAATGTAAAATCAATGGTGTTCCTGCGCAACTTGTTGTATTTGATTTCACTTTTATGGGTGGTTCTTTAGGCTCGGTAGAGGGTGAAAAAATTGTTCGTGCAGTCAATCGTGCTATACAAAAGAGAGAGGGTTTAATTATTATAAGTGCGAGTGGAGGGGCTCGAATGCAAGAGAGTACATATTCACTCATGCAAATGAGTAAAACTTCTGCTGCTCTAGCAAAATTAGCAAATCATAAAGTTCCTTATATCTCAATTTTAACAGACCCAACTATGGGTGGAGTAAGTGCATCTTTTGCAACGCTAGGAGATATTATTATCGCTGAACCAGGTGCGCTCATCGGTTTTGCTGGACAGAGAGTTATTGAGCAAACGATTGGTTCAAGTTTACCAGATGGTTTCCAGCGAGCAGAATTTTTACTTGAAAAAGGTTCTGTAGATATGGTCGTAAATAGAAATGAGTTAAAAAAGACACTCTCAGACTTATTAACACTTCTAAAAAATTAGTATGCGTTTATATGCCCTTTGTGATCAAGAATTATTAGATTTAAAAGGCATATCAGTTGAGGAATTTGTTGCTATTGCAAAGCAAAATAGTGCTGAAATCATTCAGTACAGAAATAAAACCGCTGATATAGCTTTTATAAAACAACAACTTATAAAAATCAGAAAAATATATGATGGCTTTTTGATAGTCAATGATGCGTATGAGTTGATAGAGTTTTGTGATGGTGTGCATCTTGGTCAGGAAGATTTAAAATTAATAGATTCTGACATAAAAAATACAGTCAAAATTATACGAGCGGTCATAACAAAAGATAAAATTTTGGGTATTTCAACGCATAACATAGAAGAAGTGCTTCAAGCAAATGAGTGTAATTTAAACTACATCGGATTAGGTGCATATAGAAATACAAGTACAAAAGAAGTAAGTACGATTTTAGGCGATACGCTGGACTCTATTGCATCGCATTCAAAACATTTTGTAGCAGCAATTGGTGGCGTAAAAAAAAATGATAGTTTCACGCATGTAACTTACCATGTGATTGGAAGCGGATTGGTATCATAAAATGAATATAGATATTATTTCAATTGCAAAAAAAGAAAAAACTATTTATGACCCACTCTATAAAGAGCTAACAAAAATGATTTCTCGCTTTGCAAAAATAGAAGATATCGAACTTTTTGATAAAGATGTAGCAAAATCACACACTATTTCACCAGATGCTTCACAGAAGGCTTATACAAAAGCTTTAACTCCCTATACTGGCAAAGAATTTTCTATAAGTTTACATCCTGATGGAAAATTAATCGATAGTTTTGAATTTAGTAAGCTTTTAAATGATAAAATGGCGGTGAAATTTTTCATCGGTGGAGCGTATGGCTTTGAAGATGATTTTTTAAAAAAATGTGATGTTGTTATAAGTTTAGGAAATATTACTATGAGTCATAAAATAGCAAAAATAGTTTTGCTAGAGCAGATTTATAGGGGTTTTTCTATTTTAAGTAACCATCCGTACCATAAGTAAAATATAACACAGCAAGGATAGCAATTGCAAGCAAGTGAGTTAAAGTACTTTAAAGAAATTTTAGAGGGTCGTAAGGCACAGATAATTAAAAATATCGTTGGTGTGAATGATGAATTAGACCAGTTGAATTCATTAGAATTAAATGATGAGGGTGATTATGCATCTGTCAATAATAATTCTATGGTTGAAAGTGCAATAGTGCATCAGCAAGAACAAGAGTTGAGAGAGATTAATGTTACTCTTGGAAAAATATCAAATGGTGATTATGGTATATGTGAGATGTGTGAAGATCATATAAGTTTTCAGAGATTAAAAGTAAAGCCACATGCCATTTATTGTATTGATTGTAGAGAAATAGTAGAAAAATCTAGAAAATAGGAATTTACAATGCAGATTAAAAGATATACAATAGTTTCATTTTTATTCATTGCCATCGTTGGATTATTTATATATAACTATGTGAGTAAAGAGAGTACTGCTATAGATTTATTTGGTGTTCCTTTACCATCCTTATCTATTGCTATATGGGCAATTGTTCCTCTTGTGATATTTTATATTGCAAGTGTTGTGCATATATCTTTTTATTCACTTATTGGTACTTTCAAACTTCGTAAGTATGATAAGGATTATGATAAATTAATAGATGCTATTGTGGATGCTTATCTTGGTAAGCTGAGTAGAAATCATGAATTTAAAACACCTAGATACAAAGTGCTTGGATTACTTATTGATAATGTAACTATTTCTTCTGTAAAAGATGCTGGATTAGATATAGATAATGAAAAAATAAAAAATGTTTTAAAACTTATAGAAGATATAAAAAATAAAGAAGTAGTGGATTTAAAAAAATATTCTCTCTCTCTTACAAATCCTTTAGTGATACAAAATGAAAAAAATCGTTATATGAAAGGCGACATCAGTGCTGAAGATATTTTAAGTCATGCGGATAAGTACGATAAAAGTTTATGTGAAGAAGTATATGTTGATTTTTGTAAAACGGCTCTTTTAAATATGATAGAAAAATACAAAGCATTTTTAACAAAAGATGCCCTATTTGAAATTTTAGCTAGAATTAATGCAAATGATAACATTCTATCAATCACAAATGATGCATTGATACATTTGTTATCAGGTTTAGATTTATCTGAAGCAGATTATTTAAAAATGGCAGCTATCTTATCTAATAGTATGATTCCAGAACAAAGAATGAAATTATTTCATCTTCTAAGTGATGCGCATGAAGAAGCTATGAGTGCTTACTTATTTACTCTTTTTGATTTAGAAATGTTAGAACCAGCGGATGAAATTTTAGAAAACTCACAACCACAAGAATATCTAAATTTTAAATCTTATCGTGCGCTAAAAGAGTGTAATAGAAATTTTAATATAAACTTATTTGTTTAAAGTTAGTATATGCCCAAATATTTAAAAAATTTTTCTTTTGATAAACCTGTATATGTATTAGCACCACTTGCTGGATATACAGACCTTCCTTTTCGGAGCGTAGTAAAAAAGTTTGGTGCAGATCTTACAGTGAGTGAGATGCTAAGCTCAAATGCTCTTGTGCATGGTTCTGCTAAAACATTCCACATGCTACAAAAAGCTTCCATTGAAGACCCATATTCTGTCCAAATAGCTGGTGCAGAAGTGGATGTAATAAAACAAGCTGTTGCAATTTTAAACGACCATGATGGCATTGATATTATTGATCTTAATTGTGGTTGTCCTGTTCCAAAAATAGTTGGACATGGAAGCGGCAGTTCACTTCTTTTGAATTTACCATTGATGAGTGAGATAATAAGAACCATTAAAGATACATCCAATAAAAGTTTAACAAGTGTAAAAATTAGACTTGGATTTGAAAAAAAGAATCATATAGATATAGCGAAAATTGTGGAAGATAGCGGAGCTGATTTTTTAGCGGTTCATGGGCGAACACGTGCGGGAAGATTTAAGTCAGCGGTTGATTATGATGCAATCAAAGAGATAAAAGAGGCTGTTTCTATTCCTGTCATTGCAAATGGTGATATAGACTCTTATGAAAAAGCTAAATGGGTTTTAGAACATACTGGAACGGATGGTGTGATGATAGGTCGTGGAGCTATCGGTGCACCTTGGATTTTTCATCAGTTAAAAAGTGGCGAAAGTGATATATCTGCATCGTTAAAACATGAAATCATTATGGAACATTTTGATAAAATGATAGAGTTTTATGGACATAAAGGAGTACCAATGTTTAGAAAACATGCACATACTTATTCTAAAGGGTATAGAGGTGCGTCAGTTTTAAGAAATGAAATAAATCGTATCGATGATGTTTTAGAGCTTAGAGGCGTGATAGATGAATTTTTTAAAAACAGTGAGATATTATTATAATGTTAAATATTTCTAAGTCTATTAAAGCATTAGACGATCTCGATATATCTGATAATCTCTTTCATTATGATTACAATACTAAACATCTTTTATCCCTTTTAGCAAAAAATACAGATGAAGAAGATGTTCTCTATTTAAGTTCTTATCGCTCTTTTGAAGGTGAGGTTTTTGAAAACTATATTTATGAAAAACTTTTAAGATATGCTGAGCAAAGCGATGAAATAGAGAAGTTTATTTTAAAAGGTTTTCATCAAAATAAAGAAAAATCAAATCCAAATACACTCTCAATAAGTGAAAAGCAACAGATAGTTTATAGAACAAAAAGTAGAGAAATTAGCGAATTTGATGCTATGTTTATTACCAAAGATAAAGAGCTCTATTTTGTTGAGATGACACTTGTAAAATCTGTTTTAAAACTCAAAAAAAGACTTAGAAAGAAAAAAGCACTTTTAGAAATTATATTTCCGCAGTATGAGATAAAAGCACTTATAATTTTAAATGAGGGTGCAACTGGAACAAAACAGTTGCCTGATTACTGCAAAGTATGGCTTACTAAAGAGTTTTCTGCGAAAAATGTTTTAGAACATATTAAATATCCACATGCCAAGAAGTTGGAAATTAAAGAAAAAATCACCTCTGAGAAAATGTTAGAAGCGCATTCTCTTAAACTTCATCCATTTCGATATTACAATACAATGACTTGGATAACAAAAACATTAAGAAGTCATAAAAAACATATTCTTGATATGACTTTTTTAATGACACAAAGCACTCAAAGATACCATGATTTGTATAATAAATTTTATATAGGTTATATGAGTGTAGCTGAGGCAAAAGAGTTACTGAGTTTAGATGAGAATAAATATGATGCCAATCAAAGAGTTGTAGTAGCCATCGAGAAAAAACATTCTGATGAGATAGTTTTAACTTACTATATACAAACAGCTCGTAAAAAGCTTTATTTATACTCTTTTGAGAATGAAGTGATGAGTAAAGAGACAAAAGACCCATATGGTATAACTGTTACAGAAGTTTTTCATATAAACAAAGCTATGGATGGGAGTTATGAGTTAAATATGGCAAATATAAAAGTGATTAAAAAGCTTCTAAAAGATAAGTTTGAAGAGAAAAAGCCAAGCTAAACTTAGGCTCCATAGGATAAATACCCTGCTTTTTCCTTGTAAATTTGCAGAGGCTCTTTTTCTTCATCATCCCCTCTTAAAAAATTATCTAATACTTGATGTTTGTTTTGTAAAATCATTTCAAAATCATCTTGTGTTACTGGTTTATTATCTGTAAATTTGTCAAGTAAAAGATTGTTCGCTCCCATGACAACAAGGTAGCTTTGCGAAGAATATTCAAGCATTACGACACTATTTTGTTCATTGAGATTTTTTTGAAATCGAATAGTTACATTTTCACCAGATTGATTACTAGGAGTCATTAAGGGTGCGCTAACTTCTTGATTTGCATTAAACAACCAAGAATTATGATTCATTTTTGATTTATTTTGAGTAATTTTTTTATTGAGTAAAAAGAGAATTATTATACCTATTATTAAAATTATTATAACAATATAATAGCTCTTAGACATTTCATCACCTTTTTTTGTAGGTAATGCGTCAATTGAGTTTGCAATATTTTGCTCACTTGCAGAGTTTTCTTTTTGTGCGGCTTGATTTGAAAATCTTAATCTAAGACCATAGGAATCTGCTGTTTTAGAAGCTTTCAAAGTTACAGATGGTGGTACAGATGCAATTATTTGAGTGTATCCTGCGATTGGAGTAATGCTGAGTGAGTCAAGAAACTTTGATGTAAGTTCTTTTGTCTTTTGTGATTCTATTGTTGCATCTTCTAGTTTTATAATGATTTTAGAGGCATTTGCACTCTGCTTTATAGCCCCATTGTAAGGTGCATCAAAGGTAATCATAACATCAACTCTATCTGTTCTATCATAGACATTGTAACTTAAAATTTTAGCAGCATAAAGTGCAAACGGAAGGAATAAAATAAAAAATAATTTAATCATAATCTCTCTTTTGAAAGGTGATATAAAACCGCACTAGAATCAAGGACTTCATTTATACGAATTGCAAGATTTTTTTCATATACCATAACCTCACCCTTGCCTAAAATACGACCGTTAACATACGATTCAACGCTCTCTCCAGCTGGTTTTTTAAGGTCTATTATTGAGCCTTTATCGAGTTTTAATATCTCCGCAACACTGAGTTCCGTTTCACCTAAATCAGCTATAAACTCGACTTCCATATCTAGAAGTCCAGAATAGTTCATCCATGAAAGCTCTTGATCAGCATCATATTCACTCTCTTTTGCACCAAATTTATGCTTACTTCGCTTATACATCTAATTCCTTGATTGCGATAGTCATTTCATCATTTTTTATTTTGATTGTTCTCGTATCATCATATGCAAAATTAAACATATCTATCTTTTCAAAATAGGGAGTGTTGATTGTGTAAGGATTTTCATTTTCTTCTTCAGCAATAACTTTAGCACTTCCAACGATTAGGTTTGTTGTTTCTAAAAGCATATCTATTAAAGTCTCCTCATCACTCTCATCTTCTTCTAAAAATAGTTTCGCAATTTTTTGTATAAAACTCTCTTGCGCGGCAACATAAACTCGATATTTTTTCTTATCATAGGTATCTATATCTATATAAGCAATAAGCGTTCTCTTTTTAGAGATACCTTTCTTTATTTTATGTGGCAACCTTATTTGATGAATGCAAAAATTTTCTGAGGCCTGAATTATAGTTTTTAACATTTATGTTGCCTTTATGATTGGTAAATGATTATACTTTATAAAGTATCAAAGTAAAATTAAACTCTCTATTATTGGCTTACTATAAAGAGTTCTTGGAGTATAATTCGCGAAAAATTAGAATGGTTACTTAATGATTGAGTTGATTTTACTTGGACTTGTTGTCGGTTTGCTCTCTGGCTTTTTTGGTATTGGGGGCGGGACTATTTTAGTTCCTCTTTTACTTTTACTAGGGTTTGAAACGAAGATAGCAATAGGTATTTCTGTTGTGCAGATGATGTTTAGTTCTTTTTATGGCAGTTATTTAAATAACAAAAAAGGCACTCTTGATGTTCCTATGGTAGCTACTATAGGCGTTGGTGGCTTTATGGGCGCATTTTTAAGTGGTATCATTACTTCAAATCTCAGTGATAAAAGTTTAGAACTTATATTTTTAAGTTTTGCAATTTTCGCACTTGTGAGACTTTTTTTAAAACCAAAAGAGCATAAAGAACAAAAGCATGTCAATAGGCTCATACTCCTTGTAATCGGGATTTTTCTTGGAGCAATAGGCATGGCGATAGGAGTAGGTGGAAGTATGATACTTGTTCCTATCTTGGTTGGATTTTTGCATGTACCACTTAAAAAAGCAGTTTCCGCAGGGCTCTTTTTTGTAGTGTTTTCATCCATCGCAGGTTTTATTTCACATGCCACAGTAGGGCATGTGGATTTTAAAAGTGGTATCATCATAGGACTTGCTTCACTCTTTGGTGTCTATTTGGGCATACATTTAAAAGACAGAGTCGATGTTCATTTACAAAGAAGATTGATAGTCACTTTTTATGTAATTGTAGTAACATATTTAACACAAAGAATATTTTTTTAAGAGGGTTTTAGAATGAAAAAAAAAGATTATATAAAAATTACGGGTGCGAGAGAAAATAATTTAAAAAATATTTCGTTAGATATTCCAAAGAATGAGTTGGTTGTGTTTACGGGACTTAGCGGAAGCGGAAAATCGACTTTGGCGTTTGATACGCTTTATGCTGAAGGTCAAAGACGCTATATGGAGTCACTCTCTTCTTATGCAAGACAGTTCTTAGACCGTGTTGGAAAGCCTGATGTGGACAAGATAGAAGGGCTTACTCCAGCTATCGCAATAGACCAAAAAACAACATCCAAAAATCCTCGTTCTACTGTTGGAACGATTACCGAAATATATGATTATTTTAGACTTTTATATGCCAGAGTTGGCGTGCAACATTGCCATAAATGTTCAAAAGTTATCTCACAGATGAGTGCTTCAGACATTATTGGCGAGGTTGCGAAACTCCCAGAGGGTGCAAAACTTGTTCTTTTAGCTCCAGTTGTAAATGAGAAAAAGGGTGCGTATGCTGATGTGCTGGAATCACTTGTGCATAAAGGGTATGTGAGAGCCATGATAGACGGCGTGATGGTGCGTCTCGATGAAGATATAGAACTCTCTAAAACTAAAAAACACACCATAAAAGTTGTTATCGACAGGGTTGTAGTAAACGCTGAAAATAAAGAAAGAATCGCGGCGGATGTTGAAAAAGCTTTAAAAGAGAGTTACGGTGAACTTGAGATTGATATTTTAAACCATGAAGAGTTAGGTTTGCAAAAATCCCACATGCACTATTCCGAACACAATGCTTGTTTTGACTGTAAAATAAGTTTCGATCCTCTTGAACCCCTCTCTTTTTCCTTCAATTCTCCAAAAGGTGCATGTCCAGAGTGTGATGGATTAGGACTTCGTTACGCACTTGACCATGACAAAATAATCGACCAAGATTTGAGTGTAGAAACTGGTGCGGTGAAAATAGTTTATGGTTTCAATAAAGGCTATTACTTTACATTTTTAAAAGGTTTTTGTGCAGCGAACGATATCGATATTAAAATTCCATATTCAGAACTTCCTGAGTATAAAAAGAAGGCAATTTTACACGGTGGTATAGAAGAAATTCCTTTTCTTTGGAAAGGTCATACTGTAAATAGAATGTGGCCTGGAATCGTAAAAATTGCTTATGATATGTTCAAAGATGAAAAAGAGTTAGCGGATTATATGAGTGAGAAAGTTTGTAATATTTGTGGTTCTCATAGATTAAAGCGAGAATCTTTAGCTGTTAAAGTTGGACAAAAAGGCATTGCTGAACTTTTGGATATGCCAATTTCTAAAAGCTATGAGTGGTTTAAAAATGAGGATAATTTCAAAGATTTTAATGCTCAAAACAGACAAGTGTCACAACCTATTTTAAACGAAATCAGAGAAAGACTTTACTTTTTATTTGATGTTGGACTTGGCTATATAACTCTAGGGCGAGATGCACGAACTATTAGTGGTGGGGAAGCGCAAAGGATTCGTATCGCTTCACAAATCGGGAGTGGTTTGACGGGTGTTTTATATGTTTTGGATGAACCGAGCATTGGGCTTCATGAGAGAGATACACTCAAACTTATCCGTACTCTGAGAAGTTTGCAAGAAAAAGGCAATAGTGTTATTGTTGTGGAACATGACAAAGAGACGATAGAAAATGCTGATTTTATTGTAGATATCGGAAGTGGAGCAGGAAAATTTGGCGGAGAGGTGGTTTTTAGCGGCACTTTAGAGATGCTTAAAAAAGCGAAAACACTCACAGCGGATTATATGTTTGGAAGAAAAAAGATAGAGTATTTTTATAGACGACCACAAGAAAAATATATAGAAATCAAAAATGTAACGCTCAACAATATAACAAATTTAAGTGCAAAAATTCCACTCAATAATTTCGTATGTATTACAGGAGTGAGTGGAAGCGGAAAAAGTTCATTGATGCTTCAAACACTCCTTCCAACCGCCCGAGAACTCTTAAATCACGCCAGAAAAGTAAACAAAGTTGCGGGTGTTGAGATAACAGGTTTAGAGCATGTGGATAAAGTGATTTATCTTGACCAAAGCCCGATAGGTCGAACGCCAAGAAGTAATCCAGCAACTTACACAGGTGTAATGGATGAGATACGAGAGCTGTTTTCTAAAACAAAAGAGTCGCAAATACGAGGTTATACAACTTCACGATTTAGCTTTAATGTCAAAGGTGGACGATGTGAAAAGTGTCAAGGTGAGGGACAAATAAAGATAGAGATGCACTTTTTGCCAGACATCATGGTAAAGTGCGACACTTGTCATGGAACGCGATACAACCAGCAAACTTTAGAAGTATTTTATAAAGGTAAAACTATCTCTGATGTCCTCAATATGAGCGTAGATGAAGCCTTTGAGTTTTTTAAACCAATTCCAAAAATACATCAAAAAATGCAGACACTTGTAGATGTTGGACTTGGTTATATTACTTTAGGACAAAATGCTGTAACACTCTCAGGCGGGGAAGCACAAAGAATCAAACTTAGTAAAGAGTTAAGCCGAAAAGACACAGGACAAACACTCTACATTCTTGATGAGCCAACCACAGGACTTCACTTTGCGGATGTCGATAGACTCACAAGTGTACTTCATAAATTTGTAGAACTCGGCAATAGCGTACTCATCATAGAACACAATCTTGATATGATAAAAAATGCCGACTACATCATAGATATGGGACCAGAAGGTGGAAGTGGTGGCGGACTTATTATTGCCGAAGGAAGCCCTGAGGAGTTAGCAGCAACCTATGAAAAAACGGGTTCTTACACGGGTGAGTATCTTAAAAAAGAACTTGCACTCCATAAGTAGAATAGATTTCCACATGCCGAAGAATATTCTAAAATGAAACGGTATGAGACGGCGAAAATAAAGTGAAAGGCTTCACTTTATTTTAGACTATGATTTCACGGCATGTGGAACTATTTTTCACATCTACAATACTATAACAACCTCTTCATCAACTCTATATGATAGCTCTCTTGGTAGTTTATAAAGTCAAAAAACTTCGATAACTCTTCATCTTTTATAGCCGAACTCAGCTCTTTGCACATCGCTTTTGCAGCTTCTTCTTCGGCTATTCCATCGTGTACGAATTTCTCTAAATCTTTGATGACATAGGTAAGTTCATGTAGCTCTCTTGGGAGTGCTAAAATGCCTACTTTTGCCATCATGTTTCCAAAAGATTTTAAGTGAAAGTGTGACTCGTCTATAAGGTCTTGAAATACATTAAATTGGATGACTTTGTCCGTTCTTGCCTGCATAAAAGCATACACTAAAATAAGCTCATACTCTTTGTATGACTCTTCAAACAAGAACATTGTCAGGGCATCGATTTGCTCTGGAGCTAAGTTTGTATCGAGCCATTTTCTTTGCATATTAAAAGCTGTTACTTCTTTGTTGTTTTGACTGTTCTTTAAAATCTGTGCAAGATACTCCAAAAGGTAGGTATCATCTGTTTTCATTCTGTTTGCGAGTATATCATCTCCATAAATGCTTTGCGTTTCTATAACTGTTTCTACCAAATCTTCTATTACTTCAAAAACAGACTCTTTTTTGTAAAGCAACATTTTTCTATCATAGTTGTAGTTATTTCCACATGCCAAGGTATCTGTTGCAATCCACTTCATATGACGAAATGCAATTTGAGAAAAGTCATACAGCCTTGATTTTATCTCCTCATCATTGATGGCAAATGACGCAAATAATATACTTAACCATAACTCATGTTTTGCTTGATATATTTTATTCATTATTCTCTTCCCCTTCAGTAGTTTCACAACTCTCTTTCATTTTGAGCACATGCATCTCTTCAACTTTGCCATTTTGCAGGTTTTCGTAGTTCATCATAGAGGCTACAAAAGCACTCAAAACCATATCTGCACACACTTGTTGTTGAGGCGTAGTGCCACCTAATTTTTCATTCATTTTTTTAATCGCATCGTGTGCATATTCTGTGTTGTGGTCTATAATCATCTCTGTAAACATTGAACCAAGCACAACTGTATCTTGACAGCCATTTGTCGCAAACTTTGTACCTTTGATAATATCGCCATCTAAAAGAGCGTAAAAAATGACATATTCGCCCGTCTTCTCATCTACAGCCACTCCAACTCCACTAGGATTTTCTAATTTTCCATAGTTTTTTGGGTTCATTAAATGTTCGAGTGTTTCAGGATTCATTCCCTCTGGAAGTTCAATGTTTTGCATAGTTATTCGCTTTTTTTAGTAAGATAAGTGAGCATTTTAGTATTATTAACATAAGACTAACTAAAAAACAGTAAAATTACATTTTAAACTTTATGAAAAGAGAAAATATGAGTCTATTTTTAAAACTTCCAAAACTTCTAAGATTTTTACTGATTTTTATTACTTCGCTTACACTTCTTTTTGTTTTTATGCGAGTTGCTTTTTTTATAGCTTTCAATGATCCATCTTCACCATTAACTCTGCATGATTTATCAAAGTCCATGTGGCTTGGACTCAGATTTGATTTGCGTATGGTTGTTGTTATGATTTTACCTCTTTTTTTTCTGGGTTGGATAAAGGGGCTTTCTCCTTTTAAATATAAAACGGCTCATTTTGCTTGGCTTGCATATTTAGCGATTATTTTTGCTGTTTATGTTATGTTTTATGTATTTGATTTTGGACATTACGCATATCTTAGAACAAGACTTGACTTTACAGCTCTGAGATTTTTAGAAAATTTGGATATTTCAACTGAAATGGTTTGGCAGAGTTATCCTGTTGTTTGGATTGCTTTTGGCATACTCTTAACAAATCTTATATTTCTATTTCTAACAAGCAGACTTTTTAAAATAATCACAGAACAAAAAAATGTAAGCGTAACACTCACCAGCGGTCTCATTTTTTCTTTTCTAGCATTCTTAACTCTTGCAGTAGCGGGATATTCAAAATTTTCACAATATCCGCTTCGTTGGAGTGATGCAGCATTTTCAAAACATCCCTTTGCAACGCAACTCACTTACAATCCAATCCACTACTTTTTAGATACTTTTAAAAATGGCAGTGTCTCTTACGATGTTACGAAAGTGAGAGAGTATTATCCAATTGTTGCGGATTATCTGGGTGTTACTAACAAAGATGCAAAAACTCTTAATTATCAGCGAAGAATTATGCCAACACACCCGATAGGCAAACAACCAAATGTTGTAATTATCATAATGGAATCGTTTGCATCCTATAAATCAAGTATCTCAGGAAATCCTTTAAATCCATCTCCAAATGTAAAATATCTTGCAGATAATGGAATTTACTTTAAAAATTATTTCTCTCCAGCTACAGGAACAGCCCGTTCTATCTACTGCACGCTGACAAGTTTGCCAGATGTGGAGCTTCAAGGAACTTCTAGTCGTAATCCTCTCATTATAAATCAGCACTCTATTGCACATGATTTTAGTAGTTGTGAGAAGTCCTATTTTATAGGTGGTTCTGCTTCGTGGGGAAACATTCGAGGGATGTTAAATCAATCTTTAGACAATCTCAACTTGTATGAAGAAGAGGCGTATTCAGCACCTCGAACGGATGTTTGGGGTATCTCAGATATTGACTTGGCTCGCGAAGCAAATGGATATTTATCCAAAATGAAAGAGCCATTTTTTAGTGTGATTCAAACTTCAGGAAATCATAGACCTTATACTATTCCAAAAGAGAGTTATGGATTTAAAGAAAAACTTAACATAGACGAAAATGAGATTAAAAAGTATGGTTTTGAATCCTTGGAAGAGTACAACTCTTTTAGATTTATGGATTACTCCATTGGGCATTTTATGGAAGAAGCACAAAAAAGCGATTACTATAAAAATACGATTTTTGTCTTTTACGGAGACCATGGAATCTCAGGAAATGCAGGACAACATGTAACCAAAGGTGAAAGTAGCAGTGCTTTAGAACTGGGAGCTTTACGCGTTCCTTTTATCATTTACTCACCCCTTATAACCGAGCCAAAAGTGTATGAGAAAGTTGTGAGTGAAGTCGATGTTCTTCCAACCATTGCTTCCATGCTCAACATTTCTTATGTCGCTACAACGATGGGGCGTGATATGTTTGATGCGCAGTTTGACGATAAAAGATATGCCTTTACCATAACGCACTCTTCAAATCCTTTTATAGGACTTATTGGTGAGAAATACTATTTTAGAACAAGATATGATGGAACGATGAGTGGACTTTATGATATTTACAGCGATGAACCGCTGAGTAACCATGCCTCAGAACAACCAGAACTTTTCAAAAAGATGCAAGATTTAACTTATGGAATGTATGAAACTTCTAAATATATTCCCTACTTTAACAAACGAGAAGATGTGAAAAATATAAAATGATACACATTTCCACATGCCAGTTTCAATATGACAAAAAGAGTGTTTTAGATATAGATTCTTTGCATATAAAAGAGGGCGAACACATCTTTTTACATGGAAAAAGCGGAAGTGCAAAAAGTACATTTTTAAATCTTTTGTGCGGTATTTTAGAACCAACACACGGAGATATTGAGGTGTTTGGAACAAAACTCTCCTCTTTGAGTCTCTCACAAAAAGATAAATTTAGAGCAGATAACTTCGGTGTAATCTTTCAGCAATTCAATCTTTTGCCCTATTTGAGTGTTGAAGAAAATATTCTCTTGGCATGTGGATTTACAAAATCAAAAAAAATCTCAAAAGAAGAGATAAAGATTTTGCTCGATGCACTCGAACTCTCAGTTGATTGTAAAACAGCTGCGATGAAGCTGAGTGTTGGGCAACAACAGCGGGTTGCGGTTGCAAGGGCATTGATAAACAGACCAAAAATTATTTTAGCAGATGAGCCAACTTCGGCACTCGACAGCGATGCTAAAGAACGCTTTATGAAACTTCTTTTTACTCAAGCCTCGGCATGTGGAGCAACGCTTGTTTTTGTAAGTCATGACAAATCACTTGCCTCTCATTTTGACACGGTGTATGATTTTTCCACACTCAATAGGGCGTTTGTATGATTTTTAACTTAACTTATAAAAGTATTTTAAATCGTAAAACCGCATTTTTCCTTTCTGTGTTTTCTATTGCTATCAGTGTTGTTTTGCTTTTAGGGATACAAAGAGTTGCAAAAAGTTCAGAGAAACATTTTTTAAACACTCTAAATGAAACGGACATGATAGTCGGCGCTTCAAACGGCTCGATTGAAATTTTGCTCAACCTTGTTTTTCATATAGGCGATGGGCTTGGCGAAATGCAATATAGTTCGTATGAAGAGATAGCAACGATGGATGAAGTTGCGTGGAGTGTGCCTCTGAGTTTGGGTGATAGTTTTAGAGGTTTCGAGGTAATGGCGACAAATGAAGATTTTTTTAAACGCTACAAATACGCCTCAGGAAAACTTTTAGAGTTTCAAGAGGGCGGTAATTTTGGCGGTTTTTATGATGTGATAGTTGGGTTTAATGTGCACAAAAAACTCGATTTAAAGCTCTCTGACAAAGTACATCTTTCCCATGCAGATGAACATCACGAACATACAAACAGAGAATTTAGCGTGAGCGGAATCTTAAAGCCGAGCAACACCCCAAATGATGATTTGGTTTTTATTCAGCTCAAATCCGATGAAGCCATTCACTTGGAGTGGCAAAGCGGACATTTTGTGGATATGCACATAGAGAGTGAGAAATTATCCCAGATGGATATTAAACTCAAACATGTAAGCGGAATGTTACTAGGGCTTAAAAATCCTTTACAAATTTTGGAGCTAGAAAATAAAATTAACCATTATAAAGGTGAAAATCTCAAAGCTGTTATTCCAGCAAAAGCCTTGAGTAAACTTTTCAAATTGATGCAAAGTTTTCAAAATGTTTTGTTCTTTATCTCAGTTGCAGTTTTTATTGTTGCACTTTTTACAATGCTTACTTCTATGTACGCAACCCTGATTGAGAGAAGAAGAGAGATAGCGATACTCAGAAGTTTAGGTGCAAGTGCAAAGGTACTCTTTGCACTTTTTGCCATTGAGTCGTTTCTTATCGTGGCATGTGGAATTGTTCTTGGAGTTTTCATATTGACGCTTTTGATAGCTCTCATTCCATCCACACTTTCCATAAGCCACATGCCAGATATATATGAAATAGCTATGCTTTTGGTTATGGTGGCGATTTCACTTCTTGCAAGTCTGATACCCGCTTTAAGCTCCTACAAACAGAGTCTTCAAGATGGACTTATCGTCAAAATATGAAAATATTTTTTGTACTTTTACTTACCGCATTTCTCTTCATTTCCTGTTCCAATGAGCCAAGTTATGAATTGGATAACTGGAGTGTTTTAATCGACCCAAACTTCAACCAAGAAAAAATAGTCCAGATTTATAAAGAGAAAATAGCCAATGTAAAAGAGAACTCAAAAGAGGAGAGTCTTATTTACGCCGAGCTTCAAGAAGAACTAAAAAAAGCTGGAAATAATAGTTCTGTCAATGGAAAAAAAGTAAAACTCGAGGGCTATTTAGTTCCCGTGGATACGGATGGCAAAAAGGTAAATAAGTTTCTCTTTTTTCCAAATCAAGCAGCATGTATCCATGTTCCAGCCTCACCCGCAAACCAAACCATCTTTGTCACAACAAAAAAAGAGGAAGGTGTTTTGATGGAAGATGCGTATGAAAAAATCACTCTCTACGGCACAATACATTTAGAAACCGCAAAAATAGCCACAGCAACTGCATCATTTGTGATAAAAGATGGCATTACTCGTTTAGCGCATCATTGAGTGTCTCTTTTGATAGAGTTATTAGACTTCTTGTAAAACTCTCTCATAAGATTGCTTCGCTTTGCTCGCAATGACCGTCATTGCGAGTCGGCGTGAAGCAATCTAAAAAGGGTTTTTGCAAGAAATATATTATATAATGTTCTAAAATAATAATATTATGGAGTTTACATGAGAGTAGTTAGTCTAATAAATTCAAATATGATTTGCGAAACCTCTTCCACATATGCCTTGTATTATGCAAAAAGTCTCTCTTTAAAGTTGAGTTTGGTTCATATTAAAGAGAATGAAAAATTACCTCTTGTAGAAAAAAATTTTGTTGATATAAAAAAGTTGGCTACTTTGCTTGAAGTTGAAGTTGACTTGATTGTTTATGAAAGTCTTCAAGAACTTGAGCAGTTCATTATAAATAAAAATGTGGATATTGTTTTTTGCTCTACAAAACATAAGCACTCTATGCTTGAAGAGTCATTTGTAAAAAGAGTTATAAAACTAGACATGAGAGTGGATTTAGCAATAGTAAAAGTTGTGAAATTTGCCACTGCAAATAGCGTTGATAAGATAATAATGCCTATCCGTGGTCATCACCTCTCTGTGAATAAATTTACTTTTTTTAGCACTTTAGTGAAAGCCTACCACTCAAAAGCTGAAATATTTTCTGTGGATGAGATAAAAAAACATCAAATGGCACCTTTGGATGCTAAAGCGATAAAAGTTAAACTTCAAGATGTGATATTTAATCTTAGACACTATTTTAGATTAGCAGATATTATAAATATGAAGTTCACTATGAAACATCGTTATGCCCTGAGTGAGGAAGATGAACTACAAGCTCACATTACAAAAAACAGTTATGATTTAGCAATTGTTGGTGGAGATCATAAAAAAAACTTTTTTTATCGTCATTCAATAGAGACTCTTTTAGAAAAACCAATCATAAATACTATTTATTTTATACCCTTTAATGACAATATATGAAAAGTTTTGAATTAAGTAAATTAGAACTTTTTGACAAGTTTAGAAGTTCTAAAAATGGCTTAAACAGCTCCGAAGTCAAAACAAGACAAGAGCAGTTTGGTAAAAATATCATTGAGAAAAAAGCCAAAAAAAACTACATTAAAGAGTACTTCAAACAATACATTCAATTTTTTCCAATGATTCTTGAAGTCGCTGGCTTGTTGGCTTTTGTGGCGGATTATTATGAGCCAAAGAGTAGTTACGATATTTTAGGATATGCGATTTTTGGAGCGGTATTTATAAATGCTTCGTTTTCATTTTGGCAATATTTTAAAGCCGATAGAGCCATGGAAGCACTTTTAAAACTTATACCAACAAATACAAAAGTAAAAAGAGACTCTATTATCCAGCGGGTGGATGCAACTGAGTTAGTTGTTGGCGATATTGTGGTTATAGAAGAGGGCGACAAAATTGCAGCGGATGCTGTTTTGATAGAGGTAAATGAACTTTATATCAATGTATCGTCGCTTAATGGCGAATCAAAACCGAGTAAAAGAGAGTTGGCATGTGGAAATGCTTCAAGAAGTATCGACGCAAAAAACATGGTGTATGCAGGAACAAGTGCAGTCAATGGAAGTGCAATCGCTATCGTTGTTGCAACGGGTATGGCGACAGAGTTTGGTAAAATTGCTACACTTACAAGTACTATACAAAAAGGTATGTCACCTCTTGAAAAAGAGATAGTGAGTATGACAAAAATTTTCACTACCATAGCACTCGTCGTTGGGGCTATTTTTTTCGCCTTAGGCTATTTTTCAGATAGAGGTTTTTTGATTGCAGCCATTTTTGCACTCTCTTTGATAGTAGCAAATATTCCTGAGGGTCTGCTTCCAACCATTACACTCTCCCTCTCCATCGCCTCACAAAGAATGGCAAAGAAAAATGCACTCATTAAAAATCTTGCTTCCGTTCAAACGCTTGGCAGTGTTACAACTATCTGTACAGACAAAACAGGAACACTTACAAAAAATGAGATGACACTTCAAGAGGTTTATCTCAGCAGTGGTGAAAAAATAAAAATAAGTGGCGGTGGATATGACCTTGTGGGTGCATTTAGTTTTGAGAATGAAAATAGTAATTCTGGGGAGTATTTAAAAAAGTTACTAGAATCTGTGCTGTTTAACTCTCGTGCTTTCATTGAAGATGGCAAAAGAGTTGGAGACCCAACGGAGTTAGCTTTAGTCGCAGCAGCTCATAAATACAAGATAGTGAACACTTTTCATAAAATAAAAGAGAATCCATTTAGCAGTGAACGAAAAATGATGTCCTCTTTTGGTGCGATGGATGGCGAAAATAGACTTTTTGTCAAGGGTGCTCCAGAGGCAATTTTTGCAAAAACAGCGTTTTATCAAGATGTGGATGGTGTTCAAGAGTTCGATGATGAGGCAAAACAAAAAATAGAAAAAGAGCTTTTGGCTTTTGAAAACAGAGCCTATAGAGTTTTAGCGGTTGCTGTAAATGATAAAGATGCAGAAGAGGGCTTAACGCTTTTAGGTTTGGTAGCAATCATGGATATAGCGCGTCCAGAGGTAAAAGAGGCTTTGCAAAAATGCCACAGTGCTGGAATTCGTATTATGATGATTACTGGAGACAATGCAAATACTGCGGCTGCAGTTGGTAGGGATATCGGACTTCGTTTTGATGCTGTTTTAACTGGAAAAGAGGTCGAAAAACTCAGCGATGAGACACTCCAAGAGATGCTCAAAGAGAAAACTTTTATATTTGCGAGGATGGCGAGTAACCAAAAGCTCCGCATCGCTGACTTGCTGCAAAAAAATGAAGAGGTCGTTGCAATGACGGGAGACGGGGTAAATGATGCACCCTCACTTAAAAAAGCTGACATCGGAATTGCTATGGGAAGTGGGAGTGATGTTGCTAAAGAAGCGGGCGATATGATTCTTTTGGATGATAATTTCAACTCGATTGTTTTAGCCATAGAGGAGGGGAGAACGGTTTATTATAACATCAAAAAAGTTGGAATGTGCCAGAGATTGTTCCTTATGTGTTTTCATTTTTTCTTAAAATCCCGAATCCACTCTCAGTGATACAAATGTTATCCATAGATTTAGGCTCAAATATGATACCAGGGCTTGGATTAGGAAGTGAAGAACCAGAGAAAAATATTATGAAAAAACCACCAATCTCAAAAAATGAAAAAATACTGGATTGGGAAGTGTTTAAAAGGGGATATTTCTTTATAGGCATCATTGAAGCGAGTGCGGCTATGTTTGCATTTATAACATTTTTACTGCATCATGGTTGGCAATATGGGCAAGTTGATTTGCATGACCCACACCTTCAAGCACAGGCGATGACCATGACTCTTCTTGGTGCAATAACGACGCAACTCGCAAACTCTTGGAGTTTGAGAAGTTGGGATTTTAATATCTGGACGCTGAGTTTGACATCCAACAAAACACTTATCTTTTCATCTTTTAGCGTTTTAGTTTGGATGTGGGCTCTCTTAAATGTCGCGTCAGTTCAAAAAGTTTTCAACACAGCACATGTGGACGCAGTAGATTTGTTGCTGCTTGTGCCGTTTCCGATACTACTTTTGGTATCGCATGAGGCATATAAATATTTTAGGCTTAAAAAATTGGATATATCTTAGTATTTAAGAAAAATAGGTGTCACACACATTTTGATTTTATGCACCAATCAAAGATTCATACGGAACATGTAGCTGAGCATGGAGATTGCGAATCATTGCAATTGAGAGTTGTCGTTTATGATTGAGCACTTCTGAGACTTTGGAGCGTGAGCCGATAATTGGTGTCAGATCTTTAGGTTCCAAGCCTAACTGCTCCATTCGAAATTTGATTGCTTCTACAGGGTCACATATGGGCATTGGGTAGTGTTTTGCCTCATATGCTTCAACCAATGTCACAAGAATATCAAGCTCATCTCCCTCTACTGTTGCTGGTTCTGCGTTCATTAATTCATCTATTCGTGTCAATGCCGCATCATAATCATTTTCTGTTCGGATAGGAAAAATGTTCATATTTATATCTCCTCTGCTTTTATTTTGTCGTACTGGGCATGGGTTCCCACAAAGCGAATATATACCGTACTGTAAGGGTAATTAATCTTTACAATCAGGCGGTATTTATTTCCGCCAATATTGAAAACTACACGATTGTCCCGTAAAAAACTGGCAGTTTTATACTGAGACTTGATATCCTGCGGGGATTGCCAAGAAGCTTTCATCGCTTCGGCATACCATCCTGCCAATAGACTCATAGCATCGGGATGATTATTCCAAAAATCTTGTAATGTTCGCTTGCTGATTACTCTCATAAAAATATTATAGCACATATTTCCCAAATTGGGAAATATGTTAACATTTTAAGCTAAGTTTAGTTCAGTTTCCAAAATCTAATACTTAATTTTACTCAGATACAGCCCATTACTGGGTGCGGGTTTTATCTTATGGTTTTTTACACATGCCAACTGTTCTTCTATCTCTTGGCATGTGGATTTTAGGAGTGCTCCTACCATGAGGCGGATTTGGCTTCTTAAAAAACCGTTGGCTTCAAAGTTTAAAACGATGATGTTTTTGTGTTTGTAAGCAAATGCTTTATAGATAACTCTTGTGGTGGTTTTGACATCACTTCCCGTCTTCATAAAAAACTTAAAATTATGTTCGCCTACAAAGAGTTTAATATTTTGCTTTATTGCTTCAAAATCCACATGCCGAACAAATGTGACAAAATCATTTTCAAATGGATTACTCTGTGCATTTTTGATGATGTAACGATAAACCCTTCTTTTGGCACTATATCTTGCGTGAAAATCATCGCTCACTGCTTTGATGGATTTGATTTGTATGGCATGTGGAAGTATCTGGTTTAGAACTCTTTGAAGTTTTTTTAAGTCGTTCCAAAAAGGGGGTAAATCCACATGACAAACTTGTCCAGTGGCATGCACACCTTTGTCTGTTCGCCCTGAAGCTATTACTTTTGAGTGTATGGATATTTGTGATAAAACATGCTCGAAGTTGCCTAAAATAGTATTTTTAGACTCCGTTTGCGTTTGAGAACCTAAAAAACTTGTTCCGTTATAGGCAAGGGTAATCGCACAACGCATCTAAAATCGAGCTACTATCGTCTTTTTATAGAGAGAGTAAGTTGCTCCAAGCCAGACAAGCGCGACAAGCGGAATTGTGTAAAAAGATAAGAGTTCTTGAAGCCCCATCGAAGCTCCATAAAAAATCAAAATTCCTAAAAAAAGATAAAGATAAATACGACCTTTTTGATGTCTCACATGCACAATTGAGATACTTGCAACCAAAAACAGAGATAAAATCGGAAAAAGTGCTAACAAAGTATCTGTTATGAGCATATGTCTTTTGCTCTCTTTTCTGTCGTCCGAGAGCCAATACTCTAGCGGAGTTCGATACTGTGTCAAGTCCGTTGAGAGCGTGTCATTGATGTTCATTACTTTAAAATTCATTTGTGAAAACTTCTCTTTTGAGTAGCTATAACCCTCTCCATCTGTGAGTTTAAGTCGTAAAATCCCTGAATCGTTGATGATTTCACCTTTTTTAGCATTGATAAGCATCTCTTCTGTTTTATTTTTATTAAACAAAAAGAGGTCTGCGTACGAGCCATCAGGGTTATTTTTGCCAATATAAAGTAACCAATCTCCAAAACTATGCCCAAATTCAGAGGCGGAGAGGTTAAATTTTGCTTCACTTTTTTTATAAGAAATAAAATTGCTTGACAAAACCGTGGCATGTGGAAAAAGAATTAAAAAGTCAAAAAACAATACAACAGATAAAAGCAGGGCGGGCTTGAACAATGTTTTTATAATGAATTTTGGATGAATTCCAAGTGCAAAAAGTACAACAATTTCATTATCGGTTGAGAGTCTAAAAATGGTGAGCGTAGCCGCTATGAAAAAAGTTACAGGCAGAGTGTAAAATAAAATTTCAGGTAAAACAAAAAAGTAAAGCTTTGACATTTCCCAAAGTGTGAGTTGAATAACTGCTGTGTAGGTAGCGAGTTTAATCATAAAAATGACAGAAGCGATGGAGAAAAGCGGTAAAAATATCGACAAAAAGAGAATGGATAAGTTGTTGATGATGTATTTTTGAAGTCTATTCATGGTTAATAATTTGCCTCAATATAAGCTAAAATAGGGCTGTCAAGCAGATAAACTATAAAAGTAGCCATTGCTAAAAATGGAACAAAAGGAACTTTTTGTTCTTCTGGTGTGCGACCTCGCAAAAGAAGCATCACAGGAAGTGCTAAGAGTGCTGATAAAAAGATGGCAACAAGTGTGAGTTTTACTCCAAGAAGTGCGCCCATCGTTGCCGCGACCATGATATCACCTTCGCCCATAGCTTCGATAAAAGGGTAGGTGTGATAGTTTTTTGTCCAAGAAGTTTGCGTTTTTTTTGCTTCTCTATGTGCGGATGCAGTCAAAAGATAGGAGAGCGTAAACCGAAGAAGTGTAAAGCCACCAGCAAAAAGAAGTGCATTTTGTAGATTTGTAAAAATTCCACCTATACTCCAAGAGCCTAAAACAGCAAATAAAATTGCTAAAAGGTTTAAGCTATCAGGAACCATTTTGTATTTAAAATCTATCATGGAAAGAGCTAAAAGCATCAAAAAACTAAGTCCTATGAGAAAAATAGGAAAACTGATGCCGAATTTATACGCTAAAATTAAAAAAATGAGACCTGAAAAAAGTTCGATAGCAGGGTATTGCATAGATATTTTAGAATCACAAAAATAGCATTTTCCTCTTAAAACTACCCATGAAAAAAGAGGAATATTGTGCCAAGCTTTAAGAGAATTTCCACATGCCGTGCAGTGTGAAGATGGGAAAATAATGCTTTCATCTTTTGGAATTCTAAAGATAACAACATTCAAAAATGAGCCGATGAGTGTTCCAAATATAAAAGCAAAAAGGAGTTGTTCCATTATTTTAAGCCTCCAAAACGGCGTTCAATTGTAGTAAACTCTTTGATAATTTTTTCTAAATCATTTGTTGTAAAATCAGGCCACAAAGTGTCGCAAAAGAAAAGTTCCGCATACGCTGATTGCCAGAGTAAAAAGTTTGAAAGTCTGTGGTCGCCACCTGTTCGGATAAGCAAATCCACATCATGTTGGCAGTCAAGTGCGTTACTTAGCATCGCTTCGGTTATGTCATTTTCACAATTTTTTATTTTGTTGACAGCTCGTAAAATCTCATCTTGCGCACCATAGTTGAGTGCTAAAGATTGGACTAAACCATCGCAATGGGCAGTTTTTTCTTTGACTTCTTGGATAGTTTTTTGGAGTGATGAGGAAAAAGCTCGAATATCGCCGATATGTTCGAAACGAACATTGTTTTGCAGATAAACTGGCAACTCATTTTTGAGGTAACTCTCAAGTAGTTTCATCAAAAACTCGACTTCTAACCTAGGTCTTTTCCAATTTTCAGTAGAAAAAGCATAGAGTGTTAATCTTTCAATATCTTGATGGTTGGAGCAGTAGGTCGTTATCTCTTTAACCACTTTTGCTCCAGCCTCATGCCCTTTAACTCTTTTTTTACCCTGAATTTCAGCCCAACGACCATTTCCATCCATGATAATAGCGATGTGTTTGGCTTGATTCATAGCTGTTTTGCCTGTTCGAGTATTCCAAAAGCAACGCTTAATTTGTCGGCATGTGGAATGGACTCTATTTTTTCATGCGTGATAAACTCTATTTTATTTGTGTCGCTTCCAAAGCTTGATGCATCTTGAAGCAGATTGAGACAAACAGCATCTATATTTTTAGCTTTAAGCATATTTGAGGCGTTTGAGATAGCATTGAACTCATCCATTTCAGCTTTAAATCCCACAGTTGTGATGCCTTCTTTGTCTATGGAACTTAAAATATCTATGTTTTTCTTCATGCCAAGTTCCCATTTTTCACCCAATATCTCTTTTTTGAGTTTACCACTTTGTGCAAACTCAGGAACATAATCACTTACAGCTGCCACCATAAAAAGATAAGGTTTTTTTTGTATAAGGTGAATTTGCTCATCTCTCATAAGTGTTGCTTTCGAGAGCTTTCCTTTTTTGGCAATGCGAATAGAATCTACTAAATACTCTTGCATTTCAAGCGTGTCTTCTACGGCTATTTTGTGCATATCTGTTGGTAAATTTTCTTCAAATTTTGTAGCGATGAGATTAACATCCGCACCTTTGCAGTAGAGTGCAGCAGCTAAACTTGAAGCCA
Source organism: Campylobacterales bacterium (assembly GCA_026390075.1). GTDB lineage: Bacteria > Campylobacterota > Campylobacteria > Campylobacterales > Sulfurimonadaceae > Sulfurimonas. The sequence continues at coordinate 42,221 of JAPLGP010000017.1, forward strand.
TTTTTCCACTTGAAAAATTGGAGATATAACGAACATCATCAATCTTTTCTACAGTTCCACCACCCGTGACTATAACCATTCTATCTTCCCAAAATTCCTCTTTTAGAAGCACTTTTGCACACTTAAAAAAGATGTCGATAGGTTCAGCCATCGCACCATCGCCTGTAGTTTTACATGCTAACTCTTTTGTTTGCGTGTTTACAATCGTGTAATTTGCAATGGCTAACATTTTGAGATTTGCTTGTGTTATAGGGTTGTTCATCATATTTGTGTTGGCTGAAGGAGCGATTATTTTGGCATGTGCAAATGCTAGAGCGCATTGAAGAAGCATGTTATCAGCGATGCCATTTGCAAGTTTTGCTATGGTGTTAGCAGTCGCAGGAGCTATAACAAACAAATCCGCCCACTGCGTAGTTTTTATGTGGTTGTGGTCGTTTACCCATGACTCGTTTGTGTCATCAAGAACCTGATTTGAAGTAAGAGTCTCAAAAGTAAGCGGTGTGACAAATTTTTTAGCAGATTCACTCATCACAACTTTAACCTCAGCCCCAGCTTTTATAAAGAGTCTCACTAACTCGAGTGATTTATAAACAGCGATAGAACCAGTGACTCCAAGAAGTATCTTTTTGTTTTGTAACAAGTTGGATGGAATAAGCATATGCAACCCTATTTTATAAAATCATTTGAGTTTTATTTTAGCATGAAAAGACTTAAGTGCTTTAGAGAAACGCTCTGAAGGAAGAATTACTCACATTGAAGTGATATGTGTTAGAAATATTGTAAAATTAGAACACACTAAAAAAGCTTAGAAGTTTGGCATGTGGAGAATTGGAAAAAAATTCAGTTGTTTCCATTTTGGAACATACTGCTAAAATCATGAATATAGCAACTCTTTCCATTTTGGAAACAGTTTCAACTGCTGATAAAAAGCTATAAAGGAAGTGATTATTATGGAATTAGTTTATTTATGGGTTAAGGATTATAAAAATATTCAAAAACAAGGGTTTAATTTTTCGCCTAAGTTTGAGTGTGAGTTTAAGCCTGAGTATGAAAAAGATGCAAATGGCAAAGAAAAATTAAAAGATAATTGTGAATTGGTTATCAAGCCTAAAGAGTATTTAGAAAACTTTTTTGGTAAGAATATTAATGTTACTGCTATTGTTGGAGAGAATGGGAGTGGGAAGAGTAGGATTTTAGAATGTCTTGAAAAAATAATATTAGCAGATAATGAACAAGATGTAGATGAGCTTAAATATATTTTAGTTTATCATAAAGAAGTGCCGTCTTATATCTCTAATATTACGATAAGCACTTTCCTTGAGCAAAAAACTGTATTTAGTGACATTTGTTCATTGGTTTATAAATATTATGTTTCAGATGAGGAAATACATCAAGCAAAATATTATAGCTCTGCGAATTTACATTATTTTACACTTGAAAAAGAAGGAATAGTGAACATACTCTCTGCCAAGCAAGACAGTATGAACTCTTTTCATATTTCTTCATTTATGTATGAACCAGTAAAAGTAGAAATTTCATTAAAATCTTATGACAAACTTATTCAAGAACATATATCTTTTCTTGATTTTAAAAAGCGTGATGAAATAGAAGAAATATTAAAAGCAATAACTGATTTATATCATCAATATTTATCGATTTGCTATATTGAGCAAAAAGACTTAGATGTAGATTCTAAAATACTTAGCGATAAAGAGTTGTTAATACAAAATACAACTACTTCTTTGTCACAAAATGATTTCAATACTTTTTTCACGACTGTAATAATGATGAAAGAATATGAAATATCTAAGATGTCTCAAGAACAAAAAGATATTTATTTTCATAAAGATTATTGGCATTATTTTGAATTTGATTTTATTGATGAAAAAGAGAGAAGATATAATCATTTAAGTCATGGAGAAAAAGTTATTTTTTCTCAACTTCTAAGTATATTTTTTTACATAAATGCAAATGAAGAATTATTATTCTTATTTGATGAGCCAGAGATAGCTTTACACCCTAATTGGCAAAAGCAATATTTAAATGAAGTAATTAATTTATTGCAAAAGATGCCTAAAAAATATCATTTTATTTTTACAACACATTCTCCCTTCTTGTTATCTGACTTAGCTAAAGAAAATATCATATTTTTAGAAAAAGATAAAGAAACTGGTAATTGCAAAAATGTAAGTAAATATGTAAATATAAATTCATTCGGAGCAAACATCCATACTCTGCTTTCTCACGGATTTTTTATGAAAGATGGGCTTATGGGGGAGTTTGCGAAATGTAAAATTGATAAAGCTATAAAATATTTAAACCAAAAAAGTTTATCAAAAGAAGAGATAGATTATTGTGAAAATATTATCTCTATAATTGGTGAGCCTATTATAAAAAATCAACTTCAAAGAATGTTAGATAGTAAAAAATTATCTGAGATTGATGTTATAAAAAAACAGATACAAGAACTTCAAGGTGAATTAGCAAAAAAAGAAAATAAAAAAGATGACTAAAATCACTCCTTCAAACTTGGAACAAATTGTTTCTGACCATGTGAATGAAGTAAAAAAATATATTAATTTTGATGCTCTACAAAATAGAGAAAAAAAATATATTAAACAGCATCTCGATGATATTTTAAGAGCAAATCCCAAAGAACTAGACAATATTATCAATAATGCGAAGTTCCATAATATTGATTCCGATAGACTTAAAAAAACTTTTGTTGGCGGTTCAAAATATGGTGGAAGTATTGGTTATACAAAATTTTCATCAAAAAATATACCAACATACAATGCTTATGATTTAGCTCAAAGCTTAAATGTAAATGTTTGCCCATATTGCAATAGAAACTATACTTTTACAATAAAAAATAAACATGCAAAATCTACTCGACCAGATTTTGACCACTTTTATGATAAAGACACTTATCCGATTTTGGCACTCTCTTTTTATAATTTAATTCCATCATGTATATTGTGTAATTCAAGATTAAAAAGTACAGCAAAATTTTCAACAGCAACTCATTTACATCCATATCAAGAGAGCTTTAATAATTATGCAAAGTTTAAACTCAATATTGAAAATAGTAGTTTTTATTATGATGAAAAAGGGTTTGATATTGAACTTAAAACCTCAGATAAAAGAGCAGAAAATATCAAAGAAGCTTTTGCCTTAGAGGTACTTTATAAAGAACACAAAGACATAGTTCTAGAACTCATCCAAAAAGCAGAAATTTACAACGACAGCTACATAGACGAACTTATGCAAAAATACGAAGGAACTTTATTTAAGAACCGTGAGGATTTACTTAGGCTTGTGACATATGGATATGTGAGTGATGAAGACCTGCACAAACGCCCACTAAGTAAACTTATAAAAGATATTTCAGAGGAATTAAAATTACTATGATTTACTTTTCCACATGCCAACAATAAAATCTAAACTCATTAAAAAAGGAAAAATAAAATGAACTACAGATACATCGGAAAAACTGGGCTTCGTGTGAGTCCTATTTGTATGGGGACTATGACTTTTGGTTCGCAGTGCGATGAGAGGGAAGCTTTTAAGATTTTGGACAAGGCGTATGAAGCTGGGGTAAATTTTTACGATACCGCTGAAGTCTATCCGATTCCTCCGAGTGCCGATAAAGTGGGTTTGACTGAGAAGATAGTTGGCATGTGGATGAAGACAAAACCTCGTGATAGCATTATTTTGGCGACAAAAGTCGCAGGTGCGGCAAATGGGTGGTTTGTTCCGCCTATTCGCCATGGTTTGACTGCGATTGACAGCTTTCACATCGAGAGAGCGATTGAGGGAAGTTTAAAAAATCTTGGCACGGATTATATTGATTTGTATCAGATGCACTGGCCTGATTCTATTGTGCCGATTGAAGAGAGTATGAAGGCGTTTGATAGACTTGTCCAAAGCGGAAAAATGCGTTACATCGGCACTTCAAATGACACAGCGTATGGCACGACCAAAGCTTTGATGACCTCGGCACACAAAGGTTACGCAAGATTTGAGTCCATCCAAAACAACTTCTCACTTCTCAACCGTCGCTTTTTGGATGAACTCGCAACCGTGGCAAGAAAAGAGCAGATTTCACTTTTGCCGTATTCACCACTTGCAGGGGGAGTTTTGAGCGGAAAGTATAATCAGGCACATGTTTTGGGCGGTCGTTTTAGAGACTATATAAACTCTCCAACTCAGCGACTTCGAGTGATGGCGGATAGATTTATGAACGAGAGAACTCTTGCTTCAACACAAAAATATCTTAAAATCGCACAAGAACATGATTTGCATCCCGTTACAATGTCGATTGCATGGTCAAAACAGTTCGATTTTGTGGCTTCTACCATCATCGGAGCGACTTCGGCAGAGCAGTTGGATGCTAGTTTGGCGGCGATAGATTTGGTGCTCAGTGCTGAAGTTTTGGTCGCTTGTGATAAAGTACATCATGAAATTTTATATCCGATGGGTTAAGGAGTTTTAGATGTTAAATCAGTACAAAGAAGCGATTGAGAAGAGTAACATCATATCAAGAACAGATAAAGATGGGATTATTACTTTTGTAAATGATGAGTTTTGTGCTATCTCAGGTTATACAAGAGAAGAACTTATCGGTGCAAACCACAACATAGTCAGACATCCTGACATTCCAAATGCTCAATTTAAACTTCTTTGGGACACGATAAAAAGTAAAAATATATACAAAGCCACTGTAAAAAATCGTGCAAAAGATGGTTCGACTTTTTTTGTAAATACAACAGTCGTTCCTCTGCTCGATGAAAATGAAAATATTGTAGAGTTTATAGCCGTGCGTTATGATGTTACAAAAGAAGTTTTTTTGACTATAGAACTTCAGATGAAAGAGATAGAGTTTGAAGAGTTAAACAGAACTTTAGAGATACGAGTAGAAGAAAAAACAAAACAGTTACAAGAGTTAAATCAAACGCTTGAACTTCGAGTAAAAGAGGAAATTGCGAAAAATGAAGAGAAACAGCGCGTTATGTTTTGGCAATCAAGACATGCGAGTTTAGGTCAAATGCTTGCAAATATTGCACATCAATGGAGACAGCCTCTTACAGAGCTGAATCTTACTCTGTTTAACATCAAAAAAGCAGTAGCAAATGATGATAAAGAGGATGTTGTAAAGCTCTACAACGATAGTAAAACAATCATAAAAAATATGTCAAACACCATAGATGATTTTACAAACTTTTTTAAACCAGACAAAGAAAAATACTATTTTAATCTAAGCAATAGCATCAATGAATCTATTCAAATTTTAGAGAATTTTCTTAAATCAGAGATGATTTGTGTTAAAACAGATTTTGAAGATATTAAAGTTCTTGGAATTGCAAATGAGCTATCTCAGGTGATAATTAACCTTATGAAAAACTCAAAAGACGCTTTTGTCCATAATGCTATTTTAATTAGAGAGATACATATCAGAACCTATCAAGAAAAAGGATTTGGGGTTATTGAGATAGAAGATAATGCAGGCGGAATTAAAGAAAAAGATATTGATAGAATTTTTGAGCCCTATTTCACAACAAAACATACAAGTCAGGGAACAGGACTTGGACTTTTTATGTCAAAAATGATTTGTGAACAGGGTTTAAATGGTTCGATTGATGTTAAAAGTAAAAAAGGCAGAACAACTTTTAGTATAAAAATTCCTTTGGAGAGAGAAAATGGGTAGTAAACTTTTAAAAGAGTTAAAGGTTTTGTTAGTTGAGGATGAAGAAAAATTATCAAGTTTACTAAAAAGTGCGATTGGAGATAATTTTTATGCTTTTTATGTTGCAAATAATGCAAACGATGGGATGCAGAAGTTTTTAAAGCTCTCGCCAGATATTGTTATAACAGATATTATGATGCCAGAAGTTACGGGTCTTGAGATGGCGAAAGAGATAAAAAGAGTCAACCCAAATATGCCTATTATTATATTGAGTGCATTTAGTGAACGAGATAACTTTTTAGATGCTATTGATGTTGGTGTTGTAAAGTATTTTATAAAACCATTTGACCCAGATGAACTTTTAGAATACATAGAATCCCTGAGTGAGACGATAGGAAGTAAAGTTATTATGCTCGGTGATGGATTTTCTTTTAATAAAACAGCAAAAAGTTTATACAAAGATGGCAGATATGTAGCACTTTCAAAAACTGAAAATAAGTTTATACAACTTCTGCTTCAAGAGTATGCAAACCATAAAAATGTAGTAGAGGATGAGACCATTAAAAATACTCTTTGGATGGGTAAAGAATCGAGTGATGAAAAACTTAGGACTTTTATAAGAAGGTTACGAGCAAAAACTTCAAAAGATTTGATTGTAAATCAAAAAGGACAGGGGTATGAGATAGTTGTTTTTTAGATTGTTTTACTAAATAGGCTTTTCATAGGAGAGTATGAAAAACCTATCGATAGAATTTACTTACCTTTTGTGTTGGTATGTATGTCATTATTTGGGTAGTTTGGTTTACTCATCTCAGGCTTTTTTGTCTCATGCGTGTCGTAGTGAACTACATCCTCTGCTTGAAGTGCGCTAAGTGTTAAAACTACTGCTAATACGATTGTTTTCATGGTGTTTCCTTTGGTAAGAACAAATTATGCTCTAGAATTTTAAATCGGACAAATTTTATCTGATTTAACTTTTAGGAGTAGATAGTTAAATGAAGTAGTGTATTTGTGTAAGATATATTTTATATAATAGACTTCTTGCATAACTAAGATTGCTTCATTCCTCGCAATGACGAACGAATTGTTTTTCACACATAACCAATGATAAAAGTCTTAACTTAATGACGGTCATGTGCCAAGGAAGAACGACGAAGCAATTTTAGTTATGCAAGGACTCTACTTTATAGCCTTGTTTATTTCACTTACAATTTCTGCATCCCACAGAAGTTCTTTATGTGATAAGTTGTCTAACTCTTTGTAAAGTGCTAGATTTTTCACATGACTTTTGAGATTTCTTGCGTTTTGTATGGAAACTATCTCATCACTTTTGCTTACAAAGAGATAAGTTTTTGCATCAATATTTTGCACAAACTCTCTGTTGTCAAATTTATATCTCAAACACCAAGATAAATCTAAGCTATACTTTTCTTTTGCTACTTGTGCGATAGAGTCAAATGCACCGACTAAAAAAACTCCTAAAACATCCGTTTTACTTGCAACAAACGAGGCTACACTTGCACCTATGGAAAATCCTAAAATATAAAAATCACCATAGTTCTTTTTTACTAATTGAGCTATTTTGAGACCGTCATTTAAGATGTTTTTTTCATTTAAAGAACCGCTATTTTTTCCATAGGAACGGTAGTTAAAGGTTATGATTCTGGCATGTGGAAATATTTTGGATAGTCTTTTGATAAGCCCTACGCTATCATGCGAACGACCTCCAAAGAAGAGAAGTGTTGCAGAAAAATTCTCTGGCTCATACACTACACCCTCAAGGAGAACTCCATCATCGGTGGTCATACTTAACATCAAAAAACTCTCATCAAGCACTTCTTCACGATAGTAAATCGGAGAAAAAACTATATAGTATTGCCACTCGTACAGTACAAATGCTAAGATAAAAAAGGTAAAAAGTGAAAATAGTGTGTACATCATGTCGTTGATTATAGCATATTCACATGTGCAATGGCTTCTTTTTTGCTATACTTCCACAAAAGAAACTATGGATTAAAAGATGCAAATATTCGGAAAATTTTCAACAAATTTTGATGTAGAGTACTTAGTTGAACACTATATTTACGCGCCAAATGAAGATGAAGTTATAGATGTAGAGCAGTTTGAAGCTCTCTTAAAAAACAGACGCAAAACAGTTGCTGGAACTATGTTTTTCTATAACCCAACAATGTCGCCTGTGGGTTATAACACGAACTCTAAGCTTATTGACCAAGGGTATGAGTTTGATGATACATATTGTGAATTAAACTCGGACGACATGGCGCATTTAGTAGCAAATGCAACTAAGAGTGAGTATAAAGGTAAACTCATAGAGATTAAATATCTCTTCAATATAAACAAAGCAAATATCGAACAAATGCCTATTTTAGAGGTGTTTGAAAATGATTTGAATATTTACAATAGTTTTCAGCTCACTCGTTTTGACAAAGAACTCAATTATCAAGACTATCTTAACCTTCGTCTAAGCGGTAAATTTGTTTTCTTTGGTTGGGGACATAAATATGAAAAACACCACAAAAGCATTCTAACCTATGCAAGAAACATCGCGATTCAAGCTGAAAAGTTGGGAAAAGAGATAGTCTATATGTACGACAATACTTTTGACAAGCAAGAGAGTAAAGAGAATGCACACTTCTTATCTCCACTCGCTACTGGAAAACTCAGACTTGTTCGTGCGAATGCCTTTAAAAATGCGTTTAGAACAAATCCACCGACTATTCAAAAGATAGGGTAGAAATACTAATCTTCCTCGCAATGACCGTCATTGCGAACGAAGTGAAGCAATCTAAAAAGGGGTTATGCAAGAAGTCTATTGTATAATTTCTTCCATCTCTTAAAAACTTGAGACATCTCTATCATCATAAATTACAGCAGTTTGCGCTAAAAAATCATGAAAAGTTCTTTTGTCTCTTCTAAAAGCTGCAATAATAAAACCAAATAAAAATGGTAAGCTAGAGAGAATATAACCAAAGGAACGGATAATGGCTTGTTTGTTGCTAATATCTTGAAATGTTTTTGCATCGACTATCTTAACATTGAGTAGTTTTTTCCCAGGTGTTGCACCACGCCATTTTTTCCAAAAAATCATAGTAACGCTCAAAACAGCAACTTCAAAAAGGAGTTCCCATTTCGTTGAAGTGTGTGGCGTTACATTCATGGCATGTGGATTTCCATTCATAGCATTAGCCATATTCTGCCCAAACTGTGAAAAGTCAAACCAAGCCCCATCACTTAAAAAGTAGATGAGTATCCCAACAGGAACAGCCAAAAACAAAGTGTCCAAAAGCGAAGCTAAAAAGCGAATCCAAAAACCAGCATATGTTATATTTTCTTTCATACTTTTATCATACCATATTTATATAAACAATATTTCAAACAAAATGGTATGATTATAAAAATATCTACACAAGCACTTCATGGGAGATTTTATGAAAAAAAGTAAAAAGCAAACAAAAGTTCTTTTTGTCTCAAGTGAAGTGTATCCGTATGCAAAAAGTGGTGGTTTGGCGGATGTCTCTTTTGGTTTGCCAAAGGCAATGTTAGGTGCGTTTGATGTCTCAATTATTATGCCTCTGTACGGCTCTATCGATATAAAACGATTTAAGATACGGCATGTGGAAGTTTTTGATATTTTTCTTGGAGCGAAAAAGTATAAAGTTGAACTTTTGAGCACTACTTATGAGAGTTTGAAGTGTTATTTTGTAGGTTCAAAAATTATTACAGATAAAAAATCTCTTTATGGCACACCTCAAAGTGGCTACAAAGACAACGACCTTCGTTTTGGACTCTTTTGCAAGGCGGTTGTTGCTTTTGCTCAGAGTAAAAACTATGATTTACTCCATCTCAACGACTGGCAAAGTGCTTTGTGTGCGCTTTTTATCAAGGAAGATGCTACTTTAAAAATTCAAACACTTTTTACAATACACAATCTTGCCTATCAAGGTATTTTTGAGAAAGAGAGCTTAGAAAAACTTGGACTCAAAAATGAGTATTTCCACATGGATGCGTTGGAATTTTATGGTGGCATAAGTTTTATGAAAGCGGGTATCGCTTACTCAGATGCCGTTACAACAGTAAGTCCAAACTACGCAAAAGAGATACTGACGCAAGAGTTTGGATGTGGGCTTGAGGGCTTTTTAAGCAAACATGAAAATAAACTCACAGGCATTTTAAACGGAGTGGATTTGTTTCATTTTGCACCAAAAACTGACACAGCACTTTTACAAAACTATGACGCTACGAGTTATGATAAAAAAGTAGAGAACAAAAAAGCGTATCTCCAAGAGAGAAATTTTGAAAATGAGCAACTGCCTCTTTTTATTTTTATAGGTCGTTTTACTTGGCAAAAAGGTGTGGATTTACTCATCGAAGCTTTACAAGAGTTAAGTCAAATGAAGCTTAATATCGCCATTTTAGGCGAGGGGGAATCTAAATATCATAAGCAGATAAAAGTTCAAACAGCCAAAGCTAAAAACATGGATATCTGTTTTGGCTACGATGAAGTACTTTCCCACAAAATGTACGCTTCGGCAGATTTTCTTCTTATGCCATCACTTTTTGAGCCATGTGGATTGAACCAGCTTATTTCTATGAGTTATGGGGTTATTCCACTTGTGAGCAGTGTTGGCGGACTTAAAGATAGTGTGCATTCTTTGAATGATTATGATAAAAGTATGGCATGTGGAAATAATTTAGGATATGGATTTTCTTTCGATAAAAATGAACCAAATGCACTTATAAAAACTATACAAGAAGCCCTAATCTTGTATGAAGATAAAAAGCGTTTCAAAGAGATAAATATGCACAACATGTCGTGTGATTTTTCTTGGGATGCGAGTGCTAAAGTATATACTTCTCTTTACAAATCTCTTTTGGAGCAAATAGTATGAAACTCTCTATCGATGTTGGCGGAACAAATTTACGAAGTGAAATCCACATGCCTGCAGAAATAATTTGTGAGGATGTCTCTTCACAAGAAAATGACCTCATTGACTTCATTGAAGCCAAACTCAGAACTTATCCATCCATTTCGTTTATAGGCATCTCTTTTGCTGGGCAAGTTTACAAAGGCGAAATCCTCTCAGCTCCAAATCTTCGCGTAAGAGAGCCAAAAATCAAAGAATATTTTGAGTCAAAATACAATCTCAAACTGGAAATTGACAACGATTTAAACTGTGCTGTCAGGGCAGAAGCGCATTATTTTAAATCAGATTCTGTTTTAGCTTTGTATGTTGGAACAGGCTTGGGAAGTGCATTTATGGATGATGGACGATTAGTTCTTGGAGCTAAAAATCAGGCGTTTGAGATAGGGCATATTCCCTACAAAAAAACTATTCTGGCATGTGGATGTGGAAAAACAAACTGTATTGAACTCTATGCTTCGGCTTCTGGTTTAAATAAATGGATGAAATATTTTAACATTCCAAAAGTATCGCTTTTTGAACTTGAAAACTCGCCAGATATGCAAAGTAGAGAGATTGCTTTTGAGTTTAAGGAAGCACTTTTGTTTGCGGCTGCAACACTTATCACGATTGCAAATCCGAAGATTATGGTTCTTGGCGGTGGTGTTATAAAGCGTAATCCATATCTGCTCGAGTGGCTCAAAGAAAATCTTAAAGGACAGGCTTTTTCTGCTTCACTTGATGATGTTGAAATAGTTATGTCAGAATTACAAAACGGCGCAATAAGCGGAGCAAAACTTTTAGAGGAAAATAAGAATGAATAAGCTAAAAATTTTAATGGTGGCATCTGAAGTTGTTCCTTTTGCAAAAACAGGCGGTTTGGCAGATGTGGTTGGTGCTTTGCCAAAGGCTCTTAGAGCACTTGGACATGATGTGAGAGTTGTTATGCCTCGTTATTATGTGGTCGATAAAAACTCCTTGAAAGCCTTAGATGGTGCTTTAGGTGTGGATATGGGACGCGATGGAGAGGCGTGGGGCTTGGTGCTTGAGGGCGTTTTGCCAAACACGGATATTCCTATTTATTTTATAGAACATGAAGGTTTTTTTGGTCGAAGCGGACTTTATGATGCGGGAGAAGATGCGTATAGTGACAATCCTGAGAGATTTATATTTTTCTCAAAATCTGCTTTGCAACTGTGCAAAAAGATAGATTTTCAACCCGACATTATCCATGCAAATGATTGGCATACGGCGGTAATTCCTCTGCTTTTAAATGTAGTGAATGATGATTATTTTCATAACACTGCTTCGATTTTGAGCATACACAACCTGCAACACCAAGGGCGTTTTAGCAAAGATGTTATGGAAGTTTTAGGCATTGGCTGGGGCAATTATAACACTTATGAGTTAGAAGATTTTGGTGGAGTAAACTTGCTCAAAGGTGGAATTGTCCATGCCGATGCTATCACAACTGTAAGTCCAAAATATTCCCAAGAGATACGAAGTTACGAGTATGATTGGGGGCTTAAAGATGTTTTAAATGCACATGCCAACAAACTTCACGGCATTTTAAATGGTGTGGATTATGAAGAGTGGAGTCCAAAAAACGACCACTATATAGCAAAAAAATATAGTGCGAAAAATTTGTCTGGCAAAAAAGTGTGTAAAGCAGAGCTTCAAAAGTTTTTTAATCTTCCCGTGAGAGAGGATGTTCCACTTTTTGGTTTTGTAGGGCGACTTGCAGAGCAAAAAGGTTTGTCGCTTATTGCAGAAGAGATTTGGAATTTGCTTGAGATGGATGTGCAAATCGTTCTTTTAGGTGCAGGAGAGAAGTGGGCTGAAGGCTTTTTTAGCCATGTAGCCGATGTCAAACGAGATAAATTTGGCTGTTACATCGGTTATAGAAATGATTTAGCACACCAGATAGAAGCGGGATGTGACTTTTTTCTTATGCCTTCACTTTTTGAGCCATGCGGACTGAACCAAATCTACTCTCTAAGTTATGGAACTTTGCCGATTGTACGAGCGACAGGTGGACTGGATGATACGATTGAAAACTTCAATCCACATGCCAACACAGGAACAGGATTTAAGTTTTATGATGCAACGCCACATGCCTTTTATCATACTGTAGCTTGGGCGGTGGACACTTGGTATAACAACAAAGATGCCATAAAAGCACTCATTCAAAATGCAATGAAAAAACATTTTGGCTGGGATGATACCGCGAAAGTGTATGAGAGTGTGTATAATGAAGCACAACAACAAAAGCGTCAAAGGTAAAAGGGCTAATTTATGAACTATGCAATACATTACGATATGACACTTTTTAGTGACTATGATATTTACCTTTTTTTAAATGGAAATCACGCAAAACTTTATGATAAGTTTGGTTCTCATTTTATGCAAAGAGCAAGAAGA
>JAPLGP010000036.1 GCA_026390075.1 Campylobacterales bacterium
ATCAGGAATCATCAATTCAGACATTTATAAGTTTGGAGCTAAATCTTCAAATAAAATAGTAGAAAAACAAGAGGTGGTTTAAGTTTCAGAATGTAACTTTTTTTTAATTTACCTGCCCAATTTTAGAGTTCGTTTGACACCGACACAATGTCACACCCCTTGAGAGATGCCCCCAACTTTGGGAACATCTTTTTACAATGCAGGGCGAAATATTCCGCTTAAGTATTTCAAATATGAAACCCTATTGTAAATATGTGAACCGCTACGAGAAACCCGTAACGCATAAGCCAAAATTAAAACTCTATTTTGTATCATGGTAAAAGAGAGATAGAAATCTCTTTAAGGTTTAAAAACCATTTTCAAGAGAACTGTTATTATGTTAACCATGAAATCCCTATAAATAGGGCTTTAAGGTTTAAAATCAAAAATAATTTGCATTTTGTCCGAAACTTAAGCCACTTAAAAAATAGCAAACGCCTATAAATAGGGCTTTACTCATTTTTATCGGCTTAAGAAATGGATTTTTGAGTGCTTTAAGGTTTGAGAGAAAATATCACTTAAAATATTCATTTAGATGATATTGAACTAACAATGCTATAATTTTACAAAGTTTATATTCAAGGAATTTTTAATGCAAACTATACAATTTCAAGTTGAAGATAATTTGTACAATGAGATGATAAAAAAAGGTATAAATATGCAAGATGAGTTAAAACTTGCATTTAATAAAATCTTGTATAAAAAAGAGTATCAAATTGCGGATGAGATAAATCAAGCAATCAATGAAGTGAAGCAAGGCAAAACTCAACCTATACAAAAGTTATTTAGTGAACTTTGAAACATCTTCACTTTTTGATAAACAATCTAAACAACTATCAAAAAAGTTTAATCTCTTAAAAAATGATTTAGAAGATTTTATCAATCATTTTAGTGACTACCACGCAACCGCTACAAATATAAAAATCAACTTCTTTAAAGTCAGACTATCAAACAGTAATAAAAATAAGGGTAAAAGTGCGGGTTATAGAATTTACTATTATTTGAAAATAGATGATGCCGTGTACTTACTTACTATTTACGATAAATCACAAATAGAGAGCATTAATGAAAATATGCTTATTGACTTGATAAAAGAATTTGATAAGTAGGTACAATCAAAAATTGTAAGGTATATTGTAAGGTATTCTTTTAGTAAAGCCTTTTAAAGCCCTATTTTGTGGAGGCTTAAATCCCCCCACAGCTCCACCACTTCCACATGCCGAGACTTTAGATATCTCTTTCTATAACTCTTTTAAAAGTATTGAAATAATTATCTTGTAAACTTTCCATACTCATCACTACATCATTGATTTTGATTTTATTGCCGCCAACAGTTCCTATATTTTCACATGCCAAACCATCTAGCATCGCTTCAAAAGCTGCACAGTTTTCTGGTTTTACTTCGATGATAGCACGGCTCATGCTCTCTGAAAAGATATCTCTCTCATCCATTACAGTCATACTAACATCACAGCCAAGTCCGCTCACAGCCGACATTTTTGCCAAAGCTATTGCAACGCCACCACTACTTGCATCTTTTGCACATGCCAAGAGACCTTTTTTATTTGCTTCGATAACGAGTTCCCAAAGAGCAAGTTCATTGTCATAGTTGATTTCAGGTAAAACTCCTGCAACTGTGCCACAAATCTCTTTCATGTAAAGAGACCCACCGAACTCACTTTTGCCTTCACCCACTAAATAAAGAGTGTTTCCAGCATCTTGAAAACTTGACATCAAAACTTTGTTCGCATCATCATTCACACCCACAGTTGCGATTGAAGGAGTTGGGAAAACTGAAATACCGTTTGTTTCGTTATAAAGAGAAACATTTCCACCAATTACAGGCGTTGTAAGTGCAGAACACGCCTCTTTGATACCTAAACATCCTTGTCCAAACTGCCACATAACTTCAGGATTTTCAGGGTTTCCGTAGTTGAGACAATCTGTTATAGCCAAAGGTCTCGCTCCACTCATAGCAACATTTCTACCACTCTCGATAACCGCCGCAGCAGCTCCACCTTTAGGGTCGATGTAGCAGTAACGCACATTACAATCAGCTGACATTGCAAGTGCTTTGCCGTTTTCTTTGACACGGATAACAGAAGCGTCTAACATTCCGCCTTTTTTGATTGTGTTTGTTTGTACCATGGAGTCATACTGCGTGTAAATCCACGATTTATCCACCACTTCCATAGACTTTGTGAGTTTCTCAAATGCTTCTTGGTTAGATACTTTTGCAAAATCATTGATAGTTACATTTGCGATTGTGTCCAAATAGGCTGGACGACTCATCGGGCGGTTCAGCACAGGTGCTTCTTCACTTACAGGATTGACTGGAACTTCAGCACACTTTTCACCGTGCCAGAAGAGTTCCATATTGCCCGTTGCCGTTACTTCACCAATAACCGCCGCGTCCAAATCCCATTTTTCAAAAATCTTGATAATCTCCGCTTCACTTCCTTTTTTCGCACAAAGAAGCATTCGCTCTTGAGATTCACTCAGCATAAAGTCATACGGAGTCATGTTCTCTTCACGCGCTGGAACTTTATCTAGGTGCATAATCATCCCAGAACCTGAACGCCCAGCCATCTCAAAAGATGAACTTGTAAGCCCTGCAGCACCCATATCTTGGATACCAACAACATGGTCTGTTTTGAAGAGTTCTAAACATGCTTCAAGTAAAAGTTTCTCAGTAAATGGGTCACCCACTTGCACAGTTGGGCGAAGAGATTTTGACTCCTCTGTGAAACTGTCCGAACTCATAACCGCACCGCCGAGTCCATCACGACCTGTTTTTGCACCCACATAAATTACGGGATTGCCGATACCATCCGCACGACCATAAAAAATCTCATCTGATTTTGCGAGTCCTAAAGTAAGAGCATTGACTAAAATATTTCCGTTGTAACACTCATCGAAACTTGTCTCTCCGCCGATAGTTGGAACACCCATACAGTTTCCGTATCCGCCGATGCCTGAAACGACACCACGCACCAAAAATCTCTGATGTGCTGAAGTTTTATCATCATTTAAAACATTACCAAATCTTAGAGCGTTCAGGTTTGCAATAGGTCTTGCACCCATCGTAAAAACATCACGCATAATTCCGCCAACACCCGTTGCAGCCCCTTGATACGGTTCTATAAAACTTGGGTGGTTGTGTGATTCCATCTTAAAGACAGCCGCATATCCGCCGCCAATGTCAATAACACCAGCATTTTCCCCTGGACCTTGGATAACCCACGGAGCTTTTGTTGGAAAACCGTTTAAATGCACTTTTGAAGATTTATAAGAGCAGTGTTCACTCCACATAGCTGAAAATATGCCTATTTCAACAAGGTTTGGCTCACGCCCTAAAATCTTTTTGATATGTGCATAATCGTCGCTTGAAAGCTTGTGGGAAGCAAGAACTTTTTCAATGTTTTCTAATGGTTGGCTCACGGAGGATTCCTAAAATTTGATTTTTGGTTTTAAGCGGGGATTATAGCAAATTAGTAGTAAAAGAAATTTTAACTCGCTATTTTTACTTGGTTTCCGCCACTTTTTTAGCAATATAGAGAAGCCTGTCGATAACTATATCCAACTGTGGAAATCGTTTCCACATGCCGTGATGTTTTTCTTTTTTAGGTAGCTAAAAAAGAAAGTGGAGATTCACTCACAGAGGTGTAATTTTGTTAAAAATGAAAATAGATAAAAATTGTTACTATTTTTTATAAAATCACTTGAATTTCTACTTTTAAGAGGACATTTTTGTGTTCTAATAATTATTAATATTAAGTAAAGTTCACTATAATGGGAATTAATAAATATTAAAGGACAAAACGATATGAATGATTTTATGAAGAACACAATAGTGGCATTGATTAGTATCGCACTCACTTTCTTTATACAGCAGTATTATTATTCAAAAACGAATGAAATTAAAAAATTGGATGTTCATCAGTCGTTCAATCCCAATTTTTTGTCAAAACCAAAATTTCCAAATTCCAATATTGAACTAAAGATTGATGGTATTGACAAATCTAGGCTTGGTCTTTTTGAAGTTTCATTGTTAAATTATTCAAATTCAACATACAATGATATCCCTATTCATATTAAAATAACGCCAGAAAATACTGACGAATTTAAAGTAGTGACGCATTATGCGACAGGAGAAGACAATATTCTTGATCTAGTAAAAGAACTAAAGCCTGTATCGTTTGATGGGAAAACTTATCTTTTCTCGTATCAAGTATCCACATTGAATCGAACTGAAAAAGAAGATCTTGGATTCACATTAAGCATGCTCTTTGAAGGGAATAAACAACCTAAAATTGATGTTGTTGCGAAAGGAATTAATACACAAGCATTTGCTTGGGAACATAGTCCTGATCAACAAAACCTTATTACAAAAGCATTGGTTTTATTAGCAGTATTATTGCTCATACTCCTAATCTTAGTGGTTTTTGTAGTTGGTCCATTTATATCTTGGATTTCAAGACCGTTTGACAGAAAATCTGACAAAACATATGCGAGAAAAGTATACGAAACAATTACAGACGAAAACCTTCTACCTGATTATGACGACAATAAAATGAAATTATTTGTCCAGCAGATGCTATTCAAACAAAGACTTAGAGACTGGAACAGCAAATCTAAAATCAGTAAATGGAGTTTAGGGATGAGAGGTCCGCTAGAAGAAGATTTTTTAATTGAATAGGTTATAACAAATCAGTGGAGCCAATAAGGAAATATATTGCCAAGTACAATTTACATAGAAGCAACACAGTTAAAAAGAAAATAGATAAAAGGCTGTATTCAAAAATTGAAAATTTTGTTTACCCTCAACTTAGAGAAAACACTTTTTACGGAACTAATATTAAAAAACTAAAAGATAATCTTGAGGGCTATTATAGATATAGAATTGGAAACTATAGACTCTTTCATCTTATCAAAGATGACAACTCCATTTAATATAAGTGGTATTACAATCAATTTGAACCTTCATGATAGGAATAACTCCCATTAGTCAATATTTATTTAACTACCCATTTTTCAACGCCTTATTGACAAGCAGATGCGATATCTCAAAACTTGCATCCACAAATTTTAGTTCTGGTAAATCTCTCATGCTTTTTCTCTCCTCGACACTATCGATTTTTATGATGATATTTGCATTTTTGCAAAACCCGAGTATCGCTTCGCTGATGAGTCGTTTGAGGTGCTCACTGCTGATTGTTATGATGATGGCTTTTGCTTCATTGACCATCAGAGACTCTAAAACGGGGAGTTTATTGAGGTGTCCGAAGTATGCCATGTAGCCTAATTTTCTTGCCAAAAGTACATGTTTAAGGTTGTCTGAGATGATGACAAAGTCCGCTCCCCTTGCCTTTAAATCTAGGGCGACTATCTTTCCAAGAGTAGAAAACCCTGCAATAATAATGTGATTTTGTTTCCCAATCGGGGTAATAACATCCGATTCATAAAACTCTTTTTCAAAATAAGAGGAGAGTTTGTAGATGTTGTTTACGATAAAGGGAGTAAGTATCATCGACATGACACTCACAAGTATCAAAAAGTTAGCCACCTCTTGGCTTATGAGCCTTTGCGAAGCGGCAAGAGCAAAGATTGCAAAAGAAAATTCTCCGATTTGAGCAAGTGAAAGAGCCGTTTTTGCAGAGGTATTTTTGTCCGAATTGCGTCTGATGATGGCATAAATCACAAGTGCTTTAAAAAGCATCACAAGGATAAAAATGAAGATAATAATATGAATATGTGCCAAAAAGTAAATCAAATCTATCTTTGTCCCGACACCAAAGAAAAACACGCCAAGAAGTAAATCTTTGTAGCTTACGATGTCAGACTCCACTTTTACATTGTACTTTGTATCGGCGATTATCATTCCCGCTATAAAAGCACCTAAAGAGTAAGTAAAACCCATCTCATGCGCTAAGAGTGAAGCCCCGATAACGATTGAAAAAACAGACCCCAAAAATAGTTCTTCAAGCTCTGTTTTTGCAGAAAATTGAAGTAACGAATTTACGATTTTTTCTCCGATACTAAACATAAACAAAACAACTAAAATTGCTGAAACTACCGTTGTAAGGAGGACTTCGCCGAGAGACAGAGTGTTGTTAGATAAAAAAGTTATAAGCAATAAAATAGGAATGACCGCTAAATCCTGAAAGATAAGAATCCCCATAGATTTTTGTCCATAAGGCGTGTGAATATCTTTGGACTCTTTGAGGTATGTCAAAACTATCGCCGTGGAAGAGAGTGAAAAAGCCAAAGATATGATGATGGATGTATTGAAATCAAGCTTAAAAATATAAAATGATAATCCATAGATGACAATCACACTCAACACAACTTGCAACAAACCATTTGTGAGCAAAATATCTTTCATCTTTTTGATTTTTTGCAGACTCAGTTCAAGCCCTATGCTAAACATCAAAAACACGATGCCAAACTCTCCGATAAGGTCGAGTGAGTCTATGTTTAGCCCATTAAATCCAAAAATGTAACTTATGATTGTTCCCGTTAAAATATAGCCTATGATGTGAGAAATTCCAAACTTTTTGAGAAGGATGTTCAGCACAGTTGCGATGGCGATGGTTAAAAAGATTGCGAGTAGTAAATTTTCCATGGACGCATTATAAGATATTTAAGTAAAGCTTTTAAAAGAGTTGCTGTATAAAATATAAACATGACTTTTCTCTCAAGTTAATGAAAAGAAAAATCAACTTTTGTTCGGATGTTTTTTTTGAGTGAGAAGATATTTTTGTACTCTATTTTTAGAATTTCATATTTTTTCTTGGCATGTGGAAGTTGTATGGTAAACTCATCCTCTTCCTCTTTTCCTATCAATGCCCTTGCGAGTGGCGAGTGAATCGAGATAAGTCCATTTTCTGGTTCAGATTCTAAGACTCCGCAAAGCGTGTAACTCTCCTCTTCATCCGTTTCAAGATTTACGATGGTAACACTGCTTCCAAAACTCACTCTGGCATGTGGAAGTGTTGCTGGATCTATGATTTGAGATTTTTGTATCATGGAGTTAAGATAAAAAAGTCTTCTTTCTATAAAACGAAGTTTCTCTTTTGCGGCATGGTAGTCAGCATTTTCGCTTCTATCTCCACATGCCGCAGCGATTAGCTTTTCCTCAGCTACTTTAGGTTTTTCAACTTCGAGTAAAAACTTAAACTCTTCAACCAAAACATCATAACCCTCCACGCTCATAGGCTCAATCAAAACAGAGCCTTAATGATGAAAACCGAGAATATAGTAAGTTTTTTTGTTATCTAACTGATTCACTGTTACTTTAAATTTATCACTGAAATGTCTAATTTTTGCATGTGCTTCTTCTTCGATTTCCTTACTCGGAGCTTCGATTTTTATTTTAAAATAATCATTTGTATTGGACATCGCCACATAAGAATTATCTACTTTTAATGCATCATGCAAATCCATAATATGCTTACTTATCTTCTCATATCCTGTCGTATTGTTTTCAATTCTTTCAAGCTGACCTAACAAAGCACCATTTGGTAAATAGCCTAATTGCTTTAACATTGCATCTCTTTGCATCATAATTATGAATCCTTTTGCTCTTTATTTTTAATTTGTTCAAAAATAATAACAGTTTTTTGTAAATATTGAGAAATTTTCAGTATCAATTTATCTGTATTAACTATAATTGTAACACTAACTAAAGATTTTAAAAGAGAGAAAAAAGATGACTGAAGAAATACTAGCAAAGATAAAACAACTCCCACCTCTTCCAGAGTCTGCGATGCAGATTGAAGCTGTTTATCAAGATCCAAATAGTAGTTTTAACGATATGGTTAAGATATTGGAAAAAGATCCTCTTCTCACTGCAGATATTTTAAAAGCAGCAAACTCTCCACTTTATGGTTTTAGCCGTGAAATCAATGCAATCAGCCAAGCAGTTGGTCTTTTTGGAATGGGAACAGTAAGAGGTTTTGCCCTTGCATCTATCGTGAAAAAAAGTTTTTCACTTGACTTATCTGCTTATGGAATAAATAATGAAATGTTTTCTAATTTATCTAAAAAACAACATGGTCTTATGACTGCTTGGTGTATTAGAAAAGAGAACAAGCTTTTAGGCATTCTTTCTCCTGCTGCATTTCTTGTTGAGATTGGTAAAGTTATTATTGCGCAACAAGTTATGGCAGAGGGCAAACAAACTGAATTTCGTGACGCTCTGAAAAATCTTCAAAATGTTGAAGCTGCTGAGAGAGAAATTGTTGGTACAGATACTCCTGATGTAAGTTCAACGATATTTGCACAGTGGAAATTTGAAAAAGGGCTTGTTGAAGTTATAAAACACTGTCAAAATCCTGAGAATGCCGAACCTGAGTACCAAAGAGCTGCAAGTATTTTACATGTTGTTCGTGTTTGTGTTCCTATAAATGGTGTTATCACAGACGAAAGTGCAGAAGCTGCAAAAGAACTTATCAAGAAATATGACCTTGATATGGAAAGCTTTGAAAAAGCTTTAGAAAACGCTAAATAATTTTCCCTTGAAATCCCTACTTATTAGGCTCACTCTTGGTTTGAGTGAGCAAGACATCAGCCCCCAAGAGCGAATTCATGTCAACAACTTTTTTGCAAAAAACTACCTCACTTACAAAGATAATGTTTATAAATTTAACTCAAAATACCGTGCAGGAACTTTAGGACTTGTTCAAAAAGGGACGGCGTATTTGAATGTAATTGGCGAAAATGTTCGTGATTTATTTATTGGCGAAGGCGATTTAGGAATGGCTAAAGAGGGTGACCTTATCATTGCTCAAAGACTTTTAGGCAAGATGGGAACTCCAAGTGCAAAGATAGCAGAGATTGTCGGTCGCGCTGTGAATTACAGTGTTGCTTACATCATTCAAAATGGAAGTCATCGCTCTTTGGTTGATTTAAAAACCGACTTTCCTATTGGTGCAGAGATGAGTGAGAGTGAATTAAACGCCTATGAAATCGGCGATGTTTTTAAAATCGATAATCAAGAAAATGCCGTTATGGAAAAACTTGGCAATATTAATGACCCACTTGTAGATGAAAAAATTGTTTTAGCACAATTTAACAAACACGATGCATTTGAGAGTGAAGTTTTAGAAATTGCAACCTCTTTTAAAGAAGTAGATGCTTCAAAATATCCAAACAGAAAAGATTTAAGAGATTTGCCATTTTGTACCATCGACCCTGTTACTGCAAAAGATTTTGATGATGCAATCTACTGGGATGATGAAAACACAACGCTCTATGTCGCTATCGCCGATGTCAGCGAATATGTAACACCATTTGGTCCTATAGACAATGAAGCGATATATAGATGTTTTTCCATCTATCTTCCGCATCGCTCTATTCCTATGCTTCCACGACAACTCAGTGAAACACTCTGTTCACTCCAACCGCATGTAGATAGACTTGCTTATGTTTTTGAAATGAAACTTGATTTGACTACTTTAGAAGTGAGCAAATCTAAAGTGTATGAAGCGATTATTCACTCCTCAAGAAGATTTAATTACGAAGAGATTGATGAGTTTTTTGAAGGCAATTTAAAAGCTAAAAATGATGAAGAGGTAAAAGTATTTGAGTACATTACAAAGCTTCGTCCAATCACGGATGCACTCAAAGCAAAAAGATTAAAAGTCGGCTATGATTTTCGCTCCAATGAGTTGGAGATGTTCATAGATGAAAAATCAAATCTCACACACACAACTTATGCCGAGGAAACTCCCTCTCATGCGCTTATCGAAGATTGTATGCTTTTAGCCAATAAAGAGGCTGCAAAACAATTTGATAGAGGTATATTTAGAATTCATGAACCACCGAGTCAAACAAAACTTCAAGTTCTCTACCAAGAGTTGGCTGGAATCGGTATGTTTATTGACATAAAACACTCCATCAAAGAGACTATTACAGATATTCAAAGACAAGCAAGAGAGATGGGTCTTGAATCAGAGGTGGATACGCTTATCATTCGTTCACAGATGCAAGCAAGATACGCACCGCTCAATTCTGGACACTTTGGATTAGGGTTTGAACAATACACACACTTTACTTCGCCCATTCGCAGATACTCAGATTTAATTGTGCATAGACTTTTAAAAGCTATTGCAAACAATGACACCATAGAAGGCTCGTATGTTCTGAGAAATATAGAAGCACTCAGTATGACCATAAGCGAAAAAGAGAGAGAAGCAAGTACCATAGAAACAGAGTTTATGGCTCGAAAGTTTGCAAGATGGGCGGCTGGACATATAGGCGAGAGTTTCAAAGCGCGCATAAATGCGACCGAACCAGATGTTAAAGCAGAACTTCATGATGAAATTATTGGGGCAAGACTCAATATTATCTCGCATGAAAATATCGTTTTGTTTGAAGATATTTATGCAAAAATAGAGAGCGTGGATATCGCTAAAGCAAAAATCTTTGCAAGTGCAATCAAAAGAGATGATGAGTAATGTACAAAAGTGAGTTAGACAAACATATACAGAACAAAAGTCTCTCCAACAGTTTTGTATTTTTTGGAGAGAGTAGCTTTTTTATAGATGTCTATACTAAAACAGTTACAGATATAGAAGATGCTTCAATCCTCTCTTTTTACCACGATGAGTATGACTTTAACTCCGCAAAAGCACACTTGTCGCAAGGTTCTCTTTTTGGAGACAGAAATGTTCTCATTCTCAAAAGTGAAAAAAAAGTACCTAAAAAAGATATTGATTTTTTCATAGAACTCTGCGAAAAAAATCCTGATAATATTTTTGTTTATGCCTATTATGGAGCTGACCATAAAGATTATGCAAAAGCATTTGCCAAAAAAAGCACAATGGATGTGCGGTTTTTTCATCCAAAAGATTTTGAAGCGCAAAGTATCGTATCGCAAATCGCAAAAGAAAAACAAGTGAGCATCGACAACTACTCCATCATCCACCTTTTACAAATTCACAACGGAGATGTTGCCCTCGCTTGTAATGAGATAGAAAAATTTACTATCCTTGGCAGAGCCATAACAACCAAAGATATAGATAATCTTGTTTTTGGACTCGCTGAAATAAACCTCGATGATTTTATAAAAAAAATTTTAAACAAAAAAGATTTTAAAGAAGACCTAAATAACATACTAGAACACGGAGAAGATGAGATACGCGTCATCACCGCTATAACATCCTACATAACACAACTCTACATGTTCAACATCTACATACGAGTCAAAGGCGCACCAAATGCTCTTGAGATTTTAGGATACCCTGCTCCCCCTCAAATAGTAGAACAAAAAGCCGCACTATCGCTCAAGTTTAAACCAAATATTTATGCAAAGCTTCATGAACTTTTGCTTAGTAGTGAGTTAAAAATGAAAAGCTCAAATGTTGATAAAAGTGCTATTGTGGAAAGGTATCACAAAGAAACTAAGGATTTTTAATTTATAGTATTTAGATTTGGATGTTTGTGGGAGGGAGCTTACTTTTGTAAGTGACCGAGCACATCATCCGAAGATGAGTGCTAGAAATTGAAAAGACTAGTTTTTACTTAAATCAACTATTTTGTTGTTTGCTATCCATGGCATCATCTCACGAAGTTTAACACCAGTTTGCTCAATTAAAGAAGCTTTTGCATTTGCACGCTCAGCGTTCATTCTTGGGTATCCTGCTTGACCTTCAAGGATGAAATCTTTTGCAAATCTACCATCTTGAATCTCTTTTAAAATCTCTTTCATTGCTGCTTTACTCTCAGCATTGATAACGCGTTTACCTGAAACATAGTCACCATACTCAGCAGTGTTAGAGTCTCATGTCAGAAATTCCACCTTGGAACATTAAATCAACGATGAGTTTAAGTTCATGTAAACACTCAAAGTATGCAAGTTCTGGAGCGTAACCAGCTTCAGTTAAAGTTTCAAAACCAGCTTGAACTAAAGAAACAGCACCACCACAAAGAACAGCTTGTTCTCCAAAAAGATCAGTTTCTGTTTCATCTTTGAAAGTTGTCTCGATAATTGCAGTTCTACCACCACCAATAGCAGATGCGTAAGAAAGTGCTAATTCTCTTGTTGTACCACTTGGGTCTTGACCAATAGCGATAAGGTCAGGAATACCGCCACCACGAACAAACTCAGAACGAACTGTGTGACCTGGAGCTTTTGGAGCAATCATAGTTACATTGATGTTTGCTGCAGGGTGAATTCTTCCGTAGTGAATATTAAAACCATGACCAAAAGCGATAGTTGCACCATCTTTTAGGTTTGGAGCGATTTCATTTGCATAAATTTCTGATTGATTTTCATCAGGAAGAAGAATCATTACAACATCAGCAATTGCAGATGCTTCAGCAACTGTCATAACTTTAAAGCCTTTCGCTTCAGCTTTCGCCCAGCTTGAACCATTTTTACGAAGACCGATAACAACTTCAACGCCACTATCTCTTAAGTTTTCAGCGTGTGCATGACCTTGTGAGCCAAAACCAATCATCGCAACTTTTTTACTTTTTATAATATCTAAATTACAATCTTTGTCATAATAAACAGTTAATGCCATAATAAATCCTTGTATAATATAAGCTCAAAGGCTCAAAAAATTTGTGGCATTATACTCAATTAAACTATAAAATTAGCTGTAGTTTGCAAGTCTTGAGATGATTTTATCAGCCACTCTAAAAGCATTCGCGTAGATAGTCCATGTGTAGGGCACACTTCCACCTGTTGGCATAAAACTGCCATCTGTTACATAAAGATTTTCCAAAGCATGAGCTTTACAGTTTGAATCTAAAACAGATGTTTTTTCATCCTCTCCAAAACGACATCCACCAGCGACTAAGTTTGGTGGTGGTGCAGAGGAAACAGAGTAGAAAATCTCTTTAGCACCCATCTCTTTTAAAACTTCACTCGCCTTTTTCGCCAACTTTTCACCCACTTCTAAATCATGCGGATGTCCCCATAAATGTATCACACCCACTGGCATGTGGAACTTATCTTTTACCTCATCATCCACACTCACATAACAGTACTCCGTAGGAAGCCAGTCATTAAAAACTTCAAAAGTAAGCACCCGTGCAGTTGTTATATTTTTATGGATTTTTTCTTGAAGTTCTCTGCCCCAAATAAGCTTGTTCTCATCATTGTAAAACTCTTTTGAAACCCGAGGTATAATATTTGCATGTTCAAATAAAAAATCAATCGTACCGCCTTTTATTTTTTTGCCATTCTCTTCATACTCATACCAATCCTGCAAACTTCGATTGAAAAACAAACCTGCTTGCATAAGCTCTTTTTGCTGATTTTCATCCAGACCCTCATATCTGAATCTGCCCTGCCCAACTCCACCCGCTGAGAAGAGTAAATTTTTTCCCACTTGTCCATAATTGTTAGCAAGACCACGAGGAAAGTATCTATTTTTAGAATTCAAAAGAAGTCGTGAAGTTTCAATCGCCTGTGCTGCAACTACAAATATTTTCGCTTCTATTGTCTGTGGATTAAACTCTTTATCGTAATAATGTGCCTTAGTAATCCTGCTCGCATCACTTTCGAGTTTATAAACAAAAGCTTCTGTGATGATTTTTGCATCACATTTTTGAAGAAGTGCCGCTCTTGCACTCCCTTTTGCTCCAGTTGCACAGCCATAACTCCCACAAAAGTTTGAGTAAGAACAGCCATTTCTCTGAAGTGCGGCATGTGGAAGTATGGCGCGCGGTGTTTGTAGGCTAGAAAATCCTAGATTTCCACATGCCCCATCAAACCACTTTGTTACTCTGTTTTCTTCAAGAGCGGCATGTGGAAAGTTTGGTGTTGAGCGAGGTTCTGCGTATTTATGTTTTGTTACATTTCCAGAAATTCCAACTACCTTTTCAACCTTTGTGTAGTAGGGTTCTAAATCCTCATAACTTATAGGCCAGTCAACAACATTCGCACCCTCTATTTTTCCATAAACACTCTTTAGACGAAAATCATTTGGCTTCATTCTGTGAAAAAATCCGCTCATAAGATTGGATGAACCGCCCACCATTGAGCCGTTCCAAAAACTCCAGTTGACTTCACTTCCCACATGCCGAGTGTATGAGCCATCCGCATTTCGTTCATTTATAACATGCTGTTCCTCTTTAAGAAGTGGCGTAAACATATCTCTGCGAGAGACTGCGAGTTCATCTTTTGTAAAATCTTCCTCTTTATAGTTTTTCCCTTTTTCCAAAACTACCACTTTGTATCCAGCACGAGAGAGTTCATAGGCTATGGGTGCGCCACCTGCGCCACTTCCGATTATGCAGATATCGTACATCATAAAAATGCCTTTGTTGGACGAGGAATTCCTGCTGTGTGATGAAGCCACTTCCAGCCAGATTCATTTTTATTTATCCCATAAATAGGGTCGCCGAGCATTGCTTCCATAGTGTAGGTAAGAAGTGTGTAAAGCCATCGCTCTCCCCATTTTTCATTGGAAACAGTATGGAGTATATTTTGTCGATTTACGGGAGAGAGTTGTGTGTATAATTTTTTATATTGAAGTATCGCTTCTTCGTTAAGCCACTGCACACCGTTTCGGATAAAAGCTTTATCTCTATCACTCACACGACTGTGATTTAAAATCAAAGAGATATAAGCAGATGCGTTGCTACTTAACTCCTTGGCATGTGGAAATAAATCTTCTTGAACAACTACTAAAGTTTCAAGCGGAGTTATCGCACCAAAAAGTTTATCTCCTGCCATCACTAAAACAGCAGTCGATAAAAAGCTTTGTTTTAAAAAAGTTCTGCGGGAGTTTTTAAACATAAATTATATTTCATCTTTATACAATTTTAACCATATTTTTACCATGTTCTTTTGAATAATAGAGTCCATCATCAGCTCTTTCAAGTGCGCTTGTTGCTGTGTCTTCTTTTAAAATTTGTGTTACACCAAAACTACAAGTCAACTGTCCAAAATGCTCAAAACTATAGTGTGACAATACTTCACGCAAAGAGTTTGCAAGAGTCTCTGCCTCTTTAATTGGAGTCAATGGAAGTAAAATGACAAACTCTTCTCCACCCCAACGCGCAAAAATATCTGTCGGGCGTATGCGTGCAGAAAATATATTTGAAAGAGTAACGAGCGCATAATCACCAACAATATGCCCATATATATCATTAATTTTTTTAAAATTATCAATATCACAAATAATTAAAGAGTAACTTTCGCTATAACGCTTGACCGTATAAAGTGCTTTTTCTAACTCTTTATTGAATTTCAAACGGTTATATTGCCCTGTGAGTGGATCTCTTATCACTTGATTTTTCAAGCGGTTATTTTCATTACTCAACCTTGTAACATCATTAAAAATCATAACTTCTTTATCTTTTTGGCTATTTATAGAGATAAAATCTATTTCAAAAACTTTATATTCGCCATCTTGTGAATATAAAGAGATAATTTGATTGCCATTTGTAAAGAGTGAAACAATAAATTCTTTTATTGAATTTAATTTACTACAAGATGCTAAATCAACTTTAAAAAGTACACATAAATCTTTTACACTCAAAATTGTAGTAATATCATTTATGCAAAAAAACTCTAAAAAAGCTCTGTTTGCATAAACAACACTATCATCTTCAATAGTCAAAATCATACTATTGTGACGGTCTAATATATATTCTAAAGATTGTTTTTGTTCACTCAGTTCTTGTGTACGATTTTGCACTTTGCTTTCTAAAGAGTTTGCATAGTCCACTATTGTTTTACGCTGTGTTTGTAAAGAATCTGTCATAGCATTAAAATTTTGAGATAAAAGTCCAAATTCATCATTTGTATCTAACGCTAATCGTTGTTCATACTCCCCATTTTTAATCTTTTGAGTCTGAGAAATCATAACATTAAAAATATTACGAATTTTTTTAGCAAAGATAAAAATGATGATTATAGAAAATAACAATACTAAGCATGTAGCAATTACAATAGAATTTTTAAGCTTATCTTCATACTTTTGTATCTCCGCAGACGGATATGCCATCATCAAAGAAGCTGTAGATGCACGATCCATATTTTTTAAAGGTCGTGCAGTCAAATAATAATCTTCACTCCCTATCTTTGTTTCATAAAACTTATCAACATATTTTAAAAGCCAAAGATAATCCATATATGGCATAGGCAAACTCTTCATTAAAACTCCATCAATTTTAAATGAAGTAGCAGCAACAGCTCTATCACCAACAATTGTAAATTCCATAGGAGTATCTTTTTTGATATTTTGCATCATCACATTGTTCATACTAAACCCCATAAGCAACATACCTTTTTGCTTATTATCAATCATAACTGGTGCAGATGCATACAAAACAAAAATATCAAACTGTCTTACTATGCTTGTAAAGTGTTTATTTTCACTTAAAGTTTCTTCAACAATTTGTAAATTTTGTAGTGAGCTACCCTCAAATGGGACAGATCCAGACTGTGTTATAACATTTGCACTCTTATCCAATAAAATTATTTGATCACACCCAAAATCAAGTCGTTTATCTTCTATGAGAACGCTTAACTTTTTTATATCATTCGCGAGTATATACTCAATAAACTCATGATCTTTGGCAAAAGTATTGATGAGTGTTTTATCCATCTGTCTGAGCATCTCAAAATGATTTTCAGCCATATTGAGAGCTTGATTAAACTGCTGATTTATCATGGAATCAACCGTTTGTTTACTCTGCGTCTGTATATAGTAACCACTTCCCAAAAACATCACTAATAAAACAGCCATAAAAAATAGAGAAATTTTTAATGCAATAGGAAAGAAAAAATTTCTTCTCATTATTTTTGAGTACTTTCTTTAAGAACTTGACCTATTGGTTTTACTTGATAATTTGGATAACTTTTTTTAAAAATACTCTCCATTGCATCATACGATTTATCCGCATGGCATCCATTATTTTGACAAGAGTTCGGCATTTTATATTTTATCGATGCAGAAGGTGGAATAATCTGAAAAGCATGACTTCTAATTGTAAAATCTCCACCTGTTTCAACTATTTTTGGCATGTGGCAATCAGCACAAGTAACCTTATCTACAGGGCAGGGAAAATGTATTACTGGTTTTTCACTGCTATGTATAGTTATGGCATTAATATTTGCATGACACTCACCACATTTATAAGCACCAACATTTCCTTTGATATTTTTATCGATGCCGTGTGGTTCATGACAAGTAACACATGTAATTCCATATTCAGCCGTTTTTAGTGTCGGTTTTTGACCCTCTTTTGCTGAACGATAATCTTGAGAATGGCATTTGAGACAATCATCATTCTTTTTTCCGCCATGTGGGTTTTCCTTTTGTCTTAAATCATCTAAAGATTTTGAATGCTTAGAAAAAGAAAAATCTGCGAACTCTTGATGACGATTTTTAGAAGTACCATTCCCCCACCAGTTTTGACCTTTTTTATCGTTCATTAAAGCTGATTGAACAAAAGTATCTTTAATATCTTCTCCAGGTTTATACTCGAGGGGAAAATTAAATAGAGTTGTTTCTCCGTGCACATTTTTACTAACACTTTCTCCACGGCTATGGCACTGTCCACAAACAGTAGCTTTAGTAGAGACAACGATATCCGCTTCACCTACATGTGGCTTTTTATGACAAACTGCACACTCAGTATTTGCAACCATTTTTTGATGTTTTACATGCAAACTTCCTGCACCGTGACACGCTTCACACGAGACACTAAACTCTTTAAATTCGTATGTTTTTGCATCATACCCTGTTGTATGACACCCATTACACTTTGTTGATGCTGGTTCTTCTTTCCAATCATAAACCTTATACGGAACCCACTTTTGAGTTGTTACCATCCATTTTGCCGTAAATGGATAATACTCTCCATCAATAATTCGCATATACACCTGTTCCCATTTAGAACCAACTATATATGTTATTTCCTCTTTTTTGAAAGTTACTAAAGAATTATTTTGATCAAAATCTCCTAAGATTTGAGAAGCAGATGTGACTGGAAGAAAAATCTTTGGATGAAGGGTATTGTTTTTCCAGCTATCATACTGAACTTGATGGCAAGATTGACAATTTTCAGAACCAATATATGTTGGCATTTTTTTCAAATCAGAATGTACAAAAGCATATCTGTAAATTAAGATAAAAACCAATAGTACTATGGAAGCAATGATTAAAAGACGCTTGTTAATGCTATGTCCTTGAAGTTTAATACTTTTAAAAGAGTCAATGAGATGTTCGAATAAAAATAAATGATTTAGTAGGAGAATTTTATTTAAAAAAGATAAAAACCTCCTATTGCACTCAACTTATACTAAAAGTTTTATTATTGCCTTGTGTAATATGGTTGAAATCACAGCGCAAGACTACTTACTACTTCCACATTTTTTTTCGTTTTTGTTCGCATCACACTTAACTGTAGAATTGGTATCATTACCATCTTTTTCTGCTGGTTTTGTCTTTGAACCTCCGCATTTCATGCTTCCACCACATTTCATACCTCCGCCACATTTCATTTCTGCACTAAGAGTTGTAGCACCAAGACCTGCAAAAAGTGCCGCGGCAAATAATAGCGTTGTAAGATTTAATTTTTTCATTGTGTATCCTTTAAAATAAGTTAGAGTAATTCTACCCAAAATATAAAAGATAAAATATAAAAGATAATTTGAATCTATTTTTTTTATTTAATCTCAAGGCATGTATAATGGCGGAAAATGAAAGGCAAAAAATGAAAAAATTTAATCTTTTTAAAGAAATAATAATCGTAAATAAAGCATCGCTTCTTCAAGCTATCAACGCATCAAAAACTTTTGGCATCGATATAAGTGGTCTAATTAAATATGAACCGTTTAAGGCGTGTGACATTTTAATCTATCAAGGCAAACATATTCCACATGCCATAAATAGTTTAATGCCGAGTGAAAAACTTTCACTTGAAACCATTTTAGGCAAGAATTATCAAGTGGTTGAAGATGAGGAGAGAGTTCTCATAAAAGCATTCGCTCACTGGCAAGAGATTATAAAACTCAACACACCGCGGGCATCTTATGATGATACAACAGCGGATGGTGTTTCAGAGTTTTCAAACAAAGAGTTAGAAGAGATTGGCTGGCATGCGACTGAGTTTAATGTAAATTATAGAACTTTGGTGGAGCTTTTGGAAGAGAAATGTGCGGGAACACTACTCTGTATAGAGCAAGATGAGCCATATCAATTTAGTGGGCTTAGATTTTTAAGTGATATTCCACATGCCAAAGAAGTTTTATTTCTATCCACGCAAAATGAGATAAAAAGATTAATGGCAGAAGATGAAGATTTCAAAGAAGAAAATTTAACCGATGATGAAAGAGAAGCGGCGGAGTTTTTTAAGGTTCTCTAAAAGAGAGTTTTGCAAGAAATCTAATAAAAAAAGTCTATTTTACTGAAGCCAAATACCTCTGTAAAATAATCATAGCGGAGATGGAGTCCACTCTTCCGTCTCTGATATATTTTATCTCGCCCTTCATCATACTTTCCGCCTCTTTAGAGCTTCCTGCTTCATCCTGATAAAAAATTTCACCCTTAAAATCAACCAGATTCATGAAGTGTGCGATGCGTCGTCTCATCTCATCTTCACTGCTTCCACCAAGAGGAATGCCGATAATAACAGCATCCACTTCCCACGCATCAATCACTTTTTTTACTTCCAGCGAAGCTTGGTCTCTGTTTTTTCTCTGCACGGCGGGAAGTGGAGTTACTATATCTTTATGTGCAGAATAGGCTAAACCAATTCTTTTGAGTCCTAAATCAATTGCAATGTATTTCATTACTTGCCTAAACAAAAAGAGCCGAACATTTTGTCCAACATCTCATCATTTTCAAAAGGTCTTGTGATAGAAGCCATCTCTTTTACTGCTTCATTGAGGTGAAAAGAAAATATTTCAAGCTCTTGGTTCTCGAGTGGAACAAATGCCTCTTCTATATTTTTGAGTGTATTTTGTACTGCAGAAATTTGTCTTTGAGAAATAAGCATGATTTCATCTGAGCTATTTGTTTTATCCATAATATTTTTGAGCATTTCTACAAGCGAAGTCACACTCTCTTTTGAATTTAACTCCAAATCAAACATAATATCCACATGCCCTACAAAACAGGAAGATGTACTCTTGAGATGCCAAAATTTTTGTTCCAAATCTATTTTATTTTTTACATAAAGAACGCGTTTATCTTTCGCATGTTCTCTCAAAAGTGCAATGATTTTTTCATCTTCACTATCACATGCGCGACTTCCATCATGGAGTGCAACTATGATATCACTCTGCTCAATCGCTTCAACTGAACGCTCTATGCCGATGCGTTCTATCTCATCATTTGCCTCACGAATACCCGCCGTATCTACAATTCGAATAAGGTGTGTACCAATTTTCACTTGTTCTTCTATGGTATCTCTCGTTGTTCCAGCAATATCACTCACAATAGCACGATTGTAATTTAAAAGTGCATTCAGTAAAGAGCTTTTTCCAACATTTGGTTTCCCGACAATAGCCACTCGAAAGCCTTGCATAAGACCTTCTCTGGCTTTACTGGCTTCGAGTGTTTTTTTCAAACTATTTTTTAAATGATTTAATTTATCTTCGATTTGAGCAACTAAATCCTCAGGTAAATCCTCTTCTGCATAATCGATGCTCACTTCAGAATAGGCTAAAATGTGAATGATTGCATCGCGAATATTTTCTATAAACTCTTTTAACTCACCCTTCATCTGTCGTGCAAGAATTTTAGCTGCATCTTCACTTTTTGCTTCGATGAGTTGAGCTATTGCCTCGGCTTCACTCAAATCTATACGACCATTAAAAAATGCTCTTTTACTAAATTCACCCGCAGTTGCAAGTCTAGCTCCACATGCCAAGGTCGCTTTTAAAATGCTTTGTGCAACAATAAAACCGCCATGACACTGAATCTCTACAACATTTTCTGCCGTAAAAGAGAATGGTGCTTTAAAATAGATAACAATTGCTTCATCGATAAGTTCATCATGAAGGTTATAAATATTTGTAAGCATTGCATATCTTGGTGCAAAATCTGTTTTTGAGGTTAGTTTTTTGATGATGTCTAAGGCTTTGTCACCGCTGATTCTGATAATAGCGATAGAGCCTATGCCATTGGCTGTTGCAATGGCAGAGATTGTGTCTGTATTCATTACTTAGTTTGTATGGTAATCATTAACAATGATATATTTAAGTCCATCACGAGTAGAACGAATAACTACATACTTGTTAGGATATTTATCACGAAGTTCTCTGAGTGCAATTTGTACTAAAACTCCATCGAGTATTTTTGTTTGTGCTTTTCCATCTCTGTCCACATTTTCACAAACATTTACCAAATATCTTAAAACTGCCTCTTCTTGATTTTTCAAAAATTCTGCTATTTCTAGGCGAAGCTGCACTTGATATTTTGTATTTACCCAGTTAAAAATCATATAAGAGAGCGCTTTATATCTATACCCTTCTTTACCGATAAGCAACGCGGCATCTTCGCCTTTAAACTCTATGAGCAATTTATTTTCATCATATACACTTACCTCAACTTTATCTATATTAAAACAAGTTAAATCAAAAAGTGTATTTATCTCTTCTTCTATTATAACCGCGATATCTGAGATATTTTCTTTTACATCATTGTCTTCTTCATCATCATAATCCGCCAAATATGAAGATACATCATCATACTCTTCGTCCTCTTGCATACTCACAAAAGAAGTAGGCATAATAGTATCATTCAATATCGTAAGTGAAGCATTTTGTTTTGGAACATGTGTCTGTTTTTTAGCTCTTTCTTTTTGTATTTTTGCAGGTGCTTTAACTTCTACTTTTTCTTGCTTAATTTCTTCTATTTGTACTTTTTGTATCTTTTTATTTTCTTCGTTTGTTTCTTCTTGAACTTCTACTTTTTGTGGCTCTTTTTTTGGTGACTCAATAGGCTTCTCAGACTTTACAACTTCTTTTTGCAGAGTTGGAGTTTCCACCTCTTTAATCATTTTTGCCGCTACAATAATTGCATTTTTCTTAAATAGTCCAAATACACCCTTACTTGGAACTTGAACAACTTCAATTTTAAGTTCAGTTACAGAACACTTAAGAGCCGCCGCAGCATCTGTGTATGCGGCTTCAAGTGTAGGTGATTCTATCTTAATCATCTTTTTTCTCCGTCACTTCTTTTGTCTCATGATGTTTATGAACAGCTATTTCTGCATCTTTTGCATTTTTAAACTGTTGATTTACCATAAACTGTTGTGCAATTGAAAAAAGATTATTTACAAACCAGTAAAGAACTAAACCTGATGGGAAAGTTAAAAAGAAAAATGTAAATATAATTGGTAAAAATTTAAAAACTTTCTCTTGCATAGGGTCTGTAAAATTGTTTGGCGTAAGCTTTTGTTGGTAATACATAGACGCACCCATAAGAATAGGCAAGATGTATAAATGATCCATGCGTGAAAGGTCTTGAATCCAGAACATCCATGGAGCACCCTGAAGTTCTACTGCATTTAAAAGTACACGATAGATTGCGAAAAAGACAGGAATTTGTAAAATCATTGGTAAACATCCACCAAGTGGGTTTGCACCATGTTTTTTGTACATATCCATAACCGCTGCATTCATGCGTTGTGGATCGCCTTTATATTTTGCTTGAATCTCTTTAATTTTTGGTGCAATTTCTTTCATTTTTTGCATAGAAACCATACCTTTGTATGTCAAAGGATAAAGAATAACTCTAATAATAAGAGTTAATGCAATAATAGACCAACCCCAGTTACCAAATATACCGTATAACCATGATAAAAGTTGGAAAATTGGCTTAGAAGCAAAAGTAAACCAGCCATATTCTATTGCATTTGTAAGGACAGGATTAATACTATCTAATACTTTATAAGTTTTTTGACCTACATAACCATTAAATTTCATTGTTTGAAGTGCTTCAAAATAGGTGATTGGATTGCTTTTACTATCTTTTTCAACAATGATAGTTATATCCTTAGCAAAACCATACATAATTGTTGCAGAGTACTGATCAAAAGCGGAAATAAGTTCAACACCACTAAAAGTTTTTCTACCTTCTGCATCACCATCTGCGATGATTTTTACTAATTTTTCATCGGTATAAATCATTGCACCCGAAACCGTAGTCATCTTTGTTGTAACTTCTGGTCTTTGACCTAAGTAAATAAAATATTTTGTATCTTTTGATACATTTACTACTGCGTCATAATGCCCATCTGCATAGAATGTAAGCTCTTTTGTAATGACTGTATCTGAGAGTTTTTGAGTTAAAGTAATTTTTTGAGGAGCATCTTCTAAAGTAATTTCAGATGCTGTTGCAGTATAAACAATACTCATTGCCTCTTTATTGATTGCTTCATCCAAAAACCTTACAAAAAGAGGCTTTGTTCCAGATGCTGGAATAAGTTGTGCATGATTTTCTTCTTGATCATTGTACTTTGCTTGAAGTAACTCTTTTGATGCGATACGACCCAAAGTATCTATTTTTAAAATAAAATCTTTGTTTTTAATAGTAGCTATAATACTTGAAGCACCCATTCCTATTTTTTCTTGTTCTGAAATAGCATGACCTGATGCTTCTTCAACTGTTGTTGTAACTACTTTTTTCTGTTGTGCATCTTGTTTTAATACAACACTCTGGCTTTTATTGGCATCTACAACTTCCAATTTTGCTGGCGGAAATATCGCTGTATACGCTACGAAAAAAACAACTGATAACACTACGGCTAAGATTAATCTTTGATTTGCTGACATTTTATCTAACACAATCACCCTTTATAGGAAAAATTTTTTATAATATAAAAACGGTTTTTTTTATTTGGAACCAACCAATATTTTATAGAATCAACCCCTAATGTTGTGGGCTTACAAGAGAGTTTATCCAGTAAAGGATACTCAATACCACCATCATAAAATTGATTACAACGAAGTATTCTAGTAAAAGAGTGGTAAAAAGCACTTGAAATGGAATTATTTTCGAAATGAAGTCGTGCATATTCGCTACAAGATGGGTAATATCTACAACTTCCAAAGCCAATGAGAGTAAAAAACTTCTGATAAAGCCATAAAAGTTTAAGTAAATATTTTTTTATCATAGAGAAATTGTACCAGCACGACTCAGAATTTTTTTAAAATCATTATGTAAATTTTCAAATTCAATTTCTGGAGTCACTTGTTTTGCAACAAAGATATATGTGCCATCTTTAAGTGTATTGGAGTATTCACAAAACAAAGCTCTTAATCTTCTTTTAGCTCTATTTCTCTTTACTGCATTACCAATTTTTTTGGTTGCTGTAAATCCTACTTTGTGAATTCCATTTTGAGGGAGAAAAAAAAGCACAACACTGTTTGAATGCTGACTCTTTCCTTTACTGTAAATAAACTGAAACTCACGATGCTGTTTCAGTGTATTAAATCCGCCTAAACTGTCAATTTTTTACGACCTTTAGCACGGCGTCTATTGATAACTTTACGACCATTTTTCGTCGCCATACGAGCTCTAAAACCATGAGTTGATTTTCTAGGTCTATTATGCGGTTGGTATGTTCTTTTCATGACATATCCTTATATAATTTTAAGAGCGCAATTGTATGAAAAAATTACTTAAAGCGTGGTTAAGGTTTGTATAATTATTGTGTTAAAAAATCTTTAAGTGATTCATTATGCGATTGGTTCAACGATTTTGAAGTATCAAATAGCTTCTCTTTTGCTCCAACATGACAATCTCTGCACTCTTGTATAACATCATGTTCTCTTACATTTGCACCATTTATTTTTTTCATGGAGTGACACGCAAAACAATCAGCCCCACAATCAGCCATCTTCTCAGGACTAGCTGAGTGGCAATTAATACATGTGAGCATAGACTTATGTCTTGTATCTTCGTTTATAGTTGGAACTAGCTTTGGATGACATGTTAAACAGTCACCCGTACAAGCCAGAAGTGATATACTAAGGAGTATTAAAGCAAATAAATATTTCATAACGAAATTATAACCTCTGTTTTATTTACGAAACCGTTACTTTTATCTCACTGTTTTCTACATCAAATGTAACTTTTGAACCCTCTTCTACTTTTCCTTCAAGAATCAAATCAGCCAAACGGTCTTCAACTATCTCATAAAGAGCGCGTTTAAGAGGTCTAGCACCATAAACTGGGTCAAATCCAGCTTCTGCTATGTATGCCTTGGCATGTGGAGTTAGAATAAGCTCTATATCTCTTTGCTCTACCTTTTTACAAATCTCTGCAAAGAAAATATCTACTATTCCTACAATTTGTTCATGACCTAAAGCATTAAAAATAACTATATCATCTAAACGATTTAAAAATTCTGGCTTAAACGCTTGTTTTAACTCAGCCATTACCATAGAATTGAGCGCCTCAGATTGTGGATTATTGATTATCTTATCACTTGCTATATTAGATGTTAAAATGATAATTGTATTTGTAAAATCAACCGTTACACCTTTGTTATCCGTTAATCTTCCATCATCCAAAACTTGAAGTAACATGTTAAAAACATCAGGATGCGCCTTTTCTACCTCATCAAAAAGAATAACACTGTAAGGTTTTCTTCGCACCGCTTCTGTGAGTTGTCCACCCTCTTCATAACCAACATAGCCAGGAGCTGCACCCACGAGTCTTGAAACTGCATGTTTTTCCATGTACTCACTCATATCTATTCTTATAAGTGCATCTTGGCTATCAAACAAAAATTTTGCCAAAGTTTTAGCAGTTTGCGTTTTTCCCACACCTGTTGGACCTAAAAACAGAAAACTTCCTATAGGCGAAGAAGCATCAGAAAGCCCTGCTTTGTTGCGTTTAATAGCACGAGCCACGGCATGTGTAGCTTTGGTTTGCCCTACTACTTCTTTGTTTAACTCATCTTCAACATTTAAAATTTTATCCTTCTCACCTTGAAGCATTTTCGTAACAGGGATATTTGTCCATCTTGAAACTATAGAAGCAATCGCATCTTCATCTACACTATTTTTAAGAAGTGTCCCCGCTTCTTGAAGTTTTTCCCAATTTTCATTTATCTTTTTTTCTTCTGCTAAAAGTGCAGGGATTTCGCCATACTCTATCTCAGCTGCACGGTTATATTCGGAACTATTTTTTGCATTTTGTGCTTCTCTTTTTTTCGCTTCAATATCATTTTTGATAGAAGAAATTTTCTCAAAAACCTCTTTTTCAGTTGCAAATTGCGCTTCAAGTGAGCGAACTTTTTCATCCACATCTGCGAGTTCTTTTTTAATCTCTTCGATGCGTTTTTCATTTGATGGAGTTTTTTCCATCTTCAAAGCTTCTCTTTCCACATGCAGTTCTGAGCTTTTTCGCTTCGCCGCACTTAGGGCATTTGGCTCAGATTCTATCTGCATTTTAAGCTCAGCTGCCGCCTCATCGATAAGGTCTATTGCTTTATCTGGCAAAAATCTATCTGCTATATATCTGTCTGAGAGCCTTGCCGCTGCGACTAATGCGCTATCTGTAATCGTTACATTATGATGCGTCTCCAAGCGTCCTTTGATACCTCGTAAAATCTGAAGCGACTGATTTACAGTTGGCTCACTCAAATTAATCGGTAAAAATCTTCTCTGAAGTGCCGCATCTTTTTCAAAATATTTTCTATACTCTTTGAGTGTTGTCGCTCCGATTGTGTGAAGTTCTCCACGAGCAAGAGCTGGTTTTAGGATATTTGCAGCATCCATACTTCCCTCACTAGCACCCGCTCCTACAATGGTGTGAATTTCATCTATAAATAAAATGATATTTCCACTTTTCTTGACCTCATCAATAACAGCTTTAAGTCTATCTTCAAACTCTCCTCTATATTTTGCACCTGCAATTAAGGCACTCATATCCAAAGCAACCACTTTTTTATTTTTAAGTGAAGTCGGTACATCGCCATTATAAATTTTTTGCGCTAGACCTTCGACTAAAGCTGTTTTACCAACCCCTGGTTCACCTAGTAGAATAGGGTTATTTTTTGTTTTACGGATGAGGATTTGCATCATTCGGGTAATCTCTTCATCACGCCCAATAACAGGTGAAAGTTTCCCCTCAGCTGCTTCTCTTGTTAAGTCTATGCCATATTTTGCTAAACTCTCTAAAGTCTCATCCGAACTTTGAGAATCAATTTTTGCTCCAGCGCGCGATGCTTGGATATTTTTTTCTAAGTCCATTAAGTTTATATATTTAGACAAAACAGACGCAAATGGCTCTTTTTTGAGATTTGCCAAAAGATAAGTATCTACAGCAAGATAACTATCTCCGCTTTTTGTCATAAGTCCTTCACCTGCTTCAAGTGTTGCCATGAAATTTTTAGAGAGTTTAACATTCTCCTTGGACACAGTAGAAGACTTCGCCAACTTTTGTGCCATACTTTTTACATCAAGTTCGATTGCAGTTTTGTCAATGTTCATTTTGTTAAACATTTGATTTAAAAGAGAGTTTGAATTTGCTAAAAGTCCCCATAAGAAATGAAGTGCATCCACCTCTTGATTTTGATTGTGCAGTGCCAATGAGATAGATGACTCTATCGCTTCTGTCATATTGTGTGTTAATTTTTCAAATATTTTACTCATAAATCAATCCTTATTTTAATGTGAAATAATTATATCACTTTGAGTGTAACTGTGTCAAGTTTATTTAGTCTTTATAGTTTATAGATGGATTTTAAACTTCTTCGCATACCGCTTTAACATACTCACATTCCCGCTCACACCGCCACTGTGAATATATAAAATTTCTTCTTTTGTTTGTTCAAGTAAAGCTTTCCACATGCCGCTTGAATAAAGCAAATCAAATTCAATTCCACATGCCAAGGTCTTTTTATATATCTCTAAAAATTCAGGATAGAGTTTTGCAAAATGATATTTTTTAGAAGGTTCTAAAATGATTAAATTTTTTGGTATTTCATGAAGTGCATTCATCTGCTCTTTTAAATAAACACTATCGCCCACGCATGGCGTTGTATAAACTTTATACTCTGGAAGTGCTAAAGCTAAAAAAAGTGCTGTTGTGCCTGTGCCCGAGGGAGTCGCTAAAGATTTCACATCCAAATTTGCTTCTCGTATTTCTTGTGCTAAAACTTCCAATCCCTCTTTTGCACTTGCATCTGCTCCACCTTGGTCGATAACATAAGTTTTTTCATCTAAATGAACTCGAAGAGATGCAATATACTCTTTATAGTACGCTTCTTCAATTTCCACATGCCGCATTCCTAAAGAGAGTGCATGAAAAAAATTTCCATCATTTTGCTCTTTTTGAGAATTGCTCATTTCTTTTGTGTGGTATAAAAATTCCCACTCTTTAGATTTACACATAGCAGCAATAGCAAGCATTGCATTGGATTGCGTGCCACCATAAGAAATAATTTTGTTATATTGTTCTTTGGGAGTATTGAGGAGAGTATAAAGTTTTCGGTACTTATTTCCTGCTAAAAAAGGGTCGATTAAATCATCTCTTTTAACATAAAAATCTCTCCCATCTAAGCTAATCTTAGATATTGGAGATTTTTTCATAAATACTATTATTTGATTGTAGCTTTTTTTTGTAGTACATCTATTTTAGTTTTCATAACGGTTTTGAATTTTTCCATTTTGAGTCTTTGATCTATAAATGATTTAACTTCTGTAAAACCTCTTGTAGTTTCTGGTTTTTTCTCTTCAAGATAGATAACATGAAAACCAAATTGTGTTTGTACTGGTTCTGGCGTTATAGTTCCAACTGGCATACTAAATACTTTCTCATCAAATGCAGGGACCATTTGACCTTTAGCAAAGAAACCTAAATCGCCACCTTTCTCACCCCCAGGTCCAGTTGATTTTGCTTTAGCTATCTCAACAAACTTCTCTTTAAGTGCATCACCTTTTAAAGATTTAAGTTCTGTTATAACTGCTTTAGCTTCTTCATCTGTTTTAACTAAAATATGACGCGCGTGTACGCTCTCTTTTTCATTAAACTCTTCTTTGTTTTTATCATAATATTCTTTTAACTCTTTATCGCTTACTACTACTTTATCAAGCTCTTTTTTTTGCCAAACTTGAATAGCTAACTCTTTTTTGATTCTCTCTTTTACTTTTTCATACTCTTCTTCAAACTCTTTTGATTTAAGTATTCCCGTCTCTTTTGCATCACCAAACACCAACTCTTTAGCAACCAACTGATCCAATACTTGTTTTCTGAATTCTGCTTGTTTATCAGCAGGAACTTGGTTAAATCTTCCCTGAGTTGCGTTCATAAGTTCAGTGTCAACATCATTTTGACTAATTGCCGTGCCATTTACAGTTACTAAAGTTTGTGCACTTAAAAGTGAACCTGTAAGTAAAATTGCGGATAATATCTTTGTTCTTGTTTTCATAAGAGGAGCGTCCTTGTTGTGTGTAATCTAGTTTTAATTTTGAAAGTTTAGTAAAATTATGCCAATAGATATTAAACAAAGGGTAAAATAGCGTAATGAAAAAAGCAACAAAACAAGAAATATCAAGTATCCATCAACTTTTTATAGAAAAATATAGTGACGCTGTAACTGAATTACACTACAAA
Organism: Campylobacterales bacterium; assembly: GCA_026390075.1. Classification (GTDB taxonomy): domain Bacteria; phylum Campylobacterota; class Campylobacteria; order Campylobacterales; family Sulfurimonadaceae; genus Sulfurimonas. The sequence goes on from JAPLGP010000036.1 coordinate 29,586, forward strand.
AACGCCTATGAATTAGTTGTCGCAGTTGCTCTCTCAGCACAATGTACAGATAAACGAGTAAACATAATCACGCCAGAGCTTTTTGAAAAATATGAAAACCCACATGCCCTAGCACTAGCAGATATAGATGATGTTAAAAAAATTATAAACAGCTGTTCCTTTTTTAACAACAAAGCAAAAAACATCATAGAAATGGCAAAAAGAATCGTTGCAGTGTATGGTGGCGAAGTTCCTATGAACGAAAAAGAGCTTATTACCCTCGCTGGAGTCGGACAAAAAACAGCAAATGTAGTTATGATAGAATATACAGGAGCAAACTTAATGGCAGTAGATACGCATGTTTTTAGAGTCTCACACAGACTTGGACTGAGCGATGACACTACTGCTACAAAAACAGAAGCTACTCTTGTAAAAAAGTTTAAAAACAATCTCCACGCACTGCATCAAGGAATGGTTCTTTTTGGTCGTTATATTTGCACAGCGAAAAATCCGAAGTGTGATGCATGTTTTATAAAAGAGTTTTGCAAAACAAAAGAAACATTCAAAGTTTAAGAGGTATAATTTGTTTATGATAAAAATAACACTCCTCATTTCCATAACTCTTCTTTTCTCGGCATGTGTAAATCAGCATGGAATATCTGCAAAATATTATAGCGATTGTGAAGAATATTACGATTTTCAAGGCTTTTACCACAAAGATTGTGGAAAAGATGACATTGTTACTTATAGCGAAATCCGTGATAAAGCAGGAAACCTTGTAGATTCTACAAAAGCATCTGCCACAAAAGCTGTAAATTATTTATTAGGTGAAGAAAAAAAATCTAATACAGATACAAATCGCCAAAATACAAATACAAATACAGGAAGTGTTTGGTAATTACTTTATCGCTATAAAAGTAGCAAAGTTTGCCCAGCGAAACACAACTTCACAATGAGAAAATCCACAGCTCTTTGCCATTTTAATATTTTCTTCTTCACTGTAAGGAACAAGAACATTTTCTAATGCTTCTCTTTTTTGCACAATCTCATACTCTGAATAGCCTTGCTCTTTTTTAAAATCATAATAACACTCTATTAAATCTTTGTTAAGCTTTGAGTGATGACTTATGACTTTTTCGCTAAAAATAAAAATTGCATCTTTTTTTAATGAAGATGCAATTTTTTTTACTAGCTCCTCGCGTACGAGTGGACGGATAAATTGCAGAGTATAGTTACTGACAAAAACATCCGCTTTTTCATACGGATACTCTAAAATATCAGCATATTTTACTTCAACCTTTGCCCCATACGCTTCGCATTTTTTTCGAGCTTGCTTGAGCATTGCCTCTGAATTATCAAGCCCGATGAGGGTTGCTTCATGCTTTAGTTTTCTATGTATATTTAAAAGAAGCGACGCAGTGGAGCATCCAAGGTCATACATGATGCCCCCATTTTCTAACTGCTTGAGTACAAAAAACTCTGTTATTTTTTGAGACTCTTTATAAAAAGGAACACTTCTTTGGAGCATATCATCAAAGACTGCGGCAACTTCTTCATCAAATTCAAACTGTTTTTTTATTGGTTTTGTAAATACTTTATCATTCATAGTCGAATTTTAACTAAAACATAATAATATGTTTCTAAATAAATGAGGAAAATAAAATATGGATTTTACTATTTCGACATGGATGATGCTCTTTTTTATACTCTTTATGATTGTTGGCATGTGGAAAGTGTATGCTTTTTTGCCAAACAAAAAGTTAGCAGATGATGACACGACAAAAGAGTCACAAGAAGAACTTATGCGACTTTTGCTCAAAGCTATACAAAGCAGTGATAGAGAATTAACGCAAAATGATTTGTTTGAAAAGATAAAAGAAGATGAGGATTTTGACAAAAAACACTTTTGGAGATTTAATCAAAATAGATTAAATCAACTCTTAGAGCTTTACTTCCTTCAAAATCCACATGCCAAGAGCATAGAGGAAATTCATAAAGAGTATCTCTAAAAACTAGATTACCACGCTTCGCTCGCAATGACAAAGTACCGTCACTGCGAGACTTCAAAGAAGTCGCGGCAGTCTAAAAGCTCTGCTATTAGTTTCTACCCAGTGCATTTAAATTAGCATACGCTTCTTCAACACGCGCTATCAAAGTTTCTTGTCCAGCTCTTAACCACTTTCTAGGGTCATAGTACTTTTTATTTGGTTTATCTTCACCCTCTGGATTTCCGATTTGACCTTGAAGGTAGTCGTGATTTTTTTCATAAAAATCTTTTACACCCACCCAAGTTGCCCACTGAGTATCTGTATCGATGTTCATTTTCACAACACCGTAACCGATAGCTTCTGCTATTTCCTCTGGAGCTGAACCTGAACCACCATGAAAAACAAAGTTTACTGGTTTTTCGCCAGTTTTGAATTTTTCTTGAATATACTTTTGGGAGTTGTCTAAAATTTTTGGAGTTAATTGTACATTGCCCGGTTTGTAAACGCCATGTACATTTCCAAAGGAAGCTGCGATTGTAAAGTTAGGTGAGATTTCACTAAGTTGCTCATACGCAAATGCTACATCTTCTGGCTGCGTATAAAGAAGTGCATTATCAATACTGCTGTTATCAACACCATCTTCCTCTCCACCTGTTACGCCAAGTTCTATCTCTAAACTCATACCTATTTTACTCATTCTCTCAAAATATGCTTTACAAATTGCAATATTTTCTTCCAAAGGCTCTTCTGAGAGGTCGAGCATGTGAGATGAATAAAGTGCTTTACCTTGAACTGAAAAATAACCCTCACCAGCGTCAAGAAGTGCATCTATCCAAGGAAGCAGTTTTTTAGCAGCATGGTCAGTATGTAAAATAACAGGAACACCGTACGCTTCAGCCATCATGTGAATATGAATTGCACCTGAAACTGCTCCAGCAATTGCCGATTTTTCGTTTTCGTTGCTTAATCCTTTTCCAGCATAAAACGATGCTCCGCCATTACTAAACTGAATAATTACAGGAGATTTAACCTTTGCAGCAACCTCTAAAATAGCATTTATAGAATCCGTTCCGATAACATTCACAGCGGGAATTGCAAAACCAATCTTTTTTGCATGTGTATAAACTTTTTGTACATCTTCGCCAAAAAGAACTCCTGGCTTCACAATATCTAAAATACCTTGGCTCATGAGGGTCTCCTTAAATTTAATTTCGTGATTATAGTACACACTACATTTAAAAAAACTTTTTTTTATGCTAAAATTGTCCCATAGAGAGACTCGACTCAAACAAAGGGAAAAAGAAATGAGATTAACATTAGACGAATATTCAAGACATTTTAAGATGTCTAAAGAGATGATACATTCAAGACTCAAAGAAAAAAGAATAAATTACATTATAGAAGATGGTGTCACTTACATCATCGTGACAAAAAATTCTATAGATACCCATAAAAAAGAGTTGCAAATGAACGAAAACACACTTCAAGAAGTTGTAAAAGATGTTGCAAGACCAAAAATTACAGTTGCTACAGTACTTGCACTTTATCAAAGGGAAAATCAACAACTAAAAGAAAAAATAACACAATTAGAATCTAAAATAGATAAATTAGTAGATGACAAAGAACGAATGCTTCGTGATGAAATGAATAAAATTGAGCAAGTTTATAATGCTAAAGATGAGCAATTAAAAAATATTTTAGAACTTGTGAATGCAAAACTCATGTTAGAAAACAAAAAAGAAACAATCCATGAAATTGAGAGCTATGAAACTTCAAATAATACAGTTGCAATTGAAGAGAGTGATGAAACAAGTGAAAATTCTAGATTAGTAGAACTTAGAGATTATTTAAAAACATTAGGTTTAAAATCATCCCAAAGAAAAATCATTAAAAAAAGATTTTTATCAGTGTATGATAACGATGTAAGAGTTTTGCAACAAAATGGCAAACTCTATTTAGATTTTTCAAAATATGATTACAGTGATTTGCTAGAGTGTTAATTACTGATGTTACGCACTAAAACGAACGCGTCCGTTTTAGTGGCAGGAACAAATATCAATTAGTCACTTCCTCTTCTTAAAAACCTTTTAAAAATCAATCAAAATAAAATTATTTTTTTAACATAGAAACAAATTTTTGCTTTACACATGAAAATAATATAATTAATACACGGTTTTCCGTGCTATTTATAATATAAATATATCTATATATCATATAATTGCACTGTTAACATATATTTATTGTATTTAATACAAATAATTCACTATATTAACTAAACTAATATGTATATTTAAGTATTTATTCCGTATTATTTCCAAATGCAAATCGATGATCTATTTAACATACTTCATAACTCGTTAGAGTCTCAGAACAATGGCAAAAAAATATCCCTTAAAGATATGGCTAATTCTCTTGGGATATCTATGCGTACATATCAAGATTGGAAGCTTGGACGAGCAAAACCACAAGCAGCTATTACAGTCATGAAAATGCTGGGTGAGTTGGATGATGCAGAGATTATTAGAGCGGTAAGAAAAATCAATAAACTTGAGGATTAATGAAAATGGGTGCATTAACTAAAAAAGAGAGAGATGGCTTAGATGAAGTGTTTTTATCAATTCATTCACATAATGAAAAATATCAAAATTTAAAGAATATACCCTATTTTATTATGTCAAGGGGAAGTGCTTTTTCTGTAAGCTCCTTCTTCAAACATGCGAAACATGGACTAAAAGCAGCGAATATTTCACATTTTATGGCGTTTTTAACAAAAAAGAAGAAATGTTTAAGCAAATAAATTATAAAGTACAGTTAGCTGAATTATTTAATACTATGGCGTTTGCTTAAGTTACTTAAATAATCTCGGAAATATTTTTAATCCAAGGGTCTTTCTCATGAATAAAGCTCAATTCGTTGAATTAGTACAAGCAAGTGGTAACTACAAAACTAAAGTAGAAGCAGAAGCAGCAATCAAAGCGTTTACAGAGGCTGTAACTTCAGCATTAGTTAAAAAAGAAGAAGTTTCTTTAGTAGGTTTTGGTAGTTTTACTGCAGCATTACAAAAAGGTAAAAGCGGTAAAGTTCCAGGTACAGATAAAACTTACTCAACTGAAGATAAAATGGTTCCTAAGTTTAAAGCTGGTAAAGGTCTTAAAGACCGCGTTACTGCTGGTAAATAATTATTAATATTGTCCGCAATTTTTGCGGCAATATTTTGTTCATTATATGAAATTATCCCTTATTCCCAATTTATTTAAAAAACCTCTTAAATCTCTTAAACTTCCAGAGTCAATAATTTTAAAAGAACTCAAAACTGTTACACAAGAAAACAATCTTTTAACCTATGAAAACATTACTATTTATCATCATTCTCGTAGTATTTTAATTCCTCTCATGATTTTAGATACCACGCGAGGTATTTATCTTTTTGAGTACAAAGATTGGTCCTATGATGAGTTAAAAAAAGCTACAATAGAAAAAGCTTCGCAACAAAATCAGTCTCAAAAAACTTTAGCATTTCAAAAATCGCATAATTTTATTGAGCAAAAATATAATGAAATGACGCATAATGATTGTGTTCCAATCTATAACTTTCTTCTTATGCAAAATCTCAACAGTTATGAGCATGAACATTTAGATGCTTCTTTTAAACAATTACTACCACAAGAGCGAATAATGTTTAATGACTTATCCAAAGATGCAGTTTTGCAAAAAATGAAAAATATTCCTAAATCTTTTCATCCTATGCCTCAAGTAGCCGATATCATTGGAAATATTTTAGTTCAATATGCAATACAAGATAATAATGACATAACCCACATAGTTACAACTGAACAACAAAATTTTATCGATTTGCCTTTTGCTTCTTTTGAAGTTATAAGTGCACCTACTGGCAGTGGAAAAACAAGTGCTTTTTTACTGAAAATGATTTTTCAAAAGATTAAAAATCCAGAGCTGAAAATTATCATCATAAAACAAACTGTTCTTTCATGTGATTTACTAAGAAAAAAACTACTTAGTATCATTGAACATGCGTTTATAGAATTTGATATTACCAGCATTGAGATTATTACACCAGCAGAACTCACTTCAAGACATTTAAAAAGTTGTAACAAAGATGCTCTTCAAGATGAAATAAAAATAAATAACATTTTAATGCATAAAGATTTTTATGCTTCAGATGTCATAATCTGTGATGATTCTGATTTGCTTACAAATGAGTTTAAAAACTATCTCAAACATCTCCAACACAATGCAAATTTACTCCTCATTAGAAGTGCTAAACCCCTCAATGAAACTTATACATTTACTAGAAATTTTGCAAAAGAGCATAAAAAAGTATTTTTTGAACAAGCAAATCCACATGCCAAAGCATTACAAATAATTGCATCTTTATTGGAGTTCCACATGCCAAGAGATATTTTAGTTGTAAGCAGTACTTTAAGTAAAGAAAAGTTAAATGATGACTTAGAATATTTTATCAAATACAAAGCAGTTTTACTAGATAGTTCTAAAAAGTTAATTGACCAAGATATAGATAATCTTTTACTTTGTGGTTACTCTGATATAAACTCTCTTAATGCGAAATTTGTGATACTTATGGATGTTTGTTTTGCCTCGTCCGTGGAGCTTGAATATGCTTACAATCTTTGTAGTGAGAGTGTTTATGTTTTGTATGAAGATGAATGCGAAAAACTTGCTAGTTTAAGGAGTGATTTTGAAGATAACAAAGAGTGAGCAACTCCTAATTCCTGAAGCTTTTTTTGTTTGCAGGGAGCATGGAACAGAAGCGCCATTTTCTGGAACTTACTATAATTCCAAAAAAAATGGTTTGTATAGATGTGTCTGCTGTGATGCACCTCTCTTTGAGTCTGACACAAAGTTTGACTCAGGAACAGGTTGGCCTAGCTACTATGAAAGTGTTGAGAGTGCAGTTACTGAGATAAAAGATAAAACACATGGTATGATTCGCACCGAAATCAGATGTTCAAGCTGTGATGCGCATCTAGGGCATGTGTTTGAGGATGGGCCAAATCCAACGGGTCTGAGATACTGTATAAATTCAGTATGTTTAAATTTTGAAGAAAAATAAGGAAGATATATGAAAAAGGTTTTTTTAACACTATTATTGCTGTTATCAATCAATGTATGGGCTGAGACTCCTCATGTAATTTTAGAAACTACGCAAGGCTCAATCGAGTTAGAGTTATACCCTGATGTTGCTCCACTGGCAGTAGAAAATTTTACGACACATGTAAAAAAGGGCTACTATAATGGAATCGCATTTCATAGAATTATTAAAAATTTTATGATTCAAGGCGGAGACCCAACTGAGAGTGGACGAGGTGGAGAGAGTATCTGGAAAAAATCTTTTAAAGATGAGTACAAGGGTAAAACTTTTGATAGTGCAGGAATTCTTGCAATGGCAAATGCAGGAGAACACACAAATGGAAGTCAGTTTTTTATTACAACTGCTAAAACTCCTCATCTCAATGGAAGACACACAATATTTGGACATGTAACAGATGCTTCAATGGATACAATCAAAAAATTAAATGATGTTGCAACACTTGGGCGTTCTGCGGGTGACAGACCTCTCGAGCGACAGGAAATTATTAAAGCTTATATCAAAAACTAAATTTTTCTATCTCCTTATGCCTTCTTGGCATGTGGAATATTAAATATCGTTCTCCGTCTTAACACAATTTCTTCCAGACTCTTTCGCCAAATACAAAGCTTTATCCGCCCTTGCAATGACACTTTGCAGCTCTTCATTTTCTACTACTTTTGCTACACCAAAACTAGCACTTATATGCCCAACGACATCGATTTCTAACTCTTCTATATAGACTCTTATTTTCTCTGCCAAAGTAATCGCATTTTCCATTGAAGCTGTTGGCAAAAGAGCTACAAATTCTTCTCCACCCCATCTACAAACAACATCTATGTTTCTCAATATTTTAAGAAGGGCATGTGCAACTTGCACCAATACTTTGTCTCCAGCATTATGTCCATAAGTATCATTTACTTTTTTAAAATAATCTATATCTAATATAATCAAAGACATCTCATTATGTCTTTGTTTCATAGTAAAAGAGGAAGATATATAAAGTTCTGAGAGTTTGTAACGATTATAAAGTCCTGTTAATGAATCCGTAGAAGCAATGGTTTCATACTCTTTATTTTTACCTTCTAGCATTATATTTATTTCACTGAGTTCCTCTTGATACTCTTTCATAAGCACAGCCCATTTTGAATAGGTTAATGAAATAAGTTCTTTTTGAGAGATGATACCAGCTAATTTTTTGTTATCATCCACTATAACTACTCTTTTGTAATGCTTGCTTCTTAAAAAGTCCAGTGCATCTTTAATAGAGGAACTTTTATGTATGCTATCAACTGGTTTTGACATGTGGATTCCAACGGCTACATTCAAATCTACTTCTTCTTTGATGAGTCGCATCATATCTTTTGTTGTTAAAATTCCAATCGGTTTTAAATCTTCAACAACTATCACATTGTCATATGCCGCACTTACCATATCACAAATTAAATCACTTATCTTTTCATCTTTGCTAACCCACTTCATTCTACAACCAAGTTTTAAAAAGTCTTGAAGACGGTAGTTATCCATCAATGTTTCTGGGTCTATATTGCTTGTTATATCCGTGTGTCCTAATAGTCCATAAAGTGAGCCATCATCATTTATGACACATATATATTCGATACTCTCGTTTAAAAATTCTAAAGTATCGAGAACATTTTTATTTTTATTTATGACTGGAATTCTTAAAAGTTCTAATTTATTTAAAGGCGTATCTAAAGGGATTTCCTGCTTTCGCAAATGTAAAACATCGATTACACTTATAATGAAGTACTCATTTTTATCTATAACAACCACATTTCTATGTTCATTTTCTAACATCAACTCAATGGCACTTTGAGCACTTTCATTAATGCCGACAGATATAACTTTTCTACTCGCTATATCACGAATAATTGGAAATTTCATAGAAACACACCTCTCTTAAATAACATCAAACGCCTCTTTTATTTTTATTGCTTGGACATGTTCTTTCACATCATGGACACGCACAATGGAAGCGCCATTTTGAATAGCTTCTAAGTGCAGAGCGATTGTACCGCCTAACCTTTCGTTTGCTAATGATGGGGATATTGCATCAATCATAGATTTTCGTGAAGCTCCGACTAATATCGGCTTATCTAATGTTAAAAAAGACTCTAAATGCTTAATTAACTTTAAATTATCCTCAACTGTTTTGCCAAAACCTATGCCTACATCAATGATTATATCATGAACTCCAAAAGATTCAGCCTTCAAAATCCTCTCTTCTAAAAAGGAGTGAACATCACTTAAAATATGTTCATACTTAGGATTTTCCTGCATCGTTTGTGGTGTTCCTTGCATGTGCATAATCACAGCAGTTGCATTGAAACTTGCACAAAGTTTACAAACTTCATCATTTTGTAAACCCGTTATATCATTCACTATTTTAAAACCATTTTCTAAGGTATAAGAGAGTACTTTGGGTTCATAGCTATCGATGCTAAACTTTACTTTCTCATAAAGTTTCTCTTTTTTTATTGCATCAATGAGAGGTTTTACTCTTTTGAGTTCTTCATCTACACTTACTTTGAGAGCATTTGGAGCAGAGGAAACTCCACCGATATCTATGATATCCGCACCCTCTTCTATCATTTTTACAATTGCGTCGACGGCATGTGCATCTTTAAATCTGCTGTTTGCATAAAAACTATCATCATTCGCATTGATAATTCCCATCACTTCCACATGCCGTGTCATGTGGATATTTGTAAACTCTGCAAATTTTTTTGCCAACTCTTTAAGTCCAAAAGGTTGCGCTAACTCTTTTTTACTCAGTGTTTGAAGTTGTTTCTCTGTAGCAATCAAGATACAATCCACATGCTGCGTTTTAGCGATAACAGTTCCCCGTGGCACAGCCAAATCTGCACCTATAGAGAGTGCATCTTGCTTTAAAATATTTGCCGCACCTACATGTAAATCTCTAATGTAAATAATATGGTGTTTCATTTTAGAGCTAAGTATATTTACTCCGCCACCATCCACACCTAATCTCTTTAAGTACTTTTTTGCGTCAATATGGTTCGATAATTTTTCAACTTGCATCGCTATTTTTCACCCACAAAACCCATAAGGAGCATTGCTAAAACACTTTGCGGTCTTGAGTTTAACTCCAAAAGTCTATATGCCATATCAAAATTTTCCAGTTGTGAAGAAGAGAGAATGAGCATATCTACAACCGTTGCTCTATGATAAAGTGCTTCAACCAAAAGCTTTGCATCACTCTTTTTCACTCTCGCATTCTCTTTTAAAAATGAAAATATTTGTCCATAATCCACTCTTGCTAAAGAAAAATCTATATTGCGTATTTCATGAAAACTCTCGCCATGAAGTATTGGCAGTCGTGAACGAATTGTTGCAAGCAAATTTGACTTTGTAGGAGAGATGATAATAAATGCAGTATTGCGAGGAGGCTCTTCTAACACTTTGAGTAAAGCGTTTTGAGATACGGTGTTAAATTCTCCCGCACCCAAAACAATATATTTCATTTGAGATTCACTTATGTATGCTTCAGCTATCACAGCTTTCGCATCTTCTACAAGAAATTTCTCTCTTATAAAATTTACAACTCGATGAGATTTAAGTTCTAATTCTAATCTTTGAAATTCAGCTTCTATCTCAGTAGAGATAAGAATATGACTTTGATGACTTTCACGAGGTAACATCAACCTCTCCAAACATAGTTGCATTGAGAGATGAGTTCAAAAGACGAAAGAGTTGCAAAAGTTTTATATCTAAATGTGTGTCATAAGATTTAAGTGTAAAAGCATTATGAAAATCTTCATCAAAAAGCCAAAGATAACTATTGTCTTTTCTCTTGGCGATATCTGCTCTTTTATCATCACCATTGCCGATGTACCAAAAGAAATAGTCACCCTTAAAAGATAATGAAATCATATCTTCTAACATATCTATCATCTCTCCACCATTTATACTGCCATAGTGACTATGAAGGGCGTCTATGCTTACAATCGGTAAAAGTGGTCTATCCATATTTGCTTTATTGATAGAAGTAAGAATATAGGTCTCAAACCACTTTCTTTTTTCATCCGTGATTAAAATAACTGTTTTGCCCTCTAGTATCTGTTCTAATGCCAAGGATGTAGTAGTTGTCCAGTCAAATCTATGCTCTTCCAACCAGCTTAAACTACCACCCTCTTCCCTGATAGCATCTAAACTCCACTGTGCAAAATCCTGCATATGTGCGTTTATTTGTCTAACTCATACGCACTATGCAAACTTCTCACAGCCAACTCTGCATATTTTTCTGCGATTACCATAGAGACTTTTATCTCTGAGGTTGAAATCATATTTATATTTATATTTTCTGCCGCCATTGTCGCAAAAGCTTTTGCAGCAACACCCGTGTGTGATTTCATGCCAACACCTACGATAGAAACTTTACAAATTTGCTCATCATATGACTCTTCACGAATATCGCCACTCTCAACAAATGAATCCACCACAGCTTTCGCATCAAACAAATCACCCACTGCAACTGTAAAATCTATATTTGCAGTGCCATCTTGTCCAATATTTTGGATAATCATATCGATATTTACCCCTGCAGCTGCAAGTTTATTAAAAATATCTGATGCTATTCCTGGTCTATCTTTTACACCCATCAAAGAGATTCGTGCTTGGTTTTTGTCTAATGCTATTCCGCTTACTAATGGTTTTTCCATAATGTTTTCTTCCTTGGTTATTAATGTTCCCTCTTCATTTGAGAAACTTGTTCTTGTGACTAAATTTACATTTAATTTTTTTGCGAGTTCAACTGAACGGTTTTGAAGTACTTTCGCACCCAAACTTGCAAGTTCTAACATCTCATCATAAGATATTTTGTCAAGCTTTTTTGCTTTTGGTTCTATGCGAGGGTCTGTTGTGAAAATTCCGCTTACATCTGTATAAATTTCACATAAATCCGCTCTTAAAGCCCCAGCAATAGCAACCGCTGAAAGGTCACTTCCACCACGACCAAGTGTCGTTACATTTCCATCTTGTGATACGCCTTGAAAACCTGCGACAACAACGATTTTCCCCTCTTTTATAGCATCATTCATGGCATGTGGGTCTATCTCTTCAATACGCGCTTTTGTGTGAATATTATCAGTCACAATACCCGCTTTTCTCCCACTCATGGAAACAGCTTCGTACCCCATTTCACAAAGTGCAATTGCCAAAAGTGAAGCTGTGACTCTCTCACCTGAACTAAGCAACATATCCATTTCCCCTCTTGAAGGGTTTTTTGAAAAATGTTCTGCATAAGCTACGAGCTTATTTGTTTCTCCACTCATTGCAGAAACAACAACCACAACATTATTTCCAGCTTTTTTAGTCTCAACTACACGATTTGCCACATTTTGGATTCGCTCCAAATCACCGACGCTTGTTCCGCCAAATTTTTGTACTATTAACATGTTAAAGGTAACCCTCTTTTTTAAAATATTCTATCACAGTTGCATAAACACTCTTTTTAAAGTGTGCTGTCAAATTCAGGACTTCATCCACATCAACAAACTTGTACGATATAAATTCAGGATGTTTCGTTGCTAAGTCAATAATTGCACTTTTTTTCAATCTAAGTAAAAAATAGCGTTGAATTTGCCCCTTATACGGTTGCATACTTTTAGCAATTCGCTCAGGAAAGTCATAAGAAATCCATTCAGGATACTCGGCTATTATTTTCGCTTTTTTCGTGCCTATCTCTTCTTCAAGTTCACGGAAAAGTGCTTCTTCCACCTCTTCTCCACTATCAATTCCGCCTTGTGGAAATTGCCAGATATCAAGTAAATCATTTCTTTGTGCAATAAAAATCTCTTTTACATCTGGATAATTGCTTGAAACAATAATCATCGCCACATTCGGACGATATAAATCTTTTTTGCTCATAAAAACACCTAAATTTAAGTAACCGAAATTGTACAAAATTTGCTATTAAAATAAGATAATTTCATATTTCCACATAGCTGTATAAATTTTATGCAAACATTTATAATTAAATATTATTTTTTAAGATATAATTATACAACATTTTTAAACGGACGGGGGTTATTCACATGAATGAACACATACTCAAGAGTGACGATTTTCTAGTATCACAAACGGACGAAAAGGGCATTATTTTATTTGCGAATGATGACTTTTGCAAGATTGTAGGATATACATTAGATGAGTTAGTTGGTAAGCCACACAGTATTGTAAGACATAAAGATATGCCAAAAGTAGCATTTAAAGATTTATGGGACACTGTAAAGCGTGATAAGATTTGGACAGGCTATGTTAAAAATTCCACGAAAAGTGGTGACTTTTACTGGGTTTTTGCAACAGTTTATCCGATGTATGATGAGGTTAGAAAAGCAAAAACATACATGTCTTGCAGAAGAAAACCCTCAGCGCAAGAGATTAATGAAGCACAAGAACTCTACAAAACACTCAAATAGGAAATTTATATATGAATACTTTACAAAAAAACATTACGCTTTCCTTAGCTTTTATGGTTTTAATCCTCTCTTTATTTCTAAGTGAGTCCAATATAATTCATGCTGTTTTGGCATTTGTTGTATTTATTGTAGCAATCGCTTTAGGAATGCAAAACGCATCCAATAACTCAAACATTCACAAAAGTTTAGTTGCACTTCAAGAGTTACTTGAGTATAAAAGAAATAAAATTGCTACAAATGAAAATACAAGCGATGAAATTGAGAAAAGTTTAAATTCTATCATAAACCTTTATGAAAAATCTGTTTTAGACGATACAAAAGTTGCAGGAGAAATGGTTCTCTTAGCTGATAAAGTCTCAAATGGTCACTACTCATGCAGAGTTGGAGCGGACTCTAAAACTCCTTATGTGCATGTTCTTAAAAATAGTATGAACAACATGCTCACTTCATCAGAAAAAAATCTTGACAATGCAATTGCAACGCTCCAAAATTTTGCAAATGGCTCATTTCACGCAAGAAGTAAAGTTGAAGTCGAAGCAAAAATGGCTGACCTTCTTAACAATATCAATTTACTCGGTGCGTCTCTTCAAGGCATGGAGCAACACAATAAAGATACTCAAGAGAGTATCAGAGAATCTTCCCATCAACTCAATAAAACTATCAACAACATTACAGATACAACAATCATCGAACTTAAAAATATGATTCATGCAACTGTACATAGAATTCATGATGTTTCTCAAAAAGAAAATGAAATGGTTGGAAATCTTCAAACGCTGGTTTCAAATGCAAATGAAACAAAAGCTATTCTCTCAACAATCGGCGATATTGCAGACCAAACAAATCTTTTGGCTTTAAATGCAGCTATTGAAGCGGCTCGTGCTGGAGAACATGGACGAGGATTTGCGGTTGTAGCCGATGAAGTTCGTAAACTTGCGGAGAGAACACAAAAAAGTTTAGCTGAGACATCGGCTACGACAAATGTTTTAATACAATCTATCTCAGAAACATCGGATACGCTCAATAGAAATGCAGATGAAGTCAATGATATCTCCGATGAAGTAAGTCGCATCAGTGATAAAATGGACGATATCATTAACTCCCTCAACACTTTAACAAAATAGAAATCTAAAATCCCGACTTAAAGTGTCGGGAATAGTATCCTCATAAATAGTATCTTACTTTCAAGCACACTAAAACTTCCACATGCCATAAGTATGTAAAAAATGAATTAGACTTCTTGCAAAATTCTATTTTTAGATTGCTTCACTTCGTTCGCAATGACGGTCATCGAGGAAGAATGACCGTCATTGCGAGGAAGAATGACGAAGCAATCTGAGTTTTGCAAGAACTCTAATTAAATTAATTAATTTTTTACTACAATAATATTAACTTTTTATAATAGATAGGAAAAGCACAATGAACATTGATAATAAAGTAATCTTAGAATATTCACAAAATTTAACAGTTTTGTATGTGGAAGATGACAAAGTACTACGCGTAAGAACCGCTAAATTATTAGAAAATTATTTTAAAAAGATTGATTTAGCCTATGATGGGAAAGATGGATTAGAAAAATATCGTGCATTCAAAAAAGAGACTCAATTTTACTACGATATAGTCATTTCTGATATAGACATACCTAAAATGAATGGTATAGATATGTGTAAAATTATCATACACGAGAATGACCAACAATCAATTATCTTTACTACAGGTTTTAATGAAGCAGAATATCTCTTGGATGCAATTGCAATAGGGGTCAGTGGCTTTTTACTCAAACCAATTGAGCTAGAACAGCTTAAAAATATTCTTTATAAAACATCAAAATTTATCAGCGAGCGTCATTTTATAGATAGTTATTACCAAAATATTGAAGCTATAAATGTAAAACTTATAGATAAAAATAAACATGTTCAAGAGTGTAATCATCTCGATATGATAGTGAATGATCTTGCACTTAACAAAAATATCATTATGAATAAATGGGTCAACAACGACACAGTTAAACTTAAACTGCGAAAACATGTGATAGATAACGACTATTTTAAAACTCATTTTGGTGAAAAAGTTTTCGATTATTTTATTGGTGCAGTCCAAGGTAAAAATAAAGTTGGAAATTGCCCCGTCATAGTAACTATGCTTGAATTTTTCAAACACAAAAATTTACCACTTGAGACTGTTTTTGTCATATGTGTCAATTTTAAAAATGCTATTACCACATACATTTGTCATAAATACTCTTTTAATAGCGAATTTTATCATGAGCTCTCACTTATACTAGACAAAAATTTCGAGGGTGTTATAACGCAATATATGAGTTTAAAACTAGCTTCTTATGAAAAAAAAGAAGAGCCAGTTGAAATAGAAATACAAAAAGAGGAAACTGCTTCTAAACTCATCGACTATAATGATTATGTATTTGAACACGATATATATGAGATGAAAGAGTTAGAAGTTGAGATAGATAATTTAGTCATAAATGTAACAATGAATACAAAAAAAAGCTCTGAAGACTTTTCTGAACTCGGTTCTAAAACCAAAAGATATGGAAGATTACTGATATCCTATCCTATCTTTGAAAAGTTGGGTAGCTCTATAGAAAAATTAGGCGATAGTTTTATAGATAATGCACAAGTGCTTTTTGATAATGCTCAAAAAGTAGTAAATATCTCTATACTCGTGGAAGGTTTTGTAAATGATTTAATTATCTGGAGAAAAGAGATTTTTGAAAATAACATTGCAAATGCCGACTTTTTAAATGACTCATTTTTTAGCAATGTCTCTACAATTATTCAGTATATCGAGTATGATGAAAATGCTCAATATGCAAATAACGACGATGGCATGGAATTTTTTTAAATAAAGTCTATCTCTTTGGCATGTGGAAAAAGTGTACAAATATTTCCATATGCTAAATTAAATCATAACTCTCCGCACTTTTTGGCTCTCCGTAGTAATACCCTTGCGAATAATCAATACCAAGTTTTCTCACACTATCTGCAAGTTCTTTAGAGCTTACAAACTCTGCAATCGTTTTAATCTTCGCACCTTTAGCAAAGGTCAATAATCCCTCTATCATGTGTAAAACATTTTTATCAGTGTTTAATTTTTCTATCAATGTACCATCGAGTTTAATATAATCAATATTGAGTTTTATAACATTTGTAAAGTTTGAATATCCAGAACCAAAATCATCTATAGATACCTTTGAACCGTAACCTTTCACCATGAGAATAAACTCTTCAATCACTGCATAATCGGCTATATCCTCAGATTCTACGATTTCAAAAGTGATTCCCTCTCCTCCATAAGTATCGAGTCTATTTTTGATGTAACTCATCATACTTGAAGAACTTATATTTTCATAAGTAAGATTCAAAGAGATTGGAATTTTTTTAACATCATAAACATTAAATACTTTTTGCATCATCTGTCTTGTAAAATATTCAAACGATTTGTCCTCTTTTGCAGAGTCTAAAAAGTAGTAAGGAGTCACTATTTCACCATCATCCGTTTGGAGTCTAGCGAGAGCTTCATACTTCATAATTGTGCCATCTTTCATATCTATAATTGGTTGAAAATAGGGAATAATATTTCCCGTATAAAGTGCATTTTTATAGACTCGCATTCTCTCAATGGTTGCTTCTTGAAGCTCTCTTGTACTTTGATTTTCTTTATAGACTATATAACTTTTTTTAGTGAGTATTGCCTCTTGCAAAACAATATCCGCACGATTAAACAAAGTGTGCATTCCATACGCAACACCTGCTGTAAAATCAGCCACAATATGATTCGCCCCTCTGTTTTTATAGACATCTTCTTCTATGTTGTCGAGTAAAATCGAATATTCAAGAAGTGAAAGATACTTATTAAAAAGAGATTGATTTGTCACAAGTATCGCAAATTCTTGCAAATTAAGGCTATAAAGAGAGACTTCCCCATCTATGAGGACATCTTCTAGTTGTTTGGCTTTTTTAGAGAGAAGATTTTTCACTACATCAAACCCATAAATTTCTTTGAGAGACATGATTTGATTTATATGCAAGATAATCAGCATTCCCTCTTTTTTTAACAAGGATATATCGTGAACAAGAGCCTCTCGATTTGGCAATTTCGTAATCGCATCTATGTTTGTTAAATTTTTTACATAAAACTCATTGATATCAAAAACAACTCTATTTTTACCTAACTTTTTTGCTTCGTTCAGGTTATTTTCTGCGATATTATAAAGGTCGTGGCTGTTGATGTTGTGCAGATAATTATATAAATTTATCGCACCAATAGAGATTGTAATGTAGTCTGAAACATTACTCTTGGCATGTGGAATATGTAAGGAAGCTATAAACTCTATCAAAGATGCAGCGATTTTTTGTATAAAAGCATCTTCTCTATTTAAAATAACTATGGCAAACTCTTTGTCGCCAATTCTAAACATATCATTTATTTCTCTGCCAACACTTTTTTTCATTTTGGATGTTATTTCTATGAGAGCTTTATCGCCTTTGAAATCACCATAGAGTTCATTGTATTCTTTGAAACAATCTATTTCAATCAGCAAAAGTGCAAAAGTTTCTTTTTTTATAATAGAGCGTTTAAGTTCGCGTTTCATGTAGTGTTCAAAAAATCTTCTATTGTGCATTGCAGTTAATGAATCTTTTGTTGCAAGTTCTTCTAAAATTTTTCTGTAAGTTATATCTTGCTTAATGGAGGTGTAACCTATTTTAATGTAATTGCTATCATAAAGAGGTGCAATGACGGTACTTATCCAGTACTCTTCGCCACTACTTTTATGATTTTTTAACTCACCTCTCCATGTTTGGTCTTTTAAAATTGTGTCCCAAAGATTTTTTATAATATTTGAATCCATCTTTTCATTTCTAAAAATACTATGATTTTTACCAATGACTTCTTCTCTTTTATATCCTGTAAAATCAAGATATGCCTGAGAAATATCTACAATTTTCCCAACCAAATCAGAGGTCGTTATAAAAACATAATCATCAATTATTTTATTTTTTTGCTCTAAAAGAAACTTTTTTTCTTTAAGCTTATTTTGTAGCTCAATCTCAGCACTTTTATTCAAATTCTTACTCCAACTGCTATTCATAAAATAACACAATAAAATACTTCAATTATATACTCTATTACTTTCAAACATATTAAAACATCAACATGTATCAAAACGAAGTAAGCAACTAAATTGCAAATCGGTATGCCCTTGGGATAGCATAAATATATGAAAAATCGCTATACTTCCACATGCTTTTATACATTCACATTCCTTTTTGCGACTCCAAATGTTCCTATTGTGCCTTTAACTCTTATGTTGATAAATTTCATCTCAAAGAGGCGTACATGAAGGCTCTTCTTGCTCAATTAGAGTATGAACTTCAAAGATTTGATGCAAAGCCTCATAGCATCGAAACGCTTTTTATCGGAGGCGGAACTCCCTCTACTGTCGCACCAAAACTTTATAAACCAATTTTTACACTTTTAAAACCATACTTGGCATGTGGAAGTGAAATAACAAGTGAAGCCAATCCAAATAGCGCAACGCTTGAATGGTTATCTGGCATGTGGAAACTTGGAGTAAACCGCATCAGCTTTGGAGTGCAGAGCTTTAACACACAAAAACTTAAACTTTTAAATCGTGCACATTCAAGTGAACAAGCCAAAGAAGCGATTTTAAATGCCCAAAAAGTCGGCTTCAAAAATATCTCTCTTGATTTGATTTATGCGACTTTAGGCGATACAAAAGAACTTTTGTCACATGATTTAACAACCGCTTTTTCTTTGCCTATAAATCACATAAGTGCCTATGCCCTCACCATCGAAGAGGGAACAGTTTTTGAGTCAAAACCGCAGATGTCCAAAGAGAGACTTAAACTCACTTCATGGCTTTTTGAGAGAATAAAAAAACATAACTTTGCACAATACGAAATTAGTAATTTTGGCACATATCAGAGTCAACATAATCTTGGTTACTGGCTTTACAAAGATTACATGGGCGTTGGAAGCGGAGCTGTTGGTAAATTGAACCATGAACGATATTATCCACATGCCGACATTGAAGTCTATATCAAAAATCCTCTGCAAATACGAAGTGAAATGCTCACGGATGAAGATGTAAAAATCGAGAAAATATTTTTAGGATTTCGCTCTTGTATTGGTGTTAAAAAAGAACTTTTAAATACCCATGAAAGCAAAAGAGCGCAGATATTGGTAGATGAAAACAAGTTGCAATTTCAGAGTGATACATTTTATAACAATGACTATCTTTTAGCCGATGAAATTACGCTTTTTTTATCCTCTTGAAGATTTTTTAACTATTCTTTGGCTAAAATCTCGCACTTAATATTTTAAAGGTTTTATATGTTTGATTTCAGTTTAGGCGAAATGCTCGTTATTATTGTCATTGCTATACTTTTTTTAGGGCCAGATAAATTGCCAAGTGTTATGATTGACATTGCTAAATTTTTTAAGCAAATCAAAAAAACAATAGGAACGATTCAAGACTCTCTTGAGCAAGAGATACATGCTACAGGGATAAAAGAAGAGGCTCTTGCCTATAAAAAAGAGCTTTTAAAAGCAAGTGATGACCTCAAGCGAACCACAGATATCTCCGCTATAGGAAATCATCTTACAAATTTACACGATGATGTTATCAGTGATATCGAAAAACCACAAGCATCAAAACCAGATCCAGTAGCAGAAAAAATAACATTCGAGAAAAAACCAAAACAAGAAAATACAGATGTTTGAGGAATTAAGACCACATTTAATAGAACTTAGAAAACGCCTAGGTATTTCAGTTGGAACGCTGTTTGTTATGTTTTTTGTCATGTTTTACTATCATGAGCCTTTGTTAAATTGGATGGTTGAACCGCTCAATGTAGCCCTTATTGAAGTTGGTAAAACATCAGTTCACGCTGCAGATGGGATGCTTACAACCAATCAAGTCGGTGGTGCATTTTTTGTTGCTCTTAAAGTTTCCTTTTTTGCAGCACTCGTAGGCTCTCTTCCTATCATTCTTGCACAACTTTGGATGTTTGTCGCTCCAGGGCTTTATGCGAATGAAAAAAAGATGATTATTCCTTTCATCGTTGGCGGAACAAGCATGTTTGTCATTGGAGTTTTATTTTCTTACTATGTTGTTACGCCTTTTGGATTTAACTTTCTCATCACTTTTGGTAGTTTTAGTTTTACGCCTCTTATCAACATCGAAGAGTATGTAGGCTTTTTTACAAAGATAATGTTCGGGTTTGGGATAGCCTTTGAACTTCCTATTTTTGCATACTTTTTGGCACTGCTTGGCATGGTGGATGACAGACAGATGCGTGAATTTTTCCGCTATGCGGTTGTTATTATCTTTATAGTAGCTGCATTTTTAACTCCGCCAGATGTTCTTACACAGTTTTTAATGGCTGGACCACTAGTTATACTTTATGGTATCTCTATTTTGATAGTAAAAATGGTAAACCCCGCTCCTCCATTAGAAGATGATACATCTGACGAAGAAGAAAATGAAAATAGTGCGGTTGCGATTAAGAGTGAATAACAAAGAGTACCAAACCTCTAGCTATGATTTTGTCCTTCCGCAAAATCTCATAGCTACCCATCCAGCCGCGCCAAGAGACCACGCAAAACTTTTAGTCTATGACAGAGCAAAAGATAAAGTTACACATGCCGCTTTTTATGATTTTGAAAAATTTATTCCACATGCCACAGCCTTGATTTTTAACGACACCAAAGTTATAAAAGCCAGACTTTTTGGACATAAACCAAGTGGTGGCAAATGTGAACTCCTCATAAACAGAGCCTTAAATGCGCATGATATAAGTGTTTATATCCGTGGAAAAGTAAAAGTTGAAACACAAATAGCTTTTGATGCCAATCTTATAGCTGTTGTTAAAGAGTTGCACGAAGATGGAAGCAGAGTTGTACATTTTTTCCAAGATGAAGTGTTGCTTCGCTTTGAGGACATTTTGCCAATCATAGACAAAATCGGGCATATCCCGCTTCCGCCCTACATCCAAAGGGAAGATAACAAAGAAGATGAGAGCGAATACCAAAGTGTTTTTGCCCTCAACGAAGGTGCAGTTGCAGCACCCACAGCCTCTTTGCATTTCACACCAGAGCAACATTCTCGCATTTGTGAGAACTTTCCACATGCCTACATCACTTTGCATGTGGGAAGTGGAACTTTTAAGCCGGTGGAAGCGGACATCATCACAGATCATCCAATGCACTCAGAATATTACGATATATCGGATGAAGCGAAAAAATTGCTCGATTCAGAACAAGCGATTTTGAGCGTTGGAACAACTTCCACAAGAACGATTGAGTTTTATGTGCGACATGAGAAAAAACAAAGAGGCGAAGCAAATTTATTTTTACACCCAAATAACAAACCCCAAAGAGTCAATCATCTCCTTACAAATTTTCACCTGCCAAAATCAACGCTTCTCATGCTTGTGGCTTCTTTTGTAGGCGTGGACAAAGCTCAAGAACTCTACGCAGAGGCTATAAAAAATGAGTACAGATTTTACTCGTATGGCGATGCGATGCTGATTTTATAGCGAATAGATTAGACTTTTTGCAAAACATAGATTGCTTCACTCCGTTCGCAATGACGGCACTTTGTCATTGCGAGGAGGAACGACGAAGCAATCTATGTTTTGTAATAAAATCTCAGATTAGATACACTCGTGCATTTCTGATTTCTATCAAACCACCAAGTTCCGCTTCAAATACTTTCTCTGGATATTTTTTTAAAGCCTCTTCATAAGTCGGATTTGTTTTACAAAATTCTAAAAAATCACTACTCTTGGCATGTGGAACTTTGTTGGCATGTGGATTGTTAGAAAGTTCCATATCTTGAGTAAAACTTGCTACAAACGCATCTATATCATATATTGCTTTTGCCTTGCCCTCTCCCAGCAAAATATTTGTAGCATTGCTTTCCCCCATTCTTTGAGGAAATACATAAATTTTTTTGCCCTGAGCTAGTGCAAACTCTATACTTCGCATACTTCCACTTCCCTCATCCGCTTCAGCTACGATTAAAACATCTCCAAGTGCGACAACAAGCTCATTACGCACCACAAAACTCCAAGGTGCAGAGCGAAATCCCTCATCAAACTGACTCAGTAAAAGACCATTTTTTTGAATATCACTCAATAAATTTTTATTAACACTCGGATATTTTATGTCAATTCCACATGGCAATACCGCTATAGTATTTGAACTTCCTGCACCCAAATGTGCAATAGCATCAATGCCCATAGCACCGCCACTGACAATACAAACACCTGCACAAGAAAGAGCATGAGAGAGTTGATGTGCTAAGTTTCTTGAGTATTGCGTTGGTTTTCTTGAACCAATAATTGCTATTTTTTTCTGC
The DNA here is from genome assembly GCA_026390075.1 of Campylobacterales bacterium. GTDB lineage: Bacteria > Campylobacterota > Campylobacteria > Campylobacterales > Sulfurimonadaceae > Sulfurimonas. The sequence goes on from JAPLGP010000036.1 coordinate 52,527, forward strand.
TTTAAAAGTTCAAGATTTCCATCGTAAAAAAGCTGTTTTGGATAATTTTTCATTGAACGAAGTGCAACGATTTCATCCTTTATACTGTTCATATTGTCTAATTTAGTTTATCAATAGTTACTAAATCTATATCTTTAAAAAGATTTTTTGATTCATGTAAAGCCATGATAGTGTTGGCATGTGGATGTCCTATAGCGATTGCCGTACCATACTTTTTAGCGATTCTTACTGCTTCTTTTATTTGACCTATAACATATGCTTTTTCCATCTTATGGTCTAAAAACACATCTCTTCCTATGTAGTTCAGTCCGAAATTTTTCAGAACTTTAGGAGCTGCTGTTTGCCCCGTTGTTCTGCTATCAACAAAATAAATACCATTCTCTTTTAAAGCAATAATGAGTTTATTCATTGCCACTTCATTGGATGTAAATTTACTTCCTGTGTGATTATTGATATATTTTACCTTTGGAAAAAGCACTTTTAACTCTTTAATTCTGTTGGATATATCTTGTTGTGAATCGTTAATACGCAAAGTAAATTCCTCTTCCGCTGAAAAATCATGCGCTTCCATAGGTAAATGCACCATGTATTGGTTCTCATGTGCTGCTAACTTTGCAGAATTTGGTCGCCCTTTGCTTGGTGGTAAAAATGACATAGTAAGTGAAAGTCCCAAACTATTGACAGCATTTATATGCGATTGTGTAGAAATATCGTCTATTATTATTGCTAATTTTGGTCTTTTTGAAGCAACTAATTTGTTTTCTCTTTGCAAGGCTTGAGGTGGTTTGTCTATTGCTTCATCTTTATATTCATGCGCAGCGCCACTGTATTCTTTTACTTTTTCAGTTAAAACTTCTTCTTTTGTTTTTGTTTTAAGAACTTCTTCTTTTGTTTTATTTATAACAGGAACTTCTTGCTTTTCTTGCAATGGAGAGATTGGAAGCGTAGTATTTACATCTTTTTTTAATACTTCTTTAAGTCTATTATTTACACTATCACTCGAGTTAGTTTCACTTTTTTTTATAGGTTCTTCTATCATTTGGGATATATTTTGTTTTTTTTGCTTTTCTAATTTTGTTTGTTTGGCTACATCATCTTTTGCACTTTGATAGCCTAAATAATAGCCAGCGACTAAGATACTCATTGTGGTAGCCACAGCAGCTAAAAACCATGCGACATAGGTTAAAATTTTTAAATTATTATCGATATCTTTTTTTCTTCTTTTTGCCATTCACTACTTCCAAAGAGCCATATTGTATGAAACTATATCGAAAAAATAAAAAAAACACCATTTCATCACAAATTGCAATGTCGCTTTAATTTGACTTTTTTTAAGCATTGTTTATGTATAATCCCGCGTTCCTTTCTCTTTGTATTACTAATTTCTAGTAATATATAAATATCCGAAGGGGAAACAATGCCACAATGGCAAATACCAAAAGGAGATAATACTCTATGAGACATTACGAAAACCTAGTAATCGTAAAACCGACATTTACAGCAGAAGAGATTCAAGCTAGCATTAAAGCTATCGAAGAAGTAATCACTTCAAATGGTGGCGAAATCGCTACAACACAAGCAATGGGAATGAGAAAATTAGCATACCCTATCAATAAAAATGAGCGTGGATATTACCATGTTATTTATTACAAAATTGCTCCAGCAGCAATTTCTGAAATTGAAAGACGCTTCCGTATTAATGAAGACCTTATTCGTTTCATGACTATCAAATATGATACAAATCGTGAAATCGCAGCTTGGGCTAAATTAGTTGAAAAAGCTCAAAGACCTGCATCTGCACAAACTAAAGAGCCAATTGAAATGGCAGCTATAGCTTTTGAAGCGGAAGAAGAAGAATAGTAATTAGCGAAAGCTTAAACGATTAAGGAAAACTCATGTTTAATAAAATAATTTTGGTTGGTAACTTAACACGCGATATCGAACTTAGATATTCTCAAGGCGGAATGGGCATAGCAACTACTGCTATTGCTACAAGCCGTAAGTTCACTGTGAATGGTGAAAAAAAAGAGGAAATATGTTTTGTTGATATCACATTCTTTGGAAGAAGTGCAGAAGTGGCTAACCAGTACCTTCGTAAAGGGAGTAAAATCTTAGTAGAGGGAAGATTAAATTTTGACCAATGGGTTGACCAAAACGGGCAAAAGCGTTCTAAACATAGCGTTATTGTTGAAACGATGCAGATGTTAGATTCTAAAGGCGACAATCAAGGTGGCGGATACAATGCACCATCAAATGATGTGCATGAGGAAGCTCCTTATTCAGCGCCACAACAAGGTCGTACGCAAAGTTATCAACAACCAAGTTATGCTAATGAAGGTCATAGAGAGCCTCAAAGCTATCAAAAGCCTACTTATAACAAAGCAGCAACAAGCCAAAGTCGTGAGATGCCAAGCAGTAACTCCATTCCTGTAATTGACATCGATGAAGATGAAATTCCATTTTAGAAATAGATAATAGAAGGTAATAACATGTCAGAAAAAAGAAAATACAAAAAAAGATTTTGCAAGTACTGTGAATCTAAAGTTGATTTTATGGACTACAAAGAAGTAGGAGCATTGCGTTTCTCACTTTCTGAAAGATATAAAATCATGCCACGTCGTTTAACAGGTAACTGTAAACGCCACCAAGATATGATTACAATCGTAATCAAAAGAGCAAGAGCAGCTGCACTAGTTCCATACACTGTAACTCGTAAGCAAGTTGTAACAGCACCATTCGAAAACCTTAGATAAGGTTTTCTAGGTGCTCTTGCACCAATCACTTTTTCCTTACCCTCTTTTTTAGTATGTTATATTTAACAACTTTTCGAAATCAGCCATATCTCTTATAACCTCATCCTTGATATCAAAATGTTTGTATGAAATCGTTATGCCACTCCCTTTTAAAACATTTTCCAGTTCCCAAAAATGTTCTTGCATGTCGAAATGTTCTTTATTGAGCAATATAAAATCATCCCCATAAAGTCTAAATACAAAATCATCATTATTTATACGCTTAAGTTCAAGAGAAAACTTTTTCAACATTGCATCCCCCATAGCCCAACCATTATCTTTATTATATTGTGTAAAATTATGGAGATACAAAATATTTAAACATCGTAAATTAAATTCATCTGTTCTATTGTAAACTAAAACATACTCTAAATACTCTATGTTGTACACTTCGGTAACTTGATCTTTATAAAAATAGGAAAATCGCTCTTTTTCTATTTTTGTTTTTGGTCTTTGCGTAATACTATGTTCCACTACAATATCTGATAAAACAGTAGTTGCTATTTTTACTATTTCTGCATTAAATTGTTTATCTGCTAGAGCTTGGAGTTCTAAAATAGCCATGTCAATACTTTTTCTAGCTTTATATATTCGATTTGTAGTCATTGCATCAAAGGCATCTGCTACTTTCATAATTTGAGAAAGCATTGGAATTTCATTTCCACTTAATCCTTGGGGATATCCACTTCCATCAAAATGTTCATGATGATGACGAACAATTTCTGCAATCTCTTTATAAATATCTACATGTATTAAAAGTTCATAACTCACCGTAACATGCTCTTTAATTATGCTGTATTCTAGTGGGGTAAGTTTTCCCGGTTTTAAAAGTATAGAATCCGGAGTAGAAATTTTACCAATATCGTGCAACATACATGCTCTATATAAATCATCTAACTCTTCATCACTCAAACCTATCTCTTTTGCTATGAGAACTGAGTATTTTGCAACTCTTTGTGTATGTCCTGCTGTATAGCTATCTCTTTGTTCTATCATATTTACTAAAGAAAATATATGTTGCTCATAATCTTTGACTTTATTTTCAAGAATCTCGTTTGCTTTTTTTCTTCCATAAAAAATAAAAAAGACTCCAACACAATAGATAATAAAAAATACAACTATTTCATAAAGTGAGAGAAGGAATGCTTGTTTATTATACGGTTCCAGTAAAACTGAAACAGATACACCACCTCTAATATCTCCAACCTTATACCCTTGAGAACCATGGCATTTAAGACATGATTCATCTATTACAAGCGGATTGAGATAACGAAAATACTCTTTGCCATCGATAAATTCTTTTTTTGAAACTGCTTTTCTTGTAGATTCTACCATACCGAGGGCTGCATCTTCCCAACTATCTGGCTTATTGAGAGGATTGGTTAATATTTTACTTGTTATATGCCCTTTATTATTATAAAGCTCAGAGTATTCTTTCATTATCTGAGAAAGTGTATAGGCTGGATTCATAAGCGTTAACTGCAGTCCATTCGTTGTATTTACATCACGATTTTTTATATGAGCCAGATAAGGATTAGGGGGAGTTTTTTGTGTGATTGGTACATATACACCACCATGAGAAGCGACCCAAGTGCGATAGACTAAATCTTTTTTTACACTCACGATAGCTTCTTGTTCTGCTAATTTATCGGTAAAAGTGTAATTTTCAAAAATAAAAAAGAGTGTGACAGAGCCCATAATTAAACTCCATAAAAGAATAATTCCTAATGCAAGCTTATTTATAAATCTAGCCTTTAACCCCATTTGTGCATCCTATTATGACATTACAAATACATTTGTCTTTCTTTATAATAACATACAATAAGCTTAAAGCTAATTAAAAACTCTTGGCATGTGGAACTCTCTTAAAAATTACGAATAAATTCTTTAAACTCATTTATAACTATCGGTTTACTAAAAAAATAGCCTTGTATCTTGTTACAATGTAAATATTTGAGCGTATCCACATGCCCCTGTGTTTCAGAACCCTCAGCAATGACATCTTTACCAAGAACCTTTGCCATCGCGATAATTGTCGCAACAATAGTTCGGTCGTCTTCATCTTTTTCGATATCTAGTACAAAACTTCTATCGATTTTAATCGTCTGCGCAGGCAACTTTTTAAGATAACTCAGCGATGAGTAGCCTGTCCCAAAATCATCAATAGAGAGCTTAAAACCAATAGCATGTAACTCATTAAGAATAATCAGTGCCTTATCAATGTTGCTCATAATGTGTGACTCTGTGATTTCAAGTTCTATATATTTTATATCCACACCTGCTTCACTTACTTCACGACAAATATCTTGTATAAAATGTGAATTTTCTAACTGTTTACTTGAAACATTGATAGAAACAGTAAGCATATCGCCCGCATCATGAAGTAATTTTGTATCATGAAAAGCTTGTTTTGCTACCCATAAACCGATTTCATATATCTGCCCTGTCTCTTCTGAAATGCTGATAAATTTATCAGGCTGAATAAGTCCATGCACAGGATGTTTCCATCGCACAAGTGCTTCCATGCCATAAACACTGTCAGTATCAAGATTTACTTTTGGTTGATAGACTAAAAAAAGTTCATTATTGGCAACAGCACTATAAAGATTATTTTCTATCTTTATGCGTTCTGTCAGCTTATCATTCATCTCTTGTTTAAAAAACTGAAAGTTATTTTTTCCAGACTCTTTAACTTGGTACATAGCCGTGTCAGCAGCTTTTACAAGCTCTTCATAACTCTCTCCATCATCAGGATAGATACTAATCCCGATACTCGCTCCAGTATAAAGCTTGTTTTCTTCTATGATTATTGGGGTACTAAATAATTTGATAATCTTTTCAGCAATTGGAATAATTTCAATAAGAGACTCTACATCTTCTAAAATAATAGTAAATTCATCTCCGCCAAGTCGTGCGAGGGTATCTTGTTCTCTAATTGTTGCCTTAATTATTCTAGCAACTTCAACTAAAAACTTATCGCCCATAATATGACCAAGCGTATCATTCACATTTTTAAAATTATCCATATCTATAAAAAGCAACGCCATCTTTTTTTTGTTTCTTTTCATAAATGGGATTCTACTCATAACCCGCTCTTGAAAGAGAACTCTATTTGGAAGAGATGTCAATGAATCAAAATAAGCAAGGTTATGTATCAAATCTTCTTGCTGTTTTTTATTTGTTATATCATTTGTAATACTAATAAAATTTGTCAGGGTATCTTCGTCATCGTGTAAGGCGATAATATTGATTTCTGCCGTATATAATTCACCATTTTTTTTACGGTCAATAATTTCGCCATTCCAATAACCGTATGACATTATAGATTCCCACATCATTGCATAAAATTCATGATTATGCCAACCAGAACTAAGTGCTTTTGGTGTTTGCCCATAAAGCTCCTCAGCTGGATAACCACTTATTTTGCAAAAAGCTTCATTCACTTTAATAATTTTTTGTGCTGCATCCGTTATAACTATTCCATCATTCATTTTTGCAAAAACTTCAGAAGCTAACATAAGCTCATGTTGTGCAATTTTTTGTTGTGTAATATCGTGCACTGTTCCAATAGAACGAGTAACATTTCCATCTTTATCAAATTCATGTTCACATCGCTCTTCAACAAAACCTATTGTGCCACCTCTACGAATAATACGATGTGTAATATGATAGCCCCGCTTTTGGCTCACAGAATCCATGTAGCTTTTATTTACAAGTTCGATATCATCGGGATGAATATATTCTAAAAATGCTTCATAAGTTGCACCAAATTCTTGTGGCACAAGACCAAAAATACGATAAACTTCATCCGACCAAAAAAGAGTTCCACTAAGTAAATCAAGTTCCCAATGTCCTATATGAGCCAGTTCTTGTGCTTTATTGAGTCCATATTTTAGTTTTTCTAAGTACTCTTTTTCTGCTATCAATGTACTTTCAAAAGAAGAAGAAGACATAAAAAACCTTTTTTAAAATTGTTACATTTCCACATGCCGTGCTTTACAACTCTCTTTAAAAAGTTTCCACATGCCATAGATAATTATTATTTATTAATTCGTGAATAGTATCTCAATACTATTAAAATTTCTTTTAATTGCTGGCTTAGTTAAAAATAAACCTATTTTGATATAATTGCGCACCTTATTTTCTAGGAAAACTATGATTGATTTAAAATTATTACAAAAAGATTTTGATGGTATGAGTGCGAAACTTTCTCGTAAAAAAGTAGATATTTCTCTTATCGCAGATTTAAAAAATAAAAATGATGCGCTAAAAATAGCAAAAACTGAATTTGAAACACTTCAAGCACTTCAAAATACAATGAGTAAAGAGTTTGGTATTTATAAAAAAGAGGGCAAAGATGTTAGTGAGTTAAAAGCTAAAGTAGATGCAAATAAGATAAATATCGCAACAGCTCTTGAAAAACAAAGAGAAGCTCAAGAAGAGTTAGAAGCCCTTGTTATGGCTGTTCCAAACATTCCTGATGACAATGTCCCAGATGGTACGGATGAAAATGACAATGTTGAGATTAAAAAAGTTTTAACGCCTAAAGAGTTTAGTTTTACTCCAAAAGAGCATTGGGAACTTGCGGAACAAAATGGCTGGATAGATTTTGAACGAGGTGTGAAACTAGCAACAAGCCGTTTTAGCGTTTCGTTTGGCATGGGCGCAAAACTCGAAAGAGCCTTAATAAACTTTATGCTGAACTTCAACTCAAAAAGAGGTTTTGCTGAAGTAAGCGTTCCTGCGATTGTAAACAGAAATGCCCTCAAAGGAACAGGGCAACTTCCAAAATTTGAAGATGATTTGTACAAGATAGACGGTCAAGAACTATTTTTAATCCCTACAGCAGAAGTTCCAGTCACAAACCTTTTTGCAGATGAAATTTTAGAAGAGTCACAACTTCCTATAAAAATGACAGCTTATACACCATGTTTTAGAAAAGAAGCAGGAGCAGCAGGTCGAGATACAAGAGGGATGATACGCCAACACCAGTTTCATAAAGTCGAACTTGTAGCTCTCTCCAAACCAGAGACAAGTGATGAAGTTTTTGATGAAATGGTTGCCTGTGCTTCAGATATTTTAACTGCTCTTGAACTCCCTCACCGTCTTGTAATTTTATGTACAGGCGATTTAGGTTTTAGTGCGGCAAGAACTGTGGACATCGAAGTTTGGCTTCCAGGGCAAAACACTTACAGAGAAATAAGTTCTATTTCAAACACAAGAGATTTTCAAGCAAGACGCGCAAAAATTCGTTTTAAAGATGGGAAACAAAACACGATGGTTCATACACTCAATGGCTCTGCTTTGGCAGTTGGAAGAACTTTAGTTGCCATCATGGAAAATTGCCAAAATGAAGATGGAAGCATCACAATTCCAAAAGTTTTAGAGCCTTATCTCAACTAAAATTCTCTCATCTCAAAAATCCACATGCCAACACAATCATGGCATGTGGAAATAAAAAAATATATTTTAAAGCTTGAAAAGAATAGAATAGTCTAAATTACAGAAAAGGGATTATTTATGCAAAATGAGTTGGGCAGTGTTAATTTTACAAAGCGTTATGCGTTCGCACTTACTCTCATAGCAATTCTTTCAAGTGCAGCTTTTTTTACTCTTCATCTAGCCCTTCAAACATCCGAATCCACGGCTCTTATTGTCAATATTTCAGGGAAACAGAGAATGCTTTCTCAGAGAGTTGCATCAACTGCACAACACTATTATTCACATTTGCATAATAAAGAAAGTAATGATGTAAAAAGAGTTAAAGCTTTCTTGGTCTCCTCTATGAACGAGATGCAAGAGGCAAATGAAAAACTCTCTTCGGGTCACTTAAGTGAAAATGTTACAGTAGAACTCTCTGCCACCATTCATGACTTTTATTTTGGAAAAATGAATGTAAAAAAACGGGTGGATGACTATTTCACTATGGGAAGCGTAATCTTAACTAACGAGGACGATGTTACAATTGGCATACTTGTCCATGAACTTGTTTTAGCGTCTGATGCCCTTTTACCTGATTTGAATTCTATTGTTTCGCAATACCAAAAAGAGGGTGAAGAAAGTATCAATAAAATTAAAACTATAGAACTTATCGCATGGATAATAACTCTTTTTACTTTGTTAGTGGAAGTTATTTTTATTTTTCAACCTATGGCAAATACACTCTCTAAACTCTTTCAAAATGAACAATGGATTAAAAATAATCTCGAACAAGAGATTCAAATTAGAACCTACCACCTTGAACAAGTAAATGAAAAACTCAAATACAGTGCTTCGCATGACCCGCTCACAGGGCTGAACAATCGATTAAATCTTGAAATGGAACTCGAAAAGCTTCTTGCACACTACAAAGAAAATCATATTCCCTTTGCAGTTTTGATGCTAGATATTGATTGGTTTAAAAAAGTGAATGATGCCTACGGACACCATGTTGGAGATTATGTTCTCAAAGAAGTTTCTTTACTCATTACCCAAATAATTCGCAAAGAAGACAGTGCATACCGTGCAGGTGGAGAAGAGTTTGTAATAATTCTCAATCGAATTTCTCAACTAAGGGCAATGGAAAAAGCTGAAGAAATACGCAGTGCTATTGAAAATCACTCTTTTAGTTCGGATGAAGATAATTTCAATATTACGATGAGTTGCGGGATTTACCATACAAGCTCTTTAAAAGTACAAGATACGCACGATATACTCAAAATTGCGGACAGTGCACTCTATGAGGCGAAACATGCAGGTCGCAATCGTGTTGTTATGGCACAATCTTCTTGTCAAATTTAGCAATAATGGCACTTTTTTTGCTAGTATAAGTTAAAAACGAATAACCAAGGCAAAAAATGGCGGATAACAACGAAGACATAATTATTATTGAAGAGGGCGAAGTCGTTGATAATGCCAACTCTAGTAATGAAACTTCAACGAGTGAAGATGCCGATGCAAAAAAGAAAAAGCTGTTACTTATTGGTGGAGGTGCTATTATAGCCGTTCTCCTCATTTTAGTTGCCTTACTTGTTGCGTATAAATTATCAAAAAAAGAAGCTCCAGCACCAGAGCCGTCTCAAGAAAAATCTGTCCAACACAAACAAAAACCTATAGAACAAAGTAAACTAGAAAATATGATAGCAAAAGCAAATTATCTTTATGCAAATGGTTCCAAAGAAGATGCGCTTACTTTATATGAAAAAATTGCACTCTATAGTGAAGCTATCTCTTTGTACAACCTTGGAGTGGCACAACTTATAAATAAACAGTACGATGTGGCTCTAGCAACTTTTGTCAAAGCTATACAAAATGATGAACAGAGATGTGTAAGTGCTATAAATGCTGCTGTTTGCGCACTCCACTTAGGAGATAAAAAGAATTTTAGGTATTACATAGATTTAGCGTATGCGTATCTACCCAATGAAGCAAATTCACCGCTTTACTCTTACTACTATGCACTTATCAACTATTATAACAACAACTATTTAGAAGCCCTAAGCGCTCTTAAAAATCCAACTTCAGATGAATATCCAGAGGTGCAAAAGCATTTAAGTGCAAAAATAGATGCTCTTTATGGAAGCGATATGCCTGCTATAGAATCCATGCAAAAAGAATATGCAGCAGATGATGCTTTTAGTCTTGGTCTTTTATATGCAAGAGTTGGGAATACGACTCTTGCTCAAAAATACCTAGAAGAAGCCGTGCAAAAAAATATAGAACCCATAAAATCGCAACTAGCACTCAGTTTTGTAAATATTAAAGCAGGTCTCGTTTCTACGGGGGCTAAAGATATTCAGATATTGACAGATTCGTATCCGAATGAAGTTTATAAGTATTATCCTATAAAAGTCAATCTCAAAGAAACGCTGTTTGAACCAGATGCAGCACAAGAATTGTATAGAACAAAAGTAGAGAAATCAAAACTCTTAACCTATCAAAAAATATTTTACTTCTCTCCCTATAAAGTTTTTAATGCCGATAAAACTATAAACTCTATAAAAAAAGGAAATGCAAACATATTTATAGACGATGTTAGCTCTGCAACAAAGTATTTAGAACAAAGCGCATCTTCGTCCAATGTAAACTTTGGCATCGCAAAAGCAATAAAAAAAGCACTTACTTTTAAAATAAGAGAAGCAAATGAAGAGTTAGAAGAACTGATAAAAATACAGCCGAAGCACTCTATCTTGCACTATAATCTAGCCCTGACTTATGCACAAATGGGAAATATGCAAGATGCGCATACACACTTTTTGCGTTCTTACTATTTGGATGCAAAAAATTATATGTCTGGCGTTTATGCGATTATGACAAGTCAGCTTATCAATAAAGAAAATGAAAAACTAAATTCTATAGTTTCAGATTCTATCATGCAAGAACAGAGTGATGAAAACATAGAATTAGATAAAACTCTTCTAAATATAAGCGCAGGGAACATGCTCGCAAATGTGGATTGGCTTGATAACAATTACACAAGAAGACCTTTGTACCTAGCTTTAGATACCATTATAGCTTTACATCTTCACAAAGAGGAGGATGCAAAAAAAGCATCTGAGGGACTAATAGACTTACTTCCTAATGATATTTTGCCTCATATGATGTACATAGATTCGCATTTCAATCAACTAAAATCTAAAGAGTATGCAAAAGAGGTCAGTAACTACTTAAAAGCTCAGAAATTTAATTTTACCGATTTATATTATGGTCCACAAATTGTAAGCTATTTATATATTCATCAAAATTTAATTACAGGAAGACTTTTTTATTTAAGAGAACAGTTAAAGAGTATTTTAGATGCGACTGCGCAAAATCCTTATGAACTTACAAGTGTTTTAGCATTGGCATCTTTTTACGATAAAGCTTACGAAGAGTCCTATACACTTTACAATCAGCTTATCGATGAATTTAAAGTACGAGATGCTAACACCCTTTTTATGGGTGCAGTTGCTTCTACGGCAGCAAATCATCATCCAAATGCAATAGCACTTTTGGAACTCTCAAAAATGAAAGACACAAACTTTTTAGAGAGCCGTTACGCATTAGGTCTTTTATATCTTGAACTGCGCAACAATGAAGGTGGGGTAAATCAGCTCTCAAAAATTGGAGACAAAGGGTTTATTTCTGAATTTTTTAACTTTGAAATTGATTTAGAGAAATTACTCTTTGAAAAGCAAAATTACCCAGAAAAAATAATGCGTATGCAAGAAGATATAAAAACAACCCACAAAGAAGAAGATAAAAATATAACTACAAATTAGTTGCATGTATGGCATGTGGATTTTAGACTGCCACGACTTCTTTGAAGTCTCGCAGTGACGGTACTTTGTCATTGCGAGCGAAAGCGTGGCAATCTAGTTTTTAGAGGTATCCTTTAGTCTTACTCTCACAGATTGTTCATGCGCTGTTAAGCCTTCGGTATGCGCGATTAAAGCACACGCTTCACCTATTTCATTTATAGCTTTACTAGAAAAAGAGATTATCGATGTTTTTTTCATAAAATTTTCAACACCAAGAGGAGAGTAAAACTTAGCAGTTCCACCTGTTGGAAGTGTATGATTTGGACCTGCAACATAATCACCAATTGCTTCAGGTGTGTTATGACCTAAGAAAATCGCACCAGCATGTTTTATAAAAGGAAGAAGCTCAAAAGGCGAATTTGTAGCTACTTCTAAGTGTTCTGGAGCAATTTCATTCATAAGTTTTATCGCTTCATCCATGTCAGAGGAAACAATAATCGCACCTCTCTCTTCTATGGACTTTCTTGCAATCTCTTGACGAGGCAATTTTAAAAGCCAATTTTCTAATTCAACTTTTACCGCGTCCGCTAGTTTTTGTGATGGTGTGATCAAGATTGAACTTGCCATCTCATCATGCTCTGCTTGAGAAAGCATATCTATCGCCAAATGATTAGCGTTAGCACTCTCATCTGCAAGTATGCCTATTTCACTCGGCCCCGCAATCATATCGATATTAACTTCACCAAAAACCATTTTTTTTGCAGTTGCAACAAAAATATTTCCCGGTCCGGTTATCACATCGACTTTAGGAATAGTCTCAGTTCCATACGCCATGGCAGCAATTGCACTTGCTCCTCCAACCTTATAAACCTGCGTTACACCGCACAAGTGACATGCTGCAAGTAAAAGTTCATTTGGCTCATTATCTGGTGTTGGTGTACAAACTACAATATTTTCAACACCAGCAACCTGAGCAGGAATCACATTCATCAAAAGTGAAGAAGGATACGCTGCTTTTCCACCAGGAATATAAAGCCCAGCACTATCCACAGGAGTCACTTTTTGACCTAAAATAGTTCCATTTGCCTCCGTGTCAAACCAACTTTTTGGCTTTTGCTTTTCATGGTACACTTTAATTCTATCATACGATAAATGCAATGCTTTTTTTAACTTTTCATCGATATTTTCATACGCATTTTGCATACTCTGCGTAGAAATTTTTAAATCTTCATCACTTTGGGGAAGCCATTTGTCAAACTTAGCAATATGGCGTTTTAAAGCCTCATTTTTCTCTTTTTTAATCTCATCAATGAGCGTTCCAACAATAGCACTTACATTTGCTATATCCATTTTTCCACGCCCAAGAAGTTCATCAAAATTAGCTTGAAAATCGGTATCAGTTGTTTTTACAAAAATCATATTTATTTTTCCGTATTTTTTGTGTTATCAAACTCTTCTTTTACTATAGCAAGAGCATTTAAAAAGTTTTCCGCATCCACAGCACCCATAAGCGGTTCAAAGATAGGCTCGCCATTTGAAAATAAAAACCAAATAGTAGGTGTTCCTGGTCTCCATAACTCTTCAGGTGTATAATCTTTCTCATCTGTATAAGAAATAATGGAAATAAAATCTCTGTTGAGCGCTTCTATAACCTTTAAATTTTTAAAAGTCGTAGTATCAAGCATGATACAATATTTACAAGCATGATTGGAAAAAACAAATAAAACAGGTTTATTTTGTTCTATCGCATCTTTTATACCACTCTGATAATCTTTTGCCCAATTTATTTCTGAAGCACTCAGAAGTGTTGCGAACAATAACACGAAATAAAATAATTTTTTAAACATCTTTTTTTACCTTTTTTAATAATTCTTTTGCACACTCATATGCACTTTTTTCTTCAACATTTACAACTATATCTGCAAGTGCCAAATACTCTGGTCTTCTTATATCATATAACTCTTTTGCTTTTTTCAAATCTTTAAGCAGTGGTCTTTTTTTAAGTTTACTTGCTGCATTTGGATGTTTCTTTATTCGCTTTATAATCGAATCAAATGGGGCTTCTAAAAAGACAATTGTACCTATATTTTTTAAATTCTCAACTTTATAAAAGCCGCCACCTGTTGATATCAATGTATTTTTTACACCATTTTCAAGCCAAAGAGCAACTTTTTTTTCTAACCCTCTAAAGTATTTTTCACCCTCAACTTCAAAAATTTCTTTAACTTTTCTGTTTTGCATACTCTCAATCAAATCATCCGTATCTACTGCTATGTACTCAGAATTTTTAATGATTTCCCTCGCAATACTACCCTTTCCAACACCCATAAATCCGATTAAAACAATATTTTTCATAACCCAACTCTCTTATTTAAATGCACTCATGTCAAACTCTGGCTTTGTCTTTTTTGTTTTCATATAGACTAGCGCTACACTAATTATATTGTATTCTAAAATAGCCATGCTAAGTATAAAACAAACTGCCGAAATTTCTAATAAAAGAGGCATATAAAATGCAAATACAAAACCAATTAATGAAGCTATAAACAAAATAAACTGTAATGCCGCCAATTTTTTATTTATCATTTCATTCATTGTTGGAATACTCATATAACCCATAGCGTTGAGATGAAACCAGACAAGAAAAGGCACTATTTTATAAAGCATACCGGTCATAATGGACATGATAAAACCACCGCCGATTAATATTGCAACCATCACTATATATTCATGTTTAAAATACTCATCAAATATCCATAAAAATGCACCAAGTGTTAAAAATATACTTGCACTTCTCCAATACCACACTGTAACATCACTGATAGGACGACGCCTAGCACTTAATTTTTTCCAAACTGTTGTTGCAAAAGCCCAAAAAAAGAGAGTTATCCAAAACTTAGCAAGAAGTGCGTATGTCTCATCAAATATATTTAAAGCCGACCAGAGTAAAAGTCCTGCAGGAATAAGCCAAATCACTCTTCTTTTACAAAAATTTTTAAATTTTGGAGCTACATAAAACATTGGAAGCACTTGAAAAGAGACTCCTATTATCAAAATTCCAGCAAACCCAAATATTGCCAGAACACTATGAATATTTGCGATTGTTGCATGAAGTTCTGACATATTCCCAGAGATATAAGAGTAGAGTAAAAAAAGTCCCATAAAAACAATTAAAAAAGCAAAAGCTATACTATTTGCCATGGATTTTACTGTTGCAGTAAAGTTTGAAACACCTTTTATGGCGAGAGCAATCGGAATCAAAATCATCATAAATCCGCTTCCAAGCGCTACAAATGCAATCGATGTAAAAAGAGCGTTATTTTGAAGAAGTCCCAAAAACATAAAGAGTGCGCCAAAAGATAAAAGAAGGTGAGAATAAGTTGTAGCAAACTTTACTTTTGGAATTTTTGCCCCTGCTAAAACTGGCAACATCTGAGTTAATGCACCAAGCATAATAAAGCCAAAAAAACCAATTGTTATGGCATGTGTAACTACGATAGATTCCAAAGAGTATCTACTCATAAGTGCACTAGCATCGCTAAAAAAAATCAAAAAACCAGCAAATATCGCAAAAAGAGGCGCTGTTAAAAAAAACCTCAACGGCGCTGATATCGGTGGGGCTTGATCTATCGATAAACCATTAAAGTCCACATGCCACTCCTCATTTATTCAACAATCATAGATTCCATCATAGAAACAATTCTATCTGAATCTGCACTCAAATGTTGTTGCACCATAGTGTAAAGCATCTGCTCTTCTTTCATATTGTGTTGCTGAATCAAAATCATCAAAGTTTCAGAGAGTCCAAAAAATTTATCTTTATTTCCTGCATCAATAGCTTCTAACATCTGTTTCATTAAAGACCGCATCTGAACATGTTCATGACGCATCATTGCAGTTGGACCTTGTGTCATTCCTGTTTTTGTCTCAAACTCCAAAAACATAATTCTCTCTTCCATTTGAAAGTGTCTCTCTGTCTCACTTACAAACTCTTGACATGCTTCTTTTGCGCTCTCTAACGACTTAGTAGCTTTCTCTTCCATTGTAGCAAACAACTCATCACATCTACCATGATCTTGTGTCATATACTCTTTTATTGTACTCATAATTTATGCCTTTTTATAAATTTGGTCGCATTATATAAAAATAAAATAAATTTCTTATTATTGTAAATCAAGAGCATATTCAAGAAATTCTATTGTTTTTTAGCTAATTCTTTATTAAAGGTATTGTATAATCCGCCGATTGTAGTTTTCAATTTAAATTAATTATACCATCAAACTAAGAAGGATTCATGTGGATTTAACGGTTATTTTGGGAATACTTGGAGCGATTGCCAGTATTTCAACTGGGGACTTAATGGAGGGTGGAAACCCGATTCATGTTGTTCACATCACTTCTGTTATTATTATTTTCCCTACCTCAATGTTGGCATCTATGGTAAGTACAGATGGTGAATTTGTTAAAGGTGCTTATAAAAATCTTGGTATGGTATTTAAAAAAAGTCCTGTAAATTTACATGAGCGCATCAAACAAATTATAGAATTATCAACTTTAGCGCGTCATGATGGATTGTTATCTTTAGAAAAAAAAGTATCTGAATTAGACAGTGAGTTTTTAAAACAAGGTCTAAGTATGGCTGTTGATGGAAATGAAGTGGATACTATTATTGAAACTTTAGACTTAGTCATTGAAGAAACTGAAGAGTTTTGGCATGGATGTGCGCATTACTGGATTCTTGCAGGGGAAACTTCACCCGTTATGGGGCTTATTGGAGCGGTTCTTGGTCTTATTCTCGCACTTCAAAAACTAGATAATCCACCAGAGATGGCAAAAGGTATTGCTGGGGCATTTACCGCTACTGTAACCGGAATTTTCTCGGCGTATGTTGTTCTTGGGCCCTTTGGAAACAAAATGAAAGCTAAATCGCATCATATAGTAAAAGAACAAAAACTCATGCTAGAGGGAATTATCGGTATCGTAAATGGTGATAATCCTCGTACACTTGAAGCAAAACTACTCAATTTCCTTCCTTATGGGGAAGAAAAACATAGTCAATTTAACTAATGAGCAACTAAATGGGCAGACCAAAAAAGTGTAAAAAGGTTGAATGTCCCGCTGGAGAGAAGTGGGCCGTTCCAACAGCCGACTTTTTCAGTCTTCTTCTCGCACTCTTTATTGCCCTCTTTGCGATTGCTTCTACAAATGTGTCAAAAGTAAAAGCTCTTAAAGAAGAATTCATAAAAATTTACGATTTTGCTCCAACACCTGAACAAAGAACTCCAATACAAGAGTTGTCTCCTGAGAGTGAAAAACCAGATCCTGATGCCATGGGTAAGCCAAGTGGTAAATTGCTTGTCATACAAGGTGGTTCTATCATGCAAGGAGAGGAAAAGAAAAAAGAAGAAACGAAAGATGCTATCAGTAAAATTCAAAAAGAACTTCTCAATTCAACGATGGGTGGAGAGGGTCCACTTGATCAAAGCTTGGATGGAGTATTGCTAAAACTTCCTGTTTCTATTCCTTTTCGTGGTGCGAGTGCGACGATTGATGATGATGAAGTACATCTTTTTCTTAGCAGAATTGCTTATATTGTCAATGCCCTTCCTGCGAACGCAGATGTATCAGTTCGTGGTTATACGGATGCACAACCTCTTGCAAAAAGCGCTTCTTACATGGATAACATTGACCTCTCTATAAAAAGAGCGGATGCAGTTATGCGTGAATTAATCAAAAATGGAGTGAGTGCAGAACGCCTCTCAGCAGCAGGATTTGGCTCTGCTAAACCAATCGCAGAAAATACGACTGAAGAAAATCGTGCTAAAAACAGACGGGTGGAACTTTATATATTTGTATCTAAAAATATGCCACTTGATAAAGCGAAACAAAATAACATACTCGATGCGCTAAGTAAGCTTCAAAAATAAATTTTTATAGTATTGTAAAACCTCTTCACTCGAACCTCTAAAGGCTATTTGTGCAGAGCGTTTTTGAATCTGGTAATCGTACATCGGGTCATAATACTCTCGTAAAAGAACCTCAATCCACTCTTTATGTGCTTCTAAAATTCCACTTCTTTTTTGTTCATTTAAGGCATTTTCAAATAGCATAGTTACATGTTTATGTCGCTCTGTTCCAAGTCTTCGCAAAATCCTATCTAAGGCACTTTGTATCTCGTTTCTGTATGCATCGAGATTCTCTTCTTCTGCATTTGTATATGCTTTTTGTGCCTCAGTCACATACTCGTTAAATGTTATCTCCACTCTCTCTTGCATCGTCGTTTCTAAAATGACAAGAGGAGCACTTGCGAGATAACTTGCAAACGCCTTTGGAATATAAACACTTCCAATAAATTTACCCTCATCCTCAAAAACTAAATGTTTAAATCCTTTGTCAAGTTTTTGAATAAGTTCATACGCCAAAGCATTTTCAAAATTTATCTGCGTTGGCTGAGGCGTGATTTTTTTCCCAAAAGATGAACCTCTATGATTTGAAAGTCCCTCAAGGTCAATCGCATTATGCAACTCTTTGAGCAATATTGTCTTTCCAGAACCTGTGCGTCCACCAAGGATACTAGGTTTGAAATGTTTGCACGACTCCTCTATTTCATTGAGAAGATAGTTTCTAAACGCCTTATATCCGCCTTTTAATCGTGTAATCTCTCTGCCTGATTGGCTTATCCACTCTTGCGATATCCTCGAGCGTTGTCCTCCTCTAAAACAGTAAAGCATGGCATGTGGATTTACATCTATAAAATCCGACCATGCTCTCACTCGCTCTTCTTTTACCTCGCCACCAACGAGTTTATAACCAAGTTTTACAGCTTCATCGTTGCCATGTTTTTTATAACAAATACCTACTTGATGTCTTTCATCATCATTCATAATTGGCAAGTTTATGGCATGTGGAAATGCACCTTTTTCAAATTCTATAGGTGCACGAACATCAATTAATGGAGTAGAGTTTAAAACAATCGACTTAAAATCATCACTCAAAGTAGCCTTTGACATCTAGTAAACCTCTATCAAAAAGTTGCCTTTTTTGGTTGTTTCGCCAATTGGTTCAAGTTTTAAACCTGCTTTTTCTGCCACTTCATAGAATGCGTCTAAACTACTTTTTTGTACGATGACAAGCAATCCACCAGAAGTTTGTGCATCACATAAAATCTCTCTTTGCGCCTGAGTCATAGGGCTAATTTTATCTCCATAACTCAAAAAGTTTTTACGCGCACCACCAGGAATACATCCGAGTTCTCTGTACATCTCAACATTTGGCAACAAGGGAACTTTGTCAAACCACACAGTCGCTCCGATGTTACTTCCCTCACATATTTCACTTAAATGTCCAAGAAGTCCAAATCCTGTGACATCTGTCATGGAGACAACACCCTCTACTAGTGCAAACTCCGCACCGATTTTGTTCAGTGTCGTCATCGCTTCAATAGCAGGTTCGATGTGCCCAACTTCTATTTTCTTCTGTTTTTGCGCCGTCGTTAAAATGCCTATACCCAAAGCTTTTGTAAGAAAAATAAGACACTCTTCTTGGGCTGTTGTGTTTTGCATAAGGTTTTTATTTTCTACAATTCCTGTTACTGCAAGTCCAAAAATTGGCTCTGGAGAATCTATAGAATGTCCACCAGCAAGAGGAATACCAGCTTCTTCACAAACCGCTCGTCCTCCGTCTATTACCGCGCGCGCGACATCTACTGAGAGCTTGTCAATCGGCCATCCAAAGATAGAGATAGCCATCAGAGGGCGTCCACCCATAGCATAAATATCACTTATCGCATTTGTCGCTGCGATGCGTCCAAATGTAAATGGGTCATCCACAATTGGCATAAAAAAATCCGTTGTTGAGAGAACCGATGTGCCATTGCCCAAATCAAACGCCGCCGCATCATCCCTGCTCTCATTGCCAACAAGAAGTTGCGGATAACTGATATTTGCTCTTGTACTTTGGAGTATCTCATCAAGAAGCATTGGCGAAATTTTACATCCGCACCCTGCTCCGTGGCTATATTCTGTAAGTTTAACTTGTTCCATTACTTTTCCATTTGTATATTTTTTTTTATTTTATTGTTCTTGCATTATAGCCAAAAGGAAATAATTTCAATTGCTTGGCATGTGGAACTCACAAACCTCTCACAAACAAGAGATATGATTTTCTCATAAAATAAAGGATACAAGATGAAAAAATATATCTATTTTGGCGAAGTTGTTGAAAAATATGACATAAGAGTGTTGAACGAAAGAGAAGCGAGAGCGGGTGCGGGGATTCTTTTTTTATTTGCATTTTTCTCATTTATGCACTCCTATATTCTACATGATTTTATATTTACACAAATATTTGTAACAGTATTTATGATAGATTTTTTCATAAGAATTTTCATCAATCCAAAATTTGCACCAAGTCTGCTTTTAGGGCGCGTTATGGTACAAAATCAGATTCCAGAGTATGTCGGAGCGCCTCAAAAAAGATGGGCTTGGTTTATAGGACTCTTTTTGTCCATAATCATGTTCTTTTTAATCGTTGTTTTTAATGTTATGACCCCGATTAAAATTTTTATTTGTCTTCTTTGTTTGACACTTTTATATAGTGAAGCGGTCTTTGGAATATGTTTAGGCTGTAAAATTTTCAACTACATTTACAAAGAGAATCCAAAACTTTGTCCTGGTGGCACTTGTGAAATAAGACGCAAAGACGAGATACAAAAGATTTCTACCCTTCAAAAAGCAATCATTGTAACTTTCATAATCGCTGTATCTTGGAGTGTTTATACTTTGGCTTTTACAACTCCACATGCCGCTGAGTTTGAGAGTAACAAAATACCCTCTACTATGAAATGTGAAACTGGCAAGTGCGGCGCTGCGAAGTAAATCTATACTGTGAGGCTCACTAAGCGTCTCTTTGAGGCAGACAACTTCTTGCGTTTAAGCAAGAAGTTTAATCTTTTTTGAGTGTGGCTATTCTAATCAATAACTATAAAACCTACTTTTTGGTCGTTGTGACATGCATTGCATAAGGGTGCTACTTGGGTAAATATTTGATTAATTTTTACTGAATTCTTGGATTGAAGTGCATCACGAAATTCATTATAAATCCCATCCAAAAAAAATATTTCAGAAGAACTTTTCCGTGCAGGGCGTCGAATTGTCCCGTTATCAATGGCGGTTTTGATTTTATCCCAATGATAAGATGCAAGTGAGAAATTGCCTTCACTCATTGCTTTTTTAGTTGCTGCGTAGCGATATCCAACTTCCATCATCGCCGTATCGAATCCACGAAATTGTTTTTGAATCGCTTCCATTTGGACAGAGGTTGTATTAAGCTCAACCAACCAGTTTGCAGAAGTTGAATAACTTGCACCATAAAGAGCAAATAGACCGATAAAAAGCAGAAAAAGAACTAACTTCATTATAATTTCCTTTGGTTGTTTAAATAACAAAATATACTTTGGGACTGAATTGTAAATGTATTCACGAAAAGTTCGCAATAGTAAACATCCATAACGAAAAACTCTATGAAAAAATTATACCTTACTTTCAAAAAAACGACTCTTTTTGTAACATTTAAGGCAAGTAAATTTAAGTTTTGAAATGTGGCGTCATAAAACTAAATTCATTCTTAACCCTAAATCAAACTTTCTTTATTTACTGTAATAATCAATTAACAAAACATAAACTATAATATCCTTTTTAAAAATTAGCATGGATTTATTATGAAACATAAAAGATATATTACACTTGGGTTTGCTTCGGTTGGTGTTGCAATAATTTTGCTTTTATCCACGAATATTTTTGCTGCATCATCAGCAGAACAACAGAAAAAAGAGGAGCTTTCAAGACTTCAAGCTTTAGCAAAATTCACAAAAGTTATCAGCATCGTTGAACAATACAGCGTTGATAACATAAGTATAGAAGATTTGATGGATAAAGCACTCAAAGGTATGCTTGTCAATATTGATGCGCACTCGAGTTATTTGTCAAGAGAGGATTATAAAAAATTAAAAGTTCAAACAAATGGTGAGTTTGGTGGGCTTGGTATCACTGTTGGTATAAAAGATGGAGCTTTAACTGTTATCGCACCCATTGAAGGAACTCCTGCAGATAAAGCTGGAGTCAAAGCAGGCGACATCATACTAAAAATCAACAATGAATCAACGATAAGCATGACGATTGATGATGCAGTAGCAATCATGCGAGGTGCTGTTGGAACGCCTATCGATTTGACAATTGTTCGTACAGGCGAAACAAAACCTCTTAGCGTTCATATCATTCGAGGAAATATCACTATCGAGTCAGTTTACACGAGAACAATTGGCGACAATTTACTTTATGTTCGTGTTACAAGTTTCGATAAAAAAGTTGCTGAAGATGTTGCAAAAGCGATTAAAGCAAAAAAAGCGACAACAAAAGGAATCATTCTTGATTTAAGAAACAATCCGGGTGGACTTCTTGACCAAGCGGTTGATTTGGTAAATTTGTTTGTTGATGAGGGAGAAATCGTTTCTCAAAAAGGTCGCAATGAAATTGACAATAAAGTTTATAAAGCATCACCAAGTGCGACCATAACAAAAGTGCCAATGGTCGTACTCATAAATGCTGGAAGTGCAAGTGCTTCTGAAATTGTTGCTGGTGCACTTCAAGACCATAAACGCGCTATTTTAGTTGGTGAAAATACATTTGGGAAAGGAAGCGTTCAAGTTGTACTGCCTATCACAGAAGATGAAGCTCTAAAACTCACTATCGCAAGGTACTATCTTCCAAGTGGACGAACCATTCAAGCTGTTGGCGTGAAGCCTGATATTGAAGTTTTTCCAGGGGAAGTAAACGCTAGTAAAAACGAGTTTTCAATCAAAGAAGCTGACCTTAAAAAGCACTTAGAAGAAGAATTAGTCAAAGTTGACAGCACGAAAAAAGATAAAGAAAGTAAAAAAGATGACAAGTCAGACAAAGATAAAAAAGATATAATTACGCCCGAAATGGTAAATAAAGATATGCAACTCAAAGAGGGCGTGGATATTATTAAAGCTCTAATAATTATAAAAGGATAGATGAAAATGCAAAAAAGAGAGTTACTTTACGAAGGAAAAGCTAAAAAACTTTTCTCAACAGATGATGAAAATTTAGTTATTTCAGAATTTAAAGATGATTTGACAGCATTTAATGGCGAAAAAAAGTCTAGTGAAGCTGGAAAGGGCGCACTAAACAATAAAATTTCTACTGAGCTCTTTAAACTTTTAGAGAAAAATGGCATCCAAACGCACTTTGTAAAGATGTTGGATGATAACCATATGCTTCATACTAAAGTAAATGTAATTTTGATTGAAGTGATTGTTCGTAACATTGCAACTGGAAGCTTAACTCGCAACCTCGGTATCAAAGAGGGAACAGTTCTTCCTTTTACTTTAGTAGAGTTTGACTACAAAAACGACGCACTTGGTGACCCAAAACTCAATGACCAACATGCGCTTATCCTAGGTTTAGTGAAGTATCAAGATGAGCTTGATAAACTTCGTCGTATGGCAAGACAAATAAATGATATTTTAAAACCCTATTTTGCAGAAAAAGGTCTTAATTTAATTGATTTCAAACTCGAATTCGGAAAGGATAAAAGCGGTAATATTATCTTAATAGATGAGATTAGTCCTGATAATTGTCGTTTTTGGGATATGCAAAGTGGCGAAAAGATGGATAAAGATAGATTTCGTCAAGGCCTTGGTGGATTAACAATAGCATACGAACAAGTTTTAAATAGAATATTAGGAAAATAACATATGAAAGCAATAGTAAATGTATCTTTAAAAGCAGGTGTTTTAGATTCTCAGGGTAAAGCAGTAAAACATGCATTAGAATCTCTGCATTTTGGTAGTGTAAATGATGTTCGTGTTGGTAAACAAATCATTTTACAACTCGATGGAACTGACGCAGTAAAAGCAAAAGAAGATGTTACTCAGATGTGTGAAGACCTTATTGCAAATACTGTAATTGAAGATTATGAGATAGAGATAGTTCAATGAAAGTAGCAATCTTACAGTTTCCTGGTACAAACTGCGAGTATGATACACAACACGCATTTGAATCTCTTGGTGCAACTACAGAAATAATCTGGCATAAATCAGAGAGTATTCCAAGCGACACAAACCTTTTAGTTGTTGCTGGTGGTTTTAGCTATGGAGATTACCTTAGAAGCGGTGCTATTGCAAAATTTAGTCCTGTTATGAAAGCAGTAAAAACTTATGCGAATAATGGTGGCAAAGTTTTAGGTATTTGTAACGGTTTTCAAGTTTTAACTGAAGCTGGTTTACTCCCAGGTGCATTAAAAAGAAATGAACATTTACACTTTTTATCGAAACATCACAATCTAAAAGTAATCAATAATGACAATGTTTTCTTAGAAAAGTTGGCATGTGGAGATGTGATAAATGTTCCAATTGCACACCATGATGGAAACTACTACATAGATGAAAATTCTCTTAAAGAACTCTACGAAAACAATCAAGTTCTTTTACAATATTGTGATAAAGATGGAAATATTTCCAATCCAAACGGAAGCGTTGATTCAATCGCTGGTGTTTGTAACAAAGAAAAAAATGTATTTGGACTTATGCCTCATCCTGAAAGAGCAATGGAACTACTTCTTGGTTCTGATGATGGAGTAAAAATGTTACAAGGATTCTTGTCAGCGTGAAAACTTTACTGCTTTTATTATTACTCTTTTTTTCGCCTCTTTTTGCAGAAGATGGAGTGGGGGCACTAAAAAATAGCAATGTAGAAACAACAATAGAAACAGCACCTAAAGCAAAAGTTCTTTATCTAAGTTATGAAGCACTTCCTCAAAGAGTTTTAAAGGGCGAAATATTTTCAATAACACTTAAAGTGCTTTCAACTGTTGGTGGTGCAAATGAAATTGAATACAAATTTACAGATTATACTGGATTAAAACCTCTAAATCTTGTACCCAATAGAGTAAAACAATCGAACTACTATTTCGATACTTTTTATTTTTTAACGACACAAATTCAAGCCAAAATGCCAAATATTGAAGCTTCCATAGTAGGCTCAAGCAAATACGCAAGTACCACACTTGCAGGAAATCCCCTTAATGTCGTAGCACTCAATCCTAAAAAAGATTTTTCAAATATTCTCGCTAACTCCTTTGAACTTGTAGATTATAAAACAACAAGTTATGACAACAAACATAACATCATTGTTTTTGTCGCAAAAGCCACCAACGCTGAACTTGGAGCTATGAAGTTTAGTAATGTTTTTAAGCAAGGTGTAGAATCCATACAAGACTCCTATTTTGATTCGAGAATAACTTACTTTGTTGTCATTAACAAAGAGATAGAAAATTTCTCTTTTTCATACTTTAATCTCAAGCAAAACAAATTTTCAAACATTGATATCCCCATAATAGTGGACGAGGACAGTGTAACAACGCAAAGTGACTTAAAACCAACGGATCAATCAAGAGAATTGTTAAAAATGCAAATTGCGGGGGCTGTTACTTTTTTTATATTTTTGCTGCTGCTCTGGAAAAGAAAACTTATTTATTTTATAGTTATGCTTATTCCTTTAATTTATATTGGATTTCTTTTGATACCCTCAAAAGATATTTGCATCAAACAAGGAGCTGATATTCGTCTTCTACCGGTAAGTAACGGAACAGTATTTAAAACAACAAATGCAATTGAACACTTTAAAAAAGAAGGAAGTGCCAGTAATTTTATAAAGATACAATTACAAAATGAACAAATAGGATGGGTAAAAGATGAAGATATTTGCGCGCCTTAGTTGGCTGTACGCAACAATTATTATTTTTTCTGCTCTGACTATGATGATTGCTACCTATTATCTGCTACCGAGACCTTACTCTCGTAAAATTTCTTCTTGGTTTATCAGATTCAGTATATTTTATACAATTAAAATACAAGGAAAAGAAGACCCAGAAGCTCAAATGTTTTTAGTCAATCATCAAAGTGATTTAGACATAGGCATAATGGAAACAATTACCAAAAAAGACTTAACTTGGGTTGCAAAAAAATCTCTTTTTGATATCCCATTTTTTGGACTCGCGCTTAGACTTCCTGAAGATATAGCAGTAGAGAGGGAAAGTAAAACTTCTCTTGTAAAACTCTTACGAGATGCCAAGAATAGGCTTGATAAAAAAAGAATCATAACGATGTTTCCAGAGGGAACTCGCTCAACTTCTGAGAAAATGCTTCCTTTTAAAAATGGCGCAAAAGTTATAGCAGATAAATATAAACTTCGTGTGCAACCTATCGTTTTAATGCAAACTTCAAAGTACTATAATATCAAAAATTTCTACTATAAACCAGGTCAAATAACCGTGCTGTTTATGGATTCATTTATAGCTGATAAGAGCGATGAGCATTGGCTAGAAAATTTAAGAGTCAATATGCAGAAGGAGTATGATAATGAGTTGGCAAACAATCCTAGCCGTAGGTAGCGGTGGGTTTATAGGAGCGATTTTAAGAGTCTATATGAATGGTCTTATATCTCATAGATTACCTCATGACTTGCCTTTTGGAACTATCGGAGTCAATCTCATAGGTAGTTTTGTAATGGGTATCTTAATTGCCCTCTTTATGTACACAACTTTTTTTTCACTTCATACAAAATCATTTCTTACAACTGGTATTTTAGGTGGATTCACCACTTTTTCTGCTTTTGCGATTGAGAGTTTCTTACTCTTAGAAGGTGGACATATTTTGTTGGCACTTGCGAATATATCACTCAGTGTTTTTGGAACTATTTTTATGGCTGGAAGTGGTTTTTATTTTGTAAAGTATTTTCTTAAATAAAGTTAAATTAATATAATCTCATCCGCACACCATTTTGCAAGAGCTAGGTCGTGTGTGATAAGAAGCATCCCCATTTTATCAAGATTTTTCATGAGCATGTGCATCACTTCCAACTGAATTACATTGTCCAAAGCAGAAGTTGGTTCATCCAAAAGAAGAAGGTCAGGTTTCATAAGCATCGCACGAAGAATGGAAGCGCGTTGGAGTTGTCCTCCTGAGAGTTCATGTGGAAGTTTCAAAAGTAGCTCATATTCAAGATTTATATCACTCAAACGGCTTTTTAGTTCGTCTATTTCTGCAACATCGCTTATTTGACTTAGAAGTGTGTAACTTGGGTGAAATGAGCTGTATGGGTCTTGGAAAACTTGTGAAATTGAAGATGTTTTTATTTCTCCACTCAAAGCTTTTAAATTTTTTAAGATGAGTTCAAAGAGTGTGCTTTTTCCAGCTCCACTTGCACCCACAATCGCTTTAATTTCACCTTTTTTGAGAGTAATCGAAAAATTATCAAAAAGTAAAAAATCTTTTTTATATCCAAATGATAGGTTTTTTACTTCAAGAATATTTTTCACTGATTAGTTCTTATTAAGTGCCAAATAGTATTTAGTCAACTGTTTGTAAAGAATATCAGGGTTAATATCGCCATCTTCTTCCCAGATTTTTTTCATAATTACATTATCTTCCGTACCATTCCACACTTTTATGTAAGTGCCCTCTTTATAGCCATTATCTTGACGAAATTGATTTAGAATATTTTTACCTACATAAAGTCTATAAAGCGTCTCCAAATCCAATCCGCACATAACAACTAAATCAAAAAACTCTTCTATTAATTTGTCTATATTTAACTTCTCTTTTACGAGTGTTAAAAGCATTATATTTTCAACTTTTGCGATTACTTCATCTTGAAGAGAAAAATGATGGCTTTTCTTATTTATCTTAGAAAAATTTGAGAGCTCCGAAATATCAATCGCTAGATTTTCAATTTGTCCTTTCATATTTTGAGCATAATTTTCAATAGCCAAACTCATAATAAAATGCCAAACATCCACTACTTCAATCTGCATATTGTCCCAATCTGGCTCTTGATGGATGCTTTTCCAGTGCTTCCATGAAAAGCTATCTATCATCTCAGCTGATTCCATATAAATACATCTTTTCCAGTTGATAGTTTTACCATTTTTTGTAGTTCCATTTACCCATTTTTCGCCGTTTGTAGCATCGTTTAGAGTGTTTTGAAGTTGTAACATCAATAATATTTTATCCATAGTTTTCTCTTTATTTTAGTTTTTTTATTGTATCAAATATGATAGAATTCCACACTTAAAATGGAAGTGTTGCATCATGAAAAGAATTAATTGTAGAGTATGTGAATATTATTTTGTAACTTGGGAAGCTGGGAGACCTCACGGTTGTAAAGCGTATGGCTTCAAATCACCTCAGATTCCGTCCATGTTAGTTTTTCAAAGCAGTGGAACGAACTGCACTCTCTTTAAACAAAAAAACCTTCCTAAAGATTCATAACTATTTTTGCCAAATAATTTTATTGCCAAATCCAAGTCTATTGTCTGTCATTTTAAAATAATTCACTTCTATTTGCCAAAGTTTTGGATTGAGTGCCAGAGCGTAAGGAAAGGACTTAAAGTACTGAATTTTTAGCTCTGCATCTTCGAGTGGCAAAAAAACTCCATGAAACTGAACACCTTGAATTTTCCCAACTGTTTTAGTTTCAAGGAGAATATTTCCTGCAATATTTGCATTTTTCAAACAGTGTTGCACATGCCGTGTTTCATCACTACTTGCAACTACAAAACTCACTTTTTCTTTGTTAAAAGTGTAAAACAAAGAACACACACTTATCTCATCATCGGCTGTTGTAGCCAGACTTAAGACATGATGTTCGCTCAAAAATAGGCTGATTTTTTCTAATGCATCTTCCATTAAAACTTATATTTTTCCCAAATAACTTTCTAAATCTGAAGGACTGGAAATATCTCTTTTTTCTAGCATCATAACCGCTAAATCATCACTTGCAAAGGACTCAAACATCTCTCTTGGACTGCTCATATTGTAGTAACTTCTCATAAAATTCACCAACGCTATAAAATTGTCATCTTTAGATTTTACTTCTTGTTTATAGGATTTAAACTCATCCCAATTTATCTTAATCATTTTTTCTCCCATATCTATTTTGCAGAGCGTTTTCAAGTTGTTTTATTACTTGTAACATTTTAGCATGTGAGATGGCAAAATTCAACCGCATGAAACCACTCCCTTCTCTGCCAAAGCTGATTCCATTATTTAAACCAAGTTTTGCTTCATTTACAAAAAATTCTTTTAATTTTTTATTGCTAAGTTGCATTCCTCTACAATCAAGCCAAGCCAAATAGGTCGCTTCTATAGGTGTTACATTCACGGCATGTGGATATTTCTCACAAAGAATTTGGAGCATGTGGAAATTTTGTATGAGATGAAGTTTCAAATCTTCCAGCCACTCTTTGCCATGCGTATAAGCCGCTTCAAATCCCACATGCCCAAACACCGTGCCATTTGCAAAATGCACTTTTTTATACACTTCCATAAATTTTTCTCTCAGCTCTTTGTTAGAAATGGCAACGGTACTCATCGCAAAACCCGCCATATTAAATGTTTTTCCAACCCCCATAGCTGTAATAGTTATGTCTCTTGCTTTTTGACTCAGCGAAGCGAACGGCATGTGAAAATTGGGCGCATAAACCAAATCCGAGTGAATCTCATCTGAAAACACCACAATATTATGCTCCAAACAAAGCTCTAAAATCTGTTCCAACTCCTCTTTTAACCAAACGCGCCCCACAGGATTATGCGGAGAACAGAGAAGTAAAAGTTTTGTTTTTTCATCTATTTTTGCTTTTAAATCTTCAATATCAAAAACATATTTCCCATCAACCAGTTGTTTGAGCGGATTTTTTATAAGTTTTCTTTTATGCTCTTTGACACTATGAAAAAATGGAGAATAAACAGGTGTCTGCACTATTACACCCTCACCCTCTTTCGTAAATGCCTCGATAACCGCATTCATCGAAGCCACAACCGAGTGAGAGTAAAACATATCTTCCAACTCATACACCACTCCATGCTCTTTTTTCATCCACTCTATCTGCGCCAAAAATGCACTCTTTGGAACTTCCTCATATCCAAAAACAGGATGTTCCAGCCGTTTTTTCACAGCCTCAAGAACAAAATCAGGCGTGTCAATATCCATATCCGCCACCCAAACAGGAAGCACATCCTCTCTGCCAAAAAGCTGTTTTCTCAGAATATATTTTTCTGCGTTTGTGTTTTCACGGCATGTGGAAGGTTGGAAGGTGTAGTTTTTTTTCATTATTTTAATCTCCCTAAAATCTCCAAAGCACCCATCTCAAACTTTGAAAATGCAAACCATTTTTTACCCAAATCTTTGAGACTTGCTCCAATGTGATAGACTTCTTTATTGTCAAGAATCATAAATCTATCATGTGTATTTTTGAACTCTTGAAGCTCTATGTTTTGGTATTGTGCTTGGTATTTTTGAAAGTCAAGTTTGAGTTGTTTTGAAATGCTCTGAGTATAAATTTTGATTTTGAGGTTTGGATATTTGCTAAAGAGTGTAAAAACGGTGTCATCGATATAGTTATCTATCAGTACTATTTCACTTTTTGCACTCTTTAACAAATCATTTACAAAAGCATAAGCATCATAAATTTGTCCGTCAAAAAAGATTCCCTCATTAGGTTTAATGGTGTCATCTTTAACAAGTGCTTTAAATTCTCCCATTTGAGACTTTAATACTGCTACCTCTTTTTCTAAAGATACAAATCTTTCGTTTGTGATTTTATCTCCATTGATAGCATAACCGTTTTGAATATAGTTTTTGAGTACAGATGTCGCCCATTGTCTAAATTTTGTAGCAGTAATAGAATTTACTCTATACCCAATGGAGATAATCATATCAAGATGATAATGCTCAACATCTCTTTCAACTTCCCTATTTCCCTCTTTTTGAACTATTCGAATTTTTCGAATAGTTGACTTTTCATCAAGCTCTTTTTGTTTAAATATATTTTTTATATGATAATTAACAGTATGAACTTCTATACCAAAAAGCTCCGCAATCTGCTTTTGTGTAAGCCAAAGAGTATCTTCTGTAACAGAAACATTCAGCTCTAGTTCCCCTTCGCTGTAAATTACTATGTCTGATTTATTTTGATTTTTCATTTATCTAGTTCCTTTTATTTTGGATTGATTCTTGTCTTAGAAAAATTTGATTCTATCTGCTCTAAAGCATAGTTGTTATTTAAAATATTTTGCCTGCTAACTGTTGATGATGTTAGGTCTTTTGTCATTTTAGTTTTCCTTTTATTTTGTTATTACTGGAGATTTACTGAAAGCTTCTATCAATTTATTTTCAATATATTTCAAATCAATATCCAAAATATTTCTTGAAATATGTGCTTGATTTAAACTAATATCTTTTAGCATAATCATCAATACTATCAATTTAAGATATTCATATGAGCTTTTGACCCTATCATTTATCTCAATTGATTTGTTTGAGTGTGCAATATTATTTCGCATGTTATAAATGCAATTTGATATTGATGTGTGAATCTTATTATTTAAAGGAAGTAAGGTTTTAATCTCAGACTGATTGATTAACTGATTAATTTTTTGTCTAAACTCTAAATCTTTATTATTATTTCGTCTATGATACCCCTCCAAGGCACTAACTAATTGAAAATAATGCGAATAGATATTAAATTTCGTCTTTTTATCAGCTATTACATTACAAAAAGCCATATATTCATTTTGATTTTTATCATGATTTTTTATCCAATTATTTAAAATTTGAACAAAGTTTTCTTTAATATCTTGGTATGTCAATAAAAAATCAAGATGACTCATCTTTTTTTCTTCTTCATAATCAACTTGTTGAAATAAAATATCTATATGGATAGGAACTTTATTGATACCATCTTTCAAAAGTTGTTCTTCCATAATATAGAATTCTTCTATAAATATTTTATTTTTAGAATAAAAAGTTAATATTTCAAAAAAACTGATTATAACATTTGATAATTCAATAGCCTCTGTCAATTCAAATTTGTCTTTTTTTGCAACTGCCAAAGAGTTTGTAGCTTCATAAGTAACAGATTTATTATTAAATGAACTTTGATTAAATTTATTCTTTATATCAAAAAGAATATTGTGATCAGCTGTACTACATTGTAGTGCTTTTTTATGTATCATAATTCCAGCCATAGTTTTATCGTTATCATTGCGAGAAGGTTTAATCTCCAATTGATTAAAAAAAAGTTCTAAGTATGAATATCTGACATAAAAAATATTTATAGGTTTTTCAATCTCATACCATCCACCATAAAAAATGAATTCAATAGCATATTCAAGATATGTCATTTCAAAATTGAGCTCCATATGAATTTCTGCTTGATTAAATTTAGTATTTATTAAAGTAAATTGTTTTCCACTAACTGCTTGTCCATATATTTTTGAGATAACTTCACTTTTTTTTTCATCATAATTAAATTCACTCTTTAAATCATCCAAGAATATTAATTTGCCTCCATTATTTGGAGTAAAAGTAATTTGACATTCTTTTGGCTTTATAGGATTGTTATCTTCATCAAACTCTTTCCAGAAAAATGCTTTATTGTCTAAGCTAATCATTTTTTAACCTTTTTAGATTTTTTACTATCTTCCACAATCAAGCTAGTTAATTTTTTATTGAGTTCAAAGAGGTGGGCTACTCTTTCTGTGTCTGTTTTGAAGAGTGTTTTAGAATAAAGTTTATCTACTGCTTTGTCTAGTGTTTCGTGGGCTTTTAGGAGTTTTGGTGGCATTGGTAAGGGCTTGTATAGGTCTGCTAAAGTTTTGATTTGCTCTTTTAGTTTGTCACTTATTTCTGAAGGAAAGGAGAAGTTATTATAAACAATTTCATTTGAATATTCATAATTAAATTTTAACTCAAATTGCAAAACCACTAAATCCCTCATATCTAGAAAAAGATAGCAAATATAAACTTTTCAAGACATTTGGTGAAATGTTTTGAAGCTCTTCAAAAACACTACTTTTCATAATTTCTTCATTATGGGATTCTAAAACATCTTCTATCACAAGTGGTAACTTTTCGCAAAGCTTTTTAAATACTTCCTTGTCGCCTACGACTATCTCATAAAATTTATCTATTGATACTCTTCTTATCTGTTCATGTGAAATTGGTTCACCATCTAAAAAAACAGCCCAAGCAATATTTTGACTATTTTTTGCAATAACTTCTACAAGAAAACATTTTGCACTAGAATCATTTAAAATTTTATTTTGCATTCTCGAATATGTTTTTTGTGAAGATGAAGAATTCATAGTGTTATGTTTATTTTTCATCTCTACAAATATCTTTTGAGTTTCATTTACAACATCAAAACCAACCGCTGGAACATTCCAACCATTACCAAAATACTTAAATATATTTTGATGAAAATATCCTATATGATTTGTGTTTGATTTATCAATTTGCCTCATTATTTCATCATCAATGAGTGTATTTAAGTTTTTTTGATACACTTTACTATCAAATGTGAGCTTGATTGGGTCTATTAAATTCTTATTAAAGTCTCTTAAATTGATAGAAAATCTATATTTTAAAACCGTATCCTTTACATGATTATATAAATTTTCATCAGAAATGAAATTTAAGTTGTACTGTCTCATTTTTAGCTCCTTTTACTCCATTTAAATACTCTATTATTGAACAACCAATTGCACATGCCAAATTTACAGGCACAGCATTTCCAATTTGTTTATACTGCTCTGCCATAGAACCAAAGAAATCCCAATCATCTGGAAAAGATTGAATTCTTGCGTTTTCTCTCACACTAAAAGGTCTCAATTCATCAGGATGACATCGGTCTGTTTGTTTTTGAGCTGGGGAACACAGAACTGTTAGTCCTGCTTCATCCCAAGACATTTTTCGAGCAATTCCAGTTTTTCCACCCCCTAAATGGTAGCTTCCAGCAAGATACTCTTTCGCCACAGTTTCTGGCAAGTTTCTCCAACAACCACCTTGAGGTACAAGGGCAAAAATTGCTTTTTTCTTCTCTGGATACGAAGCACACAAAGAGTTAGGTACATCTTTTAAAATATCTTTCAATAAAAGTTTATTTTGATGAGGAGTAGGAAAGTTAAAATCAAACCCTATTTTTTCTTTTACATCATTTCTAACACCTATGATTACAATTCTCTCTCTCTTTTGAGCCACACTATAATCAAGTGAATTTAACACTTTATAGGAAACCGTATAACCAACTTCTGTAAAAACATCTAGCATTGTTTGGAGCGTTCTGCCTTTATCATGTGAAACTAAACCTTTTACGTTTTCAGCTAAAAACATTTTTGGTTTTAGCTCTTTTAAGATTTCAGCATAGCTATAAAAAAGTGTGCCTCTTGTATCTTCAAGCCCCAATTTTTTACCAGCGTAGCTAAATGACTGACAAGGATAACCACCTGAAAGTAAATCTATTTCACCTTCAAAATTTAGATACTTTCCTATACCATCATCTGCTATTTTTATGACATCTTCTTCAACAACATTCCACTCTGGTCTATTTTTTCGTAAAGTTTCACATGCCCATTTATTATTTTCCAAAACAGCTTTTGTACTAAATCCAGCACATTCCAATCCAAGTGCTAAGCCACCAGCACCAGCAAAAAGCTCAACCACAGAGAAATTTTTGCTAGTTTTTTTCAAATCATATTCTTGCTGATTTTGCATGATGACTGTCATAATTCTCCTTTTCATAATAATAGTTATTATATCAAAAACACATCGAATAACTCTGTTATAACTACTTTCGCTTTATTAATTTTTTTGATTGAACACTCTAAACAACAGAATTTTCATTAATTTGTGAAACATTATACAATTTTGCATCCAGCTTTGATAACATTTCAAACACTTCTACATCAAACTTAGAAAATGCAAACCACTTTTTGCCCAAATCTTTGAGACTTGCTCCAATGTGATAGACTTCTTTAGAGTCAAGTATCATAAATCTGTCGTGTGCATTTTTAAACTCTTGAAGCTCTATGTTTTTATATTGAGAACTGTATTTTTGATAGTCAAGTGAGAGTTGTTTTGAGATAGTTTGTGTGTAAATTTTTATTTTGAGGTTTGGATATTTGCTAAAAAGTGTAAAAATAGTATCATCAATGTAGTTGTCTATCAACACTATTTCTTTTTTTGCACTTTTTATCAAATCAGTCACAAAAACATAAGCATCATAAATTTGTCCATCGTAAAATATGCCTTGGGTTGGCTTGATGGATTTTGCTTCTATGGCGTGAAATATTGCTTCTATTTTTTCATCTGTTTGAAGTTGTTTGTGTTCCAAAAAATCCAATCTTTGAAATATCAAACCATTATTTGAGATAAATTTTCGCATATTCACAAAAGCATCTATGATTTTTATACTTATCTCAATCGCAATTTTACTATTTAAAACAGAAGAAAGCATCGCGACACCCTGTTCTGTAAAGACATATGGCAAACTTGAAGAGTATTTCATTCTTTGAAGGTGGTCGCAAATTGCGACCAGTTCATCTTTTTCATTTTTGGTTAATTGAAATCTAAATTTTTGAGGAAATCTATCAATATTTCTTTTAACTTGCTCATTGAGTCTTTTATTTTCTACTCCATAAAGCTCGCCAAATCACGGTCAAGCATCACTTGAAGTCCTCTTATGGTATAAATTTTACTTGTTATATCGTCTTTATCTCTTTGTCCTATTTCATTCATTTTTGCATCCTAAAATGATTTTATAAATCATACTGCTAAAATGAATTTTGACTCAAAAATATGTCAGCGTGTCATACTTTTTTTAAAAATACGCAACTTCGAACTCTCTTTTGACTCTTCATGCATCAACTCAAAATGCTCATCCAACGCACCTAAAACTTCCATCTCTTTTGGCAAAATCAGCACCAAAATTCCCTCTTTATTTATGCGATTATACACATCCTGCAAGAACTGTTTTGGCTCATACAATCGCTCTTTTGTATTTGTTGCCATGACCAAATCGTAGGAGTTAAAATTTGGTTTGAGGTTATTTGCATCGCCTTGATAGAATGTTACTCTCTCTTTTATGGTGTCATATCCAAGTTTTTTCAAATCTATGAGAGTGTTTCCACATGACAATTCTCCATGCTCTTTTAAGCTCACGCCGACTTGAATAAACCTTGCAGAAAAATCAATACCTTCTACTTTTTCAAACTCTTTTGCAAGTTCAAAGGAGCTTCGCCCTGTTGCACAGCCAAAGTCGAGGGCTTTTGTTTTTTTGTTTGCAAATTTCAGAGCTATTTGGACGCACTCTTTTTTAAAAGTGTTCGTGTAATCCTCTTGGCAAATTTTGAGAACTTCTGCGTCTTTGAAGTGCGATTTGTTTTCATTTTCCACAGCTCGTGAAATCACATAGCGAAATCCAGCGTTTTGGTAGAAGTGTTTGCGAAATGCGTATCTTGCATGTTTCATGATTAAGTTTCCGCTACTCGCCCATGATGCGCCTTTTATGAGGGCATGTTTGTTGTCAAATGTGGGCGTGGAAAAGTCGTCATACGCCTCGTGGATTTCAAAACCATCAAAACCAAAGATGGGCGTTCTGCTCCATTGCCAGACATTTCCCACTACATCGCCAAACTCTTTGAACATAAACTTATCGATGGAACATGAGCTAAAGTAGGAGAGGTTGAGATTTGCATCTTTTTCTTCGATAATCTCTAATTTGTCTATTTCCACATGCCGAGTAAGTGCGGCGTATTCGGCTTCGCTTGGCAAGGAATAAATCATGCCCTCTTTTTGACTTTTATATCTACAAAATGCCTCGGCTTCGAGTGCATTTACATCAACTGGCCAGTTTTGTGGCATGTGGATATGTGAAGTGAGTGTTCGGTATCTGTATTTTCCATCTTCTAAAATCCAAAATGCTGGATGTTTTGCCTTGCGGATTTCTAAAAACTTTTTGCCCTCATCATCCCAAAAATCAAGATTTTCATACCCGCCACTTGCAACAAATTCCATAAATTCGCTGTTGCTCACCAAATATTTTGAAGCTTGAAACTCTTGCACAATTTCTTCATAATTTCCATATTCATTATCCCAGCCATAGAGATTGTGCGATTTCTCTTTCCCGAGTTTCACTTGGCATGTGGGAATACTGATGAGTTCATTTTTTGGTGCTTCGCCTACTTCTTGGCAGATGTGAAACTCTGCCACTTCTTTTACAAATTCGAGTGTCATTTGTCGATGCAAAACCAAAGAAGTTTCCACATGGATGCGTTCATGTTCGATGCCCATCAACACAATCCACATGCCAGAATCCTGTGTGATTGGCAAAGTAAGCGGCATGTGGGTTATGAGATTATCCACTAAAACTTTCACTTTAGCCCGATACGCTCGAACTTCACTCACTTTTGGCCATTGATAACTGCCATTTGAGATATCATCCCACGCCATTTCATCCACACCAATGGCAAAAATGGATTCAAAATGTGGATTGATTCTCTCTTGAATTATTTTCATAAGTATGAGTTTATTGATAAAAAAAGTGGCTGTATGTCCGAAATAAAAAATCATAGGATGACGCGTGGGTTCGGACTTTTGGTAAAAAACCTCATCGTCTTTTAGAACTTCAAAAATCTTCTCAAACAAATCAAAAGTTTTGTGAAAATAATCTCGTATCTCCTGTCGTTTGAACGCAACATTATTACCATCAAGTGTTGGTGGATTCGTACTAAATTCTCTCAAACTAAGCCTTCTTTTTTAATTTCTCTATTGTAGCAAATTAGCTATAATTTTTTATGCAATTAATCAAAAGTAACTTACTGAACAACTTTAAAAATCTCACACACGCTTTTACCACAAGAGAGGGCGGAGTGAGCCAAAAACCGCACGATTCTCTCAATCTTGCTTGGCATGTGGGCGATGAAGCTCGGCATGTGGAAATGAACCATGAACTCCTTGCCAAAGAGCTTGGGTATGAGAAAAATTCGCTTGTTCACATGAAACAGATTCACTCCAGTTTAGTACATATCGTAAATGAAGATGATAATTTCCACATGCCAAGAAATTGCGATGCACTTATAACAAACAAACCTAACACGCCTCTGATGGTGATGGTCGCGGATTGTTCGCCTATTCTTTTTTATGATGATGTACAAAAAGTTATCGCAGTTGCACATGCCGGACGAGCGGGAGCATTTAAAAACATAGTTCAAAATGTGCTCAATTGTTTTGTGAACGAATTTGAGGGCCAAGCACAAAATATTTATGTAGTCATCGGTGCGAGTATCGGCGTTTGTTGCTATGAAGTCGGAGAAGAGATTTACGATGAGGCATGTGGAATGGGTTTAGAGTATGCGATGCAAATACGAGAAAATCGCTACTATTTGGATGTAACTAAGATTTTACAATCGCAACTCTTGGCATGTGGAATTAAAAATTTTGAAATCTCAAATGAATGTAGCTGCTGTAAAAGTGAAACCTATTTTTCGTATAGAAAAAGCGGAGTGACTGGGAGATTTGCAGGGCTTTTGATGATAAAATGAAGCCTCAAAAAATTTAAATCTGAAGTGCAACCTTTAAAATTAAAACCCCATCGACAGAAATGTTCCCCAATAAGTTTGACTAGGTGTTACTTGATCAAGGGACATATCTGTTTCGCGTGCAAGACTTATCTTCATACGGTTATTGATTTTATAGCTAATTTGAATAAGACAGTCAAATTCAGATAATTCAGTAAATTTATCCAATGCTGTTTTTTTATTTTGATCAGTAAAAAAGTTATTATCATTTGAGAGTACCCATTTATTTCCAAAATCATAATCCCAATGTAAAATATAACGCATATTCGCTAGACCTGTATTATCAGGTCGGGCATAATAAGTTTCATTTTGTATCAGTTTTTCGGCAGTTAAACTTGCTGATAATGACTGTTCCCCTATGTTCACTGATCCTTTTCTTTTAACGGCAAGAGCTGTATAAGCTTGATAAAAAGAGTTGTCTAAAGTTGCATCTTTTTCGTCTTCTATATAACACTCCCATTCATTATCGGTATAACCTACCCTCAAAACTCTATCAAACTCACTCAGTTGCGTATAACGATCCTTTTTCGTTTTATCGGTAAAAGAATTCATGTCTATAGATCCAAACCAATGCTCAGATGGGTGATAGGTCAAACTTACTGCATAGCGATTTTCAACCAAACCTTCATTTGCAGGTGTTGCCGTATAACTTGAATTGGAAAAAAAGTTTCCAATTAAAATCTCACCCTCAATTGATTTTGTTGATACTTCATCAGAGTCAGTGTCAGTTTTAACAATTGACTTTGTAATTGCAAATAAGTTTTCTGCTCCTAGTAACATGAATAAAATAAAAATGATTTTTGAGGATTTATGAAATAAAAATTCAACTATATTCTTCTTTTGATAAGAAGCATTACTCTTCTTTGATAGCGATGGAAATCCTATATCATATGGGAACATGGCTTTCCTTCTTATAATTTAATGTTAACTGGCTCAAGAACTTGGGTTTAAAATATTGGCGGGATGATATCACATTCTGTATTACGACTCAGTTACAGGTTGACTTTGTTTCTAATTTGATGAAAGAAATGAAAAACTAGCCGAGAAGTAGTTTTTCAAACTCCGCGGCTGGAAGTGGTTTACTTTTAAAATAACCCTGATATATCGTACAACCCTTTACTTCTAAAAAGTTTAGTTGGTCTTCTCTCTCCACGCCCTCAGCCAAAATCTGAAATCCAAGTGCGTGACCCATCGCGATAATAGCGGTTACAATCGCCACATCATCCGCATCATAAGGGATATCATCCACAAAACTTTTATCGATTTTTAGTATATCGATAGGAAAGCGTTTGAGATAGCTTAGAGATGAATAACCTGTACCAAAATCATCAATAGCTAAACGAATTCCTTTTGCCCTAAGAATATGAAGCATCTCAATAACTTCCTCTTGTCTTTGCATTAATGCAC
Source organism: Campylobacterales bacterium (assembly GCA_026390075.1). Taxonomy (GTDB): domain Bacteria; phylum Campylobacterota; class Campylobacteria; order Campylobacterales; family Sulfurimonadaceae; genus Sulfurimonas. The sequence goes on from JAPLGP010000036.1 coordinate 92,441, forward strand.
TCTCTGTTAGTTCTAATTCTAAGTGCGTTGCATGATATCCACTCTTTTTGAGAGCTTTTTCTACCATTTCTGGGATATTTTGATAACGAATTTGATGTGCTGAGACATTTACGGCTAGGATTAAACGATGCCCACAATCCAGCCAAATTTTACCCTGTCTGCATGTTTCATTTAAAACAAATTCGCCTATCTGATTTATAAGACCTAACTCTTCTGCAATAGGAATAAATTCATCTGGCGGCACAAGCCCTTTCTCAGGATGATTCCATCGCACGAGTGCTTCTGCACCCAAAATACGCCCAGAAGCTATGTGAACCTGTGGCTGATAGTAAACTTCAAACTCATTGTTCTCAATTGCAAGGCGTAAATTATGCTCACACTCAATACGGCTACGCGCTAAGTTTGTTAGCTCATCTGTATAATAACTATAAGTTCCACGACCATCCGCTTTTGACTTATAGAGTGCCGCATCAGAGTGCTGCAGTAGGTCTGAAGCATTTTTTCCATGCTCTGGATAAAGAGCGATTCCTACACTTACACCAATATGAATCAATGCTCCAGCAGATAATTTGTACTCTAACAATAAAGTCTCAATCATCTCTGAAGCAAGTCGTCCAGCATCTTCCGCATGAGATAAGTGCTCTACAACAATAGCAAATTCATCACCACCTATACGACTTACAAGGTCTCCATCTCTTAAACGCGAAGAAAAACGCTTTGCTATATGGCAAAGTAACTCATCACCAGATTTATGTCCATAGCTATCATTTATATCTTTAAAACGATCCAAATCAAACATCAATAAAGCTATCTGTGTTTTATTACGCTTTGCCTTTTCTATAGAATTTTGCAAATGCGACATCAAAAGTGCACGATTTGCTAAGCCTGTCAAAGAGTCATAATTTGCAAGTGTTTCAAGCCTTTTTTCATATAATGTTTGCTCTGTTAAATCTTGAAAAATACCTACTGCTTTTATTGGATTATTTTCATTATCGTATTGGAATTCACTATGTGTTTTAATCCATCTATATCCATTATCTGTATCGACAACTCTATATAAAGAACTAACTACTTTATTCTTTTTTGAAATATCAAAGAAATCATGCATAACTTTTTTTCTATCTTCTAGCGCAAAATGTTTCATAATTTCTTTAAAAGATACATTTTCACCTGCTTTTATCCCAAAAATTCTATATGCTTCAGAACTACCAGTAATTTCATCAAGAACTATGTCCCATTCCCATGTTCCGATATGTGCGAGTGCTTGAATCTTTTCTATCTCTTCATCTCTATGCTTTCGTTCACTAATATCTCTCGCAACACCTAAAATTCCTGACACTTCGCCATGTACATTTTTCATTGGTGTTTTTACTGTTTCAAAATAACCCTTATAACTTCCATCACTAAACTCAAGATACTCCTCATTGGTGCGAGAACCACCAGATTCTATGGCAATTTTGTCATGCTCACGAAAAAAAGTAGCTAACTCTGCATCCACAAAGTCAAAATCTGTTTTTCTTACAATTTCTGACTCTGTTGCATTAAAAAAGTGTTCAAACATCTCATTACATGCTAAATAAACACCCTTAGTATCTTTGAGCCATATCAAATCTGGGATAGTATTAATAAGTGTATGAAAAAATATTTTTTGTTCTGTAAGTTCTTCTTTTTGCCTATCAAGGTTGGAAATAGTTACATTTTTTTGCTCAATTGACTTGATTAAAAATTCAAAATACGCGCCATGGATAGCATGGAGTAAATCATGACGGCTTAATAATCCAATGAGATTTTGTGAATCATCAACGACAATAAGTTGATGCACACCATGTTTTTCCATCATACTCACTGCTTCTTGGAGGGAAACATCTTTTTTTATAACTTTAAAATCATCTCGCAGTAAAAGCTCAATCGTTTCATCTGTTTTTTCTCTATGTTGAATAGACCACTTTGCTATATCTCGTTCTGTTATTAAGCCAATTGGATGCGTATGCTCGTCAAGCACGATTGCATAATCACATTTACGATTTTTCATAAGTGTTGCTGTTTCTATAAGAGATGTATTTTTTTTAATTATAAGTGGCGTACTATTTATAACATCGGAGACAACTTTAAACTTACTTAACTCTTTAAAGCCAATATGTCGGATAAAATCTCCCTCGCTGAGAATTCCTACAAACTTTTTAAATGCATCCACTACAATAAGGTGTCGATACCCTTTATATTCCATCAATTCATACGCATCATGAATATAAAGTGTTTCTTCTACGCAAAGCGGGTTCGTAGTCATAACCTCATGTAATTGTGTTTGTTTGTCTATTGTTTCAGAGACAACACGAAGCGCATCAAATTCGGTAAAAATACCTATAGGGTGTAGATTTTCATCGACAACAACTATGGAACTAATAGAGTTTTCTGACATCACTTCAAGCGCTTTCGCTATTGTTTGAGATGAATTAAGAGTTATGCTAACATCCGAAACAAGTGATTTTAAAGTAGTAAATTCCATTCTTCTACCTTCTTTTATTTATAATTATAATACGCTAATTCAGAATTTATAGGCTTAAACCAATTTTTTAATTGTATTTGATAATTGATATGGAAGAAGTCCTAAAGATTCTTCAACTTGCTTCGTATTTCCATGGGTTATAAATGCATCTCCATACTCAAAACTTACAACTTCCACATGCCCTAGCTTTTCATGTGAGAGGAATTCTAATAATGCACTTCCAACACCACCCATTTTTGAACTATCTGAAAAAACAAACCATTTTTTATGTTTGGATGCAAGAGTTTTTAGCATATTCTCATCAAGCGGTTTTACAAATCGTAAATCCAATATGCTTACCTCTTTATCCAAAAGTTTTGCTGTTTCATATGCACGACCAACACCATTTCCATAGCCTATAAAAAGTATATCGCTATCGTTTGAGCGAAGAAGTTGAGACTTTGCCAACTCAAAAGGTGTTGATTCTGGCAACGATGTCTCTTTAAATGAACCTCTTGGATAACGCACAGAACACGGGTGTTGATACCCCGCTGCAAAACTAAGTGCTTGATGAAAACTCTTCTCATCTCTTGGAGCAAAAAGTGTCATATTTGGAATAGCTCTTAAAAAACTAATGTCAAAAACACCTTGATGTGTTTCCCCATCTTCTCCAACTATTCCAGCCCTATCAAGTGCAAAAACAACTGGTAAATCCATCAAACAAGTGTCATGGATAATTTGGTCATACCCTCGTTGTAAAAAAGTAGAGTAAATTGTACAAAAAGGTTTAAATCCCTCTTTTGCTAAAGCTGCCATGGATGTAACAGCGTGTTGTTCTGCTATGGCTACATCCCAAAATCTGTTTGGATAGGCTTCTATAAGTTCACTCAGACCAGTTCCACTTGGCATTGCAGCAGTTGCTCCAACTATTTTATCATTATGTTTTGCCAAATGAAGGAGTGCTTCTGCATAAATCTGCGTTGCGCTTTTTGCAGAACTTTTTTTAGCCGAATCTCCACTATCTAAGTCAAACGGTCCTACTCCGTGCCACTTCTCCTCTTTGCCTTCAGCTATCTGATATCCTTTGCCTTTAAGCGTTTGAGCATGGACGATAACAGGTTTACCAAGATTTTTAGCTATTTGTAAAATTTCTATAAGTGATTTAAGATTATGCCCATCTACTGGACCAATGTAGTCAATGCCCATCTCTTCAAACATAATTCCTGGAGTAATGAGTTTGAGACTCTCTTCCATTTTTTTTGCCATATAGTGCGCACCCTCACCAAAATTATCAACAAAACTTTCAATATTTTTTTTAAATCTTTGATAAAATGGACCTGCCATGGCAGAACTTAGTATTCTGCTTAACGCGCCGATTGGTTTGGATATGCTCATCTCATTATCATTGAGGATAATAACCATTGGGTATTTTCTATCACCCAACTCGTTAAGTGCTTCATACACCATGCCAGCGGTCATTGAGCCATCGCCTATCAGTATGACAGGAATTCTCTCTTTTTGTTCACCTTTGAGAAATATTGCCTTTGCAGCACCCACACCCAAAGAGATAGAAGTGGAACTATGTCCTGCTACAAAATAATCATGTTCTGACTCTCTTGGTTTTGTGTATCCGCACATGCCGCCAAACTGACGCAAAGAATCAAATTGTTCCCATCTCTCTGTAAGAAGTTTATGTGCATAGGATTGATGTGACACATCAAAAATAAAGGGGTCTTTTTGTGAATCAAAAACTTTGTGCATTGCTACGATGAGTTCCGTAGCACCCAAGGTTGAGCTTAAATGTCCACCATTTTTACTCACTACTCTTAAAATTTCGTCTCGTATCTCTTGGCAAAGTTGTTCTAACTCTTTGATTGTTTTTGATTTAATATTCATATTTTATACTACTCACTTAAAGCTGCCCTTTTCACTCTCTCAAATCTTTTTGCAATTTGAGCGTCTATATTTCCAGCATCACTTATAGCTATAACACCACCCTGACTCACGGCACTATCAGAAACAACTTGAACATGCTCCATTTTACCAACACTCTCGGAGATAGCTCCATGGTCTTTTGGATTTACTTTAAGTGTTATTTTTGAAGCACTTTGTAAATCTTTTATCAAATCATTGGATAAAGCTTTTGCTATTTCAGCAGAGTTAGAACTTAACTCTTTATTAATAACTTCTTTTGCTATATCCAGCGCAGCGGACATTAACTCTTTTTTAATTTCTTCAAGCGCTCTTTCAAAACTTTTTGCACTCATCTCAAGAGTAGCTACAGAACTTGAAAATTGAGCCAATCCATTCACTACGCTCGCTTCACTGTTTTGGGAAGCTTGTTGATTTGCAGCATTGAAACCTTCTGCATACGCTTCATCTTTAACTTTTTGAATCTCTATTTTATATTCTTCTTCTTTATCTTCTAACTTCATCTGTAATTTTATAAAGTTCGATGACATGTCATCTGTTTTTTTCATAAGAGATTCTATAAGTGAATCTTTTGAACTTTGACTTAGAGAACTCGAATCAACATCATTTTCTCTTGCTTTTGGATTATTATCTTTTGTAAAATTCTTTTCACTCAAAACAGATGACATTGAACTAGATGATTCTTCTGAGCTTGAGCCCTGTGCGAGAACTTTAAAATTATACTTACTAACATCATGTTCATCTATAGTATGCATAGAAATAATTGTTGCCAAAATTAGTTAACCATCTCTTCACTCGAGCCCATTTGAATTACTCCTGCTTCTGCTAGTCCATTGACTGCTTCAACAATTCTTCTTTGTGCACCCTCAACCTCTTTCATTTTAACAGCGCCCAAGAACTGCATCTCTTCTTCAAATGCATCTCTAGCTCTCTCACTCATAGAAGAGAAGAATTTTTGTTTTAATTCATCAGGAGCACTTTTGAGACCCAGCATCAAATCGCCCTTATCAACAGTTTTTAAAATTTCCATAATGGCTGCTTTATCAAGCGTTGCAATATCATCAAAAGTAAACATCATCTCTTTAATGAGTGTTGCGAGTTCTTCATCTACTTGTTCAATTGTTGCAAGTGTTGATTTAGAAGATTTAGCACCAAGACGGTTAAATACATCCGCAACAGCGCGTGGTCCACCAACCTCAACTTTATAAGAAGCAAGAGATTCAAGTTTAGACTCTAACACTGCTGAAACTCTTTTGATAACAGAAGGAGAGATATCTCCAAGTCTTGCCATCCTCATTGCTACTTCACTTCTTAAATCATCAGTAAAAAACTGTAAAGTATCCGCAGCTTCTGTTGGATCCATATGCGCTAAAATAAGAGCAATTGTTTGTGGATGTTCATGCAAGATAAAGTCTGAGAGTTGTTGTGGCTTGATTTTAGAGAGATATGCAAAGTTTTGCGTATTTTGCATACTTTTAGTCAATTTATCCATAACTTTTTTTGCCTCCTCTGGCCCAAGTGTTCTATAAAGCAACTCTCTTGCATACTCCATACCGCCAGATGTCATATATGCACCAGACTGAAAAATGGCATGAAACTCTTCTAAAATTGCAGATGCTACTGCTTTTTCTATACTTTTACTTCCAGCAATATGCTTCGAGACTTCCGTAATAGCATCAACACTCAAATGTGAAAAAATTCCAGCTGTTAAATCTTCGCCTATTTGCAATAATAAAATAGAAATCTTTTCCGCTATACCCATTTCATCAAATGTAGCTTGTTGCGATGGAGTTAAATTCATTATCTATCCTTTCCTGTTCCCATAAGTTCTTCAGATAAAAGAGCTTGAAGTAGTGCAGCAATAGCCTCTGGCTGATCTTCCGACATAGCTCTTACTTTTTCAAGAAGTACATCGTGTTTTAATTCATCCTCATTAAATCCACCACTTGCACCAAGTTGACTTTCAACCTTTTTACGCATTGCTTGAACTTTTTCAACCAAATCTTCATCTTCATCATCATCTATGGAAAGGATAGGTCTAGACATATCATCCTCTTCTTTTGAAACTTCAAGCATTCTCTGTGCAAATGGTGCAATAACTTTTTTGTAAACAATAAGTAAAAGAATAAGTACAAATATATACTTAAATACTCCAGTAAAAGGCGCTAAATATGCTTCACCAAATGCAAAGGCTTTAGTCACACCATCTTGTCCAACAGATGATTTATCAACTTTAAACTGTAAGTTTTTAACAGAGATTTGGTCACCTCTTATTTCATCAATTCCTATAGAACGGCTTACCAAAGAGCTAAGTGCTTGTAAATCAGTTTCTCCAAGAGGCTCATATTCAAGTGTTTCAGAAGCACTTCCATCATCATTAAGCTTACTTTTATACTTGCCATCAACTACAACAGCAGCAGTAATTCTTTTTATTCTAGCAAATTGTGATTTCGTAGTTGAAACTGTTTTGCCTATTTCATAATTTGTTGTTCCATTATTTTTTTCATACTTTTCACTTTTTTGATTACTTTTAAGTCCTTCAACTGGACCTATATTGCTCACAGTTCCAGGAACTCCACCCACTTCTGGAGGCGTAGCACCCTCTCTTTTTTCTTCACTTACCTGTTCACTTCTTACAATACTCTCTGGATCAAATTTTTCTGAAGTAGAATTTTGAATAGAAAAATCATATTCAATAGTTACCTGAGCAATAACACTCTTCGCTCCGCCAACAAAAGGAGAAATAATTTGAATGATTTTATCTTGTTGTTTTTTCTCTTCTTTTACTTTAAATTTTTGCTGAACTGCTGAGAGTTCACCCATCTGTGCCATTTCATCTTCATCACCTAAAGTTTCACCATCCCCACTTACAAGCATGACATTTGCAGGAGTTAACTTAGGAACAGCAGAAGAGACTAAATTTTTTATACCTCGGATTTGTTTTGGTGTGAGCGTTTTTCCTTCAATCAACTGAACCATGACAGAAGCAGTTGGCTCAGACTGTTTTGCCACAAAAAGAGTCTCTTTGGGCAGTGCTAAACTTACAGTGGAAGAGTCTATTGGAGCGAGTGAGTTTATAGTACGAGAGAGTTCACCTTCAAGCGCACGAAGATATTTAATATTTTGGTCAAAACTTGTTGCCCCAAACTCTTGTTTGTCAAAAAGTTCAAAACCAACTCCACCCTCTTTTGGAATTCCTAAAGAAGCTATGGAAATTCTTTGTTTATAAACAGCTTCTTTTGGAACTTTTATATGATTGTTTGCTAAAAGTTCATACGGTACATTCTCTTTTTCTAGTTGCTCTACAACTTTAGCTGCATCTGTAGAACTTAAGGATTCAAAAAGAGTTGCATATTTACTGTCTCCATTTTTTTTAGCTGTGAAAATAACTAAAAAAATAAGAAATGAAACAATTCCTATAATAGCAACTGCAATAATCACTTTTTGCTGTTTCGTTAATTTCGTATATAAAACAACTAATTGTGAAAAAAGTACTTTAAAATCCATTAAATTCCCATTCTGCGGTTAGATTAATTCTGCTAAAAGTTCAAAAAAGCGACTATTTTGACTAGTCGTACCAATTGTTACTCGGATAGCATTCATATTATAGCTACTCAAATTTCTCACTATCATTCCCTTTTGCAGAAGTTCATTTGAAATCTTTGTTGAATTTTGCGTATCATCGAGACATAATGTCACAAAATTTGTATAACTCTTTATTATATCTATTTTTTTACTATTTGCAAACTCTTCATATCGCTTCATCTCTACAAAATTGTCAGCTATACAAGCGTGAACAAACGCTTCATCACTCAAAGCAACGGTTGCAGCTTCAAGAGAAAGTGTAGTAATGTTAAAAGGCGGTCTTAGTTTATAAAGCTCTTTTATAATCTTAGGATTTGCGATTCCATAACCCACTCGCATACCGCCTAGTCCATATGCTTTAGAAAAAGTTCCAAGATAAAGTACATTTTCAAACGCAGAAATTAAATTTTTAGGTTCTACTTTTTTACCCTCATCTTTGCCAATAGCGTACTCCATGTAAGCACAGTCAACAACAACCAAAGTATCGTTGTCTATTTTTTTTAAAAAATCAAATAACTCATTTCTATCAATAGCATCGCCAGTAGGGTTATTTGGTGTACATAAAAATATCATAGACGGTTTTTGTTCTACATAAAGTTTATAAAACTCTTCCAAATCATGATGCACAGAAGAAGTTCGAATAACCTCGGCACCCACATGTTTTGCATATATTTCATACATTGCAAAAGTGACACTATTCATTAAAATTTTAGAACTTGAAGATGCTTTTGCATGAATTGCAAACTCTATTACCTGATCACTTCCTGAGCCAATAATCACATTATCATTTAACACTTCATACTTATGACTAAGTGCATCTTTTAACTTTATCATCGAATCATCAGGATAAAGTGCCATTTTTGAGAGTATATTTCCAACGGCATCTTTTACTTTTGGAGAACATCCGTGTGGATTTTCATTACTTGCAAGTTTAACAATATCTTTTGGGTCAATTCCGAACTCTCGCACAACCAACTCAATAGGCTTTCCAGCCTCATAAGTTGTAATATCTTCTAAATGTTTATTAAATTTCATATTTCACCTTTTGTATAGCTTCCTAGCCATGTAACTTCACCCTCATGTTTTGAGAGAACTTTTTGCACTTTTTCATCGTCAATATGACCATAAAAATCTATATAAAACCAATACCCAAAACCTGATTCATCTTTTGAAGGACGAGACTCTATTTTTGATAGATTGATATTTTCATCATAAAAATCTTGTAAAAAATGAACCAAAGAACCAGCTTTTGTAGCCTCTTGTAACCTTACCAAAATCGAAGTTTTATCATCACTGCTTATCTCATTTTTAAAATCACTCAGTATTATAAATCTCGTAGCACTGTTATGCTCATCTTCTATGTTGTCAAACATCGTAGGGATACCATAAAGTTTTGCTGCTATATGAGAGCAAATCGCTGCTGCACTTGGGTCTTCTGCTGCAAGGATGGCTGCTTTTGCAGTGGATTCTACAGGAATTTGTTCAATATTTAAAAAGCCATGTTCGGAGAGAAATTCTCTACACTGACCGAGACCTTTATCTTTGGAATATATCTTTTTAATATCTTCTATTTTTCTTGCTTTTGTTGCAAAAGACATGTGGATTGGCATATAAAGTTCAGCAACAATTTTTACAGAACTCTTAGAGAGTAAATCAAGTGTCTCGCCGACTATTCCATCTCTTGAGTTTTCAATCGGTACAACACCAAATTTCGCTCTTTTGGCTTCAAGGGTTTTAAATACAGATTGAATAGAGCCAAGTGAAAGATAGTCACTCATCCCACCAAAACGACTCTCAGCCGCTTGATGCGTAAAGCTTCCCTCTGGCCCTAAAAATGCTATTCGTTCAGGGAGTTCCAAATTTCTAGCAACAGCAAATATTTCCAAATAAATTGCTTCAATCGCACCTTTATTTAAAATCAGGTTCTTCTCTTTGGAGATTTGCGTTAATCTTTCTATAATCGCTTTTTCTCTCTCAGGTCGATACACAGCAGTTTTAGTGTCATGTTTTATTTCGCCTACTCTTTGTACAACTTCCATTCTTTTGTTTAAAAGTTCTAGTATCTCGTTGTCAATACTATCTATTGCCGTTCGGCACTCTTCCAAAGTATTCATAATGCCTCCAAAATATCTTGCATATCGCCAAAAACAAAGTCTGGTTTTAACTCGTGGCTTAAGAAAGGAACTATTTCCTCAGCACTTCTGTATTTTCCACTTAAGACAAAAACTGTTTTCATTCCAAGCTCTTTTGCTCCACCTAAATCACCTTTTACATCATCACTGATTATCGTTACATCGCTGAACTTGGCATGTGAGTTTTGCTGTTTGAGCATCTTTAAGCTCTCATTATAAAACGCAATACTCGGCTTTCCAACCACTTCATAAGGCGTGGATGTTGCAAACTCTAAAAGTTTTAAAATTGCTCCAACTCCTGGATATCTTTTTGAGTTTTTCGCATAAATAGATGTCTCATGCATCCCAACCAAAGACGCACCTGCGAGTAAAAAGTCTATCATTTGCGCATATTCATCTGAAGTGAAATCTGCTTTTATAGAGACTAACACTGTTTTAGGATTTTTATAATCCAAAATATATCCCATCTCTTGAAGCACTTTTAAAAACTCTTCTGTTCCATACGCTGCAACAGCTTCTTTAGAAACTCTCGACTCTAACATCATTAAAGGGTCTAAATAGGAAGAAACATCGAGATGAAAACCTAG
>JAPLGP010000055.1 GCA_026390075.1 Campylobacterales bacterium
AGTGCCATAAAATGATAGAGATACTTTTAGTTCCAATTCTCTTGGTTGTCATTTTAGTAATGATGAATGCATGGTTTGGAGCAAGGATTTTACAAAAGGGAATTATTTTTACAGACCTAGCCATAGCACAGTTTGCTGCTCTTGGTTCGGCTGTGAGTCTTGGCTATTTTCATGGAGCATATTTTTATCTTTTAACACTCTCTTTTGCTCTTTTGAGTGCTTTTTTAATTGCCATTGCTTCACAAAGAAATATCAAATTAGAAGCGTTTATCGGGCTTTTGTATGTGTTAGGTGCGAGTGGAATTATGATGGTTCTTTCAAACTCATCGGAGGGAATGGAGCATTTTAAATCACTTTTAGCAAGTGATATACTTTTTACGCCGATGCGTGATGTGCTCAAAAGTGGAGCTATTTATGCTCTTATTGCACTTGCAATTTGGAAGATTTATCCAAGACTCGAAGGTTTCTATAAGGAGCTTTTGTTCTTCTCACTTTTGGCACTTACAGTTACTTCATCCGTACATTTAGCGGGAGTGTTAGTTGTGTTTGTTTTACTTATAGCACCTGCTCTCATGGCGACAGCGCTCTCCTTTAAAAATCCACTCATCGCAAGTTTTGCTATTGGGTGGTTTTTTAGCATAACTGCAATTGTTTTATCCTACTACTATGATTTACCCACTGGATATACCATAGTATTTTTAGGCGCACTTCTTAGTTCGGTTATCGTTTTATTTAGTTCCAAAAAGGCTTAAATAATTTGGTTAACTTGGCATGTGGAAAGTAAAAAAATATTTATTACAGCTTTTTTACACATCATATTCTGCACCAAGCTCTGTGCGTGCTAATTTAAGTCTCTCCGCCAACACTTTTGCCAAACTTTGCATAAAATGAAAAGATGCTTTCTTGTGAAGGGATGAAAATTTTTCAAATGCTTCACTTGTAATCATATACAGATCCGTATCTGTTCCTGCAATGGCATTTGTATAGTGTGGGCTTCCATGTAAAAATGAAAACTCTCCGAAAAAATTATTTTGACCAACAGTAGTAAGATGGACACTTTTCCTGTTTGCAAATGGAAGCATAATCCGAACTGAACCACGACGAATGAGAAAAATCTCTCCCGTAGAATCTCCTTCATGGTATATTGTTTCCCCTTTTTTAACAAACCGACTCTCTACTAGGTTTTGAATTTCTTCTAATGTATCTTGATTGCGCCCTTTAAAAATATCAAACTCTTCTAAATTTAAAAGCTGTTCATCCTCTTTTTTAATAAGTCCATCTTTGATAATAATATTTTCAGTCCATTCAATGGCATCATCTAAATCGTCAAAGGCTTTAATCGGACTTAAGTGTTTGAGTAGTCCGACATGATTGAAATAATTTTCTAAATCATCTCCCGTTGGCAGTTTATGTGGTAAACGACATAAGACCAAATAACCACCTTTTTCATGGAGAATATCTTTGATTTGAAGCAGAATATGCGCAGCAGTTAGGTCAACTGTTTGCACTCGTTTTAAATCCATAATAATGTATTTTTTATTTGCTAAATCTTCTTGAAGAATTGAATAGAGTTGATTTGCTGTTCCAAAAAAGAGACTACCGTGCAATTCATAAACTGAAAAGCAACTCTCTTTATCATGCAAAAGCGCTAACTCCTCTTTTGAACGCGCTATTTTACTATAGACATCCAATCCATCTGTATGGTTGTATATGACAGATGTACGAATTTGCTGTGCCATGTACAACACGATTGCTAAAAACAATCCAACTCCAGCTGCAGAAATAAGACTAATGGACAGCGCAGTGATGGCAACTGCTACAATGATAAAAAAATCAAGCGCAGTTTTACTAGATCTAAGCAGTTCTATGCTGTGTTTATCAATCATTCTAAGACCAATAATAATCAAAATTCCTGCGAGTGCAGAAACTGGTATCCATGCGATAAAATTCCCTAAAACTAGGAATGCAATAATTGCCATGACTCCTTCGATGAGACTTGAGACATTTGTTGATGCACCACTGGAGAGATTTACCATTGTTGCACCCATCGTTCCAGACCCTGGCATTCCGCCGATAATTGCAGAAGCGATATTGCTTGAGCCTTGGGCTATGAGTTCTTTGTTTGGATTGTGAAATGAGTGCGTGATTGAATCAAGAATGACGCAAGTTTTAAGTGTATCGATTGAGAGAAGTGCTGCTAAAGTTAAGGCAGGAAAAAAAAGAGTTGCAAAGATTTCCCAAGGTAAATTTGACACTCCTTCAAAGCGTCGCATAAAAAGTTGAGTAAAATCAACACCCTCACTTCCACCAAGTGCTCCAATAATAAATCTATTATTCGCCTCTAGAAGAGTAGGGTCAATGAGTGTTAATAAAAAATAAGTTCCAACGCCGATACTTAATGCGGAAATGACAGCAGGAACTAGACGAAATATTTTATCAGCAAATAACATCGCAATCATCGTAACTAAACCAATGGAGATACTTTGCCACTGCCATAATAATGGGTTTTGAACACTTTGGAAAAAATGCAATCCATTAGGTACACCTAAAAATTTTGGCATTTGCGAAGCGACAATATAGAGTCCAACTCCGCTAAGATATCCGCTAACGACGGGAAACGGCATATATTTAATAAGTCGTCCCAATCCGATAACACCAAAAAGGATTTGAAATATACCAGCGAGGAGTGCTACAACCATAAGCAAGATAAATATACTATCAGCATTGATACCACGCGACATATATTCAAGAGCAAAAGCAGATAAAACGGCGGCGGCAGGAGCACTTGGAGCAGAAATGAGCTTACTTGTTCCACCCATCAAAGCGACAACAATCCCAATCGTAGCAACCCCTAAAATACCAGCTATCGCACCATAAGCACTATAATGTCCCCCAATAGGTGCATAAATAGACACACCATATGCAATTGCCGAAGGAAGTGCTACGAGCATAGCTGCTGTTCCACCCCAAAAATCACCTGATAAGTTTTTTATTTTAATCATAAGAACAATTCCTAACATCTGTTTTAAATAAGAAGTGAATTTATTGTAGCAGAAAAATTATGAATTTGGAGAGTTTCCACATGCCGTGGCATGTGGAAAATATTTTGAAGCAGTTTGAAATATTATGTAGAGCGAGAGTTAAATCCCATCTACTCGAAGAAGTTTTGCATTTCCTACCATAAGTTCTATGGTCATGTATGCTCTTTTAAAAACACTCTCTTGACGGTATTCTAAGTTATGTTTTTTACAAACTTCTTTTACAATCGGCTGCATTTTTTGGTACTGAGAAAGTGGCAAATTTGGAAAAAGGTGGTGTTCTACTTGGTAGTTTAACCAGCCATGTGCAAAATCTATAAGGTCTGAACCTGTGTTGTAGTTTACGCTTCCCATAATCTGTCTGAGATAAAACTCACCTTGACTTTTATGAGGCTCGTTAAACATGTAGATATCTTCAGCAGAATGGTTTGGTACTATCACTAAAAAAGAGTGTATATTTGCTATAAATTCAGCCATAACAAGAATAATAAAAGCATTCAATATAGCCTCCATTCCAAGTGGGAAAAATAACAATGGAAGAATAACAAATTTAACAATACCATAAGGCAGATAGAAATTTTTCCATAGTTCTAAACCATTTTGAGTAAATGGGCTAAATTCATAGTGAAAAGTTTCCTCTTCTTTTCGTTTGCGTCTCTCTTTATTTTCTAGTATTCGTAAAGTGTTAGGTGCATAATAGGTAAATTTCCAAGTTCCAGCAAATAGATAAACAAATAGATATCTTAGCCACATAGGCGCTTTAGACTGAATAAGCCACTGAAGATTTTGCTCAACATTATCTGGATCATCCACCTCACCTAAATGATAGTGATGCATAATGTTATGCTCGTACTCCCAAGCTTCTGGTTTTATCCAGTCAAGCCAATGGAAATATCTATTTACTCCTCGTGCGTAGCCTGCTTTTGTATATTTATAGGGAATATTAGGAACTTTGTCATACGCTCCGTGAAGAATCGGGTGTGTTGTATTTGCCCATCGTGATACATTTCCAATGCCTATGAGAGTAGCCGCTAAAACAGCAATACTCCAAAACTCTAAAGAGGATATGGCATGTGTAACTTCTAAGTAACTCACTAGGATGATAAGTAAAAAGCCAACGATAGTAGAAGCTCTCCCCCAACTTTGCAGTTTAAGAAGATGCTGAAAATCTTCTTCTGTTGGCGCACCAATGGTTTCTTTTATTTTTTCTATATCTATTTGAAGTTGTTCTTTATCTATATCTTGATAGTTTGCATATTTTTGTGTCAATTTTTATCCTATTACCTTAAAAATCAAAGATGTGAATTATATATAATTTAACTTAAGAAATAACATAACAAGAACAAATTAAGATTTATAAAAAACAAATAATTAAATTTAACATTTAGTGTGAATAAAGTGAGGAAATAATCTTGGGGGATACAAAGATTATTAATACAATATAAATATCATTTTAGATAAAATGCCCAACTTTATAAATATAATAATTGTCGGAGATTTTTATGGATGCTGCTAAATATATTTGGATGAATGGCGAGTTTAAGGGCTGGTTTGATGCTCAAACTCATGTATTGTCTCATACACTTCACTATGGAAATGGTGTTATTGAAGGAACAAAAGCATATAAAACTGCAAAAGGGTATGCGATTTTTCGCCTTAACGATCATACTGTGAGACTTAAAGAGTCTGCAAAAATGACTCTAATGGATATTCCATACAGCGTTGAAGAGTTGAATGCTGCTCAAATTGAACTCATCAGAAAAAATGAGTTTCAAGGGGACAATGTTTATTTGCGTCCTTTGGCATTTTTGGGTTATGGTGTTATGGGTGTTTATCATAAAGGTGCTCCAGTTGAAACGGTTGTAGCTGCTTGGGAGTGGGGTGCTTATCTCGGTGAAGAGGGGATGAAAAAAGGCATTAAGCTAAAAATCGCTTCAATGACTCGTCCAGCAAATACTTCAAATATGGGTAAAGCAAAAGCAACAGCAAACTACTTAAACTCTCAAATGGCAAAATTTGAAGCGATTGATTGCGGATACGATGAAGCTCTTTTACTTGATGATCAAGGGTATGTAGCAGAAGCAAGTGGAGCGAGTTTTTTCATGGTTAAAAATGGAAAACTAATAACACCTCCAAATGATAACTCTTTAGAATCAATCACTCAAAAAACAGTTATAGAAATGGCTGAAAATCTTGGCATCGTAGTTGAGCGTCGCCGTATTACAAGAGAAGAAGTCTATATTGCAGACGAAGCATTTTTAACGGGAACAGCAGCAGAAATAACACCTGTTCGTATCGTTGATGCGAGAGAGATAGGTTGTGGTTCTCGTGGTGCAATGACAGAAAAACTGCAAACACTTTACTTTGATATAGTGTTTGGACGCAATAAAGAGTATGAGCATTATCTAACTTATGTCAATTAATGAATAATCTTCATATCCTATGGCATGTGGAAATCCAACTCTTAAAGTAAAACGAGAGAAATAAAATTAAGGAAATATAAAATGGCATCAGATATGAATGACTATTTCAACAAAAAGAAAAGTGAAAACAGTAACTTTGGAAAAAAACCAAATGAGGGTGGCAATGGTGGCGGTATGCCACAAATGCCAAAAATAGATTTGAATTTTGGTGGTGGCAAAGCTGGTATTACTTATTTTGTTGTTGCCATAATTGTACTTTTAGTTTTGGCAAAACCTTTTATTATTATTGAAGAGGGAGAGAGAGGTATTTTAAGTACAAATGGTAAGTATCAAGACCAAGCACTTCTTCCAGGACTTCATTTTATTTTACCAGTCATTCAAAAAGTTTATACAGTAGATACTAAAGTGCGTATCATAAACTATGCATCCAACACAGAAATAGGCACTGGTAATGCTGCGGGAATCACAGTAAAACCTGAAATTACCGTTCTTGACAAACGAGGTCTTCCAGTTTCAATCGAGATTACTGTTCAGTACAGACTAAACGCACAGTTTGCTGCTCAAACCATCTCAAACTGGGGATTTAGCTGGGAAGATAAAATCATTAATCCCGTTGTAAGAGATGTTGTTCGTAATGTTGTTGGCAATTATGATGCAGAGTTACTTCCACAAATGAGAAATCCTATTGCTCTTGCTATTGAAACGCAGGTGAGAGAGAGTGTTGGAAATTTAAAAAATACACCTGCTGAACTTCAGTCAGTACAGCTCCGTGAAATCATTTTACCTGTAAAAGTAAAAGAACAAATTGAGAGTGTTCAAATAGCAAAACAACAAGTTCAAAAAGCCGAACAAGATGTTCAAAGAGCAGAACAAGAAGCACTTAAGAGAGCTGCTGAATCAAGAGGTATAGCTGAAAAAGCAAGAATTGAAGCGCAAGGTTTAGCGGACGCTGTGACAATTGATGCGGATGCAAAATCTAAAGCCAACTATTTGATTTCAAAATCATTAACTACTGAACTTTTACAACTAGAGCAGATAAAAGTTCAAGGTCAGTTTAACGATGCACTGAGAGAAAATAAAGATGCTAAAATTTTCTTAACCCCTGGTGGTTCAACGCCAAATATTTGGGTGGATATGAAAGATGCTAAACAAAGAACTTCTATAGACAAAAAGTAAAAATATGCAAAAAATTATAGATAAAATAGACTGGCAGAAAATTGACCTTTTGCCAGTTATAGTTCAAGATATTCAAAATAATGAAGTTTTGATGATGGCATATATGGATAAAGAAGCCCTTGAACTCTCACTCACTACAAAAATAGCACACTATTTTTCTCGTTCAAAACAACGCATTTGGAAAAAAGGCGAGAGTAGTGGACACACGCAAGAAATTCACTCTTTTTATATCGACTGCGACAATGACACGCTTCTGATAAAAGTTACTCAAAATGGTGTTGCTTGTCATACGGGCAGACATTCATGCTTTTTTACGGAGCTACAAAGTGGTAATGCTATATCTGAAGTACAGATAAATTCAGAGGAGATGTATGGCGTGATAGATACACTTTATCACACCATTCAAGAGCGAAAACTCTCTGACCCAGAATCTTCATGGACAGCAAAACTTTTTGCAAAAGGTGCTAACACAATTTTAAAGAAAGTTGTAGAAGAAGCGGGAGAGTTTTGTTTTGCATATAAAGACAATGATGAAGCAGAGATGGTATATGAGGCAGCAGATTTAACCTATCACATGCTTGTTGCTCTTGCGGCAAAAAATATCGCACCAGATAGAGTCAAACAAGAACTTTCTCGAAGATTTAACATGAGTGGTATCGCTGAAAAGAGTGCAAGAGAGTCATAATGAAAGAAAATATAAAAGTTTTCATAGAAGGGCTCATTCAATTTGATTACATTCTATTTGGTAGCTCTTTCGTACTTTTTATACTTTTAATTATTTTAGCCATTCTCCTTAGAAAACCCTTGGATATATAAAAATGCATGAATATCTTTTTAAAAACAATACACAACTTCTTTCTCAGCAAAAACTTATTTTTACTGAAGCTGTTGTTGTGAAAGGAACTTTGAGTAATGAGTCAAAATTTAATTTTAAAGTTTGTAAAATTACAGCAAGTATTTACAAAGTGACAGGCAATAAAGTAAAAGATTTTATATTTCCATTTAACCCATTTCAAAAGATGTTGATTGAAGAAGCAGATATAAAAATAGGCGAAACAAGAGATTTTAAAATGATTATCGAGCCTTTTACATACGCAAACGATTATAATGTTTCTGTAAAAGCGGATTGTAAATGATGTTGTTACAGGAGATTTGCTTCTTCTAGTTTTTGTTTTATTCTTTTTGCAGTTTTTTCAAATCTAGCAGAGTCATAACCAAAGGATTCTGCTAAAAGCGTTGCTTTTTGTATGCTTTCTTCAGTTAAAAAACTGTTTACATTTACTGCTGCATGTACAACTTGTATAGCATTTGCATACTCTTGCAAGTATCTTTTTTCTTCATTAGGATTTTCTAAATATTCCATGATATCAACAAACATTTCATCAAAATTCCAATGTTTATAGAGAAGCACATTCACAGCCTCTGTTGTTGTACCTGTGTACATTTTTTCGACTTCGCTTATGTTATCACTTTCTTTAATCTCTTTTTGAAATATAGTTGTATATTCACCATCATTTAATTCATTCGCTATAAGAATTTTCCCCATTTCTGATAAAAAAACTAAAGGTATTAAAATTTTTGTTTTACTAATATCGACACTCATATACCATTGGAACATCAGCATGGATTGCAAGTTACACATATTTGAATAGTCTGCATTGCTTAACCCATAGGGTTGAAAATTGAGTTTAAAATTTTTTTGAGTGGATGATGCGAGGGCTAAGGAACGAATAGCAGATGTTCCAAGAAGTGTAATGACTTGTTGTACTGCAATTATTTTTTTTGAAAAACTATGCAGAGGTGAATTCGCCTCTGCCAAAATATCGCTCGTTAAAATTGGGTCAGCTTCTATGATTTTAACTAATAAATGAATGTCTGGGTCACCAGAGACATAAAGCTTCTGAATTTCTACAACTGATTTAGGCAGAGGAGGAAGAGATTTGATTGTAGAGATTATTGACTCAAAATTCATTAAAAAACCTTTTTTTTAATTTTGTCTAGTATTTTAGCCCTATTTTTCTTAGTGCTTTATTTATATTTTTAATTTGAGTATTCTTATTTCTACACCAATTTGGCGCAAGTAGTGAATCATCATCTATCCCTGCTGTTACTCTTTGTACTGAAACATGCTTTGGTTTCATCTTAATTGATTTTACTAACACATCTAAATACTCTTCTTCACTGATAGGAGTAAAAGTGCTATTAGCAAAATCATTTGCAAGTGCAGTTTTCTTGACAACATATAAAGGATGATACTTTACCGAGTTTATTCCCCACTCATAAGCTTGTTTAGAAGTCTCAAGCATCATCTCTTGGCTTTCAGCAGGTAATCCAAAGATAAGATGTCCACAAACATTTAAACCTTTACTTTTTGCTTTATTTATCCACTCTTTCACATTTGCACTATCATGACCGCGATTGATTTTTTTTAAAGTTTCATCATATACTGACTGAATTCCAAACTCTATCCAAATCTCTTTCTCTTCACTCAATTTTGCGAGATAATCAAGTGTTTCTTCAGTGATACTATCGGAGCGAGTGCCAATACTAAGACCCACAACATCAGGAAATGAGAGAGCTTTTTCATAAAGAGCTTTAAGTGTTTCAAATGGAGCATAAGTATTTGTAAAAGATTGGAAATAGACGATAAATTTTTGAGCACCATACGCATCTTTTTGTCTGTTACTTATGGCATTAAATTGAATGGAGAGTTGTTGGAGCTGTTTTTCTAGGAATGGATTTTCTTTTGAATGAAGGTTTAAATGAAAACCTTTTAGTTCTTGTATTTGATTTGTACTCGCACTAAAAGAGTCGTTTTCACAAAAAGTGCATCCACCTTTTGCGACTGTTCCATCTATATTTGGACAAGTAAAACCAGAGATATTTATGCCTACTTTATAGACTTTGCAACCAAATTTATTACTAAGATAGTTGCCGTAGGTATAAATTTGTTCCATATTTAAACTATGTATTCGCCTGTAAAACAAGCAGTACAATAATCATTTGATGTGTTGTTTACACTTCTTAAAAGTCCAGCAGGATCAAGATATGCTAAAGAATCTGCTTCAATAAATTCACAAATTTCATCTACTGTCATATTTGCAGCAATAAGTTTTTCTTTGTCAGGCGTGTCAACACCATAAAAACAAGGGTCTGTGGTCGGTGGGCTTGATATTCGCATGTGAACTTCACTTGCACCCGCTTCTTTTAACATCTTTACGATGCGTCTTGAAGTCGTTCCACGAACAATAGAATCATCGATAACTATGATTTTTTTACCTTTTATAGTGTCTGTCATAGGAGAGAGTTTCATCTTCACTTTTAAGTCTCGCATCTCTTGTGTTGGCTCAATAAATGTTCTTCCGATGTAGTGATTTCTCATAATTCCCATTTCATAAGGAATGCCACTCGCTTGAGAATATCCAATAGCCGCAGGAACACCGCCATCTGGAACAGGTATAACCATATCTGCTTCGACAGGTTTTATTTTTGCAAGTTCGATACCCATGTTTTTTCTCATCTGATATACACTCTGACCAAATACTTTTGAATCAGGTCTAGCAAAATAAACATATTCAAAAATACATCTTTTTGGAGTCGGCTCAAAAACTTTTATAGATATTGGCGCTTTGTCTTCTTCAAAAATCAGAAGTTCTCCAGGTTCTACATCACGAATAAAAGTAGCACCGATTAAATCAAAGGCACATGTTTCACTCGCTACGACATAACCGCCATTTGCAATGCGACCAAGACTTAGAGGACGAAAACCGTGACGGTCACGCATAGCAAACATTTTTGTTCTGCTTAAAAATACTAATGAAAAAGCACCCTCAATTCTGTTCACAGCATCTATAATTCTATCGATGAGTTTCTCTTTTTCACTTTTTGCTATGAGGTGAATAAGATTTTCTGTATCCATAAATGTTTGAAAAATTGCACCTTTTTTGATAAGTGCATCACGAACTTCTTGAGCGTTTGTTAAGTTTCCATTGTGAACAATGGCCATTTCGCCTAAGTCATACCTTGCAAAAACAGGCTGTGCATCAAGGATTGAGTCATCTCCTGCTGTTGAGTAGCGTGTATGACCGATGGCACTTGTTCCACTGAGTGTTTTGAGTTTTTGTTCATTAAAAACTCGCATTACTAAACCACGGTTTTTGATAGTATGAAGTTTAACTCCATCAGAAGAGCTTATACCAGCTGCCTCTTGACCACGGTGTTGCAGAGCGTGAAGAGAAAAATAAGCAAGTTTAGAAGCTTCTTTGTGTCCAAATATACCGACAACTGCACACTTTTCATTCATATTTTCAAGCAATTTGTATATCCTTAGAAGAGATAGATAAGTAAAATAATTCGCAATTATACTCACTAAAACCTATATAAAACTTATGATATTTATTTGAATAAGAAAAGAAAGGTAGTTTGCACATGCCAACTCTTTGAGAATTATTTTCCACATGCCAAACAATTATTCGGCATGTGGAAATATAAAAGTGGAACTTGTTTTGCTTAATCACAGTAAAAAATATCCAAACAAGGTAGGTGATATGGAAATTGTTTTACGCAATAATCTTATTCTTATCACGACGGGATTCGATACTTTAAATACGAAATGGATGACAGATTTTTTAAATCATCACGCTCGTGGTATGCTATTTTTACCAAAGGCTGTTTTAGTCTTTAGAAATGAAACACTTAAAGAAATCAGAGAAGAATTTTTACACGAACTGAGTGCTTTTCATGCTAAAACACATGATTTTTCGCATGAGTTTTTTCTTCGTTCTATGCTTCGTTATGGAACGCAACCTATCAAAATAGAGCTTGACAAACTTCAAGAGCCTGAAAATGTTAAAGTGCATCTTTATGCCTACGATAAAGACACCGTTCTTATCTCATTGGACTCTCCAAATTTATGGGTTTTAAACTATCTTCGTTCACAACTTGAAGTCTATGTTGAGCGAGGAACTGACCAATCTTTGGTGATTGATGTGTCCGATTATAAAGCAAAAGCACGGCTTGAGAGAGCTTTAAACAAACGGCATATTTTACACTATCAGATTCAATATACTTACGACAACCATTTTATGAGTAAGTTGTATTCAGATTTTGCAAGTTTTAGTTTTGGTGATTTGTGTAAAAATCAAGAAGAGGATGAGACTGTTCAGTTTTACACAGTTCTTGAATGTCCAGTGGGTGCGAGTCAAGATGCACTGAAGAAGAGCTACAAAAAACTAACAAAAGTCTATCATCCTGATAAAATATTTAATGAAAAGCCCCACATGGTGCAACACTATACGCAGAAATTTCAGCTTTTACAAGAGGCATATACGGCACTCCGCATAGTTTCATAAATAGCCTTTTAGAGAGTAAAAAAATCTTCAATCAGCTCATTCTTGGAGCTAAGTTTTACAAGTGCGCTAAACTCTTTTGAGCTGTAAAGTGCCAAATTTTTTCCTGCAAGTGTTTCAAGCTCTTTTGAAAATCCTCTTTTTGAAAAAAGTACAATTTGTGTAGGCTCAATACCCAGCTTGTCACATTTTTGCTCCAACTTATGCAACTCTTTTTTATTGACTAAATGATTTGTCCATTTGCACTCTGCGACATACACTTTTTCATTACTCGTGAGTGTCAAGATATCTATCTCAACCTTCGCATCCCAATAACTTCCAGAGCTTATAATTTGTGAATCTCTAAGATGATAATTGAGCAAAATTTCGGAAAGCTCTTCAAAAACTAAACTTGTATAGCTGTTATTTTTACTTTCAAAATTTTTGAGAATATTTACAAATTTTTTTTCTTCTATCTCTTTTGTAAAAGGTGCAATAAAATAGAACCAAAACCTTAAAAAAGGCTGTGTAAAAAGAACTTTGTGTGAAATTCTATGTCTTGCTACTTCTCTTTTGAGTTTGCCATTTGGATTTAAACTTCTCGCTGGTTCTTCTCTGGAATACTCTATTTGAATAAGACCTTTTTCTTGCAGAAAGTTGAGTGCTGCTCCGCCATTTGCGTTATTGAGATGTGCTCTGTTAAAGGCTGAAAATATTTTTCTATCTCCAATAGCAAGGGCTCTTAAAAGTCGTTTGTTATTTTTATTGCCAAGGGTGAGTTGCTCTATTTTTGCGTTTAACATGTCAAAATTTTGAAGGATTAACTTTTCAACAAGAAGTGCGATAGGTTTACTTGTATTTATTTCCCAGCCAAGTCCGCCAAAGACAGAAAAATATTCTATCTGAAGCTCCATATCATCAGGATAATTTTTAAAATAAAAAGAACGAAATTGATCTATGAGTTTGCTATTTGTCATGTGGAAATTCTAGCATAATTCGCTTCCCCATTTCAATGTATCGATGCCATATTTCTCTTTTAGCTTTTGAGAGAAATCTGTCAGCTTTTTCATCTTTTGCTCCTCAGCAAATCCTATGAGTGAAAGCTCTTTTTTGGAGTCTCTTGTGAAGCTTGAGCAGTTTATGCTTAGCCTGATGACGCAAAGTCGCCTTTGATTATCCGCTTCATTAAAAAGAGCCAAACATAAAGAGTCAAACTTTTTTTCTGTAAATATTTCACATAGAGAGATGTTTTTATGCGATTTTTGGTTCATCTCATAGTCTATGCTGAGATGAAAAACAGTAGGAATGACTTCAAGTTTTAAAATCGCAAAACTAAGATGGCGTGCCAAAATATGCACTCTTCGACGCAGTTCGGCTCTCTCGTACAGAGGGTCAAAAGTACGAGATATTCCTATGGATTTTCTTTGGTGTGAGGTTTGAATGGGTGCATCGCTCAGACCGCTTACTCTTTTGTACAGCTCTTTTGCATACGCTCCCCATGACTCAACTGTGCCTCTTCGTGCCTTTAAATCGCCTAAAGTATGGATTTGAGCAGATTTGAGTTTTTTACTCATCCTTCGTCCGATTCCTGCAAAAGCATCTACTTTTATGGAATTTACAAAGATGTTCTCGGCATGTGGATAGATGGTTTTGCATCCAAAAGGTTTGGCGTAAGTTGTTGCTAGTTTTGCGATGTAGCGTGTGTTTGCTGCACCGATGGAGACGGGGAGTTTTAGCTCTTTTTTTATCTCATGGCGGAGATTATCGATAAAGTGAGGAATGTCCTCATCCTCTATCCATCCGCTCAAATCTCCATAAAATTCATCAATACTTGCCTGTTCAATGAGTGGAATTTTCGTTTGTAAAAATGCATGAAGTTCATGAGAGAGTTTTTGGTAAAGTGACATATTGGGTGCTTTGATGATGAGTTGCGGGCACAAACTCAGGGCTTCTTTGATACTCATAGCAGTTTTTACACCATACTTTCTTGCTTCATAACTTGAAGTAGTGAGAATCCCTCGAATGCGTCCGTCACTATCTCTAAAAGCATCTTTGTCATCACTCTCTTCATAAGTTTTGAAAAAAGTTGGCACAAAAGAGCCAGAATTTTCTAAATTGATGCTCTGATTTTTCGCCTCTTTGTTAAAAATCTGCGTATCACTTCTTCCACCAATAGCAACGGGCTTATGTTCGAGAGAAGGGTCAACAATTCTTGCACAAGAGACAAAAAAACAGTCGATATCTATATGTATTTTCATAGTTTGGATTATACATAGTTCCACATGCCGAGGGTAAAAACTTGGCAAAATGAAAAATATTTTTCAATTTATTATTTTATATGTATAAAAAATATGTATGTTATAATACTCATCAATCAAGGAGTATGACATGACAATCAGAAAAAACTTTTTACTCGATGAAGAGATAGCAGAGCATTTGGAAAAAATGGCGAAACAAAAAGGCATTACGCAGACTGAGGTCGTGAAAAACCTTATAGAACAAGAATATGAAGAGTATTCTAAAGAGGAAAAACTTGAAGCTATTTATCAGTTTGCAGGAAGTGGTTCTGGACTTTGGGGTGATTTGACTATTCAAGAAGTAAAGGCAAATTGGGATGTTTAAGAGTATTTTTTTGGACGCCAATATTTTTATAGATGCAAATGATGAGGCAAGAGTAACTTACGAAAAAAGTTTGTCTCTTCTTGTATATCTTGCAGATAAACAGATAAAAATGTACACAAGCTGTGACCTCATAACCACAATCTACTACATTCTTTCAAAAAAAGATAAACAAAAAGCACTGAGCAGTATCGAGCAGATAAACAAATTTTGTAAAGTCATAGAGTTTTCAAACAAAGAGATTGAAAAAACTTGTTTGCTTATGAGAGAAAACCCACAGTATAGTGATTTTGAAGACACTTTGCAATATGTATTGGCGAAAAAACAAAATTGCGAACTTATTATCTCTAATGACAAAAATTTTCATAGCGATGATTTGCCACTTATAAGCAGTGAAGATTTTTATAAAAAAGAGATAGAAGGAAAAAATAGATGATAAAGATATCTTATTTATTAGACTTCTTTCAAAACTCACTTGTTAGATTGCTTCACTGCGTTCGCAATGACAATCACTGCGTTCGCAATGACGGTCATTGCGAGGAGGAACGACGAAGCAATCTGAATCTTGCAAGTAGTTTATTAATTGTCATGCTTTTTTTTAGCGCATGTAGTGTGAAAAATTATGAGCAAACAAAAACAAAAGTTATCATCATAAAATCGCCGAAAATCAAGTTTGCAGATACTGGTTATGTGCGAAATAGTGATGAGAAAATCGAACTTGAACTCTTTATGGCTGGGAAATGTATCGAAAAAATCAGCGTCAACCATCTTATCTGTGTGAGTGATGGGTGTATGAGCAAGTCTAGTTTTAACAAAGATTATTTAAGTGCTTATTATGATGAAGATATTTTACAAAATATACTTTTAGGAACACCGATTTATGGCGGTAAAAATAGGGTAAAAACAGAAGATGGTTTTGAGCAAAACATAAAAGACGAGCATGTGGAAATAAGTTATAAAGTAATTCCACATGCCATACTATTTAAAGATAAAAAGAATAATATTATTTTTAATATAAAAGATACAGAGTAAGGAAAACAATGAGCAATAAGTTCGTAGGAGCACACACAAGTGCGAGTGGTGGAGTTTTTAATGCAGTGACAAATGCAGTGGCAATCGGTGCAAAAGCATTTGCACTCTTTACAAAAAATCAAAGACAATGGAACGCTAAACCGCTGGATTCAGAGACGATTGATAAGTTTAAAAAAGCTTTAGAAGTAAGCAAAATTTTGCCAAAACACATACTTCCACATGACAGCTATTTGATAAATTTAGGGCATCCAGAAGATGAGGCAAGAGAGAAATCAATGGATGCTTTTTTGGATGAGGTGCAAAGATGTGAGCTTTTAGGGCTTGATAGACTTAACTTTCACCCTGGAAGTCATCTTAAAAAGATAAGCGAAGATGAGTGTTTGAGTAAAATTGCTGAGGCGATGAATGTTACTTTGGACAAAACAAGCGGAGTGAGTTTAGTGCTTGAAAACACCGCTGGTCAAGGAAGTAATCTTGGCTGGAGGTTTGAGCATCTCGCACAAATCATAGACAAAATCGAAGATAAATCTCGCGTGGGTGTCTGCATCGACACATGCCATATGTTTACTGCGGGGTATGACATACGAACAAAAGAGGCGTATGATAAAACTTGGGCAGAGTTTGAGGGCATTGTCGGATTTAAGTATCTGATGGGAATGCACATCAACGATTCTAAGCCAGATTTGGGAAGCCATGTGGATAGACACCACTCTCTAGGACAGGGAAAAATAGGATTAGATGCTTTTAGATTTATTATGAATGATACACGAATGGATGATATTCCGCTTATACTCGAGACAATTGATGAAAGTATTTGGAGTGATGAAATAAAACTGTTATACTCCTTTGTTACGCACTAAAATGAGTGAAACCCATTTTAGTGGCAGGGACAAAAGTCCCTACAACCCCCTAAAGCTACATAAAACAAGTTTTATGAGATTTATATGAAAAAAAAAGGAAATTTTTGAAAACATTAGTGAATTTTTTATCGCAAAAGAAGATTGAAGAGTCGGAAATATTTGTACATTTAAAATGTAGCAATGATGAAGCACTTATACTTCAATCGTTGGCAAAAAAATATGTTGAAGGTCAAGATGATATTTTGATTTTAGACCTTCTTCAAGAGTTGTATCCAACGGATAAATATAAACATTTGAGCCATCTAAAAGAGGTCAAAAATCTCTTAGAACTTGGCTGGTTACATCAGCAGAGTTTTACGCCGATGAAAATGTCAGAAGTGACTCCGCTAGAGCTTTTAAATACCGCAGTTGGGCTTACTCCATCCTTTTTAAAACTTCTGCAAGAAGGAACGCTTGAGACAGCTTTACCAGACATTAAACCTTATGGCGACCATTTGGAATACCTTCAAGACCAGTTTTTTAGGATTGATCTTTATCAAAAAATGAGTGTTATCCGCCAAAACACGCATGAACACTCTTTGGGAATAGATAGAGTGCAAACTAAATTGCAACTCCTAGAAAAACGCATACAAGAGCGCATCGCCCAAACTCCAGAGAGCTTAGTTTTGGACAAATTTTTTAAACAAAAGAAGATGAGTAATTACGAACAAGTCATCTTTATAGCACTTCTTCGTGAGGAGTACAGTGCGACGGATTCATCACTTCGGGAGATGAACACGCTTATAGATTTGATATCTTTAGATGAATATGAACGCATTAAGAACCGTTCACTTTTAGAGGATGGTTCAAACCTTATAAGCTCAGGGATTATTGATTACGAGGAGATGCTGAACCCGTTTGGTGGGATTTCTCGTGCTTTTTACATCGTAGATGAGGTTCTTCAAAATATTATTCATCCGCAAAAAAGTAAAAAAGTTCGTAAATTGAAGTTAAATGCAATTATGGATGAGCAAGATATATTTGAACTTATCGAACCTGAAACATCCCTCTCGGATGTAGTGTTAAACAAAAAAACAGAAGAGACTTTAGAAAATTTAATGCGTCAAGTGGATAAAGAGGTTATCAATCGTCTCGTAGAATGGGGAGTGAAAGATAAAAAGAGTGGAATTGATGCAAGGATTATTTTTTATGGAGCGGCTGGAACGGGTAAAACTATGACAGCGTATTCCCTTGCAAAATCGTTAAAAAGACAAGTTTTGGCATTTGACTGTTCCAAAATTTTATCTATGTATGTAGGTGAGAGTGAAAAAAATGTTCGTAAAATTTTTGACACTTTTTACGATTTATGTGAAAAAACAAAAACAGAACCAATCTTACTTTTAAATGAAGCAGACCAGTTTTTAAGTTCTCGTTCAAGCGGTATAAGCTCAAGCGCCGATCAGATGCACAACCAGATGCAAAACATTTTTTTAGAACAGATAGAAAAATTTAAAGGGATGTTGATAGCGACGACAAACCTCCTTGAAAACATCGATAAAGCCTTTTCAAGAAGATTTAACTACAAGATAGAGTTTAAAAAACCAGACGAGCTTCAAAGAGTTGAACTTTGGAAGAAAATGTTACCGATTGATGCACCGTATGAAAAAGATTTTGATGCATCGCCTTTGTCCAAATACTCTCTAACAGGTGGGCAAATTAACCTTATAATCAAAAATACAGCCTATAAAGTAGCGGTGAGAAAGAATCCTATTTTTACTTTAAAAGATTTTGTTGAAGAGATTAGCAGAGAAAAAGATGCTTCTTTTGATAGCGAAAAATCTATGGGGTTTTTGAATAAGTAAAAAAATCCACATGCCATGATTTTATTTTGTTCGTAAGGGTGGCATGTGGAAATAAAACCATTTTTTATACAGAAAATAAAAGCAAACATTACCATTCTACACACTCATTTCCACATGCCGTAGAGTGTTGCGATTTGTGACATTTTCTATTTCTTAATATCCGTAACTCTTATATTTAATACTCTTTTTGTTATAGTGCAGTAACTGTTTTTTCTGATACTTTTTGGTATTTGAAAACAAATATATTAAATAGTTGCATTTTAAGGAATGTGATTGTTAGATTTAAAGGTAGATTATATGGAACATATTGCTACAGCAAATCCGTATTTTGGTGTATTTGTACTTTTTGTAATAACATTTGGTGCATTTACAGCAACAACGATAATTGCTCGTCTGGCTTCTCGTGCATTAGCCGCTAAAGATAGCGAAAAAATTAGGTTATCAGTGTATGAATGTGGACCTGAGATAACGAAACAACCAAATAGAATTTCGCCTCAGTTTTATCTTTTTGCACTTCTTTTCTTATTGTTTGATGTAGAAATCGTTTTTATGTTCCCGTGGGCAGTTGATTTTAAAGCACTTGGCTGGTTTGGTTTTGCTGAGATGCTTATGTTTATCTTATTACTTACAATCGGTTTTGTATATGCATGGAAAAAAGGAGCGCTTGAATGGCACAACATAAAATAAATTACACGCAAGATGGTGGTTTACCAGTTGCACTTACAAGTATAGATAAAATCGTAAACTGGGGTCGTTCAAACTCTCTTTGGGCTTTGACTTATGGTTTGGCATGTTGTGGTATCGAGATGATGGCTTCAGGTGCATCAAGATTTGACTTTGACCGTTATGGAACGATTTTTCGCGCTTCTCCTCGTCAAGCGGATGTTATGATAGTAGCGGGAACGCTCACAAAAAAACATGCTGAGTTTATCAAAAGACTTTATGACCAGATGACTGAACCACGATGGGTTATTTCAATGGGTTCATGCGCAAATACAGGCGGTATGTTTAACACTTACGCAACTGTTCAAGGTGTAGATAGAATTATTCCAGTGGATTTGTATCTTCCAGGTTGTGCGCCTCGTCCTGAGACACTTCAGTATGGTGTAATGTTACTCCAGAAAAAAATCCGTGCGAACAAAGCTGGTAATGCACAAAAACCAAAAAGGTTGATGTAATGAGAGCTTATACACCCAAAGATAATGTACAAGCAAAACCGTACTATACAGATAGATTTTATGTAGCCCCTCAGGTTCCAAAACAAGCTGTTGAGAGTGATGAAGTTTTTGCAGCAGATTTAGAAGCAATCAAAGCAAAGTTTGAAGTAAGTGACGCTTATATTCAAGTCGGACAAATGGTTGTTTATATCCATGCAAAAGATAATTATGGTGTTTTAGAACTTTTGAAAGATGAACTTCAATATACGCAACTAACCGAAATGAGTGCTATTGACTGGTTGGCAAAAGAGAATAAGTTTGAGATTTTTTATCAAATGTTAAGCATGAATAAACGCAAAAGAGTTCGTATAAAAATGTTTATAGAGAATGGTCAAGCAGTAAATTCAGTAGAAAAACTTTTCCGCTCGGCTGATTGGTCTGAGCGTGAAATGTTTGACATGTTCGGTATTGAGGCAAATGGGCATCCATTTATGAAAAGAATTCTTATGCCTTATGATTGGCAAGGACATCCACTTCTTAAAACTTACCCTTTACAAGGCGATGAGTTTGCTGCTTGGTATGAAGTAGATAAAATTTATGGAAAAGAAGCAAGAGATATTATTGGGCCTGAACTTCGTGATCCTGCAAGAGTTGATAGATATGACTCAGATAGATTTGCAAGATTAGGACATGAAGTTCCTAAGGGCACAGTAATTACTGGTGATGAGCCAAAAATAGAACAAAGCTACCAAGAAGAGGGCGGTGTGTTCATGATTAAAAAATTTGATAAAGAGTCGTCAGTAGTTATTGATGATCCTCAAAGATAGGGTGGTAAAATATGGCACAAATAAAAAATAGATTAACACCGTTTTTTGAAAATATCTCATTCGATAGAGAAGACAATGAGCTTATCTTAAACTTCGGTCCTCAACACCCTTCGGCGCATGGACAACTTCGTTTGATGCTTCATTTGCAACAAGAACAAATTACAAAAGCGCATCCAGATATTGGATATCTTCACCGTGGTATGGAGAAGATGGCTGAAAATATGATTTATAACGAGTTTATGCCAACAACAGACCGTATGGATTATATTGCTTCTTCTTCAAACAATTATGGATTTGCATTAGCAGTTGAGAAACTTGTAGGTTTAGAAGTTCCTCGTCGTGCGAAAGTTATTCGTATGATGTTGCTTGAGATTAATCGCATAATGAGTCACCTTTTTTGGTTGGCTACAACGGCACTTGATATCGGAGCTATGACAGTTTTCCTTTTTGCATTTCGTGAGAGAGAGTACTTAATGGACATTATTGAGGGCTATTGTGGAGCAAGACTTACGCACTCCGCTATTCGTATCGGTGGTGTTCCACTTGATATTCAAGATAGTTTCTTATTGCAGTTAAAAACTTTCTTAGATAAATTACCTCAAAATATTAAAGATTATGAAGATTTACTAGACACGAACCGTATTTGGTTGATGAGAATGGAAGAGGTTGGACATATCTCTAAAGAGCTTTCTTTATCATGGGGATGTACTGGCCCGATGCTCAGAGCAAGTGGAACAGCATGGGATATTCGTAAGGAAGAGCCTTATGAGTTGTATGATGAAGTAGAGTTTAGTGTACCATTTTCAGATAAGGGCGATAACTTTGCAAGATACCGTGTTTATATGCAAGAGATGAGAGAGAGTGCAAAAATTCTTTATCAAACAATAGATATGTATTGGGCATGTGTAAAAAATAATCAAACTGAGTTAATGGCACACGCACCAAAATATATCTCAGCTCCAAAGTTAGATATCATGACGCAAAACTACTCTTTGATGCAACACTTTGTGCTTGTAACACAAGGTATGAGACCGCCTGTTGGTGAAGTTTATGTGGCAACAGAATCACCAAAAGGTGAACTCGGGTTTTACATAAATTCTCAAGGTGGACCATACCCATATAGACTGAAGCTTCGCGCACCATCTTTTTGGCACACAGGAATTTTAACTGACCTTTTACCAGGGCATTATATTCCAGATGTTGTTTCTATTATTGGTACAACTAACATCGTATTTGGAGAGGTTGACAGATAATGAAAAGATATGATTTAAGACATTTAAAAAGCGAATTTGAACCTAAGATGAAAGAAATTTTGGGTTTGCATAAAGCGGGTGAAGTAGCAATCTTTTTATTTGAAATTGGTGATTTTTCACCAATTCAAAAATCAGCAGATTTGGTAAAAGAGTGTGGTTATGAGTTGATGAACTCTTTAAAGTTTAACGAAGTCGATTGGACTATCGTAACAAAAAAATAGGCGGGGTTTGATTTTGAGTAAAGTCTATTTTTCTACTTGGAATGGTGAGTTGGTAAACAATGTCAATAAGCCTAAAGAAGAGTGGCAAGAATCAGCTTATGACCTACCTGCACAATATGACTCTCACCGTGAGTCAAAAGCTTTTATAGGCTGGGACGGTGTTTCGTTGTTTAGTGAAGATGTAGATGTAATTCGTCTTGCGATGGAG
The DNA here is from genome assembly GCA_026390075.1 of Campylobacterales bacterium. Taxonomy (GTDB): domain Bacteria; phylum Campylobacterota; class Campylobacteria; order Campylobacterales; family Sulfurimonadaceae; genus Sulfurimonas. The sequence goes on from JAPLGP010000055.1 coordinate 21,983, forward strand.
TATGCTGCACAGTACCAAGAGTATTCTGAGGCATGTGGAAGATGTGCACCTGGAAGATGGGGTGGCAGAATTCTATATGACCAACTCGATAAAATTGCTCGTGGTGAGGGGTCTATTTCTGATTTGAATCACTTAAAAGAGATTGGTAAAAGTATGCAAATTACTTCTAAATGTGAGATTGGAAAAACAGTTCCAAATCCTATTTTAGATTTGATGACGCATTTTGAAGATGAGTTTATGGCTTGTATAAATGAGCAAAAAACTTCAAAACATTACCATGAAAGCGTTGGCTACATTGCAAAAATTACAGCTCCATGTACGGATGCTTGTCCTGCGCATGTGGATATTCCTGCCTATATTGAGGGTGTAAGAGATTTAAGATTTGATGATTCGCTTACGGCAACGCGTCAAACAATGCCACTTGCTCATGTTTGTGGTCGTGTTTGTCCACATCCTTGTGAAGAGGCGTGTAGAAGAACAAATCTTGATGAACCTATTTCTATCATGGCACTCAAACGCCTTGGTGCGGATTGGGAAACAGATCATGGCTATAGCTTTTTTCATCCTATGGAGAAAAAGCCAAGCACTGGCAAAAAAGTAGCAGTTATTGGTGCAGGTCCTGCAGGGCTTACAACAGCGTACTATTTAGCGGCTGAGGGCGTAGAAGTAGATGTTTATGAAGAGCTTCCAGTTTTAGGCGGTGAAGTTGCAGTAGGTGTTCCAGAATACCGTATGCCGATAGGAAAATATAACCAAGATATTGAATGTGTTCGGGATATGGGTGTGAATTTTCTTACAAATAGAAAAATCAATGCAGACGACATGAGACGATTTGAGAATGAGTATGATGCAACAATGGTAGCAACAGGAACGCGTATCTCTAAAAAAGTATATTGTGACAATGAAAGATTTGAGATTAAAGGCTACTGGTCAGCGATCGAGATGCTTGATCAGATTAATCTTTGGGATAAATACGGCATTGGCGAGAGAGTTGACTTAACTGGCAAAACAGTTGTTTGTGTTGGTGGTGGATTTACTTCTATGGATGTTGTGCGTTGTGCAATTCGTGCAAATGCGAAAAAAGTGTATATGATTTATCGCCGTGATGAAAAAACAATTATTAGAAATACGACCTATGAAGAGTATCATGAAGCTGTAGAAGAGGGTGTTGAGTTCTTATTTCATTCAGCAGTTGCTAAAATGAATGATGAAGAGGATGTACTCAAATCTCTTTTAGTAGATAAGTTTGAGTTAGTTCCAGACCCAAATGGCGGGCGTGCTGAACTTGTAAAAGTCGAGGGCGAATCGTATGTGATTGAGACTGATTTTTTAGTTCCTGCGGTATCTCAAGCAGCTGATTTGAAGCTTTTGCCAGAAGAGTGGGAGATAGAAAAAACTTCATGGGGAACTATTAAGACAAATGGTAAAGATTATATGACTTCCAAGAAGGGTATTTTTGCTTCAGGAGATTGTGAATATGGTCCTATGACTATTGTAAATGCAGTTGGACAAGCTAAACGCGCATCTTCTGTTATGAGTAGATATTTACAAACGGGCGAAATAACTCTTAGTGATGATGAGATTATGGAAGACCACCTTCGTAAACTCCGTGTTTATGATAAAAAAGAGAAAATCACTGGCTGGTTACCAGGTTTAGCAAGAGAACAGAGTGAAGTTCTGGATGTTGATGTGCGAAAAGATAACAACAAAGAAGTAAATTTAGGTTTTACTCAAGAACAAGCGATTAGTGAAGCTGACCGTTGTATGCGTTGTTATTACATCGCTATGGTTGCGGTTTAGGAGGTATGGAGATGGAAAAATTAATACATTTTACAATTGACGGTATCTCTGTAGAAGCTAAAAAAGGCGAAACTATTTTAACCGTAGCTCGCAAAAATGATATCTACATACCTACTATGTGTTATATCTCTAAAACAACTCCTTGTGCATCATGTCGCATGTGTGTTGTAGAAGTCAAAGGCGTTGAAGGGTTTGTGCTTAGTTGTAATACGCCTCCAGTTGAGGGCATTGAAATAACAACAAATACAAAAGAACTTGAAAATGAGCGAACAAACATCATGAAGCTTTATGATGTAAACCATCCTCTAGAGTGTGGTGTTTGTGATAAATCAGGCGAATGTGACCATCCTCTAGAGTGTGGTGTTTGTGATAAATCAGGCGAATGTGACTTGCAAAATAAAACTTTAGAATTTGGTGTTTCACAGCAAAACTTTAGTGCGCGTGACCAAGCTCGTAAAATAGAGCATTGGGGGTTAATTAATTATGACCCATCTTTGTGTATTTTATGTGAAAAGTGTGTGCATGTTTGTAATGAAGTGATAGGCGATGATGCTATAGAAGTGAAGTTTGGCGGATATAGCTCGACTATTATTCCTAAAAACAGTGATACTTTAGATTGTACTTTTTGTGGAGAGTGTATCGCAGTTTGTCCTGTGGGTGCATTGGTTAGCTCAGATTTCAAATATAGTGCGAATGCTTGGGAACTTAGTCGTGTACCCGCTACATGCGCACACTGTTCTGGCGGATGTTCATTAGAGTATGAAACTCGGCATGTGGGAATCAATGGGAATGCTTCAATTTATAGAGTAAAAAATAATTTTGAATTTTCATCACTCTGTGGAGCTGGTCGTTTTGGTTTTGACTTTGACAACCATGCACTCAGAGATGAACACGCATTTCTTTTAGCTATCAAAGCAATTCAAAGTGCAAAAGCAATTCGTTTTTCATCGATGATAACAAATGAAGAGACGCATATTTTACAACTTTTAAAAGAAAAACTTGGTATCAAATTATTTAACGAAGATGCAAGAGTGTATCAAGAATTTATGAAAGCATACAGTTCTATAAGTGGTAAAAAACATCACAGTGGTTCACTTGATGCAATTAAACTCTCCGATGCAGCCATTATAATTGGGAGTAGAATTGCAACGGATAATCCAGCTGTGCGATATGCTCTCACAACTGCTGCTAAACATAATGGTGCAAAAGTTGTTTATGCGCATCCGATAGAAGATGCTCTAATACAAAATACAGTGACGCAGTTTATGAAGTATGAAGTAGGCACAGAAGAGGGCGTTATGGCACTTTTGGCAAATGCAATACTTAAAGATGCTGATTTGTCTCAGGAAGAGAGAGCTTTTTTTGATGCACTCGATTTAGGGTATCTTGAAGCTGAAAGCAACATTGGACATGAAGAAATTTCTTTGATGATGCACTCATTTGCAAGAGCCAAAAATCGTGTACTTATCATAGGAAATGATTTAATAGCGCACGAGAGAGCTTTAAACATTGCTAAATTATCTGCTTTGATTGAAAAATATAGCGACTTCTCTTTAGTTATTGTGCCAAATGAAGTGAATACTTTAGGCGTATCATTAATCGCTGATTTGGATAAAGATGAAGATATCATTGATGTCGTTGGATATAACGCAAAAGGTAATTTTATAATCTCATCTTTAAAGTTTGCGAATCTGGCAGTTGCATCTTTGAATCAGCAAGAAGGAACTTTTGTAAGTATCGATAACAGAGTGCTTCCTACAAATGTTGCAGTTGCCTTTAACGGATATACACTCAATGAATTAGCTTCGGCATGTGGAATTGTGAGTCAAAACAGTATTGATTATACGACTAAGTTAAATAAAAATTCAGGATTTAAAAATATTGGTTTTGATTTTTTAGAAAATTTCTTATCTCCACATGGAGATGATAATCGAGGTTATCTTCTTGATGAAGTAACATGTAAAATGAACGGTGCGATAGAATCAGTAGAGGATTTACCAGAATTTAATGGTACGGTAATTTACCATTCAAATCCAGTTTTACAGTTTAATGCTTATACAAACATAGCAAAACAGCTTGAAAAGGATAATGCTCTAAGAGGTTCAGCTCAGTTTGCAGCGGCAGCAAAAATTTCTGATGGAGATAGGATTGAGATACAATTTGGTTCTAAAATGATTGCTAGAGAGTTTAAACTAGATAGCACTTTAAAAGGTACAATAGCACTCAATCCTGTGTTTGATGATGTTGTAGATGCTAGTAGATATAAATTTGAAAAATCCAAAATAATGAGAGTATCACATGAGTGAAATTACTATAAATATTGATGGAAAAGAGATAAAAACGCAAGAGGGCGAGTATCTGTTAAATGCTGCTCGTGCGAATGATATTTTTATTCCTGCAATATGTTATTTAACGAGATGTAGCCCAACATTAGCTTGTCGTATTTGTCTTGTTGAAGTGGATGGAAAACAGGTGTATGCTTGTAATGCAAAAGCTAAAGATGGGATGAATATCACAACAACTACGGATGCAATTAAGTCAGAGAGACGCGCTATCATGGAAGTTTATGATGTGAATCATCCTCTTCAATGTGGTGTTTGTGACCAGTCGGGTGAATGTGAACTACAAAACTATACTTTAGAAATGGGTGTCGATTCTCAAAGCTACAGCATCAAAGATGTTGAAAGAAAAGATAAGGATTGGGGACATATTCACTACAATCCAGGTCTTTGTATTGTTTGTGAGCGATGTGTCACTGTTTGTAAAGATATGATTGGAGATAACTCTCTAAAAACTGTTCCTCGTGGTGGAGATGCACTTGACGCTGAGTATAAAGATTCTATGCCAAAAGATGCATACAGCATGTGGAATAAACTCAATAAATCTCTTATTGGTTTGACATCAGGTGAAGAGATGTTGGATTGTACTTCGTGTGGAGAGTGTGCTTCTGTCTGTCCAGTTGGTGCTTTAGTAGATACACATTTTATATATAAATCGAATTCATGGGAACTCAAACAAATTCCAGCAACTTGTGGACATTGTAGCGCGGGATGCCAAATCTCTTATGATGTGAAACATGCAAGTATTGCAAATCCTGAAGATAAAATCTATCGTGTTATGAACGAATGGAACTATGTTTCACTTTGTGGTGCTGGAAGATACGGATTTGATTATGAAAATGCAAATGTAACAAAAGATGAAGTCGCATTTCATAAAGCAGTTGAGGCATTTAAAAAAGCGGATACAATCAAATTTACTTCAACTATTACGAATGAAGAAGCGTTGATTTTAGAAAAACTAAAAGAGAACTTTGGCTATAAACTTGTAAATAACGAAGCATTGGCATTTCAAACATTTTTGAAAGATTATTCACAAATCAGCGGGACTTCTCTTTATGGAAGTAATTTAAAAGAAATTGCTCAGAGTAACTTTATAGTTTCAGTTGGAACTGCAATTAAAAGTGACAATCCTAATGCAAGATATTCACTCAATAACTCATTAACTGTAAATAAAGGTGCAGCTCTTCAAGAAGAGAGCGTTTTATATCTTTTACTTGATTTGTTCGCAGATAAAGAGAAATTGCCATCAGAAATAAGTGCGTATTTAAAAACATTTCACGCAACTAAAACTATAACTGTTGAAGAGACTATCAAAGAAACAATCATTGAAATAGTAAAAACTATGAAAATGAATGAAGAAACAGGACTTGAAGAAGAAGTTGAAGAAGAAAAATCTAAAATAGTTCCTAAAAAAATCTCTAAAGAGGTAGAAGTGGATGATAACAAACTCTTTGAACTTGTTGGAGCACCGAAAGATTTTAGTGAAACTTTAGAGAAATTACTTGCTAAAAAAGACTCCTTTTCTTTGGTTGTTGGAGCTGATTTATACGCACATCCACATGCCAAGAATTTGGCGCGTTTAGTGGCTTTGATTGAAAAATATAGTGAATTTAAACTTGTTATGATTCCATCTTTAACAAATTCGTTAGGTGTTGCGCTTATAAATGAATTATCTAGTGATGAAGGTAAATATTCTATCGGTTATAACACAAAAGGCGATTTCACACTCTCCGCTTTAGGCGATGGAGATTTCCACATGCCAGCTATGAACCAGCAAGAGGGAACTTTAACTTCGATTAATAAGCGTGTAAACCCAACAAATGCTGCACTTTCTTATGGTGGGTATGAGTTAAATGATATCGCTTCTGTTCTTGGAATTGTTGCGAAAAATACTATTGATTATACTCGTGAGCTTCCAACGGCAAAAGGCTTTAAAGCCCAAAAGTTTGACACATTGCCAAATCATTATACAAATTCAGGTGAAGAAGTTCGTGGGTATGAGCTAGAAAATCTAGCAGTTCCACATGCCGAAGATGAGAGTGTGGAAAAAATCGATAGTTCTTTATCTCTGGGAGAGAGTTTGATTTATCTTGTAAATCCTGTACGACAATTCAGTGTGTTTACAAATAAAGCTACCAATCTTGATGAGGTAAGCGGTGTTTATATGAGTGAAGAATTTTTAAGTAAATCTGATTTCAATGAGGGTGAAAGTGTGCGTATCAAAAGCGATAAAGGCGAGTTAGTTGCTACAATCGTGAGTGATAATAAAATAGCTGGTAACATAGTATGTATGCCAACTTTTGATAGTAAATTAAATTCAGAGGTTCTGTTTAGCGGGTATCGCTTTACTTCAGCTTCGATAGAAAGGGTGTAATATGGATATAGCATATTTAATAGAAACGGTTATTAAAGTCGTTGTAGTTTTACTTATATTTTCTGCTTTAGCAGGAATAGGAACTTATTTCGAGAGAAAAGTTCTTGCTTTTATGCAGCGTCGTTTAGGACCGATGAATGTTGGACCTTATGGACTATTACAAGTTGCAGCAGATGGTGTGAAGCTTTTTACAAAAGAGGATATTATCCCTGCAAATGTAGTGCCTAATATCTTTAAGATTGCGCCAGTAATAACTGCTGCTACTGCTTTTATGGCAGCTGCCGCTATACCTTTTTTACCAGAATTTACACTCCTTGGTTACACGGTTCATCCAATTGTGGCTGATATCAATATAGGTATTTTGTATATTCTAGGAATTATGGGTGTTGGTTTGTATGGACCACTTCTAGGCGGTATGGCATCTGCAAACAAGTTTTCACTTCTCTCAGCTGCTCGTGGGGCTGCTGTATTTATCTCTTATGAGGTTGTTACTGGTTTGTCTATTCTTGCTCCGATTATGATGGTTGGTTCACTTTCACTTATTGACTTTAATAAGTATCAGGCTGGTGGTATTGGTGATTGGGTAGTATGGTCACAGCCAGTTGCATTTGTTCTTTTTTGGATTGCTGCTTTTGCTGAGACTGGACGAACACCATTTCACCTTATTGCAAATGACCATGAGATTATTGATGGATTTGGTACAGAATATTCAGGTATGCGATGGGGACTTTTCTTTATTGGTGAGTATGCAAATATGTTTTTTATATCATTTGTAATTCCATTACTTTTCTTAGGTGGATATGGAGATGGAAGTTTACTTGGTGCTTTAGGTTTACTTGCTAAAATGGCATTTTTCTTTTTCTTTTTCTTATGGACAAGAGCCGCTTGGCCAGATATAAGACCTGACCAATTAATGTGGTTATGTTGGAAAGTACTTATGCCAATAGCTGTGATTAACATCGTAATCACTGGCTTTGTGATGATGTTTTAAGGGGATATGAATGCATAATGAGCAATTTAATAACAGAAATGTTAGTGAGAGCTACTTTTTAGTAGATATAGAAGATTATCCAACGGATGGTTGGGGTAGATTTAAGAGAGTTGTAAAAAGAACTTTCAGGGGCGAACTTTTTGTTGGTCTTTGGGTGGTTCTTCGTGAGATGATTAAGTTTGATATTCATACTATTCAGTACCCACAAGAAAAAATGCCAATTGGTCCAAGATACCGTGCTGTTCATGAGATGAAGAGATTATGGGAATCAGGTACTGAGAGATGTATTGGTTGTGGACTTTGTGAAAAAATATGTATCTCAGACTGTATAAGAATAGACACTAAAATTGATGAAAATTCTCGTAAAGAAGTTAGCGAATATAGCATTAATTTGGGTCGTTGTATTTTTTGTGGCTACTGTGCTGAAGTTTGTCCAGAGCTTGCAATTACACATGGCGGTCGCTATGAGAATGCAAGTGAGCAAAGAGAACACTTTGTAATGTTTGAAGATATGTTAACACCGATTGATGCTCTTAAAGCTGGTAAACAGTTAGAGTTTGAAGGTTTTGGTGCTATCACACCACATGAAGATGAGCGTGTTAAAAAAACACCTCTCTCATATTAAGGAGTTTAGTTATGTTTGAAGCGATTGCTTTTTATCTGTTTGCTTTTTTAACAACTTTGATGTTTTTTATTACGGTAACAACATCACAGGCGTTGCACGCACTTACAGCGTTAGCAGCAGGAATGATATTTATATCAGCATTTTTCTTTATTCTAGGTGCTGACTTTTTAGGTGCGATTCAAATCGTTGTTTATTCTGGTGCAGTCATGGCTCTTTATGCTTTTGGTATGATGTTTTTTGACACAACAAGAGAAGTGAAAGAGAAGAATGGAAATAAGTACATTGTTTTTGGATTAAGTATTATTTCTGCTGTTTTGGTAGTTGTTATATTCGCTGCTCCAATAGTTACAAATAATATTAAAGCTCTCTATCCAATGGTTAAAGGTGCCGGCAATACTCAAGAACTTGGGATGGTTTTATTTACTAAATACCTTGTTCCATTTGAAGTTGCCGCTGTAATGTTACTTGTAGCAATGATTGCAGGAATTGTTTTAGCTGGTAAAAAAATGGATTTATCTCTAACTCTTATGAGTGATGCAGAAATAATAGATGCTAAAAAAGAAAAAACTAAAAAGGTACTTCAATGATGGAAATAGGACTTAATCACTACCTTGTACTCTCAACAATCCTTTTTGCTATTGGATTGATTGGAGTAATGCGTAGAAAGAACCTTCTTTTACTGTTTTTCGCAACTGAGATATTACTCAACTCTGTAAATATCGCTTTTGCTGCGATTTCACACTACTATGGTGATTTAACTGGTCAGCTTTTTGTATTTTTTGTAATTGCAATTGCTGCTTCAGAAGTAGCCGTAGGACTTGGTTTATTGATTGTATGGCATAAACGCCATGGTAATATTGACCTAGATCATATGTCAACGATGAGAGGGTAGAAGCATGGAAATATATTTATATATAGCACTATTTTCACCACTGGTTGGTTCTTTGTTTGCTGGGCTATTTGGTGCAAGTCCAAGAACTAAAATAGCTGGGATTGTTCCAAGTTTGCTGTTGTTTACATCTTTTTTGAGTAGTACAGTTCTTTTAGTTTATATACTGGGTGGCGGCGAAAAAGTACATGTGGAAATGATGACATGGATGGCCGCGGGTGATTTGTATATACCTTTTGGATTTGTAGTAGATCAAGTTTCTGTGACAATGATGATGGTTGTTACTTTGGTATCAACAATTGTACACATTTACTCAATTGGTTATATGGATCACGATAAAGGTTTCAATAGATTTTTCTCATACCTCTCAGCATTCGTTTTTTCGATGATGATTCTTGTTATGAGTGATAACTTTGCTGGTCTCTTTATTGGTTGGGAAGGTGTTGGTCTTTGTTCATGGTTGCTTATTGGGTTCTGGTACCATAAAGAGAGTGCAACTTGGGCAGCGAATGAGGCATTTATTATGAATCGTATCGCTGACCTTGGGATGTTAATTGGAATATTTTTGGTGTATTGGAGTACTGGAACACTTCAGTATGAGCAAGCATTTGCAGCAATGTCAGGACTTGATAAAGAAGTATTAACTTGGATTGGCATCTTCTTATTTATCGGTGCTATGGGTAAATCAGCACAGTTTCCACTTCACACATGGCTTGCAGATGCGATGGAAGGCCCAACTCCTGTTTCTGCACTTATCCATGCTGCAACGATGGTAACCGCTGGTGTTTATCTTGTTGTTCGTGCAAATCCTTTATATGATTTAATTCCACATGTCGGATTATTTATAGCTTCTCTTGGTGCATTTGTTGCACTCTTTGCCGCTTCAATGGCACTTGTAAATCGTGATATGAAGAGAATTATTGCGTATTCAACACTTTCACAACTAGGTTATATGTTTGTTGCAGCTGGGTTGGGTGCGTATTGGGTTGCTCTATTTCACCTCATGGCGCATGCATTTTTTAAGGCACTTCTATTTTTGGGTGCAGGAAATGTTATGCACGCAATGCACAATGAGCTTGATCCATTTAAAATGGGGGGATTACGCAAGGTCATGAAGGGTACATTTATTATGATGACTCTTGCATCTGTTGCTCTTGCTGGTATCTATCCATTTGCAGGATTTTTCTCGAAAGATTTAATTTTAGAAGTTGCTTTTGTTGAACAGCACTATATTATTTATTCGGTATTACTTTTTACTGCTGGTTTAACAGCATTTTACTCATTTAGACTTGTCGCACTCATTTTTCATGGTGAAGAGAGATATAAAATATTTGGTATTCATCCACATGAAGCATATAAGTTTATGTTAGTCGCTATGAGTCCGCTTTTATTGTTAGCAATAATTGCAGGTTCATTTAAAATGACATACTTTGAGATGGTAACAGCAATGCTTCCTGCTACTGAGTATCATCTTCACAGTGTAGTAACATACTGGATAATGACAATAGGTACACAACTCTTTGTAATTTTAGCAATAGCTTTTGCATATAAAAAATATGCTAATAATAAAGTGAAAGTTCCAGATGGAACATCTAAAATTGAAAACAATCTATGTTACAAAGTTTTGAGTAATCAATACTATATTCCTTATATTTATGAAGAGTACTTAGTAAAACCTTATAGAGAACTCTCTAGTGTATTTTGGAAAGAAGTAGATATGAAAGTTGTGGATGCAACTGTGGATGGCATTGCTGGTATTATATACTCAAGCGGTGAGAAAACAAGAGTAATGCAAAGTGGTAACCTTTCTACAATGCTTAAATGGATGGTTACAGGTGTAATAATCTTGTTGTCATTAGCTGTGGTTTTTGGACTTACAGCAAGATATTCTGGTGAAATTAAAGCAATTTTATCAGGTTTAGGAGTTTAGTAGATGATAGATCATATTTTATCAATTTTAATTTTCTTTCCTGCGTTAGCAGCAATGCTTGGGTTCATTATTCATAAAGATAGTATTCGTGCTTATGGAGTGGCAATAGCAACAATAGAGTTTGCACTCTCTTTATGGCTCTGGTTTCTTTTTGATTCAAATGTATCTGGTATGCAATTTATGGAACAGCTCCCATTAGTTCCATCGTTTGGGATTAATTATATACTAGGTGTGGATGGAATTTCACTTTTCATTGTTATCTTGGCATCATTTTTTACTATGATAGGTTTAGCATCTTTAACGGATACTAAAAATATTAAAAACATGATTATTACGCTTTTATTTTTACAAATGACAATGGTTGGTGTATTTGTTGCCCTTGACGCAATCGTGTTTTATGTATTTTGGGAATTATCACTTGTTCCGATGCTTTATATCATTGGTGCATGGGGTGGACCTTTAAGAATATATGCTTCTGTAAAGTTCTTTTTATATACTTTTACAGGTTCTCTTGTTATGCTTGTTGGTATGCTTTTTATGGCGTATTATTACTATCAAGCGACTGGAACATGGAGTTTCGCAATACTTGAGTGGTATCGTTTGATTTTACCTGAAGCATTCCAGCTTTGGTTATTTGTAGCATTTTTTATAGGTTTTGCTATCAAAGTCCCTATGTTTCCATTTCATACATGGTTGCCATACGCACACGGACAAGCACCTACTATAGGTTCTGTAATTCTTGCGGCTATTTTACTTAAAATGGGTACATACGCATTTATTCGTTTTTCATTGCCAATGTTTCCAGATGCGTCAGTATTTTTTATGTTTCCAATAGCGATACTTGCTATTATCATGATTATATACACAGCGATGGTTGCTTATGCTCAAGAGGATATAAAGCAAGTTGTTGCGTATAGTTCTGTGTCGCACATGGGTGTTATCATTCTTGGTACATTTGCATTAAATGTTGAAGGTATTACAGGGTCAATCTTTTTGATGATTGCGCATGGTGTTGTTTCAGGCGCTCTATTCTTACTTGTTGGTGTTATTTATGACAGACGACATACGAAGATGATGAGTGAGTTTGGCGGATTGGCGCATGTGATGCCTAGATATGCAACTATCTTTGGACTTATGTTGATGGCTTCTGTTGGTATGCCTTTAACAATTAACTTTGTTGGTGAGTTTTTAAGTTTATTAGGATTTTATAAACAGTCACATATATTAACAATTTTAGCAGGAACTGCCATTATTGTAGGTGCAATATATATGTTGACAGCTTACAAAAAAATGTTCTTTGGAAATGTTACAAATGAAGAGAATAGAAATCTTCCTGATGTAAGTAAAAGAGAGCTATTAGCTTTAATACCATTAGCAATTATTACTGTTTGGTTAGGTATATATCCGAAGCCAATTTTAGTTCCGATTAACAATAGTGTTGCATCTATAGTGCAATTAATGCATGATAAATCGACAACAGAAGAAGCAAAAAAAAGAATTCCTAACCTTGTAAAAGGTGAAGATGTTAAAACTTTAGAGAAGGAGGCACACTAATGATAGAGCCAGTAAATGTTTCTTTAGGGTCATTAAACCTAATTACTTTAGCACCAATGCTAATTCCAATCATTGGGGCACTGTTAATTCTAGTTATTGATATTTTTAAAGGTGGACTTGATAAAACTTTATTTGTTGTTATAAGTCTTCTTTTCTTGTTAATGGATTTTAGTGCACTTATAGACTCTGCCGGTATTTTTTCTCAAGGTGGCACTGTGATGGGTGTTTTCAATGTAATGCTTATTGATGGTTTGGCAATTTTGTCTCAATTTATTATTGTTGTGGCTTCAATGTTGTTTATACCTTTAGCATTAACACATAAAAGATTTCATGAATTTTCATACCCAGAGTTTTTCGCACTATTTTTATTTATGATTGCTGGCTTCCAGTTTATGGTTGCGACAGACAACTTAATACTTGTTTTTGTTGGATTAGAAACTTCTTCTTTAGCACTTTACACTTTAGTGGCAATGCACAATCGTGATAAATCATTTGAAGCTGCTGTTAAATACTTTACAATGGGTGCTCTTGCAGCTGGTTTTTACAGTTTTGGTGCAATGGTGTTTTATGCACTTACAGGTTCAGTTGAAATCAACCAAATAGCAACAGTACTAGCAGCAAATAAATATGCCGATATCGCTTATGTCTTAATTGGTGTAGTTTTTATGTTAGCTTCTTTTGGATTTAAACTTTCTCTTGTTCCATTCCATACTTGGGCACCTGATGTTTATGAAGGTGCAAGCGCTTCTATGGCTGGATTTATGTCAATTGTTCCAAAAATAGCTGCTTTTGTTGTGGCGATGCGACTTTTTGAGTTTTTAATTCACAGTGGTGTTGTATGGCTAGAAATAGTACTTTACATTTTCGTTGTAGTAACTATGACTGCAGCCAATATTTGGGCATTGGTTCAAACGGATGTTAAAAGAATGTTAGCGTACAGTTCAGTTTCACATGCTGGTTTTGTAATGGCAGCAATTTTAATAGGTACAACTCAGTCAAACAGTGCCTTGTTTTTATACTGGATACTTTTTAGCTTTACAAATTTAGGTTCATTTAGTATGCTTTGGATTTCTCGTCAAAAACATCTTCCAGAACACCAAAGATCAGACCATACTTATGATAAATTTGCTGGAATGGTTCAAACATCGCCAGTAGCGGCATCAATAATGGGTCTTTTTATGTTGAGTCTTGCAGGTATTCCACCGTTTGCACTTTTTTGGGGTAAACTATATTTAATATCATCTGCTGTTACTGCTGGATATACAATATTAGCATTTATTATGGTACTTAATTCCGCAATATCTGGATACTACTACTTAAAATTAATAGTTTATATGTTTATGAAAGAACCATTAATGGGGAATGATGGACATGTATATGTTTCAAATGCTACAACAGCATTAAAATCTATTATAGGATTTGCAGCAATAGGAACTATATTTGCTTTTATAGCATTAAATCCACTTTTAGAGTTTATTACAGCATTTATATATAACAGTGGGTACTAACATATAAAAAGATTAACAGGGGAAGAGAATTTGTTTAAATGGGTACTCTTATCTCTGTTTCTTATAAATATCTTTGAAACACCTCTGTTTGCACTTGAAATTTCACTCTCAGGTGCAAAAAAGAACTTCCAAAACTATTCAACACTTCATATAAAAGACTCAGAAGAGTTTTTATGCCAAGAGATGAAAAATGACTTTGATGTAGTCACGCAAATTGTTTGTGCTTTTTCAAAACCGCCAACTAAACAAATAAAAAACCTTCAAAATGATTTTTTTAAAATTGAAACACAAATGAAAAATGAAACATATTTTATAGTAATAACTCCATTTTATAAAATAAAGCAATATCCTATAATTTTTAATTTAAACCAAGAAGATAGTGTGTATCAAGGAAATGTAAAGTTATCAAAACATTGGATAATGGTAGGCTATAAAGATGTATTGCCTTATATAAAAAGTGAAAAAAATTCAGATAAAGCAATAAATTTTCCATATTTCTCAAACAAGGACATGCTTCCTTTTGTTGGAGGACTCGATTTTGATGGAAAACCAGTCCATATTACAAAAGTACAAGATGTAACAGATTATCTTAAAATAAAAGAAGCATATAAAGAGAAAAAATACGATTTATGTTTAGAGCTTATTAATAATATTCAAGCAGAATATCCAAATTCACTCTTTAATGCGGAACTTCTTTTTTATAAAATTAAAGTGAATAAAGAACTTAAACGCTATGACAATGTTATAGAATTATCAAAAATATATTTAAGAGAATACTCATCGGATGAAAATATTCCTGAAGTGTTAGCGCTAGTTGCAAAAGCATATGCAATAGCTGGAATGAATACAGATTCTGATTACTTTTTTGATAGATTATTTAGTGAACATGAATCTTCCCCTTACGCTAAATTGGGATACATTTATAAAGGAGAGACTCTTGAAGTCTCGGGGATTACATCTAAAGTTTCTTATTATTATGAAAAAGCTTTAAGTGAATCGGATGACTTGGATATTGCAGCCTCCGCAGCATATCACTTGGCAAGATTTCAAATAACAATGTCTAAAAAGAAAGAGGCTGCGGTGCATATTATGAAACTCATAAATGCAAAGCCAACTGTTTTTATGGAAGAGTTAGCAATGTCTATGGACATGATGTATTCTTTAGCAGAAGGTGAAGATTTTGTAACCGCAGCTGCAATGGCAAAAGTAATATTGGACAAAACAGAACAAAAAAGCGATGAATATGAGAAGCTTTTAAAAGATAGAGGTATATGGCTCTCAAAAACGAATAAAAAACAAGAAGCATTAGCGGTATTAAATGAGTATATTCAATTACTGCCGGAGGGATCTCATATAAAAGAGATAGAGACTGCAAAAGATTCACTTTTCTTTGATACTAGCGATAGTAATACTTCAGCAAGATTAATTGAGTATGATGCGTTAATTAATACATATAAAAATGATACGATAGGCACTCGTGCAACCTATGAAAAAGCAAAACTACTTTTACAGAATGAAAGATATGGCGATGTATTGGCTTTTAAAGATGCCATTCTAAAATTAAGTAGAGAATCTTACCCTGACGCGCCAGAAATAGTAAAAGAAGCAGCTATTGGAGTCATGAAAGTCTCTTTAAAAGACAAAGAGTGTCATGAGGTTTTAAATTTATCATCTGACTATAATATTACGCTTTCAAATGAGTGGGATGATGGTATTTATGAGTGTGCGATGAAAGGTGGAGACTATTTACTCTCTAAAAAAATAGCAAGTAAAAATTTAAAATCAAAAGATTTAGAGTTACGAAAAAAATGGCTCTACAGATATATCAAAGTTGATTTTGCAACAGGAAATTACAGCGATGTTGTTGAAGCGTCAAAAGAGTTGATAACTTTAATACAAAATGATAAAAATTCAGAATATAAAGAAGTGTATAGATCCTTGTTTGACACCTACCAAAGACTTGAACAAAATGATAAACTAGTAGATGCTATTGTTGCTTTAGAAAAAGCATACGGCTTAGATTATAAAGATATAGATAGATATGTGGCGATGATGAGTATTGGTAGCAAAAATAAAGATGATAATGTGGTCATAAAATATGGTACGCAAGTTGTAAATGTACAAAAAAAATCCAACTCATTTGCTCAGAGTCCGTTTGTAGAATTTACACTCTATCAAGCGTATCTAAATAAAGGTAATTTTAACTCAGCATTTGAAATCATAAAGTCACTAGACACAGTCGAGTTGACAAACGCAAAAAGAGCAAGACAAAAATATCTTCTAGGTACAAGTTATGGTAAGTTACAAAAAAATGAAGATGCAAAAAAAGCGTATCAAGAAGCTATCGATGCTGACCCATCTTCTTCGTGGGCTAAGTTAGCTAAAGACGCGCAAAAATTGTAAGTTCCACATGCCGAGTTTATTCACTTTGCACTCCAAGGATATTTCCACTTATGCACTCGCAGGGCATGTGAAAATAAAATTCCACATGCCAAGAGTTATAGATTAGAGTTCTAAACAATCACTTATAGTATAAAGTCCAGCTTCTTTGTTTACAAGCCATTTACCAGCTCTTAGCGCACCTTTACTAAATGTACTTCTTGAAGTTGCTGTGTGATTAAGTTCGATAAATTCGCCGTCATTGTAAAAACCAACCGTATGGCGTCCAACTATGTCGCCACCTCGCAGAGCCATAACAGCAATTTCATCTTTTGTTCTCTCGCCTATATTTCCATCTCTTCCACTTATGCGAACTTTATCCAAATCAAGCCCACGACCCGCAGCAGCTGATTCACTCAGAGTAAGCGCCGTGCCACTAGGAGCATCTTTTTTGTGTTTGTGGTGCATTTCTACGATTTCGATGTCAAAGCCTTCAAGAACCGCCGAAGCTTGATATACGAGCTTATTTAGGAGTGCAACACCTAGAGACATATTTGTAGCATAGAGAATTGGCATGATTTCACTTGCTTGTTTTAGAAGATTGAGCTGGTGTGTGTTTAAACCTGTCGTGCCAATCACTAAAGGCTTTGGTGTTGTTTTCATAGCAGTTTCCAAAAGAGTTTCACATGCCTCAGGCAGGGAAAAATCAATCACAATATCACATGCGTTCAAAAATGATTTCATATCTGAAGATACAAGTACAGATGGGTCAATCGAAAAATCCAAGCTATTTCGAACATAAACAGAACTAAGACTCATGTTTGGAGTAGATTTTAAATCCTCAACCAAAAGTTTACCAACTCTACCATTTGCGCCAAATACACCAACTTTAATCATCTCATTTTCCTTAATGGTTTAATAATTCATCTACATAAGATATAGCTTGGAGGGCTGCAACAGCACCATCTCCAGCTGCACTTATTACCTGCTTTGGAGCAGCTATTCTCATGTCGCCAGTTGCAAAGAGACCAGCAACTGAAGTTCTCATGCTGATATCTACTATAACTTCGCCTTTCTCATTCATGTCACACAAAAAGCTGCCATCTTCTTGAAGAAGAGCTTGATTGTTTACATCGTTGCCTACAAAAGTGAATATACCTAGAACGCTTATCTTTCGGATTTCCCCAGAATTATTTTTTACTTTTAAGCCAGTAACACCCATCGCATCGCCATATACTTCTTCTGGAAATGAGTTCAAAATGAGTTCTATGTTTGGAGTTCTTTTTACTCTCTCAACAGTGTTTGGCGCGGAGCGAAATGTGTCTCGTCTATGGATGAGATACACCTTCGTACATATTTTTGCTAAGTAAAGTGCTTCTTCAAGGGCAGTATTGCCACCGCCTACAACAGCGACCTCTTTACCTCTATAAAAAAAGCCATCGCATGTTGCACAAGTGCTTACCCCGCGACCTAAAAATTTATCTTCACCTGTAAATCCTGCACGACGAGGGCTTGAACCTGTCCCTATAATAACGCTATGCGCTTCTTCTACAGTTCCATCGCCTTTGTGGATTTTAAAAATATCACCCTCTTTACTTACGCGTGTTACTTCTATCATTTCATGTTTTAGACCAAACTTTTGACACTGTTCTGGCCATGGCATCATCAAATCCATACCGCTGATTTCCCCAGATACGCCAGGATAATTTTCTATCTCAGAACTTGAAGTAATCTGACCACCTGGCATACCTTTTTCAAACATTGTCACATTTTCTAAGCCACCGCGAGTAGTATAAAGTCCAGCAGTAAGCCCAGCTGGTCCACCACCGACTATTGCACAATCTAACATATTTGTTCCTTATAAAATATCTAATTCGGGTATATTACTCTATTGTTTATAAAGAGACTCTTTTTGATTTTTTTATGTTTGTGGTTTTAAGGTTGAGAAGAAAAGAAGTGTTGAGCCAAAGAGAGTTAAGCTCTTTGGCTAAAGATTTTTTAGGGTTACGCTAAATGAGCGTTGATTTTTTCAGCGAGAGCTTGTTTTGACTGAGCTCCAACAACTTGATCTACCATCTTTCCATTCTTGAAGAACATGATAGTAGGAATTGAGCGAATGCCAAACTTTACAGCAATATCTTGCTCTTCATCTGTATTTACTTTACAAATTTTAGCTTTGCCATCAAAGTCAGCTGCTAACTCTTCAATTACAGGAGCAATCATACGACAAGGTCCACACCAAGGAGCCCAAAAGTCCACTAAAGATACGCCTTCTGCGAGAGTTGCTTCAAAATTAGCACCCGTTAATTCTATGTATTTTCCCATTTAAGTATTCCTTGAATAATTTTATATGTGGACATTATACAAATCTAACCTTTAAACAAATCTTTATAGTTTTATTTTTAATATTTTATTAATCACAAAAACAAATATGAATGCCCCAGCCATTAAAAGTGTAATTCCACTGTAATAAATATACAGATTTTGAGAGACTAAACCCACCGAAGATACAATAAGTCCAAGCGCCGAAAAAAGCCACTGTAAAGAAGTTGATTTTTCTGGAAGTAACTCGTGTAACATCGGTACTGCTCTCTCTTCTATAAGGGGTGCGTAGATTTGAAACCAGACTAAAAAAGGAATTATTTTATAAAAATTACCGATAATTAAAAAGCCAAAAAAACCAACCAGTAAAATCCACATGCCAAGCTTTAAAACTAATTCGTTTTCGTTCAACAAATAGGAAACCAATAAAATAAAAGCGATAACAAAAGAGCTAAATCCAACATACATCGATTTTGCCCAAATATCGTGGATGACTTTAGCTCTTGAAGAAGTCATTTTAAAAAGTTGGTAAAGATATAAAAGAGTTGCAATGATTGTTAGGGCATAAGCTATATTTTTAAGGTACTGTGTTAAAAAAAGTGGTGAGAGCATCATAAGAGTGACACCCAAACTAAGAGTAAAAAAACTCTTTGAAAATTCGTTGTCGCTGATGCGTTTAGCATTGCCAAACATGGGGATGAGGATGATAGAAATACCCATAATAAGAAGTATCACAAAGCCAACAACAAGACCAAAAGTATGTGTTAAAAGTATGGCATGTGGATTTATGTCTATGAAACCATTCAAGCTAAGCGCCATCACAATTCCGCTCATTATGCCAAGAAGTAAAAAGAAATTACTCATTTTCATAGCTTTTGTGATGCTTGTTTTTCTTTTGCTCTGTTTTAAAGTGAGTAGAAATTCTATGGCGTAGATGCTCATGGCAATGAGTATAAAAACTCCGCCAAAGAGTAAAAAAAGTGTTTGGATATAAAATCCTATAAGCATCAAAACAAGCCCAAAAAGTAGAAAAATCCATACAAATTTGAAGATATTTACATTGACATGTTTTGTTTCAACAACAACTGCTCCAAGTTGTACCATTGCGGAAAAAATCGCCAACATTACAAAGCCAATCATATAAAGATGTACCCAGCCAACTATTTGAAAATCGTTTATGTCGGCATGTGGATTTATGAAAAAAAGCCAAATCATACTTGTGAGATAAAAAAAAGCAGAAAATAAAAAATAGGGTTTCATCAATTTTATCGATGGAGATAAATCGGGAGAAACATTCATATGTAGTTAAGCCTTATGATATATATTCGAGCATTTTATAGGAATGTAACAAATTTTCTTATAAAATCAGGAAAATATTTTGAAGGTATAGAAAATGAAATTGATAATTACAGAGGGTGAAATCGGAGTTCGACCGCCAGTGACTAAGCCACATCCTGGATTTTTACATGAAGTCGGTGAAGATAGATTTAAAAAGCTGGTGTATGAGCACTATGATTTGATAGAAAAAAGTGACATTGCATTTTTGTTTCCTGTGAATGATGAAGAGGATTTTGCAGAGGCTAAAAAACATGCTTTTGATTTTCTTATCCAGATATCTGGTGGACCAGATTACTTTAATCAAACACGCGGAGCACCACAGATGGTAGGTCGTCATGCACCTTTTCGCATCGATGAAGCAGGGCGAAAAACTTGGTTAGCACTTTATGCACAACTTTTAGAGCCACTGAGTGATGAAGGTATTACGCCTGAATATATACAATCTTTTTGGGACTACTTAGATATTTTTTCGATGTGGCTTGTAAATACTAAAAGCTAACAAATTCTCTTTTTCTGTTACGAAAAATGGCGCATTGTGTATATCCTACACTTTTTGCCATTGTTTGTATTTCATTACTAAAAAGTCCAACTTGCTCTGGTTTGTGGGCATCTGAACCAAAAGTGATGGGAATATCTAAATTATACGCTTCTTGCAAAAGAGAAAGTGATGGGTATGCCTCAGCTATTGGTTTTCTGTAGCCAGCCATATTTACTTCCAAAACCATATCTGCTTTTTTTATGGCAAGAAGTGCATTTTTGGCTATCTCATTTATATCTTTTTTTGGCATAAATTTAAAAACTTTTATCAAATCCACATGCCCAACGATGTCAAATAATTTACTGTTAGCCATCTCTTCTATGGCATCAAAATATTTTTGCCAAATCACATCGATGTCCTCGTGCTCATAGCGCCCGATGAACTCAGGATTGTCAAATCCCCAATCATCTATAAAATGAACAGAACCTATCAGATAATCGACATGTGGATGTAAAACTCGCTCATCCATATGACCTTTGAGATAGTCCACTTCATAGCCTAAAAGTATCTCTATTTTATCTTTGTATTTTTTTTTCATCTTTAAAACATCATTTTCGTATGTTTGCATCTGCTCAAAACTCATACGATATTTATAAAAATTCTCATATATTAGATTATTTATGCTATTATAGTGACAAATAATTAATTTGGCGAATTATACAAATTGGAGAAGTTTTAATGACTCAAGAAGAACTAGACGCTTTAATGAACGGTGATATGGATGATTTGGATATAGAAGAAGAAATGGGTGTTGCGGATTCTGAAGAAGATTTTGAATTTGAAGAAGAAGAATCAGCTCCTGAATCTAAAAAGTCATCCAAATATGAAAATTCGCCAGTAGGTTATAGTGATGAGACAGCGCATCAATGGCCACTTCCTGCAACGGATGAAAATAAAATGGTGCATCAACTTGATGATGTGACCAAAGAGAGTGAAGAAAAAGCAAGTCAAATTTTTGATATCATAGAAATTATTAGCACTGATTTGATGGACAAAGAGTCCAATGTACAAAATGTCATCGATGTTTTACAAAGCAATATAGACTTATTTACAACTCTCAATGAAAAATTCCCAGATGTAAAAGCTTTTGCAGAGCAACTCCAAAAAAATGAAGAAGCATTGAATGATGCAAATGAAACAGTTGAGATGATTCAAACAAGCGGTGATTCTATCATGAATGTAATGGATATTATGCAGTACCAAGATATTCACCGTCAAAAAATTGAGAGAGTTATCAATGTTATGCGTGCACTCTCTAAATATATGAATACGCTTTTTGAAGGTAGAATTGATGATGAAAAAAGAGTTTCCTCAGCTACACATATCGCAGGAGATACGCATAACGATTTAGCTTCAACGGATGATATCGAAGCACTCCTAGCTCAATTTGGAAAATAATTTTTAATCCACATGCCGACTCTCTCGACTCAAACTTCAAACAAATTCACTTTAAGCTTTTTTGCTTAAAGTATTAAAACGAGAACTAAAAATGCACAAAGTAGAACTTCTTTCTCCAGCAGGAACATTAGAAAAATTAAAAATAGCAATTGATTTTGGGGCTGATGCCGTTTATGGTGGTGTGAGTCACTTTTCCCTTCGTATTCGTTCTGGTAAAGAGTTCAGTATGGAAGAGTTTCAAGAGGGAATCGCATATGCACATGCCAGAGGCAAAAAAGTGTATGCTACTATTAATGGTTTTCCTTTTAACTCACAACTAAACCTTCTTAAAAAACATATTTTGGCAATGGCGGAGTTAAAGCCTGATGCTTTCATCGTTGCAACTCCTGGGGTTCTTAAACTCGCTCACGAATTAGCTCCTCAGATTCCTCTGCATCTCTCAACTCAAGCAAATGTTATGAATGTTTTGGATGCTCAAGTTTACTATGATATGGGTGCAACGCGTATTATTACAGCTAGAGAAATTTCACTCAAAGACCTAAAAGAGATAAAAAAAGAGCTTCCTGCTTTGGAGCTAGAAGTGTTTGTTCATGGCTCAATGTGTTTTGCGTACAGTGGACGATGTCTTATCTCGACGCTTCAAAGCGGACGCGTTCCAAATCGTGGAAGTTGTGCAAATGATTGCAGATTTCCTTATGAAATGTATGCCGCAAATCCTGACACGGGAACACTCTTTAGGCTTGAAGAGGATGAGGGTGTTGGTACTTACATCATGAACTCAAAAGATTTAAACCTTGCTTCACACCTCAAAGAAATTTTAGACAGCGGTGCGGTGGATTCGATTAAAATAGAGGGGCGAACAAAAACGGCGTATTATGCTGCGACAACTGCAAAAGCGTATCGCATGGCGATTGATGACTACTATGCGGATAAAGTCGATGTGAGCAAATACCAATATGAACTGCAATCTTTACAAAATCGTGGATACACAGATGCGTATCTTGTATCTCGTCCCTTTGAAAAGCATGATACACAAAGCCTTGATTTTTCAATGCAACTGGGAACGCATCAAGTAAGTGGAGTTGTAAATGAAGAGGGAACGCACTTTTTATGTAAATACAAAACACTTCCACATGACGAACTTGAAATTGTTGCACCGCTGAACTCTAAAATAGAGTTGGTTGACAACGAAATAGGGACAACTTATGAAAGAGACGGGCGTGTGTATTTGAAGCTCAAACAGTTATTGGCTGAAAATAAAAAAGTGTGGGATGAGGTGCATAGCGGAAATGTAAACCCGATAACATTACCTACAAAACTTCCACCTTATACTTTTTTACGGATACCTTCCTCCCCAGATATGGAAAATTATCCAAAGAGTTAAAGAAAAAAAAATGTATAATCTAAAAAATAAAAGTAGGAAAATGAGATGAAGTTTGTATCAATTGTTATTGGAAGTAAAAGCGATTATGAGGTTATGAAATATTGTTCAGACACGCTCGAAGCTTTTGGTGTGAGTTATGAGTTGATTATCTCTTCAGCACACCGTTCACCTGAGAGAACAAAAGAGTACATAGAAACAGCGGAAAAAAAAGGGGCGCAAGTTTTCATCGCTGCTGCTGGTATGGCTGCACATTTAGCGGGTGTTTTGTCTTCTAAAACAGTTAAACCAATCATCGGTGTGCCTATGAGCGCTTCAGCACTTAGCGGAATTGATGCACTCCTTTCAACTGTTCAAATGCCAGCTGGAATGCCAGTTGCTACAGTGGCAATAGGAAAAGCGGGAGCAATCAACTCGGCTTATTTGGCAATGCAAATTTTGGCACTTGATAATGAAGAGTTATCGTATAAATTAAGAGAAGACCGCATTGCTAAGGCGAAACAAGTTGAAATGGATTCTTTAGAAATAGAGACAATCATAAGCGTCAAATAAAACTTTTTATACCGAAGGGGTTACAATGAAGTGGATGAGTGATGAAGAGTATAGTGAGTTAACGGGTTTAACTATTGCAGAGATTGATGATTTATGTGAGCGCGGGAAACTTACTATAAAAGTAGAAGATGGCGTAAGAATGATTGACCCATCTAAAGGCGCTCAGTCAGTAGTTCCTGCACAACTAAGAACTTTATCTGCTCATAACACTTCTGAGATGGTAGTAAACCCACAGTTTGTTGAAAAAACAATAGGTACTATCATCAACCTTCATGAAAAAGTTTTGGATGCCAAAGATGAGACAATCGCCTCTGTTAAGAATGAAAATGCGTTTTTAAGAGAAGCTCTTGCATCCCTTCAAGAGCTTTATGATGAAGATAGAAAAACCATAGCGACTTTAACAGAACAGCTCAAGCTTTCTCAACAAGAAGTTGAATTTATGAGAAGAAAATATAAACTCATGTGGAATAAGGCTATAGAAGAACACACCAATTAATGTTTATAGATGAGGCATGTATTGGCTGTATTATCAACCAAAGCGTCAAAGTTGCACATGCCATAGATGCTTCTGAATCTTTATCTTCTGAGTTAATTTCTACAGTTGAATCGATGAGTAAAGATTTCTCTTTTTTAAAAACTCCACCAGAAATTGCTTCCGATGTTTATGAAAAAATGGCACAAATCGCCAATAAAATCGACCTCTATGATAAAGTAAAAGAGTTCTCCACAAAAAAAGCACTCTCTTTTGTGCCACTTTTAAAAGAAAAACTTCTCTTAAGCCAAGATAAACTCTTAACCGCTACAAAAATCGCAGTTGCAGGAAATGTGATAGATTTAGCCGCCGAAGTAGAGTTTGATTTAGAAGAAGAGCTTGAAAAAATTTTTCATACAGAGTTCGCATATAACGACTTTGCCCAGTTGCAAAATCAACTTCCACATGCCAAGAGTGTTCTCATAATCGGTGATAATGTCGGTGAACATATCTTTGATTATATGTTTGTTGAAACCCTTATAGAACTTTTTCCACATGCCAAGTATTATTATATGGTTCGAGGAAATCCCATCATCAATGATGTCACACTCAAAGATACATCGGCATGTGGATTTGACAAACTCTGCATGGTTGTGGACAGCGGAGTAAATACTCCCGGATTTGTTTACTCACGAGCAAATCCACATGCCAAAAAAATCTTTGATAGTGCGGATTTAGTGATAGCCAAAGGAATGGGAAACTACGAATGTTTGACTCCATCGCACAGAACTAACATCTTCTTTTTACTCAAAGTAAAATGCCAAGTCGTAGCCAACTCTCTTGGTAAAGAAATCGGCGATATTATTTGTAAGATGATTTAAGTTCTAGCCATATTCACCTAAGGTATAATTTCGCACTTATTTAGCTTCTAATAAAATAAAATTAAGGTAAAAAATATGATTACTTTTAGCGAAATGTTACTCAAACTGCAAGAATTTTGGATGAAACAAGGGTGTAATATCGTGCAGCCTTACGACATTCCAGCAGGTGCTGGAACATTTCATCCAGCTACTTTTCTTCGTTCACTCGATTCTACTCCGTGGTCGGTGGCGTATGTCGCACCGTCTCGTCGTCCAACAGATGGAAGATATGGAGAAAACCCGAATAGACTTGGAAGTTACTACCAGTTTCAAGCCCTCATCAAACCTTCTCCTGACAACATTCAAGAGCTTTATTTGAAATCTTTGGAGTATTTGGGGCTTGATGTTTCACAGCATGATATCCGTTTCGTAGAAGACAACTGGGAGTCTCCAACACTTGGTGCATGGGGACTAGGCTGGGAAGTTTGGCTCAACGGCATGGAAGTTACACAGTTTACTTACTTTCAACAAGTTGGCGGAATCGAGTGTAATCCTGTAGCTGTAGAAATCACTTATGGAACAGAGCGACTTGCGATGTACCTTCAAGGCGTGGACAATGTTTTTGACATAGTTTGGAATATAAATGCGCATGGAACAACTCTGTACAAAGATGTGCATAAAGAGAGTGAAATAGAGTTTAGTAAATACAACTTTGAAGTCGCAGATGTAGAGATGCTGTTTGCAGAATTTAATGCAAAAAGTAAAGAGTGTTTACGCACCATCGAAGCAGGATTACCACTTCCAGCGTATGATTTATGTATGATGGCAGCAAACACTTTTAATGTCCTCGATGCAAGAAAAGCAATAAGTCAAACAGAGAGACAAAACTACATCCTAAAAATCCGCGAACTCTCAAAAGGGTGTGCAGAGCTTTATAAATCGCAAGAAGAAGAGCGAAATATGAGGGTGAAAGCGTAAAAAAGATGAGAGATTTAAAACTTGAAATGAGTATTTTAAAAATTGCTTCAAAAGCAGTAAAAGAAGCTCAAAAAAAGAGTTTGGCAAACGGTGTCGCAAATGTTTATGGCAAGAATGGGACGATGTATTTTCAACTTCCAGATGGAACAATAACGCAGCAAATGCCAAAAGAGTATATGAGATAATGAGAGTAAAAAGATGAGAGTCAGCAAGTCAAATATCATTCATTTTTTGCAAGAGATAAAAGCAGAACTCGGGTCTGATGGCATTGTGACATTCGGACTCTTTGGCAGTTTTGCAAGAGATGAAGCTGGGGTTTATAGCGATATAGACATAGCAATACAAAAAGAGAAAAACTACCTCACCCACAGAACAGCTTATGACTATTTTGATGAAATCTCAAAAATAAAAACGCTTATAAAGAAAAAGTTTCATAGAAATAGCGATATATTTGATTTGGATAGTAATTCTAGCATGAGGGATGAAATAATGAAGGATTTGATTTATGTTTAGTTCAAAAGCGTTAAGTAGAGGTATGTTATGGATAATATAGTTATTGAAGTAGATGATACAGTGATTATCGGTTTTATTAATTCGAAATCTGAATTAGAATATACACAGTATAAAGCTTGTGATGGTGGTGTAGTTGAACTTGAAAATATTGAAAAATATACTCAAGAAGAATTGACAGAGGTGTTATACACTGTTAACGGACTTCAAATAGATGACTATGTATAAATTATTTATAGCAAGGTAAGTTATGACTGCTAGAATAAATATTCCTTTTCTTGAAAAATACCAGCCTTTTATAAAATGGGTTGGCGGCAAAAGAGGGTTGCTTTCTCAAATTATTCCACTTATTCCAGAAAAATTTAATAACTATTTTGAGCCTTTCGTCGGTGGTGGAGCTTTGTTTTTTGAACTTTATTCACTTGGGCTCTTGAGAGATAAAAAAGTTTATTTATTTGACATAAATGCGGAACTTATTAATGCCTATAATGTTGTCAAAAACAATCCTACTGAACTTATAAAAAGCCTGAAAAAATTTCAAGAAAAACATTCAAAAGAGTTTTATTATGAAACCAGAGCTTTAGACAGAGAAGAAAATTTTTTGAAAAAGAGTGCTGTTTTTAGAGCTACAAGATTTATCTATCTCAACAAAACATGTTTCAATGGGCTTTACAGAGTAAATAGCAAAGGCTACCACAATGTACCGATAGGAAGCTACAAAAATCCAAATATTTGTGATGAATCTGTAATTTATAACGCAAGCAAAGCCTTACAAAATGCAATCATCTCTAATACATCATACAAAGATGTTATGCTACATGCATCACAAGATGATTTCGTTTATTTTGACCCTCCCTACTATCCACTAACCATAACATCTAGCTTTACATCGTACAGTGAATTTTCATTTTTGGAAAAAGAGCAGATTGAGCTTTTTGAGGTTTTTAAAGAGCTAGATAAAATGAGCTGTAAAGTTATACACAGTAATTCTGATACAGATTTTATAAAAAAATTATATTCTGAGTTTTGTGTCGGAGAGATTCAAGCGAATAGATTTATAAATAGTAAGAGCAGTGGGCGTGGTAAAATTAGTGAAGTTTTGATTAAAGGAAAAATATGAAAGAGTTTGATGGTTTAAAAAGTACTTTGCAAGACTCAATTTTCACTTGGGATTATTTTACAGATTTTGAGAAAGTAAAAAAGAATGTCAAAAAGATAGAAAAAGAGCTCAATCTTCTTAATTATCTCATCGGAAAAGAAAAGCTTGAGGAAGAGTTTTTATCTTTGCTTGAAGAGTATCCAAAAGTGCGAAAGATACTTCCGATATTGATAGCTATTAGAGATGATAAATTATCTAGTACGCCAGTGATAACGGATATAGAAGCTTTGATACCGGAAAACAAAAAATATATATTTTATGATGCAATTGATGAAAATATTAAAAAAGAGCTATTGATATTTTTTAAGGAAAGTGGACTTAAAGATTTTTTTGAAAGTAAATCAGTAAAAAATCTGGTTGATTATTGTTTCGGGGTTGAAGTTGGTTTTGATACAAATGCGAGAAAAAATCGTACTGGCACGATTATGGAAAATCTCGTTTTTAAATATCTTACAAGCTTTTGTCAAGAAAATGAAAATTTAGAATTTATAGAACAAGCAACTCAAAAAAGGATTAAAGAGTTTTTCAATTATGATATAGAAATCGATAAAAATAGTAGAAGATTTGATTTTGCTCTCTTTGATAAAACAAAAAATAAACTTTTTTTGATTGAAGTTAATTATTATAGTGGTGGTGGCTCAAAACTTAAAGCTACAGCAGGTGAATATCAATATCTCAATAATTTTGTCAAATCTCAAAATATTGATTTTATTTGGATAACTGACGGTAAAGGTTGGTTGACCGCACTTCGACCATTAGAAGAAACCTTTAATCATAATGATTATGTTATTAATTTAGATATGCTCAAAAATGGAATATTAAAAGAAATTTGTCAGAAATAACAATATTTATGACAAATAGCAATATATTTTAAACTTTATCATTCAATCTGCTATTATATTAGTAATTCAGCTTGAGGATAAAATGATGATAATGACTAAATACAAAAAACTTTATATAGCAGAAGATAGTGAATTAGTAACTGACTACATCATCGATAACTATATGGTTTGGTGTAGTAAACATTGGGAATGGTTTTATGAGCGAAAAGGTAGAACTTGTGAGTTTGAGACATTAGAGGACTATTCTCTTGTTTTTTGTGAATCAGATGAAGAGTTTGAAGAGATAGATAAAAAAATAGACCCTAAACATCCTGATGTATTTGACTATTCATTTGAATTTGATTATCCGAGTTTACTTATTAAAACAGAGTATTTAGAATCATGTCTAAAATAAAAAAACTCCATCCTGAAAATTTCGAGCAAGAGTGTACAACAGTTTGGAGTTTTCCTCGTCGTGGAAATTGGGCGACACATAACTCAAAATATAGAGGAAATTGGGCTCCTGAAGTTGTGAGAAATCTTCTTTTGAGATACTCAAATGAAAGAGATTGTATTTTAGACCCGATGATCGGAGGCGGAACAACTGCTGTTGAATGTAAACTTCTAAACCGTCATCTTTTGGCACTCGATATAAATCCACATGCCATAGAGCTTACAAAAAAAGCTTTGGATTTTGAATGTGAGTTCAACTCTAAAATAAGGGTTGAGTTAAACGACGCAAGGGATTTATCACTTTTAAAAGATGAAACAATAGATTTTATTTTAAATCATCCTCCTTATGTGGATATTATCAAATATTCAGAAAAGCAAATAGAAGAGGATTTGTCAAATATCCACGATTTAGAAAAGTTTTGTGAAGAGATGCAAAAGGTGGCGAATGAGCTTTATAGAGTTTTAAAAAAAGATAAATATTGTGCCATTTTGATAGGCGATACACGAAGAAATAAAATGTATCAGCCACTCGCTTTTATGGTAATGCAAAGGTTCTTAAAAGCGGGTTTTGAGCTTAAAGAAGATATCATTAAACATCAACATAACTGCAAAGCTACTGGATTTTGGGTTAAAAAAAGTAAAGAAGCAAATTTTTTACTTATTATGCATGAGCATCTTTTTGTATTTAAAAAAAGTTAATATTTATTCATCACGGAAGGAACTCTTTTTTGTCAAAATCCCACCTTCAAAACACACAAAACAAACTTCTTGACTGGTACGAAATTCACGGTCGCAAGGATTTGCCTTGGCGTGATGCTTCGGATATTTATCATGTCTATGTGAGTGAAGTTATGCTTCAGCAAACGCAAGTGAAGCGGGTTTTGGAGGAGTATTATTTTCAGTTTTTAGAAAAGTTTCCTTCATTTCTTGCACTCGCACAAGCACCGCTTGAAGAGGTATTTGGCATGTGGAGTGGGCTTGGGTATTACAGACGGGCGAAGAATTTGCATGAGAGTGCGAAGCTTTGCGTGGACGCTTTTCCACAAGATTTAAAATCTTTGCAAAAACTCCCTGGAGTTGGTCGTTATACTGCAAGTGCGATTTG
This sequence comes from Campylobacterales bacterium, assembly GCA_026390075.1. Taxonomy (GTDB): domain Bacteria; phylum Campylobacterota; class Campylobacteria; order Campylobacterales; family Sulfurimonadaceae; genus Sulfurimonas. The sequence continues at coordinate 52,259 of JAPLGP010000055.1, forward strand.
TAGTTTTGGGTATCATCAGAGTGTGAGCGTTGTGGACACAAATATCGCTCGGGTTTTGGCACGGTTTTTTGGCGAAGAAGATGCAAAAGAGGCTTATTTGTGGGAGTTGGCGGATAAGTTTTTAAATAGTTCAAACCCCACTTCTCATAATTTAGCTCTTATGGATTTGGGTGCGATGGTTTGTCTGCCGAAGAATCCGGCATGTGGAAAGTGTCCTTTCATTGCTAATTGTAAAGGTTCAAGTGAGCCTGATAAATACTACAAAACACAAAAGAAAAACTATGAGAACAAAAAACTTCATTTTGGAATTTGTGAGCGAGATGGCAAAATCGCTATGAATCGTTCGGGTGAAGGGATGTACAAAGATATGCTTGAACTTCCAAATATTGATTCCACATGGCATGTGGAAAACTTACTTGGCACATTTCCACATGCCGTGACAAAATATCGCTTAGAAGTAAATATTTATAGGGTGGACTTTGTAGAGGAAGATGTTTTCTGGATTGCACTGGATTCACTTGACGGTGCGGGGATTTCCTCAATGACAAAAAAAGCTTTAAAACTCTATAATAGTGTCAAAATTTCTTCGCAGGGCGTACAAAATTGAGCGAAACTCTCATAGGACAAATCGACAAAATCCTTTTTGAAGAGGATGGATTTTTTATCGCTGTTTTAAAAACAAAAGAGAAAATCAGCGGTACTTACTATGAGAGTGATGTCGCAAACCTCAAAGGCTCTGCCATAACGCTCAAAGGTGTTTGGCAAGAGCATAAAAAACACGGAAAAACTTTCAAATTTGACTTTTTAAAGGTCAATCAAAATCAACTCTTTTTCTTCCTAAACAAAATCATTAAAGGCTTTACAAAGAGTCTGACAAGTGAACTCATCGAGCATTTTGGAAATGAAAAACTGATTGATATTTTAGACAATGATATCGAAAGACTTTTAGAGTTTAACGGCATCAAAGAAAAACGGCTCAAAAAGATTCAAGCATCTTGGAAACAGTTTCGCTCCATGCGAGAGTTTGGGGAGTTTTTGGCTCCTTACGATGTTTCTCCTGCAATGCTGACCACCATCGCAACCGCTATGAAAGATGTGGAAAATCCATGTGAAAAGATAAAAAACAATCCCTATATTTTGACTTCCATAAACTCCATAGGCTTTAAAAGAGCGGACGAGTTGGCTCTTAAAATGGGCGTGGAGAGAGAAAATGAGGGTCGCATAAGTTCTGCTATGGATTTTGTGCTTTTGAACTATTGCGAACAGCAGGGCAACAGTTGTGTGGCGAAAGAGGTTCTTTTTTCTGGGTTGAATGAGCTTTTAGGTTTTAGCGGTAAAAATCATCTTTATGAGGTGGCACTCATCGAGAGAGTTGCCGAGCAAAGTATAGTTATTATGAAAAATGAGCGAGTTTCTCCTGCGAGACTTTACGATGCGGAAAAGTTTTTGTACGATACTTTTAAAGCAAGAGCAAAGATGGACAGCGGCGGTTTTGTAAAAGATTTGGATGCATTCTTGGCATGTGGAAATCTTCAACTCGGCGAACAGCAAAAAGAGGCGGTTGCGATTATAAACAACGGTGCATCTTTGCTTTTTTTGGTCGGTTACGCGGGAACGGGGAAAAGCACAACATCTAAAACTATCCTTGATTTACTCAACACCAGATATGAAAAACAAGAGATTATGACTTGTGCTTTGAGTGGCATTGCTTCACAACGCATTGCCGATACGACGGGGTATGAGAGTGCAACGATACAGTCGCTTTTGGTAAAACATGAATCTCGTGATACTTTTCCCTACTCGGTCATGCTCATAGATGAAGCGTCGATGATAAACTCTTCTCTTTTTGCACGGCTTTTGGCGAAAGTGAGTAAAAGTGCAATCCTCATCATAGTCGGCGATGATGCCCAACTCCCGCCAATAGGGGCTGGAAATGTTTTGAGTGACGCCTTGACGCTTCAAATCGCTCCCATAGTTAAGCTTACAAAAATTTATAGACAGAGTGAAGACCAAGCTATAACACTCATCGCAAATGAGATTCGCCTTGGAAATGTTCCTGAATATAGAAAAAAATATGAAGACTTTGAGTTTATAGATGTCTCCATTCAAAACTATTATGGACTTAAAAATCAGCTCTCATCAAACGAGTTGCAAGAACTAAGAGAAGAGAATTCAAACGCAATAGTTTCTGAGATAATGCATAAGGTTTTAGAAAACATTGAAAAAGCAAGATACAGACTCAAAAACAAAGAGATAAAAGAGTATCTTAACTATTTTCAAGTGATAACGCCCATGAAAGGCGGAGTTTTAGGCTCAAACAATCTCAATAGTGTTTTGCAGGAGTATTTCAACCCAAACCCTAAAAAGTTCGTAAAAAAGGGCGGTGCAGAGTTTCGGCTGATGGATAAAGTGGTGCATACCAAAAATGAGAACATGACTTCGTGGAGTGGTGAAGGCTTTAAGATGGGCGAAGATTCGGCACAAAGACGCATCTTTAACGGCATGAGCGGACTGCTTTTTAATATTGAAGAGGAGGATGAACAGGTTTTTGTTTTTTATCCGAGTGAGGATATCGTGGTTGTTTATGAGTATGAGGAGATTAAGTCTTATTTGATGCTCTCTTACGCTTTGACAATCCATAAAGTGCAGGGAATGGAGTATGACATCGTCGTTATTCCGATGAGTTTTACGCACTTTATTATGCATAACACAAAGCTTATTTATACGGCAATTACAAGGGCAAAACATAAGTGTATCCTCATAGGAGAGGGAAGTGCATTTGAGAGTGCCTGTCGCAAGTTTGAAGTCACACGGCGAGATACCGTGCTTTTGGAGTTGTAAGTTTTTTAAAGAACTGTTATGCAGTCTTCAGCTTTTGGAACAAGACATAAAAAACTATAACTCTCCTCTCCTAAAGTTTCATAGGCATGTGGAATATTTGCGGGAATAAGTAAAACATCCCCCGCAACTGCTTCAAAACTAGTATCGCCAATAATCACTTTTGCACGACCACTCAAAACATACTGCTCATGTTCTATGATATTTGTATGAAGTGGCATATGTCCACCTGCTTCGATTGTGAAGTTTCGCATTGCAAAGTTTGGCGACTCTTCTGGTGAGAGAAGCATCTTCATAGCAACCCCTTTTCCAGCTTTTTGAGGCATTGCCTCTACAGTACTGATTTTTTTATGGATAAACATTTTGAACCTCTTGATAGTATAAAATTTAATTTATAGTACCATAATTTTCTTTGACTTTTTTTATGCTAAAGTAACACTTCTTAATCTTATAAAAAGAGTTTGTATGTATTTTCATCGTATTCATATTGAAGTGACTAATATTTGTGGTCTTTCATGTAGTTTTTGTCCGCCAAAACTACAACCAACAAAAACAATGTCACTTCCTTTTTTTGAAAAAGTACTTCAAGAGCTTCGCCCCTTTACAAAATCTTTGGCTTTTCATGTTATGGGCGACCCTCTTACGCTCTCAAATCTTTGGGAGTATTTAAACATTGCACAGACTTATGGCTTTGAAGTGGAACTTACTACAAGCGGATATTATCTTAGTAAAACTTCTGTAGATGTGTTGTTTCACAAGGCTGTGCGACAACTCAACATTTCACTGAACGCTTACAATAAAAATAGTTTAAATCTTAGTTTTGATGCGTATATGAATGGTGTATTTATGGCATGTGGAAATAAGTTGCAAGACTTTCCAAAACCATTTATAAATCTGCGAGTTTGGAATCTTGACGAGGAATTTTCTGAGATCGAGTTTAATAGACTTTTATTTTTAAAATTAGAAAATTATTTTGATGTGAAAATAGATACAGAGGTGATTTATAAAAACAAAATAAAATCTCTTCGTCTTGCTTCAAAAATACTCCTTCATTTTGATAACTATTTTGAGTGGCCATCGTTAAAAAGTACACATGAGAGCGATGCACCTTGTTATGGTTTGAAATCGCATATAGGCATATTGGCGGATGGAACTGCTGTGCCGTGTTGTCTTGATGGAGAAGGTGTTATAAATCTTGGTAATTTACACAAGAGCTCACTTGCAGAGGTACTTCATTCTGGGAGAGCAAAGGCTATGATTGAGGGATTTGCACATGGCAAAGCTGTTGAAGAGCTTTGCCGAAAATGTAGTTATAAAGAGCGTTTTAAAACAATATAGTCATGAGTCATGATGCGTCTCTGGTGCTATTGCACTCACATCCATATGTTCTATATTTATACCCTTTCCATCGATACATTCAGGGCAGATAGCTTTTGCTCGAGACATAAGAACAGGAATATAAAAGAGTGAAACAAGTGTAGAAGCGATACTTCCAAAGATGAGGGCAATACCAAGTCCACCAAAAATTGGGTCAGTTGCGAGGAGTAAACTTCCTAAAATAATTGCGACAGCCGTGAGTAAAATCGGTTTTGCCCTTGTGGATGTTGATATGGCGATAGCTCTGTTTTTTTCTATACCGCTTTCAATGAGTGACCTTGTAAAATCTATGAGAAGCAGTGAACTTCTAGCACTAATTCCCATGAGTGAGATGAACCCAATAAGTGATGTAGCAGTGAGATAGAAGTGCACATCTGTAAGTATGAGAGCAATGATATCTGTTATAAAATGCCCAATAATTACCCCGATGATGGATAAAAAACTTCCTACTAAAACTATGCCACTCAGTGCAAAAGATTTATAATAAACAACCATTAAAAGGAACATAAGAACCAAAGCAGAGATGAACGCTCCGCCTAAATCTCTAAATGTATCAAGAGAAACCTTCATCTCTCCATCCCAGCGCACCAAAACTTTTTCTTTTGTCTCTTTGTGAACCAACTCTAAGTCAAACATATAGGTACTCATGCCAGTTAATCTTGTGATATTAAAATCTCTTGAGAGTTTTTCTATCATTTTTTCTCTTGCATCCATAAGCGGATACACTTGGGATACTAAGTCACATTCAGCTGTTACTGAAACCATATTTCTCATATTTTTTTTAAAAATAGTTGGGTCGGCAACTGTAGGAACTATATCTACAACCTCTTTCATTGGAACCATTATTCCAGCCATATTTATTAGTTTTAATCTTGATAATTTTAATTCAAGCTCTTCTTTAGAAGGGTGTTCTAAAATCCTAGTTTCATCTGTTAAACTGACAAAAATTGGAATTTGGTCTTGTTGTAAACCTGAATTTTTTATAGCAACAACGCTTCCCTTAAATGCCATATATAAGATATTACTCACTTGCTCCACACTTAAATCACTGCCTATAATTTTTTCAACATTTGGAAGTACTTCAAATCTTGTATAAACATCATCTTGTAAAACATCAATATCTACGAGTCCTTCAGTCTCTTTGAGTGCATCATACACAACTTTGGAAGTTTCTCTTAAAAGTAAATTATCTTTACCAAATAAATTAACAACTATGGTTGCAAATGTCGGTGGACCTGAGGGCATTTCTATGAATTTTACTGTAGCACCTTTATAAACACTTTCACATTTTTGTTGAATAATAGGTCTTATTCTATGTATCATCATGTAAGATGCTTCATCTCGTCCATGTTTATCGGTTAAATTTACAACGATTTCTGCTTGGCTTTTTAAACTCTTAAAAGAACTCCCCTTTACGAGCCCTGCATAATCAAGCGGAGCACCTTGCGCTAAAAACATCTCTATATTTAAAATCTCTTTTTCTTGCTTTAAGTTATCTAAAACACACTCAACAACTTCTTTTGTCTGATTGATAGTGCTGTTGGTTGCAGTATCAACATAAATACTGAAAGTATTTGCACTTTTTCCAGGTAACATTTTTGCAAGAACTATTCTCGTTGGTATCATCATAAGAGAGAAAATCAAAAGTCCTAAGACTATAAATCCGATTTTTCTTTGCTCTTTTCTATCACTAGCAATTTTATATATATACTCTTCCATAATCTAATGATGTCCTTTAACTTGTTTGACTAATTTTTTTGCTAAATAAGGAGTAAACACATAGGCTACAAATAAAGATACAGCAAGAGCAACAGGAACATTGAGTGGAATTGGTAGCATAAATTGCCCCATCATTCCACCAACAAAAGCCATAGGTATCATTGTAAGCATAATAGCAATCGTTGCTATGTTTGTGGATGGACCTATTTCATCGGTAGCTTCAATAATTATTTGGTCAAAATCTTTATGCGCAGATTCTTTTAAGTGCATTCGCCTATGTATATTTTCAATAACAATAATTGCATCATCCACGATAAGACCAAGACTAAGTAAAAATGCAAAAAGAGTAATTCTGTTAATAGTTTGGTCAGTCATAAGTGCTATGAAAAGAGTAGCAGCAAGTATCATGGGAACTGCAATTGTTACAACAAGAGACTCTCTCCATCCTAAAAAAGGAATAAGTATAAGTGAAATGATAGCGATTGTAAGAACAAGGTGATGCACTAACTCATTTACGGCTTCATTGGCTCTTTCTCCATAGTTTCTTGTTATGATGTATCCAAGACCATGTTTGCTCAGCTCTTCTTCACTCTCTTTAAGTGTTTCTGTAATACTCTCGGCTAAATGAACGGCGTTTGTTCCCTTAAGTTTGGAGATAGTCATTGTAACTTGGTCTTGTGCGTCCGTAAAAGGTGCACCATCTGCTTGATAGCTAATAAGTGCATCTTGATAGTTTTGTATGTCATAAAAATATTGCACATCTGCTATATCTTTAAGATATATAAGTGAGTCCATGTATTTGGCAACAATCAAATTTTGGAGGTCTTCTATGTCATTAATAGCATTCTTTACACCAAATACGATGAGCGTATTGTCCTTTGTAGGCAGATCAACTTCTGGAGAATTTTTTGCAATAGCTTGGATTGATTGAACAACTTGACCGATGGATATATGATAACCAGAGAGTTTGTCTAGGTCTAAGAGAACATTAAATTGTGGTTTTTTTGCACCTTTTAAAGTAGTTTTTGAAATATGTTCTATAGAATTTATCTCTTGTTGAATATCTTTTATCTGTTTATATAAAACAATATGATCAATACCTTTTTCTTCTTTTTTGTAAAAAGCTACTGTAACTATCGGAACATCAATATCAATGTCAAAAGGCTTTACAAGTGGCATCATGGTTCCGCCTGGGAGTGCATCCATATTTTGCATAACTTTATCATAGAGTTTTAAGTTTGATGACTCTCTATCTTCACCAATGTCGTATTGTATGTTTAACATACCAACATTGTGCATTGCCGTAGAGTAAATATCCTTTATGCCCTTTATTTCACTTATTCTTCGCTCTAGTGGTTTTAAAATTGCATTGTTAATCTCATCTGGCGAAGCGCCTGGCATAGGAACGATTATAGAACCACCACTTACTGCAATCTGAGGGTCTTCTTCTCTGGGCATAATTTCTAAAGATATATAACCTAATGAAAGTATAGAAAATGCAAGAATAGCAGTTAACGGATTATTTAAAAAAGCTTTTGCCAGATAACCTGCAATATTGTTAATTTTGTATGGTTTCATTTTATTCCTGAATATTTATCATATGAACTTTTTAGAGAGTCGATAACAGTACTAATTTCACTTTTATCTAATATTGTTTCTGCAGTAGTTGAGTCTATATTTTTTAAAAAATCGCTCTCTTTTTGTCCAACACCAAGTAATGCAATATTTGTAACAAGCCAATCATTCTTTTTAAGTTTAGCACGGTCTATAACGGTATTTACAAAATCTTCTCTATTTGTAAAGGATTGGTCTTGTAGTTTTAAAAGATTTTGGTATTGGTAATCATCTATGCCATAAGTTTTTAGGGTACCTAACATGTGTGGATTTACTTTGAAGTTTGTTGGTAGCTTGACATATCTTTTTGATTGAAATAGGTTTATTTTTTCATTATCAAACATCATATAGGCATCAATTTTTATGTCATAAAAATCGCTTTTTTTGCTTATCTCTAAGATTTTTTCAATTTTTGATATTTCATTTATATCAAAATGTGTTGAATATTTACGATTCATATCTTCGCTCTTGTCTTGAGAGAGAGTTGCTATGTAATCCACTCTTGAATTAATGTATTTGATTTGAGCTAAATTGATTTTTTTATTATCATGCTCATAAAAATTTACTAGTTTTGTATCAATCGCTTTTAAGCACAATAACCCCAATATTACAGTTGCAAGTATTGATAGCAATAATAATACTTTTACATTCTCTGTAAGTTTCATTTGTATCCTTTTTTTTGAGTAGTTTAATAAGAAGATTTTATATCATTAAAGCATAAAAAAACAATACTATTTATTTGTTATAGAAATATTAATACTATTTCTTACTTTATTACACAAAGTTACTATAAATAATAAAAAATAATACCTTTCTAAAGCAGATATATTAAATAAGTTGATATGCTTATGCTTATAAAATAAAGAAAGGGTGTTTAATGAAAAATGTATTATTTGTAACTATTTTAATGCTTGGATTGAGTTTAACTCTTAATGCAAGAGATATAGATGGAAATATAATTGTTGTAAAAAACGGTTTATCGTATGAAAAAGATCAAAAAGAAGTTTTTACAGGGAATGCATATTTCTTTTTTGAAAATGGTAAAACAAAAAAAATCGTTCCTTATTATCAAGGATTAATGGATGGAAGATTGACGGAATGGCGTAGCACAGGAGATATAAAAACGGTTGCTTACTTTAGAAAAGGAAAACAAGATGGTGAGTATATAGCTAATTATGAGAATGATAAAAAGGCGATAGTAGCTTATTTTAAAAATGGTTTACAAGATGGGGAAGTAAATACATGGCATGAAAATGGTAGAAAAAAAAGTAGTTCTTATTTTAAAAATGATCTTCAAGATGGTGAATCTAAAACTTGGTATGATAGTGGCAACCTTGCATCTCAAGGTAATTATATAAATGGTAAAAAAGATGGCATTCATAAAAAATGGCATGAAAACGGACAGTTAGGGTATAAAGCCTTTTTTGCTAATGACAAGGTAGTTGGAGAAATTGATATTTGGGATCAAAATGGTGTTTATGTACCAAAAAAGAGTATATAATTTCACTTTTTATCTAACATTTTAGGAACAAATATGCCATCTTCAAAAAGCACTTCGTTATGTTCTGCAAATTTTATTGTAATATCTATGATTCCTACACTATTTTTTATCGCGATAGTGTTGGGATATACAAGCATAATTCCACTTAATGTACCTCTATCTTCTGTGTTTATTATTGGATTTATTTTGCTTACATTTTTGATGTTTGCAAAACATAATGCGAACTATAGTATTTGTAAAATGCGTTCTTCTTATATAAAAATGGAAGAAATGCTTAAAGACAAACTTGAATTAAATTCTTTGGTTATCAATAGTGAAAGAAAATCTATTCTGGATATAGATGATTTTTTAAATAACTACTATTCAGAGATTAGAAATAACAACTTTGTAGCTGTTGCTGCTTCTATATTTCCTATGCTTGGAATTTTAGGTACATTTTTGGCAATTTCTATCTCTATGCCTACTTTTTCTGTTTCAGATACAACAGCATTGGATAATGATATATCAATTCTTCTAAGTGGTATTGGTTCTGCTTTTTATGCTTCTATCTACGGTATTTTACTTTCCTTAATATGGACATATTTTGAAAAAAGTGGTCTTAGTAAAATTGATCATTATTTTGCAACTCTTAAAACAAGATTTAAAGCAGAATTATGGTCAAAAGATGAATTAACAATATATAAATATTCACAATATGAGCTAAAAGATAATAGATTTGTAACGGCTTTAAGAGAAACATTTAATCTTGATTTTGTTCAAACTTTGAATGAACAGCATCTATCAAGTTTCAAACAAATTATGCATGAAAGCAATCATAATTTTACGCAAATAGCAAATTATCTTCAATTTGCATCTAAAGAGCTAAAAGATACTCTTTCAATGATGGATAATAATTCAAATGCGCAAGAAGCTAAAAATCAGATAGAAAAAAATCTATTGGACTTCACTTATGCAACAAGAAGCTTTGAAAAAACTACTAAAGTTTTTAATGCACATCTTACTGCATCTTTAGATAAAACATTTGAAAAGATTGATACTGAAATAGGTAGTATTGTGATTAAATTAGCTGATTTTGCAACACATGTTAGCTTGGAAAGCAAGGAAGTTCAAGACAGCATAAAAAGATATCACCAGATGATTGCTACTCATATAAAAGAAAGATAGATGTTTTATAAAAATGACAAAGATGATAACACAAACTTCTGGATATCTTATGCCGATCTTATGGCAGGATTGCTCTTTGTTTTTATTCTTTTGATTGGTGCGATAGTCGTAAAATCTATTGTACTTAAATCAAATTTAGATAATAAAGAAAGTTCTTTGGAAAGTTCTATGAAGATGTTACTCTTAAGAGATTCGGAAGTACAAAAGTTAAAAAAATTGTTGGATGATAGAGCCAATGAACTCAAAGAATCACAAGATACTTTAATCATTACAAAAGATGCATTAAAATTAAAAACTGAAGAAATAGTTAACTTAAATAATATCTTATTGTCTCAAAATATGAAAATTGACGATTTTAATTCGAAGATTATTATAATACAAAATTTATTTAATGAAGCAAATACAAGCTTAAATACGCAAAATAAAAAGATACAAGATTATGAAAGTAAAGTTTTAATACTTTCAAATGAGTTAAGTAATAAAAATGATATATTAAAATTAAAAGATAAAGAACTTTTAGATTTGTTGCGTTCAATTGAAGAGAGACAAAGTAAATATGATGTATTAATAGCTAAACTTCAAGCGCAAAAAGCTAAAATAAAAGACCTTACAGGTATTAAAATAAAAGTTATTTCTGAATTAAAACAGAGCCTAGGTGGTAATGTCAAGATTGACCCTAAAAGTGGTTCTCTAAGATTAGCATCTAATATATTGTTTGATAAAGGAAGTTCAGAGTTAAAAGAGTCAGCAAAAATAGAACTTCAAAATGTATTTATTAATTATGTTGGGGCATTAATATCAAATAAAAGCATACGAGCACAACTTGATAGAGTCGTTATAGAAGGTCATACTGATAGTGATGGTGGCTATTTATATAATTTAAATTTATCGCAGCAAAGAGCTTACGCTGTAATGAATTATCTTTTAACACTTGATTTTACGAGTGACAATAATATAAAGCCTTTATTGGTTGCGAGCGGTCGTTCATATCTTGATACCATATATAAAGATAATTTAGAAGACAAAGATGCCTCAAGAAGAATTGAAATTAAATTTAGTTTGAGAAATGATGATGCTATGAATGAAATAGAAAGGATTTTAGACTTTGAATAGATTTGAAGCAAAGAATATTCACATAGCATCAGAGTATTTGCAAAATAAGTTAAATATATTTAAACAAGTTGAGCGTAAAGAGAGCAGTAGTAAAAACATTTACACAGTTGAAAAGAGAAGAGAATCCCTATTTAAAAGATTTATAAACTCTTTATTTAAATATTAAATTTACAATAATTGAAGAATATAGCCATTTTCTGTATTCTTCATTGTGTATTTATAGCTTCCGTCCAATTCAATTACAACTCTGTAGTATCCATCATGATTTCCAATTCGTATTTTTGTAACAATATTTTCAGTAATGTTTTGTTCTTGAGTATCTAAACTGCTGTTTTTTTCAAAATCAATAACAATTCTATGTGGCTGAACAAGTAAAAAATTTCTTATAGCTTTATCATTGGTAACTATTTTTAGATATTTATTGGATGTATAAAAACTTGCATATTCTATAGAAGCTATTTTTTTATAATTCTTGTCTTTATCTTTTATATCTATTTTTTCTTCTACAACTTCTTTTTTTGCTGTTTCCATTTTTTTGACATCGTTTTTTAAAGTATCTTCTTTTAAGGATTCATTTTTTTTATTTTCTTTTTGAGTTTCATCAGATGCATTGTTTTGTGATATAAAAATTGGTTGATGCCAATCAATAGCATTCTCAAGTTGTATATTTTTTGTCTCTTGAGAACCATCAAGGTTTTTATATTGGACTGTTACGCTTTGAAGGACTCTTGCTTGTTGAGGTAAAGCAATAGATGCTTTTTTAAGTGGGGGAATCGTTGTGTCTTCATTTGAAGTATAAGGAATGTTTTTTTCGCCATCTGATGGAAAAAAAGGGTTTTCTCTGGCATACGATATACTAAAAAATAGAAGTGCCACCAGTAAAATCCTCACCACCACAACCCCTCATTTTTAAGTATTATATCATTTATTTAGCAGAAATTTCTCTTAGTTCAAAGTACTCTCGTTGAAGTTCTGCATTTTCATTTCTGAGTTTATTGATTTCTGTTTGAAGATAGTTTTCATAGTCTTGAAGTCCAAAAAGAACTTCAAGGGAGTTCGTTCCATATAACACAGTCCCAAGATAAACGCCTAATGCTAGGACTGCTAAAATCAAAATCAAAAACTTTACTAATGACAATCCTAAATATCTTTGGGTAAAACTCTGAGAGTCACCCATAATTACATCATAAAGTTCTTCTTGATTCATATATGGAGCTTAGTTAAAAAGTGTTGAGCCTAAGTACTCGCCATATACAACTTCATTTTCTATCTCTAAAAGACGGTTATATTTAGCAGTTCTCTCTCCTCGAGCAGTTGAACCAGTTTTAATCTCTCCACAGTTGAGTGCTACAGCAAAGTCAGCAATAAAAGCATCTTCACTTTCACCTGAACGGTGACTCATAACACATTTGTAGCCATTTCTCTGAGCAAGACGGACAGTTTGCATAGTTTCACTTACAGAGCCTATTTGATTTGGCTTAATTAAAATAGAATTTGCTATGCCTTTTTGGATACCTTCGTTTAAGATACTTGCATTTGTAACAAATAAATCATCGCCAACCAATTGAATTTGAGTACCAAGTTTTTCAGTTAAAAGCTTCCATCCGTCCCAGTCATCTTCACTTAAACCATCTTCGATAGAAACGATTGGATATTTTGAACAAAGATCAACATAATAATCAACTAACTCAGCAGAAGTTACAGTTCTATTTTCAGAATCAAGTCTGTACCCACCTTCAGTTACTAACTCAGACGCAGCTACATCAAGAGCTATTGCCATTTGAGTTCCTGCTATGTAGCCTGCTTTTTCTATTGCTTCCATAATAATTTGTATTGGCTCTTCATTTGAACCCAAATCTGGTGCAAAACCACCCTCATCACCAAGAGCAGTATTGTGTTTCTTAGCCTTTAAAATGGCTCTTAAGTTGTGATACACTTCAGAACTTGCTTGAAGTGCCGTTGCAAAATCATTAAATCCAATTGGCATAATCATATACTCTTGAAAATCAACTGAGTTGTCGGCATGTGAACCGCCATTGATTATGTTAAGCATAGGTGTAGGAATAACCATAGCATTCGCACCACCTAAGTAGCGATATAGTGGTATTTTAAGACTTTTTGCTGCAGCACGAGCTACAGCCATAGAAACACCTAGAACAGCATTTGCTCCTAAGTTTCCATAGTTATCTGTGCCATCGAGTTCTTTCATTGTTGCATCTATTACAGCTTGATTAAAAGGAGAAAGACCGATGAGAGCATCGGATATTTCTGTATTTACATTTTGAACTGCTTTAAGGACACCTTTACCCATATATCTACTCTCGCCATCACGAAGTTCTAGTGCTTCGCGTTTGCCTGTACTTGCACCTGAGGGTACTATAGCACTCTCAACAGTTCCATCACTAAGTGCTACTGTTGCTTTTACTGTTGGATTTCCACGAGAATCCATTACTTCTATCGCACTTACATTATCTATAAACATTATTCATCTACCTCACTTATTTCTGATATATCCATAGTCATAAGCGTACTTATTCCCATAGCTGATTTAATTTTTTCTTCTATCTCTTTTGCTAACGCTGGATCTTCTTTAAATTTAGCCTTAACATTTTCACGCCCTTGACCAAGTTTTATGTCCTCATAAGAGAACCAAGCTCCACTTTTGTCAATTATATCAAGTTTTACACCATAATCAACAAGTTCGCCCTCTTTAGAGATACCTTCTCCAAACATTATATCAAACTCTGCTTGACGAAATGGAGGGGCAACTTTATTTTTGATAACTTTTGCTTTCACACGGTTACCAATATTATTTTCACCTTGTTTGAGTGAGGCTATTCTTCTTACATCTATTCTAACGGATGCATAAAATTTCAAAGCATTTCCGCCCGTTGTAGTCTCAGGAGAACCGTATCCCATCATTCCAATTTTCATACGAATTTGGTTGATAAATATAACAGTACAGTTCATTTTGTGTAAAATACCTGTTAATTTACGGAGTGCTTTTGACATTAAACGCGCTTGAACACCAACATTCTGGTCAGACATCTCGCCTTCAATCTCAGATTTAGGCGTTAAAGCTGCTACTGAGTCAATAACGATTAAATCAATCGCTCCACTTCTTGCAATAGTTTCAACAATATCTAAAGCTTGTTCGCCGTAATCTGGTTGAGAAACAAGAAGATTGTCCACATCAACACCTAAATTTCTCGCATAAATAACATCAAGAGCGTGTTCTGCATCGATAAATGCACAAACACCACCAGCTTTTTGACATTCAGCTGTTATTTGAAGTGCTAAAGTCGTTTTTCCTGAACTTTCAGGTCCATAAATTTCAACAACTCTTCCCTGAGGAACTCCGCCTATACCTAAAGCTAAATCAAGTCCAAGAGAGCCTGTACTAATCGCTTCGATAGGAGTAATTTCCTTATCTCCTAAACGCATTAAAGCACCTTTACCGAATGCTTTGTCTATTTGTTTCATCGCTAAGTCTAATGATTTTTGTTTGTTTGCGTCCATTTTCGGCTCACTTATAGTAAATTTAGACTTATTATATGTCAATTTTAAATACTTACTCAAAAATATTTCATTTTGTCATACTTTTTTCATTTATCTGTTTTATAGTGCAAAAAAAGGATAAATTAGGATGAAATTTTATCCTTATTTGGTTAAAATCTAGTTTATATAAACCAAATGCTTACATAACGGATAGATAACTTGAAAAAAACTTTAATAGCACATTCTCCAGACGCAGACGATATTTTTATGTATTATGCAATAAAATTTGGCTGGGTGGATATGAAAAATACTCATTTTGACAATATTGCAAAAGATATTCAAACACTTAATGAAGACGCTCTAAATGGTGTGTATGACATCGTCGCTATAAGTTTTGCACTCTATCCGCATGTCAAAGATGAATATGCCTTGCTTCGTACGGCTGTAAGTTTTGGTGAGGGTTATGGACCTAAGATCATCAAAAAAAAAGGTGTTACTTTAAAGAAAAACTTTAAAGTTGCTCTTAGTGGAAAAGATACTACGAATGCTATGCTTTTCCGTATCACTTATCCACATGCCAGAGTGACTTACATGAACTTTCTTGAGATTGAAAATGCTGTGTTAAATGGCGATGTGGATGCTGGTGTTTTAATCCATGAAAGTATTTTAACTTATAACGATGCACTTGAAGTAGAGAGAGAAATGTGGGACATTTGGCAAGAGTTAGCTGGAGAAAATTTACCTCTTCCTCTTGGTGGAATGGCTCTTCGACGCTCCATTCCTTTAACCAAAGCGATAGAATATGAGGCAACTTTAACCAAAGCTGTGCAAGTAGCAAGAGACCATAAAGAGAGACTCTCTAAAATGCTTATCGAGAGAAATTTGGTTCGTATAGATGCGCCTACACTCGATAAATATCTTGAACTTTATGCAAACGATGATTCTATAACACTGAGTGATATTCAATACAAAGCAATTAATAAGCTTTTTGAAATAGGGTATAAACATGATTTTTATGAAGTGGAAGTGAAGATAGAGGATTATTTAATCCCTACCCAATACACAGAGTTAAGGAACTCATAAAACTATGGAAGCAAAACTTATAGCCCTTGGCATAGAAACTTTTAAAATTGCTCTGCTTTTGTCTTTTCCAGGACTTCTAACAGGTATGTTTTTAGGTTTGGCAGTAAGTATTTTTCAAGCAACAACACAGATAAATGAGATGACACTCAGTTTTATTCCAAAAGTTGTAGGTGTTGTTATCGTTCTCGTTTTGACAATGCCTTGGATGCTCAATTCTATGACAGATTTTGCCTTGAGTGTTTTTAATCTCATCCCAACATTTGTTGAGTAATGAACTCTAAACTTATTGATTTTTCTAAATTTTCTTCTATTAAAATAGGAGGTTCTTTAGCTGTTTTCATTTTAGAAGAACCTTCAGAATTTAGTAAAGATTATTACCTTATCGGCGCATGCAACAATACGCTTATCGGCACAGAACCTCCCGCACTTATGATGCTCAGTAAAAAATATGATTATATAAAAATTGAAGATAATCTTCTAAAAATTGGTGGAGCGACACCTTCTGGCAAAATAGCTTCTTTTTGTAAAAAACATAATATTGCAAATTTTGAGTTTGTATCCCATCTCCCCGGAACTTTAGGCGGTTTAGTGAAAATGAATGCGGGGCTTAAAGAGTATGAAATATTTAATAATTTAATTTCTATTTCCACATGCCAAGGTTTTAAACAAAAAGAGCAAGTAGATTTTGGATACAGATACACAAATATTCAAACACCAATTTTAGAAGCTTCATTTCACTTGGCACCCCAAGGGCATTTCCTCGCGAATGCTCACGGCACATGTGGATTTGACAAAGCTAAAGTAGAAATATTCAAAAAAATGCGCTCAAACCAGCCAAAATTGCCAAGTGCGGGAAGTTGTTTTAAAAATCCACATGCCGATTTTGCAGGCAGACTTATTGAAGCAGTTGGGCTGAAAGGTCATAGAGTGGGTGGTATGGAGTTTAGCACCATTCACGCAAATTTTTTAGTAAATGCTGATAATGGCACATTTGATGATGCACTCTTTTTAATTCAAGAAGCACAAAAGAGAGTTTATGAACAGTTTGGCATTTGGCTTGAAAATGAGATTATTGTGTTAGATAAGAGATATATGGATGCAAATTCACCACTTTTAAATCCACATGCCGTGTCATCCCAAGGATATTACAGCAGATGTGGAAATATAAACTAAAAACGAAGCATTAAACCTGCATAAGCGCCTGCAAAAGTTAAATCCATGGTTGCATCTGTCGCTTTTTCATCAATCTTGATTTTTTGAACTCTGTACCCAAGCTCAATTGCAGGTTTTAAAACAGGTATAAAACCAAGTGTATAGTCAACTTTTGCTTTTACATCATACATACTACTTGAGCTATAAGCAATATATTTTGCGTCTGCTTCAAACCCAATATTTGTAGCTGGAACTTGAACTCTTGCTCTTACATAAAGAAGTGGAATAGGAAGCGTGATGGATTTACTGTATGAGTTATTTACAACGCCATTTATAGTAATATTTCCTGTTGCATCATAAGAAACATTTGCAACTTTAGCGTCAAGCCCTATATCTAAAGTAGTCCAAGCTGTATTGTCTAAAATATTGTAGTAAGGGATAATGTCAAACTGTTTCATATCTAAAGTTGTGTTCGCTGCACCAGCAACCGAAAACTCTTTAAATGAACCTGTTGCGCTTCCACTATTTTTGATACTTGCATACTCAAGTTTTAAATTTGGAAGGATTGGAATAGGGTGTTTTACTAGTAGCCAAGCATAAGCAGAAGTATTGTCTTTTTCTAAAGATTTGTCATTCCCTGTACCACCATTAGAAGTGTAGGTAAGATTACCGCTAGAGTTTTGTGTCCAAGCACCAGCACCCATTTCCACTCTCGTAAAATCCGCATTTGCTGTTGATGCAAGAAGAATTCCACATGCCAAGCCTGATAAAACTTTTTTCATTCTGAACTCCGTTATAATTAATATTCTATAATTGTATCGGAATGTTTAAAAAAGAGGATTTAAAGAGAAAAAAAAATTATTTTAGGGTAAAAACCCTAAAATGAGGAAGAAAAAATTATTTTACTGCTGCCATAGCAGCATCGTAGTTTGGCTCTTCTGTGATTTCTGGAACGATTTCTTTGTAAGTTACAACACCATCAGCGTCAACAACAAAGATTGCTCTACAAGTTACACCAGCCAAAACTGAACCACCAAGTAAAACACCATAAGCGTTTGCAAAGTCTTTGTTTCTAAAGTCTGAAGTAACAGTCAATTTGTCAATTCCCTCAGCTGCACAAAATCTGCCAGAAGCAAATGGTAAATCTAAAGAAACGATAGTCGCTTTTACGCCTTCTAATGAAGCAACTTTAGCGTTGAAGTTACGAGTTTCAGTAGCACATACACCAGTGTCAAGTGAAGGAACAACGATGATTAGTTGTTTTACGCCCTGAGCGCCACCAACTACAACATCACCTAAACCAGCTGAATTTACAACTGTAACCTCTGGTGCTTTATCACCAACATTTACTTCATTTCCTAATAGTTCTACTTCTGTACCTTTGAATTTTGTAGTTGCCATTTTGGCTCCTTATGTTGTTTTATTTAATTTATGTGGGAAGTATATTTTAAATCGGGTAATTTTACTCTTAATTAGAAAGAGAGTACTTTGATATAAGTTTTTATTAAGATTATAAGTGACTTTTTGGTGCAATATCTAGGGTATCGAGCGTGCTGAACATTTTTTTATTATACATCTCAACTGCGACTCTTCCAATCATTGCAGCGTTATCTGAGCAGTATTGTAACTCACTCAAAAGCAAAGATGCGGCATGTGGCTTTAGTAATATTTCTATTTGAGAACGAAGATAAAGATTAGCACTCGCACCTCCAACAATCGCAAAATTTTTAGGCGGAGTTATTGCAAAATATTTTTTGAGTTTATGAATGATATGCGCTGTTGCAACATGTTCAAACGAAGCTGCAATATCTTTATAATCTTCCTCAGTACCTTTTTCAACAGCAAGTCGTACAGCATTTTTAAGCCCTGAGTAGGAAAAAGCAAGTTTAGGAGTTTGCATAAGAGGGATGGTAAAGTTATACTTTTTTCTATCTCCTCCCATAGCCAATTTTTCTATGAGTGGTCCGCCAGGATAGCCAAGCCCCATCATCTTTGCAACCTTATCAAAACTCTCACCAAAGCTGTCATCCATACTTTTTGCAATGGTTGTGATGTTATTTAAACTTTCTACTTCCATCACCTGCGTGTGACCGCCTGAAACAAGCAAAACGGTAAGCGGAAAATGTGCCTCTTTCTCTATAAAAAGAGAGTAAATATGCCCGATAAGATGATTGACCCCAATAAGAGGAATAGCAAGAGCAACAGAGATAGCTTTTGCCATCGTCACGCCCTCTATGAGTGTTACGGCAAGTCCAGGAGAAGAGGTAACTGCGACCGCTTTTAGTTTATGAAAGTAAGGCTTACACTCTTTTAAGATTTTTGGCAAAGCTTCAGCGTGAAGTCTCGCTGCAAGTTCAGGAACGACACCGCCATAGACAGAGTGTTCTAACTCTTGAGATATTTTTTTGTGAAAGAGAAGTCGGCATGTGGAGATTTCCGTAATGGATATTGCACTGTCGTCGCAACTGCTTTCAATAGATAAAATCATTTACTCAGCCTCACAAATTCTCTTACTTCTTTGTCCATCAAAAAGACATCATCCACATTTCTTGGCATGTGGATAAATTTTTCATACGCCTTTAAAATGTTTCGAGATATATCCATAAAACCTATCTCTTTGTTAATAAATTTCTCAATTGCTGCTTCGTTTGCCGCGTTTATAATGACCCCTTTTTCAGGGTTTTTGAGAAGTTCTTCTTTTATCTGCCAAATCGGATATCGCTCTGTTTTTATCTCACGAAATTCTAAAGAACCGACTTGTAATAAATCCACATGCCCTAATATATTTTCATTCATTGTAGCATCCAAAGCGTAAGCGATAGGGAGTTGCATGTTGGCATGTGCAAAGTGTGCAGTAGTTGAGCCATCTTTAAAATCTATGAGTGCGTGGATGAGGGATTTTGTCTCTATAATAGCGTCATATTTGCCTTCGCCAAAGAGCCATCTCGCTTCAAGGAGTTCAAACATTTTGTTGACCATTGTGGCTGAGTCGATGGTTATTTTTTGTCCCATCGACCAGTTTGGATGTTTTTGGGTATCCGCCAAAGTTGCACTCTCAAGATGCTTGATATCCCAGTCACGAAATGCTCCGCCACTTGCTGTGATAATCATCTTCTCAACAGGTCTGTTTTGCATCAGATACCAAAGACCGAAATGTTCACTATCAATGGGCTGGATTTTACTTGTGTCGATAAAACTTCCACATGCTACAAGAGACTCTTTGTTTGCTAACGCAACTCTTTTTCCACATGCCAGAGATGTTAGTGTAGGACGAAGACCCAAAAAACCTACAAGAGCGTTGACAACGAGTTCAGAGCTAGAATCTTCTATAACTTTGAGAATTGCCTCTTCACCGAAATAGACATTTGTATGATTTACATTTTTGATATCTTCTTGCCGTGCGACGACAACAATTTTCGGTGCATGATTTAAAATCTGAGTATTTAAAAGATCAATGTTATTTCCAGCAACCAAAACTTCAACAGAGATGTTGAATTTTTTGGCAACTTCAAGTGTATTTACTCCGATGGAGCCTGTCGAGCCTAGAAGTATCAAACTATACTAAACCTCGCAAGAGTACAAGCATCATAATAGAACCAAAAAGATAGCCATCTATGCGGTCAAGAACACCGCCATGCCCTGGGAGTAAATCCCCACTATCTTTTACACCAGCTTTTCGCTTAAGAGAACTCTCAAACAAATCACCAAAAATAGAACTAACAGCAACCATAAAAGAGATGATAACCGACACGCCTAAGTCAACAATAGTAACACCAATAAACATTCCACTCATAGTTGCAACAAAAACACCGCCCACAACACCTTCTAAAGTTTTGTTTGGGCTTGTCTCACTAAAAGGTGTTTTTCCTATACTTTTTCCAACCACATACGCTCCAACATCCGTCATGGCAACGACTACAACGAGCCATAAAAGTGATTCGATGCCATACTCTTGATACATCGTAAATGTAAAAAGTATCCCTGCAGTTGGGTAGATAAAAGGAAAAAAGTTTTTCCACTCTAAGTCTTTGTTAAAAGCAACAGCACTCGCATACGCAAGACCAGCGAGGACAAATAAATCATCTCCATAAGGATAGACTAAAGTTAAAAGCCACAATCCCGCAGCGTATGTCAAAAGTGAGTCATTTTCAACTTCAAATAATTTTGCAGCTTCTCTAAATGCTAAAATATAAATAGCACCCATAGTGAACCACATTAAATAAAAATTATCAATAAACCCTATCAGTAAAACAGTACCAGCAAGAGCTAAACCAGTTGTTATTCTCTCTTTATTGCTCTCAAATATACTCATCAACTTTCCTCTATATAATCTAGTGCGAATTATATCTTATCACACTTTAATATCTAATCTATGTTCAGAAAAATCAATCTCGTTCTCTTGTGATTTTTGTTCTTTCTTTTTATTTCTTTTATTCTCTTGGTCGGCTTCATTTTTTTCATGTTCTCTATCGGAATCAACTTCAGAGTTCCCCTCAGCAGGACGCACTTCTAAAACTTTTTCATCTCTTGCATTTACAGCAGCCTGTGCAGCGACATTTTGGAGGTCAAAACGGTTATGTTGGTTTGCTTGTACACTCGAGACGGTGGCAATTTGTTGATTGACATAAATAGTATTCCCAATAGCACCTACTGCCACAACTTGCTCCTTAATTTTATTTCATAAAGTGAAGGAACCCTTCATATTTGTCCCATAAAGAAACAAGTTCCTTTATTCCGCTTAGGGCGCTGAGCCCACTAAAGCTTAGTTACGAGTATCTACTTCAATGGTGTTATATTTGTTATAAAGTACATTTGCACCATTTTGAATAGTAACTTCTCTTCGTGGGGTATAATCGACCAAAAACCTGTCTTTTTCAAACATCGTGAAGTCAACACACAATCTTGCCGCACTCTCTATGATGTGCATAGGTACATTTTGCTTGTCCGTTGTGATGATAACATGCGCGGATGGACGCTCTTTCATGTGCAGCCAAACATCTTTAGCTCTTGCATTTTTCAGGAGTTCCACATTGCCTTTTTCATTTTTTCCAAGTTGAACTTTATACCCCTCAACCCAAAAAGTTTCAATAGAATCATTGATTTTTACTTTTTTGTTTTGAACTTTTTTTGGAAAGAGAAGCTCTACTTTTGCTACATCTTTCGCCTCTTCAATCGTGTTGATAAAAAGTTTTAAATGCTCCATTTTTGAGCCTAAAGAACCTCTTTCGATATGGAGATTTTTAACTTTTTGTTTGGCTTTTTTACTTTGAGAAAAGAGTGCATTTGAGATCATTGCTACAGACGAATAAGTTTTTGCAAGTTCAATAAAAACTTTGTTCCCATCATAGTCATCAAGCTCTAAACTTTTTGTGTAAGGCTTTATTTTGTGCATATTTGATAAAACAAGATTTCCATTGTGTTGGTTCGTTTGCGCTTCATCTCTTAAACTCTCTTCATCTTCAAGTGCGTGAAATAACTTCTCAACTTTTTTTAGCTTTTTATGTAAAAGAGTAATTTTTTGTTTTTTGAGTGATGCGAGTTTTTGGTTTTGCTCTTTTTCATGTTGCGCATATACAAATTGTTCAATATCTTCGAGTGGATACTCTTTTGCCTCAAATGGTGCATTTGGTACATTTAAAAGTTTCTGTCCCACTCTGACTTCACGAAAAGAGGAGAACAAATCCACATGCCGAAGTGCCTCAAGGACAACTTCATTTTCATCTAAGAGAATCACATTTGTATATTTTCCAGTAAATTCAAACTGTAAAATTGTAGTTTCTTGTTTGTACGCAGATGCAACGCTTGAAGTAAACCTAACACATCTAGGATATTTGCACGATTAAATCGTTTTGCCAAAAGCACATCAAAAGGAGCGTTATAAACTTTTGAACGCGTATAAGATGGGCATTTAAACATAGTTGCATTCGAGCGTTGCATCTCAAAATAGACAGCATCGTCTTTGTCAAAAGAGATTTTAATAATGGTGTCGGAAACTCTATAAATCGCAGAGATTTTTGTAAATTTCTTAAGGTAAATAATGATTTGTTTTAAGTGTGATAATTTCATAGAGAGATTGTATCACAGATAAAACAACTATTGTCTTTGGGATTTGATGGTTTTTAAAATAGTATTCTCAGGCACTTTTTAAAATCAAAGGTAAATTTATTTCATGCTCACGATTGCGAACATTTAAAACTTCTATGGCTACTATTTCGTCATTATCGTTATAATCAACAATAACATCTTTTGATTGCTCTTGGCTTTCCACAACCTTATCATCTGATAAGATTACATAAATAGAATTTGTTTCGTCGTCATATTTTATTTTCATTTACAACCCTTTTTTCTCATATCTCTATCGAAATATGTCGTAATTATTTTTAAATTTGTAGGATTAGCTACAACTTTTAAACATTTATTTGAAGCTTCTTCAATAGATTTAAAAAAGTGTACTTCAATTTCGCTTACCACAACATACATATCAGCATTATCAACTGTTAGTTCTATCCATTGTAAGTGAATCTCTCTTGATGTTATTACATCATAAGCATGTTGCGTTAATTTGTATTTCATAGTAAAAATTATATCATAGGTATATAATTTTAAAGAATTTCCACATGCCAATGAAAATCAAAGAAAAAATATATACTGATATTTTGGCATGTGGAATATCCTCATCAATTTTTATATAAATGATATTTAGCTACAATCACATATGGCAAATAAACATAAAAAAAATACAAAAATCAATCAAAAAATCAAAAAATATTTCGATAATGACCCTTTTGATGTTGGTATAGAACGAGTCAGCACTGAGACGCTGAGTGAGCTTTGTCACTATCTTGGAATTTACGATATTGAGCACAATAAAAAAGTTCTTTTAAAGACTATACGAGCGTTTTGGAGTGAGGCAGATAGTGACTTTCGTCAAGAGATTTTAAACTTTTTTCATGCAAATGGGGTAATATATTTCTCAACAACTCCCAAAGAACCCAGCATAGAAAGAAGCGAAAAAATAGAGAGTATTTTAAAAGAGTTAAATGTAACTCCAGAGGAAGCTGCTCTGCTTTTTGATGCTTTTATGGAAGTAAGAAGTAAGAAGATTACCGTAGAAAAGATGGAGTCAAAACTCATTCATATTCGCTATGAGATGAAAAAAGAGGAGTTGCAAAAGAGACTCGACGGTATTTTTGATTTTAATGATATCTTAGAGTTTAACGCATCTTTAAAATATACGCTTTATGAGCAAAGTTTCCATAAAATACTGACTTTAAATACAAAAGCATATGATTCTAACTATCTGAATGAGACTCCAATCGAGATACTTGTAACTCAGATTAGTACCGATAAAGAAGCTGTTGTTGCACAAAAACAAAAAAGTATAGATGAGTTCTTAGCAAATATAAAAAATCCTCATCCTTATTTAAACCACGAGCAGATTATAAATGCATTCCGAGCAGCTCCTCCAAAATCAAAACTTAAATATCCTGCACTTAAACCTGAAGTTTTAAAAGAGATACTTGGGCAAAATGGAGCGGTTTTAGAGATAGACCCACATGCCGAAGAAGTTTTACTTAAAGTTGAAGAGCAATATACGCTTCCATACTCAGAGATAGTACTTCCCTATATTTTAGAAGTTCACATAGAGATAGGTACTCTTTTAGAAAATATTTGGTTAGCGCAGGAACTTCATTTGGATGAAGAGATACAAAATGCAAAAAAAGAGAATGAAGCGCATTTTAGAGAGTCGTTAAAATCGCTTGTAGATGAGTGCGGAAGTTATGCAACGCTTTTGCATTTTACAGAGGAACAACTTTATAAAAAAGTGTATGAGTTTTTAGTGGGATTGATGTCAAAATCATTAACTATTAGTTCCAAAACAGCTCGAAAAACAATCAAAACATTTATGTTTAGCATCCATGAACAGCTTATAAAAAAACAGCGACAAGCACTTCTTGCTCGAACCATACGAGATTTTAAAAACCTTTTTCCTATGGCGAGGCAGATGAGAAGAAAACTCATTCTTCACATAGGTCCGACAAATAGTGGAAAGACCTACCAAGCGATGCAAAAGCTTCAAAACGCTGATACTGGTTATTATCTTGCACCTTTGAGACTTCTTGCACTTGAGGGGTATGAAACGCTCAAAGAAAACGGGATTGAGAGTTCACTTATCACAGGAGAGGAGCAACTTTTAAATGAAGATGCGACACATATCAGTTCTACGATAGAAATGTTGAACTTTGAAGTAGATGTGGATGTTTGTGTCATCGATGAGGTGCAGATGATAGATGACCGTGATCGTGGTTGGGCATGGGCAAATGCAATTATAGGTGCACCTGCAAAAGAGATTATTATGACTGGTTCACCAAATGTCAAGGAAGCTATTATCGCTTTAGCTGAGTATTTAGGTGAAGAGCTTGAAATCATAAATTTTGAGAGAAAAAATCCACTCAGACTTTTGGATGAACCGACAAATGCCAGAGATGTAAAAGAAGCAACAGCGATTATCGCTTTTACGAGAAAAGATGTGCTCAAACTCAAACAAAATTTTTCAAAACATTTTAAAGTAAGTGTTGTGTATGGAAATCTCTCCCCAGAAGTGAGACGCGAAGAAGCAAGAAGATTTAGAGAAAAAGAGACGCAGATACTTATCGCAACAGACGCTATTGCTATGGGGATGAACTTACCGATTCAAACCATACTTTTTTCTAAAGCAGATAAGTTTGATGGCATAAGTCAAAGAAATTTACAGCCATCTGAGGTGCATCAAATTTCAGGTCGGGCAGGGCGATTTGGCTTACATGAAGAGGGATTTGTAGGCGCACTGAGTGGCGAAGTCTTAAGTATGGTAAAAAAGAATTTTCATCAAGAAGCAAAAAAAATCACTGTACCTTTTAGAGTCATGGCAAATTTAGAACATATTAAATTAGTTAGTACTATTCTTGAAGAGCGATCCCTCAAAGAGGTTCTTCGGTTTTTCGTTGAAAATATGGAGTTCAGTGGACCTTTTCATGCTTCAAACTTGGATGACATGGTAGAAGCTGCGATTATTGTTGATAGATATGACTTAGACATCGCTACAAAATACCATCTTGCCTGTGCACCGCTTACTCTGAAATCTCCTTATATTTTAAGTGCCTTTGAGAGCTACATAGTATCATTAGAGCAAAAAATGCCTGTTGTGTATGTTCCGCCAATACTCTCTGGGAGTTTTGCTCAAACAGCAGAAGAACTCTTACAAGCAGAAGATATGGTAAAAGAAATTTCGCTTTATTTGTGGTTGAGTTATAGATTTAAAGAGTATTTTTTGGATGCGGAGAGAGCAAGAAAATCACGCCATGTTTTAAATAAATTTATAGAAGAGTCTCTGCAACAGAGCCATTTTGTGCCAAGATGCAGAATATGTCAAGCAGCTCTGCCTCTTAACTCAAAATACAGCATTTGCCAGACATGTTTTAAAAAGCATTATACAACCCAAAAAGGGCATAGAGCTAATCATAGAAGATAGGATTAGCTTTTAAATTCGTCTATAGTTGATTGAAGAGAATTTGCCACATGAACAAGTCTTTGTAAATCACTTTGAATATGTTCTACGCTTGTTCCATTTTTAGTTGAAAGAGCGTCTATTTTTGCAATATCATCTATAATTTCTTGTATATTTTTGGACATTTTTAAACTATCTTCTTTAGACTTTGTTGCTACTTGAGTAGAAAGATGCATAGCATTTGAAGTTAAATGTATTTTATCTTCTACTTCATTTGAAATATTTGTAAGATTTTCTATATTTTTAGCGTTATCTTGCATTTTGTCACTTACATCGTTGATAGATTGAACAATGGTACTCACACTCATATCTATCTCTGTTAAGCTTTTTTGCGTTCTCTCAGCTAATTTTCTTACTTCATCTGCTACAACTGCAAAGCCTCGTCCATGTTCTCCAGCTCGTGCTGCTTCTATCGCGGCATTGAGCGCTAACAAGTTTGTTTGTTCCGCAATGTCTTTAATAACATTAAGCACATCTTTTACTTGGTCAGCATCGTGTTTAAGAGCAGAGAGTTGCGATGAGAGCTCACATTCAATTTCAACAAACGAATTTACTTCACTACTAAGTGCAGAAAGTGAATGTCTTGCAGTGTCAAGTTCACTGTTTGCTTCTTGAATTGTATGCTGTGTTTGTTCAGTAGCCTCTATACTTTCTCTGAGAAGACCTTTTATAGCTTCACCTTTTTGAGTAGTTTCTCCAACTATTTTTTGCTCTTTTTGTGTACTCTCTCCGATAATATGACTAGAGCGTTCGATTTCAGAAGCGATGGATGAATTTTGCTGTCCTAGAGATTTTACTTCATTAACGGTTGCCTGAATCATTTCTATAAATTTATTGACCTCTTTGGCAGCATCGCCAAATTCATTTCCGTTTTTATCTGCTAATCGTTTTGTTAAATCTTTATCGCCACCAACTAACTCTGAGATACGATTTTTTAAGTTGCTTAAAGGGTTGAAAATTTCTTGCATAAAAAATATACTTGCAAGAACAGAAAAAATAATAAAACCTATAATGAGTGTTATAAAAAGTGCTTTTTGTGTAGAGAAAATCTCATCATCATTTTTATCAAGAGAAATGACTAAATCCATTACTCCAAGAACATATCCTTCTTTGGCATTATAGTGACAAGAGAGACATTTTGTTTCCGCAACCATAGGTTTTAGCATTCTTATGGAGTGATGACCTTTTTCTTTTGTCTCTATAACTTTTGGAGCATTTGTACCTAATATTTCTAATATGAGTGTATCTGTTGTGAGTGGATGGTTTGGCTCATAGACTTCTAAAACAGCTTTAGATTTTACAATTTCAAGAGAGTCAATTCCATCGATAGCACGAGC
The DNA here is from genome assembly GCA_026390075.1 of Campylobacterales bacterium. GTDB lineage: Bacteria > Campylobacterota > Campylobacteria > Campylobacterales > Sulfurimonadaceae > Sulfurimonas. The sequence goes on from JAPLGP010000055.1 coordinate 80,202, forward strand.
AGCTTTAAAAGTGTCTTGAACAACGGCAGGATCGCCCATCATCATACTTCCGGTCATTGTTTGAAAGATCGATTGGCTGAGTACATTTAAAGATTGCTGTGTTGCTTTATTTGATAAGTCATTTAGTGTTGAAGATATATAAAAAGTACTTCCAAAAATTCCTAAAATACTTAAGGCTATGACCGAAACGACAACTTTCGATTTGACTGTTTGAAACATAATAATTCCTAATGTTAAAACTCAAAAAAAATATTATATCAGAATACTCTTCTGAATATATTACATTTTGTAGAGAATGTATTCAATTTGTTCCAAGAGGGCATCATTATCTAAGCTATTGGCATGTGCAAATGCAAGTGCAGCTCCTGCACCAACGCCATCTCTAGCTTCTTCATCATATTTATGAAGCGCTAAAATGGTCGCTTTTTTGAATGAAAAGGTGGTATAGGCGGCATGTGGAATAAAACTAAGAAGGGAAAGTAAATGCGCGATGTTTGAGTCATGTACTACCCAAGCAGTTGTTGCAAGTGTTATGTTTTTGTCTTTTACCCTCATAAACACATCTTCTCTTAGTTTGTCTGCTACAAGTAAACAAACTGCCATCTGTAAACCACCTCCCAAAACAACATGAAATCTTCTTGAAGCTTCGAGTAAAAATCCCGCACAAAATATCAGCATATTATCACTTACTAATGAGAGTTTTTCTATGTTTGTCATATCGGAATTTAGAAGAGAAAGAGCATGAGTCACTGTTTCATCTTGTAAACTTGAAGAAAAATTGCAATCATACCCAAGAGCCAGTGCCGTTGCTATGGCGGTTGCGGTTCCACATGCCATACCATCAGCTAAAATAAGATAATTTCCTTTAAGTTCATAGCTTTTTCCAAAATCCATGCCTTTGCAAAAAACATCTCGTACATCAATTTGAGCACCTTCCTTGATTGAGCCTGAGGGAAGTAAGCCAAAGTTATGGCATGTGGAATGCTCGGGGATTACATCTAATCCAAGGTTTAAAATTTCAATTGTACTAAAAGGAGCAAGATTGTGAACGGCTCTTGTGATGATGGCGGGTATTGAGATGTCTTGAAGAGTTTGTGGCGAGTTTGCAAAAAGTTTTTCATTTGTTATAAACTCTGCGTCAAGCGTTGGAGTCAGATTTATACTGTTGCTATTATTTGTTCTCGTAACAGATGCTGCGAGTAAAAAATCTGCTTTGCCATGTGGAAGTGAATCTTTTTCATTTGTAAAAATGTTCAATGTTTGCATGGTCTCTTCTTCTTTTGTTAAAATAGTAAACTTCTTGCAAAACTCAAAACTAAGTGAACGATTCTGCAGCGTAAGCGAAGCCTTAGTGAGCGTGTTTTTAGTTTTGCAAGAAATCTATTTTGTAATTTAATTTTTTTTGGCTACAATTCCGTTGCTCTTCTTTAGACCTGTGCAATAGCAGTTCGAGATACTGTGTCAGGGTAGGAATACAGCAGCACACCTCGAACTGTTATGTGCCGCAGGTATCTGGAGAAGAGTCTTCAAACATATACTTTTATCCAATACAATAATTTAATCTTCTCTGTATTTTGAAATTCCACATGCCTGATTTGGTTTTGGTGGATTATTTTTTAAGTATGTTAAATCTTCGAGCGTTTGCGTTAAAACTCTTTTTTGCTGGAGTATTGGAAGCATCAAATTATCTTTTTCATTGAGAGGAATACTCCAATCCAAAAGAATACCCTCAACCTCTTTATCTAACTCTGCTAGTGCGTTTTCTATGTGTTTAATTGAATTCATAAAGCCATTGTAGCAAAAATTTACAATAATTTAGATATAATCCCGCCCTCTATATATGAGAATTTTACAAAGGAGTTATCGATGCCAAAAATGAAATCTGTTAAAGGCGCTGTAAAGCGTTTTAAAGTTAAGAAAAATGGTACTGTTAAGCGTGGAACTGCTTACAGAAGCCATATTTTGACTAAACAAGATGCAGGCACTCGTCGTAAGCAAAATGCACCTAAAGTGATTGCTAAAGTTGATGAGAAAAATGTAAAGGCTATGATTAACTAGATGTCATTCTCAGTTTAACTGGGAATCTAGAAAATCGTAAATCTCCAATTATCTGATTGGGCAAGACCACTCAAACGGTGGCACCTTGAACACAAAAAGTGTATCTGGGTAAAGAAAAAGGAAAAATATGCCAAGAGTAAAAACAGGTGTTGTTCGTAGAAGAAGACACAAAAAGATATTAAAATTAGCGAAAGGTTTTTACAGCGGTCGCCGTAAACATTTCCGTAAAGCTAAAGAGCAAATTGAACGCTCATATTACTATGCGTTCCGTGACCGTAAGCAAAATAAACGCGAATTCCGCAAGTTATGGATTGTTCGTATTAATGCTGCTTGTCGTTTAAATGGAATGAATTATTCAACTTTTATCAACGGACTTCACAAGTCTGGCATCGAACTTGACCGTAAAATTCTTGCTGACATGGCGATGAATGATGCAGCAGCATTTACTGCAGTTGCCGAAGCATCAAAAGCAGCACTTAGCAAATAAGTCTCAGACCTTCGGGTCTTGGCTTTGCTAAATCTTCTTAAATCCTATTTATATATAAAACACTGTTTCCTTTAGCGTTATAGTAAATTCCTTGTGATAATTGTCGAGAGACAAAAACACCTCTGCCATTAAAATTATGTGAATTTCTAAATATTTTACTTAAAATCTGTGTATCAAATCCATCACCTTCATCACAAATTTTGGTTATTATGTATGTGCACGAATTATAATTTACTTTATGAAGAGCTACCGTTATCTTTTTTGTGCACCCTTTCTCTATATTTTGTAGAGTCTCAAAATAAGTGTCATTTTCTAAAAGTTGATGTTTTGTTTGAGTATCAATATTTAAGTTTCCATGCTCATAAGCATTCATAAATAATTCAGTAAATACAACCCCAGCACTATCAATACTTTTTGTATTATCTGTTAAGTTGTTCCACTCATTCGTGTACCACTCATTTGTTATGTCATTATTTTCTAATGTAGTTTCAAATCTTTTTGATGCAACAAGATTATTGGTGCATGATGTTTTATTGATAAAAATAAAAGTTATATCATCTTCTTGAGTTGTAATTTTACTAAATATTTTATTGCTAAAATCTTCTTTTGTAAATGAGTTTAAAAAATCTTCTTCAATAAAAGATGCATAAATATTTTGAGAATCAGTAGTTGAAGACTCACTTAAGCCGTCACTGTAAAGTAGAAATTTTCTTATATCTGATGTGCTAGTTTCTGAGATAGTAAAGCTTTCTTGGTATTTGCTTATCGGAGGATTATTAGATTTTAATCGAATTATTTCATGGTTTATAGTTTGCATTAAGAGCGCTGGCATAGCAAACTTAGCATAATTCATAATATTTTTATCTGTATTTAAAAGTATATAATCAACAGATAAAGATTCTTCCTCTAGTAGGATAGGCTTTATATATTCTATAGATTCACTAATGAGATAGTGCAGGTTAAAACTGTTGTTTTTAAGCGTTTTATCTATAATATGATTGATGTAGAATGTTATAAGCATTGATGTAAGAGACGCAGAGACACCTTTGCCCATTCCATCCACAATAAGATAAAATGTAGTGTTATCATCTATCTTTCTTAACGAATACGCATCTCCGCTTAAAATATCTAGTGGTTTATATAAAAAATCTACTAGGGAAGTACATTTAGCTTGAATCATTTGATAGTAATAGTCATTTCTTAATATGTTGAGTTCTTTTTGAAATGCTAAATCTTGTTGATACAAACTATATTCCGTCTTTTCTACTAATGTTAACTTCTCTGGCATATAGTTTTACACCTTAAACTTATGGAGTGTATTATGTAAATTTTTTGAATCTTTACAGAGGATAGTTGCAGTATTTTCTACAGAAATTCTAAGTGCAGTATTTTGAGAAGAGATTTTTATAACCTCGTCCATATCAGCAATAAGTTCTTTAGTTTTTGTTGCGATGTATGTGCTTTGATGCATAACATCGGTTGATTTTTTTCTTGTTACAGAAAGATTATTTTTTGTTTCTTGGGAAGAGTGAATCAGTTCTTGTGCTGAATCTGCAATATGACGCATATTTTCTGATGCTTGATTTGTTTCTCCAGAAATCTCAATAACATTTTGGGTAATGAGATTTACATTTGCACTAATTTCACTTAAACTTTTTTGTGTTCTCTCTGCAAGTTTACGGACTTCATCTGCTACAACTGCAAAGCCTCGTCCATGTTCTCCAGCTCTTGCCGCTTCAATTGCAGCATTGAGTGCTAGTAGATTTGTTTGGTCTGCAATGTCAGAGATGATGCTTAAAACATCTTTTATATTTTTTGCTTGCTCGGTTAGGGATGAAACTTTTTGAGATAAATCTTCTTGTTGATGTGTTCCCATTTCTATGGAATGCACAACAGAATCTAATTTATTTATAAACCCATCTAAAACATTAAAAGTTTTATCTAAATCTTCGGTTACGGTAATAGAAGACTCTTCAACATTATCTAATCTCTCTCCAACCTCAGAAACTAATGTATTTATATTTGCGATTTTACTATCTGCTATCTCGCCATTGCGTGTAAGTTCACTTACAACCTCATTTAATTTTTGGCTCTCTGATGAAGTGGAAGAGCCAACTGCAATGGCTTCGTGAACGCTCTGCTTAAATGCAACTATCATGACATGAAGTGCTCTTGAAATTTGTGATATTTCATCTTTTCCTGGAACAATAATGTCACATGTTAAGTCAAGTGCACTCGAGACACATTCAATCTTTTCTAAGCTTGTATGAACGCTTTTATTGACGCCTCTGCTGATAAATAAAATGATTATAAAAATTAAAACAGTAAAAATTGTATAGCTTGAGAGTGTTATCGCTGTTTCAAATTGTGAATTTGATTTTAATTGCTCAAGTAAGATAGAATTTTGTTTAGAAATTTCATCGTCCACTTCTTTTAGAATGTTTATTTTTTGCGAAATTGTTTTAAACCAAGTAACACTCTCAATTCCAAAGCCACCTGTTGCAGCTTTCGTTTTTGCGATTTCTCTCATGTTATTTACTTCAGCAAAAGATGGATCGCTTTGTTTATTCTTGTAAAAAGCTTTTACACTCTCATTTGCCATTGCCAAAGATGCATCAAGATAGCTATCTTGTTCCGCTACGATTGTTATCCATTTGGCAAACATTCCATCACCAAATTTGTCAGTTGCAAAAGTACCGCTGAGTATAGCTCTCTCGATGCCTGCTCTCTCTTTAGCTTTTAAAAAGTTTGTATAAGTATTGAGTGCTTTTACCAGCTCTTGAGTGTTGGCTAGTTTTGCTGTTAAAGATACGATATTTAAAACTTTTTTATTCATATTTGTATAGTAAGCTACGGTATCTTTTGCATTAATGCTAAGCGCACTTACTTGTTTACGAATACTATCTATTTGGCTCATATCGGATTTAAAAGCGGATAATTCTGATTTAAATTCATCTGAAAAAGTGTTTAAATCAAGTGTTGCAAGATACTCATCTAGCTCTTTGTTTTTACTTGTAGTTAAAACTAACTGCTTTGGTAAGATATCAGCAAATTCTTGTCCTTTTGAACCAATAAAACCAGCGCTAGCACCTCTTTCTTTTTGTGTTTCATGAATAAGAAGACTGAGTTTTTGAGAGAGAATATTGAGTTTTTCAGCTTGAATGATAAAAGCTCTGTCACCCATAGCCTTTTTTATATTGAGTCCAATGATAATCAGTGAAAAGGCTAAAACCATTGCCATAATGACATTTAATTTATATTTTATAGTCATAATTAAACCTTTTTGAGATTAAAAACAGAAGTAAGATTTAAGTCATTTAGAAGGTCATAAAGTTGTCTGTCCCCTACATTCACCTGAATGCTTATTTTATCTTTGAGGATAAGTTTGTTGAAGTAACCTATAACAGCAGATGTAAGAGAAAGAGAATCCACGATGTCAATTATTATGTTCTTACTACTAGCTATGACAGGATCAACACTGTTTTTTATACTTTGAAAGTCACCAATGCTTTTGATGTTTCCATGTATTGTGATTTTATTTGAGCTTGTAGAGATATCCATAATATAAGTCCACCTTTAATTTATTTTCGGATTATATTATCAAAGTTTTATGATTTTCTTCTTGACCTATGTTAAGAGCTGTTTACAATGATATCAATCCACTCTTTCATTTTTTTTTCATAGCCTATACTTTTGAGTTGAACAAACTTAAGCGGTTTCGAGAGATACTGCTGTTTTACATAACCGCCAAAGTCATGTGGATATAAATAATTTTTATGGTTATCTGTTATATTTTTTGGAATTTCTAGTATTACTCCATCATTTACAGCTTGAAGTGCGGAGTTTATTGCTAAGTAAGCAGAGTTTGATTTTGGAGAAGCACAAAGATAAATAACGGCTTGAGCCAAAATGATTCTAGCCTCAGGATAGCCAATTTTTGAAACACTTGTTAAACATGAAGTACAAAGAGTAAGTGCTTGTGGATTTGCATTTCCCACATCTTCACTCGCTAATATGACAAGTCGTCTTGCGATAAAATCAGCACTCTCTCCGCCATCAATGAGTCTTGCCAAATAGTAGATACTCGCATCCATGTCTGAGCCTCGGATGGACTTTATCATCGCACTTGCCAAATCATAATGAACACCCGCTTCACTGCTTCCTGCACTGAGTGCATTTGGTCTGAGTGATTTTAAGAGTTCAAGCGTTATGTGCGTATTTATGTTTGAAGCAAACTCTAAAAGCTTTAGCATCGCCCGTGCATCACCGCCACTACTTGCAACAATGTACTCTTTTGAATCCTCATCTAAAGTTATTGTACTATTTCCACATGCCAAGCTTAGAAGATTTGTTAATGCTTCATTTGTTATATACTTAATCTCAAAAAGCATAGAACGGGAACGAATAGCTGAAGTGAGGGAGAAGAAAGGGTTTTCTGTTGAAGCGCCTATAACTAAAACGGAGTTATTTTCCATAACGGGAAGCAAAACTTCTTGCTGATTTTTTGCTAAACGATGTACTTCATCTATAAAAATAAGAGGTTTTTCTAAACTGTTTTTGTATTGCTCAAAGATTTTTCTTAAGTTTTCTATTTTTATAGAAGTGGCGTTAAATTCATAAAAGGGGAGTTTCATAGTTTGAGCAATAACTCGAGCAAGAGATGTTTTTCCACATCCTGCTGGTCCATAAAAAAAGCTATGTCCTAAAACACCTTTTTCACAAAGAACACGAAGTGGAGCATTTCGTGAAGCTAGATGTTCTTGAGAAATTATCTCATCAAAGTTTTTAGGTCGTAAAAGTTGCGTAAAATCTGGCAAATGAAATTAACCAGCAATAACTTGTATGTAAACTTCTCTCTCTTGTCTTGGTCCATCGAACTCGCCAAAAAAGACACCTTGCCACTTGCCAATAAGAGGTTTTGCATTGACAACGGGAATACTCACAGAGTTACCCATGCGAGAACTCTTAAGATGCGCTGCAGCATTTTCACCTTTGTGGAGGTATTTGCCATCGAGTGGTATAACACGGTTGAGTGCATCGAGTAAATCACGGCGAAGCGCAGGGTCTTGGTTTTCAAACATAAAGATACTTGCCGTTGTGTGCGGTGTAAAAACGACACAAATACCATCTTTTATGCCAGAAGTAATCACAGCCTCATTTACCTCATTACTAATATCTATGAGTTGTGTTTTGTGGCTTGTTGGAAACTTCATTGTTTTCATTATTTAATTCCTCTCTCTTTAGCTTTTTTGTTTTCTGCTTTCATAAATGTGAACAGTGCTGAGTATTCGCTTCTTGTCAAAAATCTTGTTTTACCTGTTGGAAGATTATTTAACTCAACTTCTGCAAAACTTACGCGTTTAAGGTCGGCTACTTCAGCACCAAAGTGAGCGAAAAATCTTCTGATTTCACGGTTTTGACCTTCTGCAATAGCGATTTTTAAAACAGAGTAATTATGTTCATTTTTTTGGATTTTATAGCCTAAAAACGGTGCAAAAGTCATAGAAGTTACACTGCTGTGAGAGTGTCCTCCAGCGGTTGCATCTTCGAGTTCTAAACCGTTTTGCATTGCTCCTTCCATCTCATTTGTAACTGGACCTTTGATTTTTACCTTGTAAACTCTTTGTAAATTTGAAGTCATAAGTGCAGTTGCAATTTTTGAAGCATCCGTTAAAAGTAAAACACCCTCAGTCGCATAGTCAAGTCTTCCAACAGGAACGAAGTGCTTATACTGTTTATCGAGTGTATCGTAAATCGTTCTTCTGCCTTTTGGATCACTTTTTGTTACAAGTTCCCCTTTTGGTTTATTGTAAACAATAACTGTGTATTTGTCTATCGGAGTTACTGGCTTTCCACTTATGTGAATCACATCTTTTTTTTCATCCACTTGTGTCGCTGGGTTGTCTTGTATTTCGCCATTGACTCTTACATAACCGTTCTGCACTGCAGCATCTGCTTCGCGTCTTGAGTAGCTCGAATTGTGAGCTATATATTTGTTTAATCGCATCATTATGATATGCCCTTTTCGATTAAAGTGTGAATATGAAGCACACCTTTTATCTTTTTATTTTTATCTGTAATTACTAAAAGTTGTATTTTTTTCTCTTCAATGAGGACAAGTGCCTCGCTTGCTAACATGTTTTCATCGTCACATGTCATCGGGCTGAGTGTCGCATACTCTAAAACATTTGCTTCAAGTGAAAAATTATCTCTCAAAAGTGCACGACGAATATCGCCATCACTCACAAGTGCTATGAGTTTGTTTTGTTCATCGGTTACTAAAACTGTACCAAGTCTGCCTTCGCTGATCTTTATAATTGCATCTTTGATTTTCGTCTCTTTTGAGACAATTGGCAAATTTTCAGTTTTCATCAAGTTACTTACTTTTACAAACAGTTTCTTGCCTAAAGCACCGCCAGGATGAAACGATGCAAAATCACTCTTTTTAAAGTTTTTTGCTCGCATCAAACATACTGCAAGTGCATCCCCGAGAGCAAGTGTTAAAGTAGTTGAGCTTGTTGGTGCGATGTCAAGTGGACATGCCTCTTTCGCAACAACTACTTCTATCACCAAATCACTGAATCTACCAAGCGTAGAAGAAGTATCTCTAGTCATCCCGATAATGGGTGTGCCGAATCTTTTTATATGAGGCAAAATAGAGCTAAGTTCTTCACTCTCACCGCTGTAACTGATGGCAATCACGGCATCTTCTTTACTTATCATGCCCAAATCGCCATGAAGCGCTTCTGTGGGATGAAGAAAAAAGCTAGGCGTTCCAGTCGAAGCAAAAGTAGCTGCCATTTTTGCACCAATGAGTCCACTTTTGCCTACCCCTGTGACGATGAGTTTTCCTTTGCATGAAAGTATTAAATCTACGGCATGTGCAAAAACATCATTCATATTTTTTGATGCTTCTAGCAGAGCTGATGCCTCAATATTGAGGGTTTCTTGTGCAATTTCTTTGTAATTCATGATGTAATTATACCCGTTTTAGTTTCATATTTGGGTAAGAAGCTTGGCATGTGGGATTTCCACATGCCAAGGGTGTCAAGAAAGCAACCTTAACCTTAAATAAACCATAAATTAAGCTACTTATAAGTTTGTGTTGCTATACTTTCGCCACTAAATAAGCGGTCTGACTGTTTATTAATAAATTTACTTAAAAAAGGTTCAAGAATGAAATTTACAAAAATTGCAACTTCTGAACAAATTGATCAAAAATGGGTTTTGATTGATGCTGAGGGTAAAACTTTTGGTCGTATTATCACTGAAGTAGCTACTATACTTCGTGGTAAGAACAAAGTTTGCTGGACTCCAAACATTGACTGTGGTGACTTCGTTGTTATCGTAAATGCTTCTAAAGCAAAATTTAACGGTCTTGGCAAAATTGCTAACAAAGAATACTTCTCATACTCTGGTTACTTTGGTAGTACTAAAAGTATTAAAATGACTGAGCTTATGGCAAAAAATCCTGAGAAGCTTTACAAATTAGCAACTCGTGGTATGCTTCCAAAAACTAAGCTTGGTGCAAAAATGATTAAAAAATTAAAAATTTATGCAGGTGCTGAACATCCTCACACTGCACAACTTGCTAAGTAAGGATTGACATATGGCAAAAATATACGCAACAGGTCGTCGTAAAGCTTCAATAGCAAAAGTATGGTTGACTGCAGGAAACGGTGAAATGACTATCAATGGTCTTTCTTTAGATGCATGGTTAGGTGGTCTTGAAGCTAAAAAGCTTCGTGTTAAACAACCACTAGCACTTACTAAACAAGATACATCTGTAAACATCGTTGCTACTACTACAGGTGGTGGTTTCGGTGGTCAAGCAGATGCTCTTCGTCACGGAATTTCTCGTGCGTTAGTAAAGTTTAACCCAGAATTAAAAGCAATTCTAAAACCTGAGGGCATGATGACTCGCGATTCAAGAATCGTTGAGCGTAAAAAGCCAGGTAAGAGAAAAGCTCGTCGTTCTCGCCAGTTCTCTAAGCGTTAATCTCTCTATTCGCTTTTTTTATCAATGCATTTTGCATTGGTAAAACCTCTTTAAAACTCTCAAAAATAACACTCCTTTAACTATCTTTCTATATAATGTCTTTTATAATTAAAAAGGTTTATATATGAAAAAAATTCTTCTTTTAGCTCTTTTTGTCGTTGTTATTGTATCGCTTCCTATCGTTGGAAATAAAGTTGCACAAAGTGTGCTTGATGAAAAAATAGAAATTTTAAAATCCAATGGCATTGAAGTTGTAGAAAATAAGAGTGATTCTAGTTATTTGCAGACAAAAAAACATTACGAATTTTTGCTAAGTGATGCGAGTAAGCTTTTAGAGTATTTAAACAAATTTTCTAACAATAAAATTCCTCCTTATGCAAATGCTTTACTCGATGGAGTTAGGATGGGTGTAGATTTAGAATATAGTAATTTCCCATTTGCAAAAGAACTCTCTGTAGATGTCTATCCACTGACTTTATCAAGCGCAATGCAAAGTGATTTACAAGAGAAAGATGCTGATTTTTATGCATACATAAAAACTTTTTTAGAAAATCATGGAGTTTTGTATCACATAAATTACAACATTGCAACAAGCGATTTTAATGGCTATCTTAAAGACATCAAAGAAGAATATACTTTAAAAAATGGCTCGTTTGTGAGTATGAATCTTACAAATGCTCTCTACCATGGTAAAGGAGATTTGATTGCACCGTCTGAGTTTGTGAGTAGTGTTGCACACATTATGCTTCAAATTCGTGATACAAATGAAGCGTTCACTTTTAATTTGCAAAATTGGGATAGTCAAACTGCTTTTGAATCGCAAACTACTTACATCTCAAGTGTGAAAGTTGAAAAAGTAGAGATGTTTCTAAGAGGAAATCCAACCGATAATTTTGAGCTTAATGCTTCTAAAATAGGTTTGAATGTATCTGCTAACACACAAGGAGTAAAAGCTGAGTTTTACTCAAAAGCGAATATAGACTCTCTTGTTATGCGTTCAAATATTTTGAATTTTAAAGCATCCAATTTCAATTATGATGTTGCGTTAAATGATGTAGATAAAGATTCACTTGAGAAACTTCGCGTTGGAGTGTCAAAACTCAAATCAGAAAATTCATTTAAGCTTCAAACAGATGTACAAGAGAGCGCACTCGAGTTACTCTCTAGAGGAATTACACTTGATATAGCAGATTTTTCAATTGCAAATATTGTGATAGATGATGCAAAAGATTTGGAAGGTTTGAGTGTAAAATCAAGAGTAACACTCAAAGAGGATACAAACTTAAAACAAAAAATTCAATATGCTCCAATCATGATTATTCAATCTCTTAACATTGATACAAAACTTCAACTCTCACATGCGCTATTTGATGCAATGGAACAGGCAATGCCAATGGTAGGCTTAGCCAAAGCATATGCAAAAGAGGATGCGAATACTATTTCTTTTGATATTCGTTTTATGGATGGCGCGTTTAAAATAAACGATAAAGCTATCAAATTTTAGGTATTTCATGAAATTCATACTTTTTTTATTTTTAACTTTTGAACTTTTTGCTTCCTCTTTGCATCTAGCAACTACGGCAAATCCTTCTCGGCTCAATCCTCTCTTAGCAACGGATTCAAGTTCATCGGAAATAGCAGGTTTTATATTTAACGGTCTTGTAAAGTATGACAAAGATGCATCCACAATTATAGGCGACTTAGCAACAGATTTTTTTTATGAAGATAATAAAACACTCATATTCAAATTAAATCCACATGCCGCTTGGCATGACGGGGTAAAATTGAGTGCAATAGATGTTGTATTTACTTATGAAACTTTAATGTCCCCTCAGGTCGTTTCCCCTTATAGTGCCAATTTTAGGTTTGTTCAGAATGTCGAAGCAGTGGATGATTTAACAGTGAAAGTTACTTATAAAGAGCCCTATTTTAAAGCTCTTGAGACATGGATGATGGGAATTTTGCCTTTTCATATTTTAAAAGATGAAAAAAATCTCATGAACTCCTCTTTTAATACAAATCCAGTAGGAACTGGAGCATATAAACTTTATCAATTGGAACACTCTAAAAATATTATTTTAGTGGCAAATGAGACCTATTTTGAAGGCAAACCTAAAATAGATAAAATTTATTTTCATGTTATTGCAGACCCAATGACTCGATTTTTGATGCTTAAATCAAACGCTTTAGACATAGGAAGTATCGAGCCAATGGAGTATGAAAGACAACTAAATAAAAAGTTTTTTACTACTTTTAATATTTACGAAGAGATAAGTTACTCCTACACTTATTTGGGTTTCAATTTACGGTTAGACAAATTTAAAAACCCAAAAGTAAGACAAGCGCTCTCTCTTGCTATAAATAGAGATGAGTTAGTCAAAGTTCTATTTTTTGAACATGCAAAAGTATGTACAGGACCATTTTTACCTCGAACCAATGCTTACAATTCAGATGTAAAAGCTCCAATACAAAATATAAATGAAGCAAAAAGACTTTTAAAAGAGGCTGGATATGATGAAAATAATCCTTTTACTTTTGAGATAGCAACATCCAACTCTACGCCTATTAGACCTTATGCAGCCGAGATATTGCAACATCAGCTTAAACTTGCTGGAGTTGTTGTAACACTTAAAGTTATGGAGTGGCAGGCATTTTTAAATATGGTTGTTTTTCCAAAAAAGTTTGACACAGTTCTCCTTGGCTGGGGACTCTCACCCACTCCTGACCCTTACATGTTTTGGCATAGCGATAGTGATAAAAAAGGTGGCTTCAATCTTGTCGGATACAAAAATCCAATTATGGACAAAATGATAGAAGAGTCCCAAAGCATAGTCGATAAAGAGAAATTAAACGGCATGTGGAAAGAGATGTTTAAAATAATCGTAGAGGATAATCCTTATCTTTTTTTATATATTCCAACTTCGATTACAACAGTCAATAAAAATATTAAAAATGTTGAGCCAAGCCTCAGCGGTATCTGGCATAACTATATAAAATGGGAGAAAGACGAAATAAAATGATAATACTTTTTGATTTAGACGGAACACTTATAGACTCAACAGAGGCAATTTTGGAGTGTTTTCATCACGCTTTTGAAGTCCATAATTTTGCTCAGCCAAGTGACGATGCGATAAAAGCTCTTGTAGGGTATCCGCTTGATGTTATGTTTGAAGATTTAGGAGTGCCTAGAGCCATAGTTTGGGATTTTGTTGCAACTTACAAAGAAGAGTATCGTAAAATTTCTACACAAAAAACATTTCTGCTAGAGAATGCAAAAGATGCAGTTTTAGAGGCGAGTAAATTTGCGACTTTAGGAATTGTAACAACAAAAACGGCAGAGTATTCCAAAATATTAATGGAGTATTTTGGCTTAATGGAGTACTTTGATGTTCTCATAGGTAGAGAAGATGTACAAAATCCAAAGCCACATGCCGAGCCCATACTCAAAGCGATGGAAACACTTGATATCAAGGGCAAAGAAATTTGGATGATAGGCGATACAAAGCTTGATTTAATCGCCGCAAAAAGTGCAGGAGTCAATTCTATTGGTGTCTTAAGCGGATATGATTCTCGTGAAATAATAGAAAAATTTACTGATGTTATTTTTAGTGATGCTCTTGAAGCAGTGCTTCATTTGCAAGATAGGAAAAAACAACACACGCAAAGTTACTAAATTGCTCTATATGAAATTTCAAGCTATTTTTAAGAGCAAGTTGCCTAAAATAACCCATAAATTAGAATCGAAAGATACTCTTTAAAAATTCTTGAACAAACTAAAGGAGAATGTATGCTAGAAATTAGATGGCATAGTCGTGCTGGACAAGGCGCTGTAACAGGTGCTAAGGGTTTAGCGGATGTTATTTCTACAACTGGTAAGCATGTGCAAGCATTTGCATTTTATGGGTCAGCGAAGCGTGGGGCTGCCATGACTGCATTTAATCGTGTTGATGATAAAGTTATTATGAATCATGAAAAGTATATGGAACCAGATTTTGTGTTTGTAATTGACCCTGCGTTGGTTTATACATCAGATGTTACAGTGAATCATAAAGAAAATACTATTTATATCATTACAACTCACTTGAGTACAGATGAACTTGTGGCATCTCAGCCAAAACTTGCTGGTAAAAAAGTTTATACAGTGGATTGTATTAAAATAGCTCAAGAAACTATCGGTAAAGCAATTCCAAATACACCGATGCTTGGTGCATTTATGAAAGTTTCTGGGATGTATGATATAGAGTTTTTTAAAGAGAGTATGAAAAGAATTCTTGGAAAATTACCTCAAAAGATTATTGATGCAAATATGTTTGCAATTCAACGCGCTTTTGATGAAGTGAAATAAGGAGCTTATGATGGCAAAACAAGGATGGGATGAATTTGAAATCGGAGCGATGCTTCGTACTTTTGAAGGTAAAATAGAAGACATCGCGGGAACAAATCAAGAAGATCGTGCTTATTCACAAAACAGCTCTTTTGTTGCTAGTGTTGCAGATTGGAGAATAGCAAAGCCTGTATTTAATAAGGACTTTTGTATTGATTGTCAATTTTGTTGGATTTATTGTCCAGATGTCTCTATCATTTCAAGAGATAAAAAAATGATTGGTGTGGATATGGATCACTGTAAAGGTTGTGGTATCTGCGTTGAAGTTTGTCCTACAAATCCGAAATCACTTTTAATGTTTCCTGAAAAAGCAGATGAAGAAACAGAATTGGCAGCTTGGCCTACTAAAAACAAGGAGACAATATAATGGCATTTGATAAAATTCAATTAAAAGATATAGAAGTATGGGATGGTAATCATGCCGCTGCTCAGGCTATGAGACAGTGCCAAATTGATGTTGTTGCGGCTTATCCTATTACGCCATCGACTCCGATTGTTGAAGGGTATGCAAAATTCTTGGCAGACGGGTATATTGAGGGCGAATTTGTAATGGTTGAATCTGAACATGCTGCGATGAGTGGATGTATAGGTGCTGCAGCGGCAGGTGGTCGTGTTGCGACTGCAACTTCTTCTCAAGGTTTTGCTTTAATGGTTGAGACGCTTTACCAAGCTTCTGGTATGCGTTTGCCTATCGTTTTAAATCTTGTAAACCGTGCACTAGCCGCTCCACTCAATGTAAATGGTGATCATTCAGATATGTATTTAGGTCGTGATAGCGGTTGGATTCAGTTGAATGCATATTGTCCACAGAATGCTTATGACTTAAATTTGATAGCATTTAAGGTTTCAGAAGATCATGAAATAAGACTGCCATGTATGGTTCACCAAGATGGTTTCATGACTTCGCATACTGCACAGGGTGTATATACTTTATCAGATGATGCAGCGTATGGATTTGTTGGTGAGTATAAGCCGATGAATGACATGCTTGACTTTGAACATCCAGTTACACACGGTGTACAAACCGAAGAAGATTGGCATTTTGAGCATAAAGCGCGTCAACATAATGACCTTATGGTAAAAGTTATGCCAAAAATTCAAGCAGCATTTGATGATTTTGAAAAATTAACTGGTCGTAAATACAACATAGTTGAAAAATATGATATGGACGACGCTGATGTATGTGTTGTTTGTATGGGAAGTTCAGTTGAAACTGCTCGTGAAGTTGCAACTGAAATGAGAGCAAAAGGTATCAAAGCTGGTGTTGTTGGACTTCGTGTAATTCGTCCATTCCCATTCTTTGAAATTGCAGATGCACTTAAAAGCGTTAAAGCAATCGCTGCACTTGACCGTTCTTCTCCAAATGGTGCTCCAGGTATGCTATTTAACGAAATTGCTGGTGCTCTTTTTAACACAGATACAAAAGCGCTACTTTCAGGTTATGTGTATGGTCTAGGTGGTCGTGACTTAACGAAGGCACATTTAGTATCTTTGTTCACAGAACTTCAAGCAAATGTTGATGCTGGTAAAGTGACAACTTCATTACAACAGTTTATCGGTGTTCGTGGACCGAAACTATCATTTTTATAAGGAGAAAACTATGAGTGAAATGAAAAAAATTAAAAACTTAAAAGAGTTTTCAACATCAGCTGACCGTTTTGAAGGAGCAAATCTTTTATGCCCAGGTTGTGCACACTCTATCATTGTTCGTGAAGTATTAAATGCTACAAACGATGATTTGATTTTATCAGCATCAACAGGTTGTCTTGAGGTTTGTACGGCGGTTTATCCTTATACTTCATGGGATGCATCTTGGATTCATATCGGGTTTGAAAATGGTTCAACTGCAGTTGCTGGTGCTGAATCTATGTATAAAGCACTTAAAACGAAAGGTCGTCTAAAGCAACCAGACCGTAATCCTAAATTTGTCTCTTTTGCGGGAGATGGTGCATCGTATGATATCGGTTTCCAATGGATTTCTGGATGTATGGAGCGTGGACACAACATGATGCATATCGTTCTTGATAATGAAGTGTATGCAAATACAGGTGGACAGCGTTCAAGCTCGACTCCAATCGGCTCAAGTGCTACAACATCACCTGCTGGTCGTGTGAGTTATGGGGAAAAAAGAAACAAAAAAGATATGGTTTCTATCATGGCTTCACACCATATTCCATACGCAGCGCAAGTTGCTCCAAACAAATGGAAGGATATGGTTAAGAAAATCCAACATGGTTTTTCAGTTGAAGGACCAGTATTTATAAATGCTGTATCGCCATGTACAACTGAGTGGAAATTTGACCCTAAAGATACTATGCATATGGCTGACTTAGCAACAGATTCGTTAGTTTTCCCACTTTATGAAATCATTGACGGACATGAGTTAAACATCACTTATAGACCTAAAGATGTTATTCCTGTTGAAGAGTATTTAGCAGCGCAAGGTCGTTTCAAACACCTTTTTAAAGATGAGTATAAATATCTGATAAAAGAGTGGCAAGAGAGAGTAGATGCAAACTGGGCGTATCTCAACCGCCGCGAAGCAGCGCGCGTTTAGTCAAAGCTCTATCTTCAGCAAATCTTGCACCAGATGAGTAAACGGCAGACTATTAGTCTAGCCTTTTTGCTCATTAGGCACAATCTTGATTAAATCTAAAACTTTTTTTGTTTTGGATTTGTTTTCCACATGCCACAATTTAAAATCTAACTTTTCTCTTTCAACCTACATAAATCAAAAAAAGATAAAATACTTCAATTATAAAAAAGGACTTCCACATGCCATTATTAGATTCTTTTACAGTTGACCATACAATTATGCCAGCACCTGCTGTTCGCCGTGCTAAGGGGATGAAAACTCCAAAGGGCGATGATATTACTGTTTTTGATTTGAGATTCGTAAAACCAAATCAAGAGATTTTGTCTCAAGAGGGTATTCATACTTTAGAGCATCTCTTTGCAGGTTTTATGCGCGACCATCTCAACTCTAAAACCACAGAGATTATTGACCTCTCTCCTATGGGCTGTCGCACAGGTTTTTATATGAGCGTTATTGGCAATCCTTCTGAAGAGTTGGTCGTTGATGCGTGGGAAGCGTCTATGAAAGATATCTTAAATGTAAAAGAGCAAAAAGATATTCCTGAATTAAATATCTATCAATGTGGAACATACACAATGCACTCGCTTGAGGATGCAAAAGCAATAGCAACTGCAGTTCTTCGTAAAGATATTGACATCATGGACAATGAAGCGCTCGCTCTAGACCTTTCAAAAGTAGAATAAATTATGTATATAACACTCCCTATGGACGATGAAGATGTAGAAGTTGCATCTCTTGTCAAAATTGATGATGTAAAGATTTGGGTTCAACTTTTGATAGAAGATGGTAGGTTAGTTGAAGTAAATCATTCTAATGAGCAAAGAGGTTTTGCAAAATTCAGTGATGCGGTTATCGTTACTAATGACAACGAGTATGTTTGGCCATTTATGGAACTTGGAATGATGGTTCTTGTGGCTCATACACAAAGAAGTATTGAGAATATTGTAGAAGCCTATCTTTTTAAAGAACTTCACGATTTGGCATACTAATCCAGTGTTTGACGATGCCATTCATACAATGACCCTAAGCGAAGATGGAAGTTACACCGCTTACTCAAAAGAGTATGAAGAACATTACCACTCTACAAAAGATGGTGCGTTGCATGAGTCACTTGTAAAACATGTGATTCCCGCATTTAAAATCAAGCAACATCAAGACGAGATACATATTTTAGATATCTGCTACGGCTTAGGTTTTAACACTTTGGCTACGCTCTATTATGCAAAAAAAAATAACATTACTTCGAAAATAAATATCTACTCACCCGAACTCGATAGCGCACTCGTAAAATCACTCACGAATTTTACCTATCCAAAAGAGTTTGAAGAGTTCAAACATATCATTTTGGAACTCTCAGAGAAGGGAGTTTATAGTGATGACTCTTGGCATGTGGAAATCTTTTTAGGTGATGCGAGAGAGTATGTTAAAAAATTTGCTCATGTGCCCGAGCGCAGCGACAAATGCCCTTGGGGTACGAAGTTCGACATAGTTTATCAAGACGCTTTTTCACCGAGTACAAACCCTATTCTTTGGACAAAAGAGTATTTTAGCGACATCGCAAACTCTCTAAAAAAAGAGGGAGTTTTGACCACTTACTCTATCTCTTTGCCTACGAGATTGGCACTTTATGAGAACGGTTTTAACATCTATCTTTATTCCGCAGAGAACGCCAGAAAATCAACGCTTGCCTCTTTGAGTCAGTTAGATAATTTAGAAGCAGTAGATATGGAGCATAAAATTTTATGCAATCCACATGCCAAGTCACTCAGAGATTAGTTTAAAACCTCTAAAAAAGCCTCTCCAAACTGCTCAAATTTCTTCTCTCCGACACCGTTTACTTCAAGCATAGAAGCTTTGTCATGCGGTTTGTCTGAGGCTAAATGTTTGAGCGTTTTATCGCTAAATATAAGATACGCAGGGATTCCAAGCTCTTTTGCAATCTCCGCTCGTTTAACGCGAAGAGCCTCAAAAAGAGTATCATCAAAATCAAAATCTTCTGCTTGTCTGATTTTCTTTTCCTTATAAGAAGAGACTTCCAATCGTGAAGATTTTATATCGACAGTTCTTTGCGCTTTGAGGATTTCTATGGCACTTTCTGTGAGTTTTAAGACACTGAACTCACCCATACTTAAGACTTTTAGTTCAATTAATCTTTCTAAAATAACAAACCAAACTTTTTTCGTGAGATGTGTCCCAATGTTGTAAACGGAGAGTTTATCTGCTCCGTTTGCCAAAAGTTTTTGTTCTTTTGAACCTCTCAAAACATCGACGATATAGTTCTTTCCAAAGCCTTGTTGCGTCTTATAAATCGTACTGAGAAGCATCTGCGACTCTTTTGTAATATCTTCTCGTTTGACATTGGATTGCAGACAGTTGTCACATCTGTTTGTACATGCCTCAAGCGTGTCATCAAAATACTCCGCCAACTGCTTGTGAAAGCATATTTCACTTGTTGAAAACTTATAAATCCCATCTATTTTTGCATCCAAATGCTCTTTGTACTCACTCTCTGGTAACTCTTCCAAAAAGCGTTTTTGCAGAATCATATCGGAGGCATTAAAAAGCAAAAGTGTTTCACTATCTTCCCCATCTCGCCCAGCGCGTCCTATCTCTTGGTAGTAATTTTCTTGCGATTTTGGAAGTGACATGTGGACGACAAAACGGATGTCGCTTTTGTCTATTCCCATGCCAAAAGCGATGGTTGCGACCATGATATTGACCTTGTCATTGACAAAGATTTTAAAGTTTTGCTCTCGCACATGGTTTGGAAGCCCAGCGTGATACGCCAAGGAACGAAAGCCTTTCATGTTTAAAAAAGCACTCAGCTCTTCTGCTTTTTTTCTTGAACTCACATAGATGATTCCGCTCTCATTTTTGTGGCGGTTTAAGAAGTTTTGGAGCTGTGCATGTCCGTTTGTGATGCGTCGCTCTGCCGAGATAAAGATATTTTTACGAAATATTTTCCCTTTTAAAACCAGAGGATTTTCAAGCCTAAGTTCTCGTACGATGTCATCGGTTACATGGTTGGTCGAGGTTGCAGTAAAGGCACAAACCGTGGCATGTGGAAAGTTTGCTTTTAAGTTGCCAAGAGCGCGATAATCATCCCTAAACTCATGCCCCCATTGTGAAATACAGTGTGCCTCATCGATGACAAAAAAGTTGATGTTGAGCGTTCGCAGAAGATTGACCGTCGATTCGGTATTTAACCGTTCTGGCGAGAGATACAAAAATTTTAATGCACCATCTTTTGCCAGTTCTATTATCTCTTCAACATCTTCACGCGATTGTGCTGAAGATATCATATCGGCACTGATTTTCTGTGCTTTTAAAGCTCTGATTTGGTCTTGCATGAGGGCGATAAGTGGAGAGATAACGATGCTTATACCATCTTTTATGAGTGTTGGAAGTTGATACACAAGTGATTTTCCGCCACCTGTGGGTAAAATCATAAGCAAATCACGGTTGGCTAAGATGGCATCCACACCCTCTTCTTGAAGAACTCTAAAGTCGTTATGACCGAAGATGTCTTTTAAAACTTTGTGTTTCAACTTAAAACAACCCAGCTAGGCATGTAATCTCTGCGTAATGCTCTCTTCAACAAATCGATTGAGAGAGACACCTTCCCTGAGGGCTTCTTCATACGCTGCTTTGTGCAACTCAGGTTTTATCCGAATGTTAAAGACCCCTTTAAAAGGTTTTTCAGGAGCGATTCCTTGCTCTTGGCATGTTTGCAAATAATCATCAACCGATTCTTGAAATGATTGCTCCAAGTCATGTGCATTATCGGCTTCAAATGTTACAACAGAACGAATCATCTCTATTTTGCCCCAAAATATTTTATCTGTTTGCGAATAGTGTAATGAGCCGATGTACCCTTTATAATTAAGTGTTTCCATGTTCTAATCCTTTTAGTAGTGCTTGAACTTCTTTAACAACATACCCTTTTAAAATATTGCTCGGATGAGGTTTGTGAATACTAAGTATGAGTTGTTTTTTAGGATGAATAAATTTTACTCGTGAACCATTCCCCTCAATTTTTTTGAAACCATAATAATTTAACAGAGTTTCAAGCTCACTAAATGTTAAATCTTTTTTAGGTGGAACAGCGGTAAATTTCTCAAAAAGTTTCTCTTGTTTTGCCATAACAAAATAGTACCATATTTTAGTTACAAAAGAGGAGTAAATTAATTTTGAGATGAATATGTTGATAATAGACTTCTTGCATAACCCAAAGAAGGTCTAAAAATTGATATTCGTAATGTATGAAGAATTATGAGAAACTACAACTAGCTTAGTTTTGATTTACCGTGATATGGCATGTGGAATTAAAACAAAAACTAAAATCTGCTATAATAACAAAAAGGAGAGGAGATGCCTCGTTCAGTTTTACTACAACTTGCTCGTGATTCTATTCATGAAGTTTTTGAAGCGCAGAGAACTATTGACAAGCAAGTTCTTTTAGCGGAACATCCTCTTTTAAATGAGAAAATAACAACAACGGTAAACATTTATCTAAAAAATGAGTTACGAGGTTCTTATTCATCTGATAATGCCTCAAAAACTTTGCTAGAAGATATTATTTATAACGCTAAAAAATCAGCTTTTGAAGACAAAAATTTTAAACCTATCACAACTTCAGAGTATTTAAGCTCTGAGATAGAATTGGTTCTTAACACACCCGATGGTGTGATAAGCCAAAAAGACCCAGCCATTTTAAAGCATTAATTTTATATACATCCGCCTTGAATAAAACAAGCTATCGCATACCCATGATTAAGCCCTAGTGCGATACTTCCACCACTCTCTTGCGTAATATCTCCTGCTACAAAAAGACCTTGAATGTTTGTTTGATAATTATCATCATGGACAGGTTTTCCATTTTCCTCTTCTATGCCAGAACTTGCCAAAAATGAGCTTGGAGTTGTGCCACCTATGGCGTAAATGACTCTATCAAAAACTTCAGCTTCTATCTCATTGAACATTACTTTTACTTTGCCATTAGTATCTTCTAAATCATCAATATTTACACCTAAAACAGGTCGTACTTCGCCATTTTTTATAGCTTCTGAAATCTGTTGCTGATTTGTCGGGTTTGCACGCTCAAATGTTTCTCGTCTGTAACAGATTGAAACACTATTTTTATCAGCTAAATCAATTGCATACTCAATCGCACTATCTCCACCACCCACAACTAAAACTTTTTCATCCCCAATACAGCCATCAAGAGTAAAACCTACTCTGTTTTTTATACTTAAAGGGATTTTATAGTTTGGTTTATTTGGTTTCCCCATTCTTCCTATTGTGACGACCACATGTTTTGCTTTTATACTTTTTCCTGCCATAAAAACTTCAAAACAATCCTCAGATTTTTTGATACTTTGTACTTCCACATGTGTTTGAAGTTTCACCGAATGATGTTCTAAAATCTCATCAAAGAAGTCGAGCGTAGTCTCTTTTGTGCCATCCACAAAATAAATTCTTCCATCAAGTTCAACTTTTTGACCCTTCCAATCTTTATCAACTCTTTTGTTGTCTTTATAATATTTTCTTATTGTAGAATTGTGATTTCCCTCTTTTTCCAGCAAAATAATATCTCTAATTCCTTGTAAATAGCCCTCAACAGCGGTCGCTATTCCAGCGGGACCAGCTCCTATAATTGCTAGTTCATACAGATGACTCATATCAGCTCCTAATGCTAAAAGAAAAATTTTAACATAATTTATCATTATTATATTATACTACCAGAATGTATTATGTAATTAAAAAACAAACCGACCAACCGCTTGTATGCTTCATAGGATTTATGGTTCCTAAATATATAGCTTCAAAAAACAGTGATAATGTCATTTTTGAGTTTACTCGAGATGGAAAAGTTCAAAGAAAGTGGGTAAAAAAAGAGGAGATTGTTTTACTCACTGAGGATAAAGATTTCTTTGTAAAAACGATGGAACAATTTAAATCTGTTCAAGAGACACAGCAAAAACTCGTAGATGAAGCTAGAAATCAGCTAGATGCAACTGTGGAAGCATTTACGGAAGCTATAAATTCTGAAATAAATGAATTTAATGAGATTAGAAATTCAAGTGACATTCCGTGTATTTTAAAGGGTTTGTAAAACTTTCAAAATAATATGAGGCTTCTTGCAAACCCAAGATTGCTTCACTTCGTTCGCAACGACGGTCATTTCGAGGAAGAATAACGAAGCAATCTTTGGTTTGCAATAAGTCTATTCTTTTATCCTAAATACTTCGTAAAATCTATCATAAACTTTTGAAGTTTTGGAACTATCACAACCTGACAATATCCTTGTGATGGATTACGCTCAAAATAGTTTTGATGATAATCCTCCGCTGGATAAACCTCAGGCAAACTACTTATTTCTGTAACAATTTTATCTTCATAATTTTTTTGCGCCTTCTTTATGGCATGTGTGATTATCTCTTTTTGTGCATCATTTTCATAATATGTTACCGAACGATACTGCGAGCCTTTATCTGCACCTTGTTGGTTGAGCGTGGTTGGATTGTGAATGGCAAAAAATATATCTAAAAGCTCTTCGCGTGAGATCACATCTGCATCAAACACTATATCTACTATCTCTGCATGTCCACTTACCCCTGTGCAAACACCCTCGTATGTGGGATTTGCTCTTGCTCCCCCTGCATAACCATTAATAGTGGAGAGGACACCTTTTACATTGGAAAACACAGCTTCAACACACCAAAAACAACCGCCACCTAAAACTAATCTCTCTTTTTTCATCGCAAAAATTCCTAATTTTTTATAATTTGTCCAATTATTACACAATACTCTTCCAATAATTTAGATAAAACTCTTTAAATTTAAAAATTAAGAAAACTTATAAGATTAATACTATAGAGTATAATCTTCATTAAAGTTAAAATAAAAAAATTAGAATAAAAGTATTAGGAGAACGCATGAAAACAACGAAGAAAATCATTTTATGTATGAGCGCTATTGCGCTATTTGATGTAAGTTTACTCGCTAATGAAACGGATGTAGTAAAAAAAGAAGAGAACATAGTAACCATTGTTATGCCAAAAGTGCCTGATGCACCAAAAGTAGAAGCACTCGTTCCAAAAGTGGTAGTTGTAGAAAATGGAAGTACTAAACCAAATCAAACTACACAAGAGTTGCTAAAAAAGGAAGAAGTTATCTTTAGCGACCATGTAGCGCCTGAACGCTATGCAAAAAAAGATGCAAGTGCTAAAAAAATTGAAGTTGGAGATATAGATGGCGGAAGAGTGTCAGCCTATTTACACGCACCTCTTCTTTCTGTAGAACAGGTAAAAGAGAAACTAGAAAAAGCTGGTTTTGCTGTTTTAGCAGAGTATAAAATCGAAGAAAAAGGCGAAATTACATCTCTTGTTTTTAGTGACAAAGCGATGCAAGAGAATGCTTCTAAAAAAAATAGAGGATTTGCAAGTACGCTCAGAGTCACTGTTGATACACAAAATAATTTAGTAAATATCTCAAATCCAATTTATCTGATGAGAGCTTTTATGCAAGAAGAGTATGATGCTAAGTTGGCACAAGATATGTTAAAACGCTTACGAGAGAATTTTGAAAGTCTTAAAAACTCAGAAGATATTGTAAAATATTCAGTGCTAGAACACTTCCAATTTATGGAAAATATGCCGTTTTACAAAGATATGCAAGTCATAGCTACAGGAACAAATGACGAGTTACTCGCTAAAGCAAAAAAATCAAATAAGATTGTTTATGAGCAACAACTCAGTAACGGTGCTTTTGTGATTGGTGTTGAACTGGACAAAAGAACGAGTAAATTTGTGAAGAAGATAGGGTATCTTAACAGTGGATTGCTTCCGTATCCGATTTTAATCGAAAACGGTGAAGCTAAAATATTAGAACCAAGATTTTACATATCGGTTATGTACCCAATGTTAAAAATGTCTGAATTTATGACAATCGCTACCATCCCAGGAGCGATAACATCGGATTGCGATAAAGTATTTCGTTAAAGAGTCCACTGTACAATTGTACAGGGACTCTTAATCCACATGCCGCTTTAGAAGTTCCTTATACATCTTTTGCATAAGTGGAACTTCTAAATTTTCTCTTTTTGCCTCACGCACAATGTAACCGCTCAAAGTTTTTAACTCATCTTTCTTTTTATTTGTAAAATCTAAGTGCATAGAAGTGTCCGCATCATAAGGTAAATTTTTAGCAATATTTAAAGATTTTTCAATCTCATCATAAATATTGACGCCCTTGGCATGTGCAATTTCTGCTATCTCCGATAAAAGCGTTTTAACTTCATTCGAATGATTTTCATAAACAAAGCGGATTGTGTTGTCATAAAAAGCCGTAGCTGTGGCAAAAGCGGAGATAAATATATACTTTTTCCAAATAGCCGTTTTGATATCATCTTCTACTTTTGCACGGAGCGTTGCTTCATCAAATAGCTTTTTTAAAATCTTACTTTCCTCTTCCAACCCACCAAAAACAAGAGCAAAAACAGCACCCCTTTTTCGCACAACACCCGCTTCTTGAAGATGTGAAAGTATATAAACACAAGCATCCAAAACCTTGCAATCACTTAAAACTCTTAACTCATCCCCATGTTCAACGCCGTTTGCTAGGCTTAAAATGATACTGTCCGAATCCACATGCCGACTTATCGCCTCGTAAGCCTCCATCAAATCATAACTTTTGACACAAAAAAGGACTATGTCAAAATAGCCCTCTGCATCTTTTAACTCTTTTGCTTGAAGTTCCACATGCCAAGTTTTTGTTTCTCCTGATTTTTCATCTTCAATCACAGTGATACCATCAGTTTGAATTTTTTTAAGATGTTCCCCTCTTGCAAATCCAACAACTTCATGAGAAGTTTTTGCCAAATGTGCCGCAATATATCCACCAACTCCGCCAAGACCAACAACTGCTATTCTCATATTCTGCCCTTCTTTCGTATTATCTGTTGAAGTATTATATAATACATTTTTATAAAGTAGATTTCTTGCATAACCCTTTTTTAGATTGCTTCACTTCGTTCGCAATGACGGTCATTTGTTTGTAATGACGGTCATTGCGAGGAGGAACGACGAAGCAATCTAGGTTTTACAAGAAGTGTACAATTAGAGAGAGGATGTTAAAATAATGTGCGCAATTTTTGGAATCATAGGCGAATACGACGAAGCAAAAGCCAAAGTTGCACTTTCTTGTCTATCCCACAGAGGAGAGGATTTTTGTGGCATTGAACAAAGAAAAAATCTTTTTTTTGCGCATCAGAGGCTCAGTATTTTAGACACACACTCTCGTTCGCATCAGCCACTTAAACATGAAAAAATCTTGCTCTCTTTTAATGGAGAGATTTATAATTTTAAAGAGTTGAAAAAAGAGTTGGATTTTGATTTTAAAAGCGATGGAGACAGTGAAGTCATCATCGCGGCGTATCTCAAATGGGGTGTAGATTTTGTAAATCATCTGCGTGGAATGTTCGCTATCGCCTTGCTCGACGGTGAAACGCTCTATCTTTTTCGTGATAGGCTGGGTAAAAAACCTCTCTTTTATATGAATGCTCAAAGTTTTATTTTTGCCTCAGAAATCAAAGGACTTACGCCATTTTTGAACAAACATGAGTTGAATGAAGATGCTTTGATGAGTTATCTCAGTTTCTTAGCCCCAACTCCGCCACACACATTTTTTAAGGGCATCAAAAAGTTGGCATGTGGAGAGTATTTGATTCTCAAAGATGGGCATGTGGAAATTAAAAGATATTTCGATTTGCTGGACACTCCGTCAAATATTATTACAAACAAAGATGAAGCAATCCACTCTCTTGAAAAGTTGTTAGAAGAGTCAATAAACCTGCGATTAAACGCCGATGTGCCGATGGCTTCGCTCCTCTCAGGCGGAATTGACAGTGCAACTTTGAATTATTATGCAAAAAAAAGAGGTGTAAATCTTCACACCTACACCATCGGTTATGAAGGGTTTGCAAAGTATGATGAGAGGCAAAATGCCTTACAAAGTGCAGAATTTTTGGGTTTAAATAACACGCAAGTTGCAATCAACCAAGAGGATTTCATCTTGGCATGTGGAACTGTTTTGGACACGCTCGATGAACCGCTCAATGACCCCGCAGCCATTCCGCTCTACCTTTTGTTTGGGCAGATAAAAAAAGATGGGTATAAAGTGGTTCTGAGTGGAGAGGGAAGTGATGAACTGTTTTTGGGGTATCGCCAATATTTTGAGTACCTTGACATAGAAAAAGCTTCGACTCTCGCGCACAAAAACTGGCTCAAAAAATATTTTCATGGAAATTTTTCAATGAACCGTGAATGGGAGTGGTACAAACGCATCTTTGATGAGACGCTTCTTTTTCGCACTTCGGGAGATAAATTTACCGATTTGCAAAAAAATAACTTAATGCGTAGAAATGTAAAAGACAATGAATCTCTAAAATATCTCAAGCCTTACCGTGATAGATTTGAAGCTTCAACGCACTCGGATGAGAGCATTTGGTACAGCTACATCGACCTCAATCTCTTTCAAGCAGAGCATTTTTTAACCAAGCTCGACCGCGTAAGTATGGCACATGGTATCGAATCTCGTACACCATTTTTGGACCATAAGTTGGCATGTGGAATCTTTAGCATTGCTCCAAAACTTCGCTACGAAGATGGAGTGACCAAAGCACTTTTAAAAGAGATTATGAAAAATAAACTCAGTGAAAAAATTCTCAAAAGAAAGAAAAAAGGGTTTGCAAATCCTTACATGGAGTACCTCATAAACTCAAAACAAATAGAGCTTATAAAAGAGGTAAATAAAGAGACGGGAATGTTTAAAACCAAAGAGTTGGACGAGTACATAACAACCGCTTCAAGAGGAAGTTTTAAGCAACATGTTTGGGGACTTTATGTCCTATCTGTTTGGCTGAAGAAGTGGATGCTGTAGAAAAAAAAGGGATTTTAGTGTATAATCGCGCAATTTTATACGAAGAGAAACGCCTATGGATATTAGAGAAGAATTTTTAAAATTTTTTGAATCAAAAAACCACGATAGAATTGCAAGTGCTCCGCTTGTTCCAGATGATGCAACTTTGCTTTTCAACAACGCAGGAATGGTACCTTTTAAGTCAATTTTTACGGGTGAAATTCCAGTTCCAGAGAACCCTCGAGCAACTTCATGTCAGACTTGTATTCGTGCGGGTGGTAAACATAATGACCTTGAAAATGTTGGGCATACAGCGCGTCACCACACATTTTTTGAGATGCTTGGTAACTTTAGTTTTGGGAACTATTTTAAAGAAGAAGCGATTGATTATGCTTGGGAATTTATTACTGAGGTTTTAAAATTTCCAGTTGAAAAACTTTGGGTTACGGTTCATGAAAGCGACGATGAAGCGGAAAATCTTTGGCTCAAACATGTAAGCAAAGAGCGCATTATGCGTCTAGGCGATGCTGATAATTTCTGGCAGATGGGCGATACTGGACCGTGCGGACCATGTAGTGAAATCTTTTTTGACCAAGGTGCAGAAGCTTTTTCTGGAGCTGAGGATTATATGGGTGGCGAGGGCGACAGATTTTTAGAGATTTGGAACCTTGTATTTATGCAGTATGAGCGAAGTGCAGATGGCACACTTACACCACTTCCAAAACCTTCAATCGACACAGGTATGGGACTTGAGAGAGTTGTGGCAATCAGTGAAGGCGTGACAAGTAACTACGGTTCGTCTTTGTTTATGCCAATCATACAGCATGTGGAAAAACTTATTGGTAAAGAGTATGTTTACTCTAGCGGTGCATCTTTTCGTGTTATTGCCGACCACATCCGAACGGCACTTTTTCTTTTAGCTCAGGGTACAAATTTCTCAAATGAGGGACGCGGTTATGTTCTTCGTCGTATTCTTCGTCGTGGTGTTCGTCATGGGTATCTGTTAGGATTTAGTGAGCCATTTATGTACAAACTTGTGGATGATGTTGTCGCTATTATGGGCAAAGAGTATGACTATTTGAAACAAAAAGCAGAAATTGTAAAAGAGCAAATCGAACTTGAAGAAGCAAGATTTTTTAAGACTATTGAGTCTGGAATAGAGCTTTTCAATGAAGAGCTAAAAACTATGAAAGACAAGGTGAATGGCGAAGCCAGAG
>JAPLGP010000010.1 GCA_026390075.1 Campylobacterales bacterium
AAGTAGTGCTTGTTTGAAGCATAAAGTTTTCATTTTCCACATGCCAAGATGCTTCCTTGACTTGTTTAAGTCCAATGCCGATAGCAACCGTAATCGCCATAACAAAAAGAACGGTTATCAGTAAGGCTATTGCATTCTTATTTAATGGCATTTTAAAAACTCACTTTAGACTGCCACGGCTTTTTCAAAGCCTCGCAGTGACGGAGTTGGCTATTGCGAATACTTCCGTCATTGCGAATGTTTTTGTCATTGCGAATGTTTCCGTCATTGCGAGCAAAGCGAAGCAATCTGATGTTCTGAGTTACTTGTAACATTAGCTTATACTCATAGAAAAAATCGGCAAAAGCATGGCTGCAACTATAAAACCAATACTTCCGCCGACAAAGAGCATAAGAGCGGGTTCAAGAAGGGTTAAAAGCATACTTATTTTATCTCTGTTTTCTTCAAAATAGAGTTCTGAAATATTTGTAAGTACACTTTGAATCTGTGAAGTTTCTTCACCTAGTGCGACAGATTGGATAAAAGCATAATCTATTTTCGTTTTGGAATCATTCAAAGCATTGGAGAGAAGTTTTCCCTCTACCACTTTTTTTGCAGCGGTGCTAAAAAGCTCTTTTAAAACCAAGTTATTTAAAATATTTGCACTCAGTTGAATAGTCTGAACAAAAGGTACGCCAGAGCGAGTAAGCAGTGAAGCGATGTAGGAAAATCTTGCGAGTTCACTTTTTTGTGCTATTTCACCAAAAAGAGGGAGCTTTAAAAGAAACTTGTGAACACTGTATGCAAAACCATAACTCTTTTTCATAAGAACCACAAATAGTGCACTAAGAGTAAAAATAAGAGCTAAAATAGTTATAAAGTTATCATTAAAAAAGTCTCCCATAGCGATGACTACTTTTGTAGGTGTAGGGAGTTCTTGGTGCATACTTGCAAATATACCCGTTATTTGAGGCACAACAAAGGCGAGCATAAACGATATCATAAGAAGTGAGATGATAATCATAAAAGATGGATACGCAAAAGCAGCTTTTATCTCTTTGTTGATTTTATCTTGCTCTTTTAAAAATCGTGAGAGTTCCATAAGCACCTCATCGAGGATTCCCCCACTTTCACTTACTTTGATAGACTGTTTAAAAAATTCTGGAAGCGTTACTATATTTTGTGATTCAAGTGCTGTAAAAAAGTCTTTTCCCTCATCCAAATAGCTACTCACCGTATTTAAAAAGAGTTTCATTTTTTTGTTGTTTTCATAATGCGTTTGAACTATTTTAAGCGCCGATACGATACTGATCCCAGAGCGAATATACATAGCCAGTTCTCTTGAGAGACTTGCTAACTCTTTTGCGGGGACTTTATATTTTGGGTTAAAATCAAATTTTTCATAAAAGGCTAGAGTTTCTTCTTCTATACTTTGATAAATAATTTTTTTGGATTTGAGTTTGCTTTTGGCTTCACCCAGAGAAATGGCTTCTACTTTATCTCGTACTTTATTGCCCTCAGCGTCAATGCCACGGTATTTAAAAATCATCGAAGCACCTCTTGAGAGAGTTTTTCTTTAGCATTCATCGCCTCTTGTAAAGATTTATAAACACCAACAGGAGTAAGATAAGTTGAAAAATCATAGACTACGCCACCAAATTCTACAAGCACTTGTTCCCCCACCCCTTTTTTGTCAACAGAGTAAGAGAAACAGACTTTTTCTTCAACTGAATCTTTGTTAAAATAAATTTCTTGCGGGTGTTTAGACACACCTAAGAAAAAATTATAATCATACACTTTTACACTTGCATCTAAAAAATCTTCAAGTGTTGCTTGAACCTCTCCATCTGCTATAACACTACATTTAGAACAATCATCAAGACACAATAATTTCACTTTCTTGGCATGTGGAAACTTTTGCAAATACTCTTTTAAATTTTCTAATTTTACTTTTGTGGACGCTTCTTCAATCTTTTGAAAATTACTCACAGCCAAAGTATATACAACCCCAATAATAACGATAACTATAAGAAGTTCTACAAGAGAAAAGGCTTTGCGCATAAAGCTTTATTTACACTCACTCATTCTAATATCCGCAGCTTCATCTTTTCCACCCTCTTTTTTATCTGCACCGAGTGAGATAAGCTCTACTTTACCATCATCATTTGTGTATATAAACTTATTACTCCAAGAATCATTTGGCATTTTGCTATCTTTGAAATAGCCACTTTTTGAGTAGTTCGCATATTTTTCTGCATTAGGATTTTTAACAAGTGCTTCTAGTCCCTCTTCCGTAGATGGATAAACACTGTTGTTTATCTTGAACATATCCAAAGCACCATTGTAAATACTTTTCATCTGCACACACACCAAATTTCTCTTCGCCTCTTCGCCTTTTCCCGTCAAACTAGGCATAACCATCGCAGCTAAAAGTCCTAAAATGACGATAACTATCATCAACTCTATAAGTGAAAATGCTTTTCTTGATTTGTTTTTCATAGTAAATAACCTTTTGTTTTTTAATTGAATATTATAGTAAAAAAATGAAGATAGTATGAAGATAGTATAAAAATTTTATGAATCTTCTTCTGTGCTAAGTTTGTTGTATGTTTAAAGTCTAATCACATGAGTGATATCTTGGCATGTGAAAAGTTTCCACATGCCAAGTATTTTTATAATTTATAAACTATAACAGTTTCAAGTAGAATATAACTCTTCAACCATACATCTAAAACAATTTTGTTGGTCATCACAACTTGCACATGCTGGAGCAATAGCATCAATTTTTTCGTATAAAAACTTTTTCCACAACTTCTCTTTTGGTTTTAAAACTGCCAACTTAGAGAAATTTTCCATCATAAATTTTCCCATCTCTATTCTGTTTTTAAAACCTAAATCTTCATAAAGATGATTCATCTCCAGTGAAGTTTTTGCAACCAAAGGAGCAAGTACGCTTCGTGCGTGTTCATTATCTGCATAAAACCAAAGAAGCGCATTCAAATCATCATACATTTTTTTGTGTTCTGCGTTCATAAATCTATCTCCACCATTTCTTTTGAGCATCCTTCACAAAGCTAATATGCATTTATGTTCAATAACAATCCTCCCCGAAGCAAACCTTTCTAAACACTCATCCAATTCTCATGCGTATGCCCACTCTTTTTCTCATTAACAATCTTTTCAATCGCAGCTAAACAGGCATCATAATTCACTTCATCCACTATTTCACTCACTATCTCTTTATAAGCGAGTAAACCTTCTCTGTCTATTACAAAAACGGCGCGTGCAAGGCGGTCTTTTAGCTTGCCTTCTGTAATGAGCACACCAAATTTTTTGCCAAACTGACGATTGGTATCTATCACTATTTCAGCGCTGTCTATACACTCATTTTTTGCAAACTCTTTTACAAATTCTATGTCATCCGTCGTTACCATGATGGTGTCAAGTTTTTTAAGATTTTTTACCAACTCGTTAAACTTCTTTGCCCCCAAAGAGCAAACTTCTGTTTTAAGTGAAGGAATAGCTATAATCAACTGAGAGTTTGGCGCAATCATCCCTATTACATTCTGCGAGCCATCAAGCTTTGTTATGCGTGCGGCAGGGGCTTCTTTTCCTACTATTAACTCTTTTGTATCCAATGTTACTGGTGTTCCATGTACTGTAATCTGCATCTTCCATCCATTTTAATAGTATAGTATTTAACATAAAGCATGCATATCGTATTCTATGAAATTACCATAAAATTGATTGTTTTTTATACAATAATCTGTATAAATAGATAGTATAATTTGAATAAAAAGGGCTGAGTAGATGCCAAATATCACAAACACTCCTGATAATAAAGATTGTCAAACTTGCTCACTTACATTTGCATACAATGAGATAAGCCTCCTTTATGACATAGCTGTAATGCTCTCTAGCACAACAGATATTCGTGAAAGTATAGAAAAAGGGATGCGCATGCTTAAACGCAGTTCGTATCTTGACCGCTGTACACTTTTCATACTGAGTGACGATAAAACAGAGCTTGAACTTTATGCCTCCATTGACCTGACTGCGCAACAGCGTAAAATGGCTATTTACAAACTAGGGGAAGGAGCAACAGGGCTTGCTGCAAAAAGTGCTGAACCTGTTGTTATAGAAAATATACATAACAATATCAACTATCTCAATAAAATGGGCACAGTAAATACAAAATCTATCTCTTATGTCGCTGTGCCTATTATTCAAGATGATGAAGTTATAGCGGTTATTTCTGCAAATACCTGCAAATCTTCTGTTATGGATTTTGATGATGTTGTACGCATGCTAACAATTGTAGGCTCACTTTTTGGTGGAACACTCGCAACACAAAAGAAATTCGCCAAAGAAAAAGAGGATATTACAGAGTTAAAAACCTACTATAAAGAGCAGGCACTCAGTGAATATAACTTTGAAAGCATCATCGGAAGAAGTTCTAAAATGAGATTAGTTTTTAGTATGCTTGAAACAGTAGCGCCATCGGATGCAACCATACTCATTCGTGGAGAAACAGGCACTGGAAAAGAGCTTATTGCTACTGCTGTGCACAATCTAAGCAAACGAAAAAATGCACCATTTATCAAACTCAACTGTGCTGCAATCAGTGAAACACTGCTTGAGAGTGAACTCTTTGGTCATGAAAAAGGTGCGTTTACAGATGCAAAAGAGGCTCGTAAAGGGCGTTTTGAACTAGCAGACGGAGGAACACTTTTTCTTGATGAGATTGGAGATATCACACCTTCTCTTCAAGTAAAACTCCTTCGTATCTTGCAAGAACAGGAATTTGAGCGAGTTGGTGGAAATAAAACTATTAAAACCAATGTCCGCCTTGTTGCTGCAACCAATAGAAACTTAGAAGAAATGGTTAAAAATGGAACTTTTAGAGAAGATTTGTTCTACCGTTTAAATGTTATTCCTGTCAATCTTCCACCACTCAGAGAGAGATATGAAGATGTAAAATTGCTTGTTGAGCATTACCTCCACAAGTTTATGCAAGAGCATCGTAAGCAGATGACTTTTGCAAAATCAGCACTTGAAATACTGCTTGATTATCCATGGCCAGGAAACATTCGTGAACTGCAGAATACCATGGAGAGAATCGTTCTTATATGTCCAAATGGTACTATAGAACCAGATATGCTTAATCATGTTTTACCATTTAATTATCAAAAACTCCACATGCCAGTAGAGCCAACGCCGATTTTGGAATCCGAAGTAACAACCGTTGTAACGCAACCAGCTCCAAGACTCACAAAAACAAGCCTCCTAGACATGGAAAAAGAGTCTATCATCCAAGCACTCATAGAACATCGTGGCATCCAAACAAAAGCTGCTACACAACTTGGTATGACAGCGCGTCAAATTGGGTATAAAATTCAGAAGTATGGGATTGAGTTTTAGATATTTCCACATGCCAGAATAATCTTGGCATGTGGAAAGTTTAGTATAGTAAAAAGCTTTACTTTATTTGAGACTATGATTTCCACATGCCAACATCTTTCATAATTCATTAGATATGTTACAATTGTGCAAAATCGTTCTAGCCAAAGGGAATCTATTCAATGCAAAAATCACACGACACAATAGCTCGAAGGTTAGCTCTTATCTTAACAAAGTTCAACGAAGCACAAAAATTTACAGCCAGTGAACTCGCCCAAGAGTTTGGTGTATCGCTTCGCACTATTCAAAGAGATTTAAACTCAAGACTGTCGTATTTGCCAATCAAAAAAGAGAGTGATTACTACTCTTTGGAAACTTATGCTTTAGGAAAACTTACCCTTGAAGATATAAAGAGCTTTGCAACCATGAGTGGCATAAAAGAGCTTTATCCAGCTCTCACAGATAGCTTTATAATAGATATTTTAAACAATAAAATCAATGCTACCTATCTTGTAAAAAATCATGGATTTGAGGCTTTGGAGCATAAAACAAAAGAGTTTGAACTCCTAAGCGTAGCCATACTGCATCATCAGCATGTGCAATTTAACTACAACGAAAAAGCAAGAGACACGAAGCCCTACAAACTTGTCAATAATCAAGGGATTTGGTATCTTGTAGCGGATGAAAAGCAAGAGTTAAAAACATACAGTTTTAGCAAAATATCTCATCTCAAAATCATAGATAAAAACTTCAAACCAAACGAAGAGTTTATAAACACTATCAAAAAAAATGAGGCAAACTGGTTTTCTCAAACCGTCTTAGAAATTACACTCGAGATAGACAAAAGTGTGGCTGAGTATTTTTTGAGAAGAAAAATACTTCCAAATCAAACCATCCTAGAACACAATGACAAAAAGCTCGTATTGTCCACAAAAGTATCGTATGAAAATGAGATACTCAGCATCGTACAGTATTGGTTACCCCACATCAAAATCATCTCACCGACGCATTTAGAAGAAAAACTGCACGATGTACTGCAAAAATATATCAAAAACTAAAATACTAAAAAGATATTTCAACTTTTTTATTTTTATTTTTGCTATAATCCAACTATGACATTACAAGAACGAAAAGATACAGCTGATATTATTAGCAAAAAAAGTGATATTATTTATAAGAAGATGGTCGTGTTGTTGGCGTCTGCTGGTGCACTCGGAAGTTATGGACTTAACCAAACGGGTGTCGAAAAATACTTTTTAATGTTTCTCTTTGGAATCATCGTTGTTGGATTAATTTTTAATTATTTTTCTATAAATAAAGCAAAAAAACAGATAGAGGAGTTAGAAAATGAGTAGCGGAATACTTCTTGGGGTTACACTCATAGTTGCAACTTTTATCGCATATTTGGCATATAAGCATCATTGGAAAGTGGCAGATTTCTTTTAAAATTAAAATCGGCATGTGGAAAGTTCCACATGCCAAACATTTCCATCTTCATTCCGACATGCATCAAAATAAGCCGAACAACAATTTGAGGGATTTTGTTGCCAAATCCTATTTCAATATCGTCCGCTACGATATAGGAGTTTGGTACATCTTTTATTTGAGAAAAACTTTTATTTTTGCCACCCACCTCAAATGTATAGGTATCATCTACTAAAAAATCCCCTTGTTTAGATATAAAAATCGTATTGTCTATAAGTTTGGTTTGTACATTGTAATAGTTCTTGATTTGATTGACAAAAAATGCCTCTCTTGCACTTCCAATTTCAATATTTGAAGTAATAGCAAAGGAGATATTTGTGTTTTGCATAAAAAGTTTTTCAGGTTTTGCAAGGATGTTGTATCCCTTCTCTTTACCACGAATGCTATTGATGATTTTTGCTTGTTCCAAATGTTCCAAATACTCATATACTTTAGGGCGTGAAATGTTTGTAGCGGTAGCTAGATCTGTTATGTTTGGAACAAAAGGAACATTAACAGCCAACATATAAAGTAATTTTTTAAGTTTTATAATCTGAGAAATATCGATTTTGTTTATGTATGGCAAGTCGGTTTCCAAGATAAGATTTATCATTTGCACAATCTTTTGGTGGTAACTCTCTTTGTCTTCAAGGATAAACGGATACGCTCCATATTTTAAATACTCTTTAAAATGCATGAGCGGTTTTATGCTCTCGTTTATTTTACTTGCTATATTTTCATGGTTATTTAAAATCTCTTCCAATGAATAGGAATCAAATTTTTTCACATCTAGCAGTTCTAAATACTCTCTAAAAGATAAATTTTCAAGATAATAAATCACCGTTCTTCTTGAGAGGTCAGCATTTTGTTTATGAATTTGAAGGATGGATGAACCAGAGAAGACGACCTGTATATCGAGCGTATCGTAGATATTTTTGATATGTGACGACCAATCATCATACTTATGCACTTCATCCACAAAGAGCATAAGACCGCCATATTGCTCAAACTCTTTGGCAAATTCAAACAGAGATATAGATTGCATGTAAGGATTATCGAGACTTACATAGAGTGCTTTTTTTGTACCTGCAAAGTTGTCTTTGATATACTGAAGCATCATCGTCGTTTTACCGAGACCTCTTTGCCCCAATATGCCAATGGACTTCAAACTCCAATTGATTTTGTTATAAAGATATCTTTTCTTTTCAAGTGATGTTTTGCGTAAAAGTCTCTCTTGTTCTTCATACATTAATTGTAAATTCATAAATACACCTTTTACTACTATTTGTAAATTGTATTTTACATTTTTACACTATTTTTGTCAAATATATTGAGTTTTACATTTCCACATGCCACAATTATCTTGGCATGAGACGGCTCAAATAAAGTGAAGCTTTTCACTTTATTTGAGCCTATGATTTAGTGGTCTCCACGAGAGACAATCGTCGCCACAATCTCATCAGGAAGTTTTTTAACGCTCGGTTTAATGTGCCAAACATCGCCATTTGTGAGGTTTACATTCCCACCCCATTTCTCATCTGTGTCAAATTCAAGAGATACAATTATCTCCTCCATATCTCTTTTTGCAAGGTAAAAAAGTACCTGCCCTTTGTCATTTTCTCGTAACATTATTGTCGCCATTTGTAATCCTTTTTCAATTAATTTAAATAGACATCTTGCATAACCTAGATTGCTTCGTCATTCTTCCTTGGTACATGACCGTCATTGCGAACGAAATGAAGCAATCTAAAAATAGGTTATGCAAGAAGTTTAATAAAACATTTTTTTGAGCTTATGCCATACATTATTATGCACAGCACTATCAAACGAAACACTAAAATAGTTATGACTTAACTGCTCTACAAAAGATGCATCGTTAAATTCAGTATCATCCTTATTTGGGTAGTCATTGCGAAAATGTACACCTCTACTCTCTTTTCGTGCCAAAGCACAAAGTATCATCGCTTCGGCAATGAGCATCGCATTTTTAAACTCTAGTATGGATGAGAGTTCTACATTGTTGTGAAGTTCTTTACTCACACAGTGCATTCCATACTGTTTTTTCATCAGATAGTGCGTGTACTCTAAAGCCGATGAGAGGGAATGTTCATCTCTAAAAACACCTGCATTTCTAAAGAGTGATTCCCCTAGATTTTTACGCATGGCATTCATGTTAAAGAGGCTCTCACCAGCAAGTATCTTATCCACACGACGCATTTCTTTATTGACATACGCATAATCAATCGGCTGAAATTCTCTTTTTTTGGCAACTTTTGCCGCTTCTATCCCCGCCGTGCGCCCAAAATATGCTCCCTCAAGAAGCGAATTACCTCCTAGTCTATTTGCTCCATGCACACCTGTCACCGCACACTCTCCACATGCAAAAACATAAGGCATATCAGTCGATGTATCTTCTCTGACCCAAATACCGCCGATGGTATAATGGGCTGAGGGAGTGATTTCTAGCAGTTCGGTTACAAGGTCTATTCCCGCCGAACCAAGAGCGAGTTTTCGAGCGGAAGGCAACTTTTCTTCTATCACTTTTTCGCCCAAATGTCGTACATCCAAATAAACTTTATGCCCTTGGAGCATGTGGTTTAAAATCTCACGAGAGAGTTTATCTCTGGTTTGAAGCTCATCCGTAAATCGCGCACCACGCTCATCGACCAAATATCCACCCTCACCCCGTGCCGCTTCACTTATCAACGCCCCGCTTTGTGCTAAAGTTGTAGGATGAAACTGGATAAACTCCATATTGCTCAGACGCATGTTAGCACGAAGAGCCGCGGCGATAACATCTCCTGAACTCTCTTGAGAATTTGTGCTGTGTCCTCTGAAAATTCCCGCATATCCGCCACCTGCAAGGACTAAAGACTTACATGCCAGAGCGATTACCTGAGAGTTGTGTCTTCTTAAAACCGTAACGCCTGAAAGGTTGCCCTTGTACTTTGTAATATTTAAAAACTGATGATTTGAGAGTATATGCACACCCGCATCACGACACTGCAAAAAGAGTGTTTGAATGATAGATGCACCCGTTTTATCGGCTATGTAGCAGGTGCGATTTGCGTACGAACCACCAAAGGGGCGTTGGTGTAAATTGCCATGTTCATCCTCATCAAATGCTACACCCATCTCTTTAAGTTCGGCGATAATATTGGGAGCTTCTTTGCACATGCCCTCAATATTTCGCAGATGTGACAAGCCATCTGCACCATCCACTGTATCTTTTACATGACGGGACACAGAATCATCCTGTGTAAAATTTAAAACTGCATTGATTCCACCAGAAGCAACTGCCGAGTTGGAGCGGAATGGATTTCCTTTGGTAAGCACGGCGACATTTTGTCCCGACTTTTTTGCATAAAGTGCCGCATAAAGCCCTGAAATTCCACTCCCAACTACAATAATGTCATACAACATTTTTGCCTCCGAAGAGTTGTGTAAGATTTTGTTGTGGTGTATTTGGTATGTACGCCAACATCAGGTTATCTTCCACATGCCGAGGATTGACCGCACCAAACAAGGCACTCACGACATTTCCCATCCTTGCAAACTGCAACGCACTTGCCACATCGTTTAACTCACTCGTGCCGAGAAGTTCGCCCACTCTCGCGTCAAACTTTCTTTGAAAAATATTTGCCTGAAGAAGCGAAGAGGACGCCATCATTTTTAGCCCATACCCTTGCACCATTTGCATGAGCGTGTAGTATTTTCCATCAGGTGCTTTTTGGTTTGAGAAGTTATACGCATCCGATTTTGCGATGTTATAAGGTGACTGAATATACTTAAAGTGATGCTCTTTTCCGCCAACTTCCACTGCTATTTCGACCATATCTTTGAGTGAAAGATACTCTGTATGCGTCTCATCGTACAAAAATCCATTCCAACACGCTATCCCATAGTGGCGGATTTTGCCCTCTTTTACCAGTTTTTCAAAAAGTTCAAACGCTTTTTTGATTCGTTTTTTGAGTGTTTTATAGTCAATGTAGCCGAGTTGCATTTCAGGATTATGCAAAAACAGAATATCAATAGTTTTAAGTTGTAAGTTTTGAAGGCTCTGCTCCACACTCCAACGCAAATACGCAGGAGCGATACAATGTTGGTCAACAATAATGTCCTCTTTTGTCGCAAGTCCGCTACTTAAAACATTCTCTTCAATCCATTGGTAGGGATTTTCAGGAAACGGAAAATCAAGCGGTAAAAAACCCGCTTTTGAAGTGATGACGACCTGCTCTCTTGAAACTTTTTTCTCCTCAAAAAGCTCTTGAAGTGCCTCGCCAATTTCTCTCTCACTTATTTGGTAACGATAATTTATAGCGGTGTCAATAAGATTCATTCCATTTAAGAGTGCCATTTTTACAGACTCTTTGTAATTCACAACATAATTCTCTTCACGGTAAGGCTCTTTGCGAAATGTACCAAGTCCAAGCGAAGAGACAAAAACATCGCCATCAAAACGATAAAAATCTTTGCTATATTTAGGAAACTGCTTTAAATAACCAAAAGTTCCCTCTTTGGTTGCGTAAGTTTTCATTATGTCACTATCACTTTTAATGGTGCTTTGAGTTTGAACTTGAGCATATCTTCTATACCAGCAAGTGTTGTTGTTGTGTTCATCGAACAACTCATACATTCGCCCTGATATTTGATAAGAACATCAAAAACTCCACCGTTGTCTTGAATATCCATAAGTTCCACATTCCCGCCATCGGCTTTGAGTGTCGGACGGATGTACTCTTCTAAAATAGATTCAACCGCTTTAATTTTCTGTACAAGTCCCATCGAGAGGAATGTTCCATCTCCTTTTGCTTCAATGATTTTACGGCTTTTTTCTTCTGCTTCTTTTGCCTCTTTGACCTCTAAAAGCAAATCTACCAAATAAACATCTTTTCTCTCATGTCCCCCAGGTTTGATACACGATTTACAAAATCCACCTGCCTTGGTGTAGTCAATAATCTCTTCAATCGTAGTTAATTTGTTCAGTTTTATCACTTCCATAAGTGTATCTTGAGAAACTCTAGCACACTCACAGATGATAAATTCACTCTCTAAACTCTCCATGTCTACGCCTTTGTAGATGGAAGCTGCTTTTTTGATAACATCGTACGCCATAACAGAACAGTGCATTTTTTGCCCTGGAACTGCGGGAATATCTGGCTCATCTCTGAGAGCTTTTTCTACATCTATGTTTGTGATTTTAAGGGCTTCATCGACAGTTTTACTCATACAAAGTTCCGCCATCATGTCTGAAGATGCTATGGCAGTGCCACAACCGAAACTTTTAAACTTACTACTTACAATCGTGTCAGTTTTTGGATCAATGAGCCAATACAATCGAACTGCATCCCCACAACTCTCAGCACCAAAATCCGCGATAATCAGCTCATTATCGCCCTTTTGTGCCTCAGTTATTTCGCCCATATTGGTAGGTTCATTCATTCTTCTTTGTACTTCCAGTGAGTACTCTTCCCAAAGTGCACCACCGATTAAACTATCTCTTGCCATAGAACCCTCACTTTTGTAATCTAAATCTTTAATGAAGCTATTGCAATTTTTGTTCTTGTTGAAAAACTTTAAAGGATGTTATTGGAATATGATGATTGGATGGGTTGAAAATTTTGATGGCTGTTTTTTATTGGGAAAGGTGAAACTGGAAACCCTATATTTCAATTATGTATCTTAGCCATTTATATTTGCCACAATTAAATATATTGCAAATTGAAAGATTTTAGTTAAACCCTAGAGCATATAATTCTTTGATAAAAAATGGAGGTATTGACATGTGTGTCCTTTTAAGTATTTGCATTGTTTAAAATTTCTTTAAATCCATAAGAGGTTGAATTGATAATTTCTATTGTATGATCCACCGTATCAAGCTCAAATAATAATTTTATATCATTTATTCTTATTAAAAATGATTTCTTAGAACGCTTAACTTTGACTGCTTTACTTAGTTGTTTTATTGCTTCTTCGATAGTTTCATGCTCTTTCTGAATACGAACTAATATTGGACTATTTTGATATGTTTCCTTTAATATTGCATCTATTCCGCTATTTCTTTGAACAGGAACATATTCTATATCATGCAAAAATTTTTCAACTTGACTATCAACATTATTATATGCATCCTTCCCTTTTTGTAATAGATTTGATTCGCTTTTGATAGGATTATCCAATCTTGAATTTGTTAACTTAATTGCATCCTCTGAAATATCCATACCAATAACTTTTCTTTTTTTCAGTTTTCCTGCAACTAAAGTTGTCCCACTACCACAAAATGGATCGAGTACTATATCTCCTTCATTGGATGCTATTTCAATAATTCGTTCCAATAATAAAATTGGCTTTTGTGTTGGATAACCAACTCTCTCTTTGGCTTTTGGGTTTAAATATGGTATTTCCCAAACATCATTCAAAGGAACACCTTTTTTAATATCACTGTTTATTGTATTTCCATTTTCATCTCTTGCATAGACAGTTTTACCATTGTTATTTCTAATTCTTTTTTGTAAAATTTGGTCTACATTTGTCGTTTCTGAATAATTATTGTAAAGAGTTTTAAATTTAAAATCTTTAGTTTTTGAATAAAAATATATAGTTTGGTGTGAAGGCAATAATCCCTTTCGTGAATTTGACCATCTTTTATAATACCAAATAATTTCGGATTGAAATTGTTCTAACCCAAAAACATCATCTAAAAGAGTTTTAACAATATGTGTAGAATTTTTATCACAATGAACAAAAATATTTCCTGTATCTTTTAGTACCCTTTTCAATTCAATGAACCTGTAATACAGAAACTCTGCATATTCCTCATTGCTTTTCCAAATATCTTTATATGAGAATTCTTTACTTCCATCTCTTGTTTTTAATTTTTGTACTTTATTGGTAAAAAATGGTGGATCTAAATATATTAAATCAATGCTATTATTTTCAAACTTTTTTAAAAGCTTTAAACAATCCCCTAGTAAAACTTTTTCCAAATTTATACTCCAAAGTTTTCTTTTGCGATTTTTTCTAAAATATTTTTTAAATCAATACTCGTTCTATCTTTTACATATTCCCAAGCACTATCCCCATAGTAATAATGACCTTCAATACCTTTATAAAGAGTTTCTAATGTGCTCTGAATTTTCATTGCTTGTTCACGATTAGGATAATAAAACATTACTCTAATAGGAGTATAACCTGCGGCATGAATTACTCTAATTCTTGTATGTTCTTTTGTTATATGGTCACCATCAGTTGTAGCATCTCTCCATTTTATTTCTATTGCATTATTACCTTCTAAACAATCAATTTCAAAAGTTTTTGGTCGTGTTCCTAAAGTATTTGCTATTTTTGTTGTAGCTGATTCAGGAAATTTATGTAAAAAGCACAGTTTTGTAGCATCTTCTAAAAAAGAACCTGCATATTTATATAAAAATCGTCCTTTATTCTGATATAAATCAATTAAATGACCCTCTTCATCTGTTACTCCTAAAACTTGATAAACCAAGTAATGTGCCTTATCATCATTCTTCATCTCTTCCGTTCTGTCATCAATTTTACTTTTTAGATTATCTGCATATTTTTTTGCTAAATCTTTTATTTCTTGTTCTATATTCATCAAAACACCTTCTTCTCCCTCTTTAATTTTATTTTCTAAATCTTCTATTTCATCTTCAAGTATATTTAATCCTGATGGATACTGAGATATAAGTGATTCATAAATCATTTCTTCAAATATATAAGATGTATCACTTTCATCATCTGGATTATAACTTACCTTATTTTCCTTGATAAAATCATCTTCTTCTTTCAATAACTCATTATATTCTCTTATTGAAAGTTTATCTAAGTATTGATTTAATTCTTCATATTGTTTTTCTTTAAGATGTAGCATATTTTTTAATTCAGTTAAATCTTCAAAGTTTTCCATATTTTATCTTTGCTAGTTAGTTAAAATTAAAAGAGACCAATCAAAAAACTTTTGATTGGTCTCCTTTAGTTTATTACGCACTTACTTGTTTGAGTTTTTCTTTAAGTGCTTTTGTTAAATCTTTTATACCTTGGGCATTTGGATAATATTTCAAAAATCTATGATGCCTCATATCAAATGGTACATCATCCATTGATTGTGATATAGGGATAACTAACTTTCCA
The DNA here is from genome assembly GCA_026390075.1 of Campylobacterales bacterium. GTDB lineage: Bacteria > Campylobacterota > Campylobacteria > Campylobacterales > Sulfurimonadaceae > Sulfurimonas. Next base: position 14,992 of record JAPLGP010000010.1, read on the forward strand.
AGAGTATGTGCAATTCCAGTTTCATACATCACATTTGGATTCTTGCCAGTAAAATCCACGATTACAATAGAAGACCTATAAATTAAGCTAAATATATCTTGGATAATCGTGCTATTTTCCCAAATATCATCTGCTCTTAATACTCTATAGGTTGTATCTTTACATGAGTTTTTAATAGCTTCATAAACTGCTTTCAAAGATGAATCAAATGGCATCATGACTGCAATTAAGTCATGTTCAACTGGAGTATTGGGTATTTCAAATACATTTGGAGCAAAAGTTATTTTAATTGCAGATGGTTTTGCTGAAATATAATGTGTCTCTTCCTCAAATTTTTCATTCAAATAAGTATCAAAAATATTTAAAGCACTTTCATTTTGAGAAGCTATACCGCTGAGAACATTTAATACATTCCCAGAATAATCTTCATCACCCCAGCTTAAACTTCTTAATAATCGTTTATGCCCTTTAATCAAATCAGAAAAACCAGTAAGCAAACCGATTTCTTCCCAATTTTCTTGTGTAAAATTCGAAACAATTCTTTCTCGAATTTTAATGATTCGCTGCCCAAGGTCTAAATCCAGAATATACTCCTGTAACTTAATTTATAACTATTAATTCAGCGAACATTATATATCAAACAGCTTGATATTTACTAAATAAACGAACAAAAAAATGTTTGTTTAAATAATTAAATCATTGAAAAATGAAATATTTTGACTATTTATTTAGCTTAAAACACTAGAATCTTTAAGTAATTACACTCATATGAATGTATCTCCATCTTTTTTAAAATAATCATTTCTTGTGCAACCCACTTTTAGATTGCTTCACGCCGACTCGATGACGGTTTGCTTTTAGTATAGCAATGCCAAGAGAAAAATTGATTGGTAAATTCTATATATTATTTTGCTAAAATTGTGCACAGATTTAACAAAAGGATTTTTATGTTAGCCTTGAGACAAGAACAGCTTTTTGATGAGATAGATATTTTACCGATAGATTTAAAAACGAAAATTGTCGATAAAATATTGGCAAGTATAACTCCTTCAAACACTTTAATAGATGAGCTTTGGATACAAAAAGCAAATAAAAGAAAAAAATGAGATTGAATCTCACTCTGTAACTTTAGTCGATGGTGATGAAGTTTTTAAAAAAATTTCTAAAAGATTAAATTCATAAATAAAATACTCAATGATGCAGTTGATTATTATGAGGAGTGTAAACAAAATCTCGGTTCAGAATTTGCCTATGAAATCTATCAAACAACTCAAAGAATATTAGAATTTCCAACTTCTTGGCAAAAATTAGATGCAGATATAAGAAGATGCTTAACAAATAGATTTCCATTTGGCATAATCTATTATCAAAGAGATAATGAGATTGTTTTTTTAGCGGTTATGCAACTCAACAGAAAACCAAACTATTGGAAAAATAGAAACTAGATTTGCTCGTTCCACCTTTTACAAGCTGAAATACCTACTTCAATTACAACTTCATAAAACTTCCACATGCCAATAAAAATTAAATATATACTGATATGAAAATCATGCGATTATTGGATGGGCTAAAAATTTTGATAGCTGTTTTTGTGATGTGTATTTTAGCTTGTAAAAGGTGAAACGAGAAGACAACGAAGTATAATGATTCGCCAATTTTAAAAATTCATAATACCATGAAATAAATTACCAAATAAAAGAGATTAGTATGATGAGTAAAAACACAAATAGACCGACAATTTTGTTATTTACAGATGGAAGTGTAAATCCAAAGACAAATATTGGTTATGGAGCTTATTTAGTTATGGATGAAGATAAACTCTCCAGTAATCTGCAAATCGAAGATATCAAAACGAAGAGATTTGAAAACACCTCTTCAACCAAATTAGAGTTAGAGACCCTGCTATGGGCTTTGAGTGAAATTGATTTAGAAAATTTTAAAATTATCGTTTATACCGATTGTCAAAATATTATAGGCTTAAGTGATAGAAGGGAAGGTTTTGAAAAGAATCACTACATTTCAAGAACAAATAAACTCATAAAAAATCATGAACTTTATAAAGAATTTTATAAAAACATGGATTTAACGGAATCAAAATTTATTAAAATCAAAGGTCATATAAAAAATAGCAAAAAAGATGAAATAGATAATATTTTCACTTTAGTAGATAAGGCATCAAGGGCTGCTCTTAGAAAAGTATTGTAAAATTCCAAAAAAACAAGGATATAAATTATGAACAAAATTATTATTTGGCACAACCCGCAGTGTTCAAAATCTCGTGCAGCTTTGGAAATTTTGGAACAAACAAATTCAAAAGTTGAAGTTGTAAAATACTTAGAATCTACTCCAAATGTACAAGAGATAAAAGATGTACTCAAACTTTTAAATATTTTACCTAGAGATTTAATGCGTACAAATGAAGAACTTTATAAAGAGTTAAAACTTCAAGAAGAGACGAGTGATGATGTGCTTATAGCAGCAATGGCAAAAAATCCAAAGCTCATTGAAAGACCTATTCTCATAAAAAATGGATGTGCAATTATTGGTCGCCCAACAGAGCGTATTGCTGAATTTTTAGCCTAACGGCTTACTCGTTCCACCTTACTTGTTCCACCTTTCACAGTCTCTGGAAAGGCACTGCCATTAAGTTAAGCTATCTTTGGTTTTGGTGACGCTTACCTCATCGGCGGTGCAAATATGAATGAATTAGTTTCGCGCCAAGACGGCGGACATCAAAGTAAAAAAATAACTACAAATTTGTCACGCCAAACCATCTCCTAGAACAAAACTTGCAAGTGAACTTTTAAATTTAGGTTTCAAAAGGATTCACATGTACCAACTTACTGCAATATTTAACAAAATCTGTCTCAATGATGTCTTACATGACCTCAGCGAAAGAAAAATCGAAGGAATTACGGTTATCGATGTTTTTGGAAAAGGTGGCATAGGCTTCATCGAAGAGGGTGGAACTCCAGACCTTTACCCAAAAGTAAAAATAGAAATCATTCTCTCAAACGATGAATACAAAGAGAGTGCAAAAGAAGCAATTAGGGCTAATACGCAAGATTTAGGTCACGGAGCTGGGAAAATGTGGGTTACAAATATTCTTGAAGTAGAACGCATCCGAACAGGTGAAAAAAACGAAGCGGCACTTACGCAATCAAACATAAACAAAAATAAAAGTACAAATGAGAGCTACTTCACAATTATAGATACACCAGCGAGTTAAGTAAAAATTGAAAATCTAGCAGCTGGCATGTGGAAATTTAGAATTTCCACATGCCAACATACAATTTCTATACTAAAAATATTTACATAAATAGACTTCTTACAAAACTCGTATTTTAGATTGCTTCGCTTTGCTCGCAATGACCGTCATGTGCCAAGGAGGAACGACGAAGCAATCTTAGTTCTGCAAGAAGTTTAATCAAAGCATTGTCAGTTTATAAAGAAATATTCTCTCTTTAAAAGATGGAATATCCAGCTCTTGCCGATATTTTGCAATGGAGCGGCGAACCATCTGCACCCCAAAACGCTCCTCAATTTTTTCATGCAGATACTTGTCGCTAAAGGGATTTTCTTTATCTTCACTTTGAACCAATCTTTGCATAAAACTTTTAATCTCAGAGGTTGAAACATCGCCTATCGAGTTTGAAAAGAAGTCTTTAAATGCAAATACACCATGCTCACACTCTAAATATTTATCACTTATAGCTCTTGAAATAGTTGACTCGTTGAAACCAAGCTCATCCGCTACATCTTGAAGTCTAAGAGGTTTTAGTGCACCACCCATAAAAAATGTATATTGCTTTTCAATAAGAACTATCCCGATGTTATAGAGTGTCGCTTTACGCAAATCCAAAAGTTTAACAAGTTCCCTCGCCTCTTTGAACTTCTGCTTTGCGAAGTTGTCATATTTATCAATCTGGTGCACCATCAAATCAGGATAGAAATCGTGGTTTATTTTTATAATAAAATCACCCTCTTTAAACTCTATAAACATGTCTGGCAAAATCTGTTTTTCATCTTCCATATAGGCAATTGCAGGAGGATTTTTAAGATGTTTGAGCACCTCTTTTGCATCATGGATTCTCGGATGATTCATAAACTTTTCAATCTTATCAAACTGGATAATGAGTGCGCTCATCAAGATGCTTAATTCATCATCAAGAGTATAATCATTTAACTGAAATAAAAACGATTCTTTATAGTCCACTGCTCCAACACCTGAAGGCTCTAAATAAGCAAATCGTTGACGAATCTGCTCTACTTTGTGGGCATCCGTGCCTGTTTGTTGTGCGATTTCATTAATATCACCATCAAAATATCCCTCTTCATTGATGTACATAATGATTTGATGCGCTATCTTTTGTGAAATCGGTGTCGGAAAAAGCGGTGCAGAAATTTGAAAATCCAGTTTTTCATAGAGCGACTCGTTGGATACGCTCATCCACTCAATATCATCACTTGAACTATTTGAAACACGATTTTGTGACTCTAAGTATGCAAAGTGAGATTTCTCAGAAGAACCTTCAGAAACCTCAAAACCAGATTTAACCTCAAGACATGGGTTCTCATTTGTTATAACCTGTATATGCTTTTCCAAATCACTTAACGAGCACTGTAATAATGGCAGCCAAGTCTGCATAGAAAGTCTTGGCAATTGTTTTTGTTTAAAATTAAAATTCTGTTTCATCGTTTTGTCTTTTTAGTAAGTTATAAAATTATACTTTTTATTATTCTATTTAATATACACTATTTTGTTCTATTTTTATACAATAATACATTTTGCTCTATCAAATAAAAATTCTTATCCAATAGACTTCTTGCAAAACTCTCTTTTTAGATTGCTTCACTTCGTTCGCAATGACGGTCATTGCGAGGAGGAACGACGAAGCAATCTTAGATTTGCAGGAACCCTAATAAAAAATTTCAAGAAATACGGCATGTGGAAAATTTTAGTTCATTCACTTAGAGTTAAATAAAATAACTACTTTACTAAAAACAAATATTTTGTTAAACTACACTTTTACAAAAAGGTTAAATTATGCTAAATGCACTTCAAGAAAAGCAAAGAAGATTAGTTTCTTCTTTAGAAAATGTTGATTATGTTCGTAAAGAGTATCATTTCATCAACAGCGATGAACGCCTCATTGGGCTTATTGGTTCAAGAGGTGTTGGAAAGACAACTCTCCTTTTACAGTACATCAAGCAATTTAACCTTGATGAAGCCCTCTATTTTAGTGCGGATGATATGAGCATTGTTAATTTTGGCATCATTGAAATTGTTGAAGAGTTTTATAAACTAGGCGGACGCATAGTTGTGATTGATGAAGTGCATAGATTTAGAGAGTGGGCTGGACATGTTAAAAATATTTATGACTTTTTCCCTGATTTAATTATCCGTATAAGTGGCTCATCAATGCTCAATATATTGATGCAAAGTTACGATTTAAGCAGACGAATTTTAATCAAAGAACTCGACAAACTAAGCTTTAAAGAGTATTTTGAGATAAAAAATGGTGTAACATTGTCATCTTTTACTTTTGAAGAGATACTTGAAAATCATGTCACACTCTCGTATGAGTTGATTACAAAACATCCTACACTTTATAAACAATTTACAAATTATTTAAAAATGGGATGTTACCCCTATTTTCTCAGTAGTAAAAATGAGGAGAATTACTACGCAAAACTTTATAACTCTCTTGAAAAAATCATTTATGAAGATATTCCCTCTACAAATAAAATAAAGTTTGAGTCTCTTGATGTCTTTAAAAAGTTGATGTATAAAATTGTAGCCGCACAAACACCTTATAAAGTAGTCATAGATTCTCTCTCTAAAGAACTTAAAATAAGTGAGCCAACACTCTACACATACCTTGATATTTTAAATAAAACAGGTCTTTTTACAACTGTGAAAAAGTTTTCCAAAAAAGAGTCACGCAAACCAGAAAAGCTTTTCTTCTCAAACACCAATATTTTATTTGCGCTCTCAAACGACCTACAAATAAAAGCAGATATTGGAACCATAAGAGAAACTTTTTTTGTAAATAGTTTGAAAAATGCCTATTATAGTGATGTAGGAGACTTTATTGTTAATGGACATATTTTTGAAATTGGTGGAAAAAATAAAACTTTTACTCAAATAAAAAATGTCCAAGAGAGTTATTTGGCACTTGATATTGACAGTAGTACAAACAAGAAAAAAATACCATTATGGCTGTTTGATTTTATAGATTAGAGTTCTTAAACTAGATTCCGAATCAAGTTCGGAATGACCGAGTACATGAGCTTTCGTCATCCTGAACTTGATTCAGGATCTAAGTATTGCAAGAACTTTATTAATGTCGGTACTCCTAGAGATTTCCTCGCTTTGCTCACCGCACATGTGGAAACATTTTGTTCTAGAAATCACGGAATAAGATAATGATAAATACTTAAATGTGTCCGTTTCAGTCCGCGTCTTGTGTAAAATTGAAGAGCATTTTCATTGTTGATATCTGCTGCGAGTTGAATGCGTTTATATCCATATTCCTGAGCTAAAGCGCGCATTTTGTTTATCAGACGACTCCCAACTCCCATTTTTCTGTACTCTTCTTTGACTACCAAATCTTCAAGTTGCCCGATGAAACTCCCCTCAGCACTTGAAATTAATCTTTGCATCGTAAGCATTCCAACTACATGATTTTCATGTTTTGCAACAAGAAGATTACTTCCTTCGTACGAGAGAAGTTGCTTAAGTCCAGCATATTGTTTCTCAAAATCTATAGTAAAGTCAGATTCTATGGCAAATAAAACACCAAGTAACTCCGCCATCTCTTTTAAATCTTCCTCTTTTGCTGTTTCTATGGTAATACCTGACTTCATATTTAAGTCACAAATCTCAGGATCTAAAATAGCTATAACTTTTTTGGCATGTGGATTCAATGGATTTCCTTTGGCATAGAGTGTTTGGAGTGTTGCGATATTTGCAAGAGTATCGGGTAAATCTGTGATTTTATTTGCATCAATATCGAGTTCTTGAAGTTGTGTATAACAACTTATTTCTTTTGGCACTTCCACAATAGAGTTTGATGAGTAACAAAGTACTTCAAGTGAAGCAGATGGAGGAAGTAAAAACTCTTCTAAACTACAACTATCACACGAAAATTCTTTTAATAAAGGTGCAAAATTCTTTGAAAAAGTCACTGATTTAAAAGGATTTTCATCAAGGGTCAAAACTTCTAAACTCTCTAAAGTGTGAAGATGCAGAGAAACTAGCCTATTTGAGCTAAGATTTACATTTGTCACTTTCAATTTGAAAAAAGCTTCATCGATAGTTTTGAGACGATTGTCTATCATCTCTATCTCTTCTAAAGCAGTTAAAGAGCCGATAGAAGTTGGAATATTTTCTATAAGATTATTGTTTAGATTGACTCTCACAGCATTTGCTAAAGAGGGAAGGAAAGCTCCAATATCTTTTAAAAAATTACTTGAGAGATTTATACTTCTTAGTTCAGGCAAAAAAGAAAATTGTATCTCTTTGAGAGCGTTTGCACTTAAATCTAAGACTCGGATTTGCTGACATTTACTCAAAATAGAGACATCACTGAGTTTATTACCACTTGCATTTAAAAAACGAAGTGCTAAACTGCCCAAGACTTCTGGCAAAACTTCAAAGCTGTTTCTGCGAATATCTAAAATACTAAGATGCGAAAGAAGAGCAAAATTACTAGGAAGCGTTTTAAGAGAATTTCCACTCAAATCTATGCGTGTAATCTCCTCTGGTTTTGTAATGTTTTCATCAATCGCACCATATTGACCGAGCCAAGTTCTGAGTCTGTCCCATTCATAGTTATACATTATTCCATTCCCTCACTCAAATGCTTCAACCTCTCTAACCTCTGCTCAATCAAATACGCAATCTCATCATAATCAAAATGACCAAAAAGATTCATATCATACACCTTCATCAAAGCAACTCTACAGCAACTTTTATTGCATTCAGTGACGAGTTTTTTTGCTTTTTTATAGGGCAATGCCGTATCCCCAAAGATTTCAATTGCCTGTGCGACATTTTTTGCTCCGCACTCGCAAATTTCCATTTCAAGGATTTGTTCTTTAGTTTTCATTATCTACCTCGCATAAAAGCGTTTTATAGAGCGTTTTATAGAGCGTATTTTTCTTTAAAAGTATTTGCCTCTTCGACAGCATCGTAAAGTTTTTTACTTAGCTCTGGAAGCTTCACATGGTTTGTCCAAATTGTATCTTCAACTATGTCATGTATCTCTGAAGCTATCTCCATAGCGATTCTTTTAAGTTTTGCCAACTCTTTTTTTAACTCTTTCATATCTTCACTCATTTTTTTCTCCTATTTTAATTTTAATGGACTTTTTACAAACCAAAGATTGATTCGTCATTTCCCTCGTTCCCAATGTCCTCATTGGGAATGCATACAAGACTTGGGAGCGAGTCATTTTTTTCTCCTTAGCTTTAATTTATTTCCACATGCCCTCAATAGACAAACTCTCTATACATTTTCACAAGTTCAATGTTACTCAGCACCCGTTTACGCGAAGTGACAATCTCACGAATGAGTGGGAGCAAACCTTGGAGTGCGTTCTTTTCCGCATGAATACCAAGTTTTTTAAGATGGTACAAAATCGTCCCAGTTCCCGAGTGCTTTCCTATAGGAAATTCTCTAGCAGTTCCTACCTCTTCCGCACCAAATGGCTCATACGCAGAACCATTTTTCATCATTCCATCCGCATGGATACCACTCTCATGCGAAAAAATCCTCTCACCAATAATGGGAGCGGTTAAAGAGAGGCTCACACCCGCGGCTTCGGCAACTAACCGTGCGAGATTTTTCATCTCGTAAGTATCAATAGAACGATTTTGTCCATAAATATGTTTGAGCGCCATAGAAATCTGCTCAAACGAAGCATTCCCAGCTCTCTCGCCAAGCCCTATGACAGTTGTATTTACGCTCACAGCCCCAGCGTCAATTCCACTCAAAGCATTCGCACTCGCAAGTCCAAAATCGTTATGCGTGTGCATCTCAATAGGAAGTAAATCCAGCGATACCAAGTCACTTACATTTTTGTAAGTTTTCGTAGGTGTGAGTATGCCAACCGTGTCACAGTAACGAAATCTATCCGCTCCACATGCCACGCCTAAAGTCATAACCTCTTTCATAAATTCTAAAGAACCTCGTGAACTGTCTTCTCCGCCGATACAGACAAAAAGCCCTTCGCGTTTTGCTTCTATAATTACTCTCTCAAGTTCACGCAACATAAGAGTTTTATTACTGCCAAACTTCACATCTATGAGAATATCTGAGATGGGAATGGACAAATCCACCGCTTTGATTCCACATGCCAAAGAAGCTTCAAGGTCACTCATTTTTGCACGGTTCCAACTCATCATGCGAGTGTTTAGACCGAGATTGAGAAGTTCTTTGATATCTTCTTGCTCTTTTTTTCCCATGGCAGGAATTCCGATTTCAAGTTCATCCGCTCCACATGCCACTAAATGTGAAGCGATTGCGAGTTTTTCCTTTGTGTTAAATGCCACAAAAGGAGCTTGTTCGCCATCACGGAGTGTTGTGTCGTTTATGAGTGCCATTTTTTACTCCTACGAAACCTTCAACAGCACCGAACTTTCCGTATCTGTCGCATGGATTTCACTCAGGTTAAAATACTTTCGTGTCGCTCTTAAAACAGAAACTTCTATCGGCTGGTTTGCATAACTTTGGTCTGCAATAAGTCCAGCTTTAGCCAAATCATCTTGCGGACATCCTCCGATTTTCGCTGTTAAAATAAGCTTACAATCTTTGAGTTTTGCCAAAATCGGCTCCATAGGATTTGCTCCGTCTGGTCCTGCACAGTACTCATAATCGAGTTTACGGTGATGAATAAATCGTATCCCTTTGTCTCCCGCTTCATAGATGAGAAATTCGCGAACTGCCCCGAAATGTTGGTTTATCATCCCCTCACCCGCCGTTGTCACTGCGACCAAAATCGTCTCGCCACTGCTACTGAGCTCTGCTTTTTCTTTTCTCACTCTTTCGTTTGCTTTGTCTAAAAAGAATCTAAACTCTTCGATTTTTGCCTGAGACTCTTGTCGTGCTTTGATGTTGTAATGGTCTTCTAAATCATCAAAACTCATAGAACTAAAAACATCTTTTGTAAACTCTTGTCCTCTGTCCTCACCGATAAGTCCAACCGCATCTGCACGGCATTGACGACAATGTTGCATGAGTTTCATATCCATTCCACATGCCTCTTGCACTTCCATCTGTTGCTGATCTGTCGCACTTGGCACACCGCCAAGTCCAAATGCAGTTCCATGCTCTGGCTCTGAGATAATCGGCATAATGTTATGTAAAAACACACCAATTTCTTTGAGCTTTTTAGAAACTTCTACGAGATGTTTATCGTTTATTCCAGGAATTAAAACAGAGTTTGCTTTGATGAGAATCCCTTTTTCAACACATTTTTTCATCCCTTCAAGTTGACGCTCCAAAAGTATTTTTGAAGCCTCTTTTCCATAGATGCGTTTGTTGTTGTAAAAAATCCACGGGTAGATTTTTGAGCCGATGAAGCCTGTTTCATCGACGCTGTTGATTGTCACAGTCACATGGTCAATGTTGTATTTTGCCATCTCATCGACAAATTTTGGAAGTTCCAAACCGTTTGTAGAGAGACAAAGTTTCAAATCCGATGCCTTCTCACGCACAAGTCGAAATGTCTCAAATGTTTTTTTAGGATTTGCCAAAGCATCACCAGGTCCCGCGATACCAAGAACGCTGAGTCTTTTTACCTCTCCGCCAACAAACATTACTTTTTTAGCCGCTTCTTCTGGGCTTAATCTCTCACTCGTAACCCCTGGGCGGCTCTCGTTAGAACAGTCATATTTACGGTTACAATAGTTACATTGGATGTTACACGCTGGAGCAACAGCGACATGAATTCTCGCATAATGATGGTGTGCACCCTCCGAATAACAGGGATGATTGTGGATTTTCTCTTGAATATCCTGTGGCAGAAAAGACTCACTAGGATTGCTTGAACTACAGCTCATTTTAGCTCCTTATATAATAGTTTGTTTAGGAATTCAAATGACCTTGCTTCATGCAGCTACAATCATTTCTTAAAAGTGATTATGCAAGAGTTGTTCTAGCTCTTAGAAAGTATGTAAGTATGGATTATTTTTTATGATAAAAGAAGTTGAATTTGTAGTTTTTAAAACTAAGGGGGCAAGGGGCAAAACCCCTTGGCGTCGAAGCTAATGCAACAACGGTGCAAAGATGCACATAAGAAATAATGTGAATACCATCTTATCCATAAAGAACCCCCTTCGGTTGAAACTTTGGAGGGTAAAAAAAAAGGTCGGAGGCTCATGACTTCCCCCGACCTTTTGTTTACCGCTCCATTGTCTCAACAGAAAAGTGATATTCACGGTAAAATTGTAACTGATTCAATACAACAAGTCAAGATTTCATTTTAGAATTGACATTTCCAATTTTGAAGTCTCTTTTGCTATGCTTTTTTCTCTATTTTGACAATATTTATTTTGTCATTCTATTAGACAAAAAATATTTTGTCTAATATTTTACTTGGTCGTACCTTTATGAAGTCTATCAACATTTTTTAAAACTTTTTTATCCTCTGTATGTAATTTTCTTTCAACTTTTTTTACATCCTCTTCCGCTGGAAGATTTTCAGGTGTAATTCCTCGCGATATAAGTGTTTCTCGTACAGCTTTGTTATTTACTACATGTTCAGTTGATATTTGACTTTCTGTTTTCATACCATTTTGTTTAGTATTATGTATGGTTATTTCTGTTGCAAAATCTTTAGCTTTTAAAAGTATTGTCGGCATAAAATCCGCCAAAGGTTTTGTATCTTTGATTTTATATTTAGCTTTCATTTGTGCCGTTGTATGATTAAAAAGTGCTTGGTCTCCCTTACTTCTAATAATTGCAAAGTTTTGGTTGCCACCAGTTTGTTCAAAAATAACCTTTGACAACTCTTTTTCTGTTTCTACTAACTTTTGTCGTGTTTGAACCCTTTCATTTTCAAGGAGTCTCAGTTCTATCAATTCAGCTTTTCTCGTTTGAATGGCAAAATAAGTTTGAGCAAAAGCAATCTGCTCTTTTTTGCTATCACCATTTTGTGCTATGAGATAACATGCAAATCTCGTGAGCATTAAGTCATCTACTTCTTTTGTCGCACCTTTAGGCATTTCTATCGTTTTCCCGACCTCGGCAAAATGATCATCTATGTCATGCCCTGATACTTCACAAGCCGTTTTTGCTTTTAGAATTACATTTTTAAAATTGTCCCATTTTGTATATCCCAAAAGATGTTGCAAGTCTCTAGCCAACCAAAATTCTACATTTTCATCTGTCTTATTTACAAACGATTCAAAATCAGAGGTAAGTGTTTGTATAGTATTTGCAGTCATCATCAAGCCTTTTTCTTTTCTAATTTCATCTGCTATTTTTCTATACTCTTCACGCTTTTTTCTGGGCTTGGTAAATTCTCTGGCATTGTACCGCCTAGCTCTTTGATGGTTTGTCTTATTTTTTTACCAACTTCATGGTGTGTTTGATTGGCATTTGTTTTACCTTTGATGTTGTCTCGTTTGAGTTTTTCTTCTGCTTGTGTAGCACGAAAAAGATTGGCGGCTAGTTCTGTGCTTCTTATGTGGTCTAAAATCTTTTTAGATTTTTTAAGTCCTTTTTTTACATGAATATCTTTGGTATCAAGTCCACCATACAAACCTTTGTACCCATGATTTTGAAATATTGCAAAATCAAGGTTTGACTCTACTCCTGCATTAAAAGCAGTTTCTACTAGCTGTTTGTTGTGTTCTTTGAGCTCATTTCTTAAAAATAATCTTTTTTCTTCCTCTTTTAACTGTGCAAATTTTTCATCGTCTTGGAGTTCTGCTTTTCTTGTTTGGAGTGCGAAATAAGTCTGTCCGTTGGCTACAACTCTCTTGCTAGGGTCTGCATTTTGTACGATTAAGTAACAAGCATATCTTGAGAGTGCAAAAGACTCCACCTCTCTTGATGCACCAGAGCCGATGTTAACCATCTCGTTGACTTCAACGATATGGTCTGCTACTTCAAAACCGCTATTTGCACATGCTTCTTTTGCTTTGTCGATTACCTTTGTAAAGTTTCTAAAATCACTATATTCAAGTACTTTTGCAAGTGCTCTTGCGTACCAAAATTCTACACCGTTACTATCTATCTGTTTTATATCTTCAAATGTTTGATGACTTTGATGTGATGTTATAGTTTTCATTTAAGCTCCAATGACTTTTTTCTTAATACTACCATTTTTAAATTTACTTGTTAAAAAGTATGACAAATTGAAATTATTTTTTATTCTTCATCCAAAAAATTCTCTTTTTTGCTATTATTTCATAAAGGTTCCTAGCTACTGACAAGACTCCAAAGGAGGCTTCTTCGGATAGGTAGTTAGGTCATTTTTATACTATTTATTTTCCATATCCTTTGTAACAATGCCCTCGTCGATTATGTACTCTTTTATTTTTATTGAGTTTATCATAAATTATTTGAGCTTTATAACAAAGCTTTAAAGGTAATTACAATACAATCACACCGCTCAGATACCATTGAGTATCAAGAGATAGCCGCCACTCGCTCGGTTGATAATAAGCGACCATTTTTAAAACCACTCACAATTTTCTAAATCTTTATCTTTTTTATTTATATAATCATCGTATCTTTTATGATAAGTGTCGCGATTATAATTTTTATCTACATAAAATGAAGTAACTAAATAACTTGAACTTTTACCCAATTTTTCAAGTATAACAATAAAATCTTCATCAAAAGCCCAAAGATAAAGTCTAACTAGATTAGTCTGTTCCTTATAGTAAAAAAGTTTTATTTTCGTATGAGTATGATTTTCAATTATCTTTTTTATCCAAACCAATCTTTCAGACCTGCGATAATCGGGTAGTCTCTCTTTCTCTACAATCCATCTGTTACCAACTTTTTTTTGTATTTTAGTTTCTCGTGTTGTAAGATGCCAAAATACTAACTCTTTGCCATCATCTTTTTTATATGACTTTGGATTTATATAAATATTGCTATTGAGATATGTTTTATTATCTACAAAATCTTCACAAAAATAATCATACAAAACATCAAAAAGTTCCGTGATTTCTATGTCATCTAAGTCTATAATCTCACTAAACACTACAGACTCCATCTAAAAATATTAAACTTTTCTATCCAAGGTTTAGTGCCTATGATTTCATATCCACAATTTAGCTCAATCTGCTCAATGATGTATTTTTTTATCTCACTCGTATGTTCTATATCATCTCTGTTTTTATACCCGATAGCACCTATAAAAAGGTCACAAAGTTGAATAATATTTGACTCGTAAGAATGAATAATATAAAAATCTATTTCACTTAATCTATCATTTTTCAGAACCCTCTCAAGCTCTTTTACTTTCTCTCTGCCTTTGGTATCCTTATAGTCTAAATATATTTTATATTTACTATCTCTATACAAAAAATTTCTCAAAGTGTAAAAATAAACAACATAATAAAAATCATCATGCGTTCTATTGTACTGCTCATGCTTTTGGTCGGATTTGTTTACGACAAGAGTCGCTTTAAACTTCATAAACTCACTGCTAAAAAAATACTCTATCAACTCTTTATAAAACTCTTGCTGTTTGTTTATGAGTTTTGTCCATTTTATCTCATTATGATAGTTATGTTTATGTCGTAAAAATTTTATATATTTGTTGGCTTCTACAACCTTTTCTTCATCAATCAAAATAGCGCCATTCACCATGATATTTGAGCTGTCGTTTAGTAAATGGTTGCTTTCATCGCAGAATATTTTATAGTTCATTGGTTAGCCTTATAATTTCGATATTTGCATAAAATTCTTTCCTCGTATCTTTTTTATCCCAATAATGCGACAATCATTGAGCCAATAGATGCAATATTTCCAAGAGCTGGTAATGTCCCTAATAAGGTTTTAACTATACTCTTTTTAGGAATTTCTTTTTGTAGTTGTTCTTTTATTTCTTCGACTATTTCTAAATATTCTTTTTCTTCATCTTTTGAAAAACTTTGCTTTTTTATTTCTTCAATTAACTCATTTAGTTGATTATCTATCTTAGTATTGTAAATATTAATAGTATTTCCATTACCGATTTGAGAATTTTGAGCATTAAGAGTATGAATATTAACTATTTGTGTAGTAATTCTTTGTTTATCTTCCAAATTTACTTCATCTAATGATTTAATTTTTTTTACTTCTAAACTATAATGTGATGGAATACCTCGCAATCCTTGCTGATAATAAGAAGATTTTACTAAAAAAAATTCTTCAGAATTTAAAATCTTTCTTTTTAAAACATCACCTTCTTCAATAACTTGTTGTGGCAAAGTAATATAAATTTTTTCTTTTTGTACACTTCCTTTTAAACTCTCAACCTCTTTACCATCTCTAACCAATATTAATTTGTCTCCAAACATTCCAATCATTATACAATTCCTTTTTTTAATATTTTTATGTAATTATTTTTCACCCAAATACTCCTCATACAACTCAAACAGAAATTCTATGCGTTCTTTGTCGTTTTTGAAACTTTTGTTTGTGTAGCATTTATCTACTGCTTTGTCTAGTTCTTGGTGAGCTTTTTTTAGGGTTGGGGGCATGGCTAGTGGGTCGTAGAGATCGGCTAGTGAACTCTCTTTGAAACTTGCTCTGGTCTCTAAAACTTTTTGTGCTTTTTCTTCTACTTGTTCTTTGTGTTTTTGGCTTACATTTTTTGGGAATGGGTAGTTGTTGTACACTAATTCATTTGAATATCTGTAATCACTTTTTATTCTTCCACATGTATATTTTACCCATGTCATGTGCATTGAAGAAGTTAAAATTCCAAGATGAAGAAGAGTTACATTGTCAATTGCCAAACAAGAATCACTTGCAATATAATCTTTAGAAAAATATCCTAAAATAAGATATTGTCTATTTTCAGAGAAATGTCTGGGTATCAAAACAAAATCACTCTTTGGTTGTCTATTTTCTCCAAAAAGTGTTGGATATTCTGCAAGTTTTTTTGTTGCTTCTCTTGTGCTTTCAGCTCTTAAATTTTTTACATTTTCTATGCGTTGCTTCACTAAAGACATTGATTTTAAATCATTTAATTCTAAATTTTCTAGCCATAAACACCATCTATTTTTGCCATGTAAAAATTCTCTTGCACTGAGTAATGGTTTGATATATTTTTCTGCTATTGGCTCATGTAGTAAAAGTTCTGCTTTTTCTTCATCGGTAAGTAAAAAATTTCCGCCGTCATTTGGCATACTTCCAAAAGAAATATTTGGAACATCACAAATCGGTTTTCTTCTTTTTTCTATAACAATATCATCCCCTTCAACCAAATAAGGATTGATATTTTTTACACTCTTGGCATGTGGAATGCCTTTTATATCTTCGTATTCAAAAATAGTTTTGTTGTCGCTGTCAAAGTTTGCAAATCCAATTATCACGACATGCACGGCGGCGTTTGCTTTTGCTTCGTTACTCCAGTTAAAAGTTTGATGTGCAAAGTGGATTTTGATTTTGTAGTTGTCAAACAACTCTTTCCAAAGTATGCCGACCTGTTCGCCTTGAGCAATAGAGTTTGTGGAAACAAAGGCAACTTTTATTTTTGTATTTTGAATATATTTTGCACTTTTTAAATACCAAGCTGTAACATAGTCTAAAACCCCTGCCCCTTGAACTTTGCCAAAGATTTTTTTCATATCTTCTTTTTGTTCTTTACCTTGTAATTGCTTACCTATAAACGGCGGATTTCCTAAAATAAAAGAGAGTTTATCTTTAGAAACAACCTCTTCCCAATCAATCATGAGTGAATTTCCATGCACGATATTTGCCGATTTTTTGAGTGGAAGCCTTGCGAAATATTGCCCAAAATACTCACTTATCATCATGTTCATTTGATGGTCTATAAGCCACATGGCAACTCTTGCGATTTGTGCGGCAAACTCTTCGACCTCTATGCCGTGAAACTGGTCAACATCGCACCAAACTATGGCGTCAATGTCGAGTACATTTTCTTTGTGAAGGAGTTTGAGTATCTCAAATTCGAGTTTTCGTAGCTCTCTGTATGAGAGAATAAGAAAGTTTCCACTTCCACATGCCGGGTCAAAAAAGTTTAGAGTGGAAAGCTCTTTGTGAAACTCTTGGAGCTTCTTTTTATTTGTCTTTATTTTCTCAAATCGCTCATAAAGTTCATCCAAAAACAGAGGTTTTATGACTTTTAAGATGTTGCCTTCACTTGTGTAGTGCGCACCCAAATTTCGTCTGTGGGCTTTGTCCATGATAGACTGAAAAAGTGAGCCGAAAATCGCAGGACTTATCAATGCCCAATCAAGATAACAACACTCCAAAAGTGCCTCTCGCATCTTGGCATCAAACGAAACTATGGGTAAAAACTCTTCAAACAATCTTCCATTTACATAAGGAAAAACACTCAAACTCTCATCTATATTTTTGAGTCTTTTGTTTGTTGGAGTGTTGAGCACCTGATAAAGCTCGGCTAGTTTACTCCCTATATCGCTTCCATCTTCATGCGTTTTATCTTCTATGAACTCTGTAAAAATTCTTTTTTCAAAGATGGCTGTATCTTCTGCAAAAAGCAAAAATAGAAGTCGCACCAAAAAATGCTCTAGCGGATGTCCGTCATACCCTATCTCTTTGAGTTCATCGTGAAGTTTTCCCATAAGTAGCGCGGCTTTTATGTTTACGGGGTCTTCTGCGACAACTTTATGTTTTGTGTAACCTGCGATAAAACCAAAAAGATTTACATTTTTGTAGAGTTCGTTTATGTTAAATTCGTGGGTGGTGTTCTCTTCTAAGTCATAAAGTCTAAAAATTTCAAAGTCGGAGATGAGAATGTACTTCGGAAGTTCCGCTTCTTTTAGTCCTGGAAAATAGTCAAGTGCTTGAGTGTAAGCTTTGTCTAAATCTTTACCTTTTGATTTCTGCTCAACGAGCAAAACACCTTTCCAAAAAAGGTCAATGCGTCCTCTCTTTTCGCCAAGCTTTTTAACAGGCTCTTCAAAGGAAGCCACTCGTTTGCGGCTAATACCAAAAATATTGAAAAACTCATTCCAAAAACTCTGTGATTCCGCATGTTCTCTCTCCTCACTTTCCCACTCTTTGGAAAAATTTATCGCTCTGTTTTTTATCTCGTTCCAACTTAGTGCCATGTGCAAACCTAAAAGTATTAATTTTTAACAAACATTGTATCTCTATTGATTTTTTTAGTCAAATTGAGTTTCATAGAACACAATATGCAGAACAAATTAAAACTCTAACAAAGGAGACTGTTTTGCAAATTCAATATAAAACCTTTACAATGAAACTAGAAGATTTGCCACTTGATGTGGGGTATGCCTCAGAGAGAGTTACACTCCAAGATGAAGAAAAAAATCCACATGCCATGGGTGGACAAAACGGTCAAACACAGCTTTTTATAACGACCCCTTTTATAGATGAAGCGTTTTTAGAGGAGTTGGCACAGATAAATGCGATGCTTCCACATGGCGGAGATTTTATTGTTCGTGCCAATTTGATTGTCGCAAATGATTCGCACAAAAATCCTCACTTAGAAAAAATCGATTTTTTGATTGATGCAGAGGGCGAATTTGGTGACTTTTATGGTGTGAGGCTTCTGGGTGAGCCCTTGGATTTTGAGCTTACAAAAGCGTTGATTTTGGTCTCCAAAGATGGAGCTATTTTTTATGATGAGTTTCTCAAAGATTTAAGCGATACATTTAACCTCGACACTCTGATACGCAAAGTTACAGCAGCACAAATGTGCTATACAGGAAAAGGATGCCACGAATGAAAGAACTTATAAAAACAATAAAAGAAGAGATAAAAAACAATATCACAGTTCCCTACTTTGGGTTAGGAATATTTGAGGGTACAAAAACGAATGAGGGCGAAGAGATGCCTTATGATTCGGATTCTATGATTTTGACGCTCAATAGTGGCAGACCTATGAGTCAGAGGCTGATGTTTGAGTATTCTCGTGCGGCAATGCACTTGGAAGAACGCCGTGGAGTGAGCTATCTCACACAACTTGTCAATCATATTTATACAAAAAATTACGAGCCGACACCGCTTCATAAAATCATAATAGATTTAGCTCCAAAATATATCATCGATACCAACAGAGACCCTAAAATACAAGAATTATTGGCAAACAAACCGCACTCTTTGATTATCGGAAAAGCGCGTATCATGGCGGATAAAAATCGTTATGAAGTGTATA
This sequence comes from Campylobacterales bacterium, assembly GCA_026390075.1. Taxonomy (GTDB): domain Bacteria; phylum Campylobacterota; class Campylobacteria; order Campylobacterales; family Sulfurimonadaceae; genus Sulfurimonas. The sequence goes on from JAPLGP010000010.1 coordinate 34,335, forward strand.
AATATGATGTGGAAAATAAGCTATATCACATTGCTCTGGATGGTACTTTAAATGAAAAAGAAACGATACTTTTCAAACCGATGGGTTCAACGCTTCCAGAACCTAGCTTTGTCATGTCAGATGCGGATTATGTGGATTGGCTCACCGAAGCGATGGGTGGATTTGCTGTGCCACCGTACCTAAAAAAGTATAGAAAAGAGAAAAAATATCTCTTTTTAGGTACTTCATTTGACCGTGATACCGACCGCATGGTGGCAAATGAACTCACTTTTGATTCTGTGGGTGGTTATGTTATCACAGACAAGGAACTCGGTAAAAAAGAGAAAAAATTTGTAGAAAAACACAATCTTATCGTACTGAAAATGTCACTCGAAGAGTTTATAAAACAAATAAAGGAAATCGCATGAGAGTTTATCTCGACAACAACGCAACAACAAAAATTGATCCGCTAGTCAAAGTAAAAATGATGCCTTTTCTCGAAGAGTTGTATGGCAATCCAAACTCTTTACATAAGTATGGAATGGAAGTGCGCCCTGCACTCAATCAAGCTTTGGGCGAAATGTATGACGCTTTAAATGTTCCAGATGAAGACGACATCATCATCACCTCATGTGCGACAGAGAGTAACAATAGTGTCCTAAAAGGTCTCTTTTTCAAACATATTCTGACAAATCCCTATAAAAATCATATCATAACTACATCTGTGGAGCATCCATCGATTTTAGAAACGCTTCTATTTTTAAGTGAAAATGGTATGGATGTCACTTATGTCGATGTGGATGAAAACGGCGGTATTTCCGCAGAAGATATGATGCGTGCTGTAACTGAAAACACCTTACTCATCTCGATGATGTGGGCAAACAATGAAACGGGGATGATTTTTCCAGTAGAAGAAGTGAGTGCTTTTGCAAAAGAAAAAGGGATTTTGTTTCATACAGATGCAGTTCAAGCGATTGGAAAAGTGCATGTGGATTTGAGTAAAGTGCATGTGGATTATCTCACATTCTCAGCACACAAATTTCATGGACCAAAGGGAATCGGAGGTCTTTATGTCAAAAAAGGAAAAGAGCTTCCAAATCTGCTTCACGGAGGCGAGCAGATGGGCGGAAAAAGAGCTGGAACACTTAATGTCGCATACATTGTAGGTATGGGTTTGGCGATGAAACAAGCTGTAAATCATGTAACAAAAATGAATACAGATGTACGACGACTTCGTGACAAACTCGAAGATGCAATCTCCAAAATTCCAGACACAATTGTCGTAGGAAAAAGAGAGATGCGTACGCCAAATACAATTTTAATCTCCATTCGTGGAGTTGAGGGTGAGTCGATGCTGTGGGATTTAAACCGTGCGGGAATAGCTGCATCCACTGGTTCGGCATGTGCATCTGAGTCTCTTCATGCAAATCCCGTCATGAGTGCCATAGGCGAAGACCCAGAACTAGCCCACACAGCGATGCGTCTGAGTCTTTCACGCTATACGACTGAAGAAGAGGTTGATTATGTTATCGAAATATTTACCAAAGCTGTAGAGAGACTTCGCTCTATCTCTTGTACTTATTCCTACACAAATGAAGTGGCGTAAATAGTACAGAATGAAAATTGCATTTACATTAAAAATTGATACAAGGATTTCCACATGCCAAGAGTAAAAGAATTTATAAAAGAAAATAACCTGCAATGGCAACCAACCTATAATGACAAAACAGATAAGTACGCTTATGGTTACAGAGGAAGTCTTATAATTACTCCAGGTGCTGTACTCTCAGCCGATAAACAGCTTCCGCCAAAAGCTACAGCGAAGCAAACTATTTTAGTTACAAACAGCGACACTATAGACTTTTTAGCTTGTGAGCTTGAAACTCTCAACTTTTTTGAAGACTTTGTTACTCGCTATAAAGAAGTACTTTCACCTACTGGTCTTTATCTGCTTTTTGTGACCGACTTAGATATGAATGGGAAGTTTGAATATGAAGGGATTACTTTTAACGCATTCTCATTAGACGAGAGTTCAGTATGGAACGAACTTGTTGATTTTGCAGACCTTTCAAAAGGTGACCTTAAAAAATTATCTGAAGTAGAAAAAATAGACACAATCTATGATGAGATAAAATCTTCTAATCTTCGTATAAATAATAAAACCTATGAAGAGATAAAAGCAAAACAAAATGCAAAAGGAAAAGTACTTTTTGGAGCAGTTTAATCTGCAAATAATTATTTCTTAAAGCTTTACGAAGTTTTTTCTTGTTCCCTAAGCTCCAAGCTTGGGAATGCATACAGCAATAAAAACTACTAATTTGTAGCTATGGTAAATGGAATCAACATCGGAGTAGTTTTCATATACGCTTTGTACTCTTCACCGAAAAGAGTTATCAGACTTTTTTCTTCATAATAAAGACCTATAAAAATATAAATACTCATACCCACACTTAAAAATAAATGACCATAACTCATAGAGGGTATTGCCCATAATCCGATGAGTGTTCCTGCTTGGATAGGGTGTCTAATGTATTTATAAAAAAATCTTACCTGAAATTTTACTTCTGGATCAGGAATATTTTTTAAAGCTCTGTATCCTTGATGTAAACCAAAAAGTTCAAAATGGTCTATAATAAATGTGGCAACAAATGCACTCATCCATCCAATACTATAGAGCATTGTAGTACTCCAAAACACTGCACCATTTTGAAAATTCCAAACGAAACCCTCTATCGGTTGCCAAAAATAAAATATCATTACCAGACAGATGGATGAAGCTACAGAATAAGTAGCAGATTTTACTGCATTGGATACATTTTCCAGCAACCCATCTTTAAAAAAACTCCTCGCCATAAGGGAATGTTGTAAACCAAAAAACAGCAATAAACCTGTATTTATAAAAATAGGATTCGCATCTGTACGCATCATAGGAGTGTCAATATGAAATGGCATAAACGCCCATGGATAAACCCATAAAATCAAAAAACTTAAAGTAATGATGGAAAGGATGTAGCCGATTAAGGAATATGTGAATATGAAGTATTTTTTCATTGTGGGTTTTCCTTAATTGTTTAAATTTGCATTAAAATAGAGTACATCGGTTAAAGTAAGCAATCGAAAAGCTACTCACAAGTTTTTGATTGGCTACACTATGCTATTAAACATATTCGGCTTCGCATAATTATAAAAAAGTTCACGATATTCAACAGAGAACTTCCAACCTAACTCACCTCTGTAATATTTAATAAAATCAAAAATATTCGTAAATTTATTTTCATGAACTAACTGATATGCGAGGTCAGAGTAATTTTTTGCAAAGTCTTTAAGTATTTGCATTGATTGAGCCTTGGATACATTGAAAGATGTCATTACATATGTTGAACTTACAAAACCACTTACATACTGATCGGCTATGCTAAAAAGCTTATGCATAGGTGTATTCCTTTGAGAAGAGCACATAAGAAGATCAAGAATTTTTAGCGCATTTAAAGTCATATTTTTTGAATATGATGCCATGATTAGATCGTTATGCTTGCCAAATTCATTACTAGGTATATAATCAAGCTCTGTATTTCGTACCATTTCATCAATTATGACTTTTGCAAATTTTTTGTTAATTTTAAAAAACTCTTTATTTGGTGCATATCGATAGTCATCTAGTAATAAATGAATTCTTTTTTCAGCAGTTTCAAAATCAATTGTTTCTTTGTAGTATTCAACAAAAAAATCAGTTGGAATACTTGTAGAAGTACTTAAAGATCTAGCTCTATCTTTAGGATGTTGTCTTGTCAAACCAATTTTGCATATTCCTTTTTTTAATGCTACATTACTCATTAGATATACATAGCCATTCTGACTCATAGAAATACAATCCTTTCATAGTTTAACATTTGATTTAAGTTGGCAAAACGATTATTTTTTTTACTGATTGTATTGTACCCTGAAAAAGCTTGGGTTAATTGCAAGTATCGTTACTCGTTCCACCTTTTCGAGACTGTGAAATAACTATATTTCCAGTCTCGAAAAGGTGGAACGAGAAATTAATTATGTGTGTTGGCATGTGGAAATATATACTTCTAATCCACATGCCAAAGAATTTAAAAAAGTTTGCGCTTATTGCGGTTCTTCTTGAACTTCTTTCCCAACTCCACGCATGTTTTGTGGGATGTCTTTACGGTATTTTTTCTCTTTGATAGAAGGAGATTTTAAAATGTTATCTTTGTTGCAAAGCGCATAAAATTCTTCATTTAAAAAGTGTGCATCAAACTCTTTTGTGTAGGGCATATCCCAAGTGATACACCCTATGCTAGGGCAAATTGCGGCACATTGTGGGTCATCAAACAAGTCAACACACTCAACACATTTTTCTGGTTGCACATAGTAACGCTTCTCTCCAGTTGGATTGTTTGCATCGTCTAAGATTGCATTGACTGGACAATTTTGTAAACAAGCATCACAAGTTATACAGCTTTCATCAATTATTACAGACATTTTATTTCCTTGATTTTGCTTTATGAAAAATCCGAAGTAGCCACATAGGGGGTTGTTCTTTGAGCATTTGTTGCAATTGTGCGATTGCATTTTCTATTTTTTCACCCTCAGCTACTCGAACAGGGTGAATTCCACATGCCAGAACCATCTTAGAAGCAGTCGGACCGATTTGTGTGCAGTACATCAAATCCGCTTCTCCAATAGCTTCTATTTTATAACTTAGTTTCTTTTTTTCATCTTCATATTCCAGAGAAGTATCTATGATTTTAAGAAATTTTGATGCGTTTTCATCCACTTCATAAAGATAAAATGCCTTTGTCCAGCCAAAGTGTTCATTCACAGTTATGCCAGTTGAAGATGAAAAAGCTATGTTCATAAGAGAGTCCTAAAGAGCTACGGTTGCGCGTGAATCACGCAAATCCATGCCAATATTTTCCATAAACGGTTGCGCTTTCACCGATGGCAACATCAAACCTTTTGACTTATGTTCACGGATTTTATAAGTACCATTTTCATGACCCGCCACAAAATACTCTTCAAACTCAGTTGTATAAGGCATATCCCAGACTATCGAACCCTCAGTCGGACAAACCGCCGCACAACGAGGTGCATCAGCATGACCAACACATTCAACACAAGTTTCAGCTTTTACATAAAAGCGCTCATCGGCATGTGGGTTTTTCTCATCATCATTACTAAGTATCGCCGCTACTGGACACTCAGGCGCACAATCCCCACAGTTTATACATAAGTCAGTTATCATTACAGCCATTTTTTTCTCCTTAATTGTTATAAAATTTAATCTGCATCTTTTGTTCTATAGATTTCTTGCAAAACTCAGATTGCTTCGTCGTTCCTCCTTGGCACATGACCATCTTCCCCTTGGCGCATGACCGTCGTTCTTCCTTGGCACATGACAGTCATTGCGAACGAAGTGAAGCAATCTTATGAGAGAGTTTTGCAAGAAGTCTTATCTCTTTTTTGAAATTACATCAAATAAAGTACGACATTTTTGTCAATCATTGTTTCAAAATGTTTCAGTAACATGTCCGCAGTGGAAGTAGAACCAAGTTGACAACCCGAACAATTTCCTAAGTAATTCAGCCAAATCTGTGGTGTTTTTCCACCTACATAATTTATAAGTTCGATTCCACCTCCATCACCTGCAAGAGTCGGACGAATTTTAGTTGTTATCATATTTTCAACCAAAACACGCTGTTTGTCTCTATCTAAATCATGAAAAGCACTATTTTTTGATGACTCTATAGATGAATTACTGACATAAGTTATAAGTGCTTGTGCTTGAGCGTTATTGTTGTGTGCCGCGGCAATCAGATAACGCATAGCCTCAGCCACTTTACCCTCTTGTCTATAGAGTAATCCAGTTTTAAGTTGTGCTTCCACATGCCCATTATCTGCGGCTTGTTTGCTAATTTCTAATGCTTGTTCGTATGTTTGGCTCATATTTGTACTCCTTATTTTAAAAGAAAACCTGCATCTTTTGTTCTAGAACTAGAATTGCATGATGAAACAAAATTTGCTTAACTAAAAAATGGAGAAAGAAATGGATTTTGAACTAACAAAAAAAGAGTTACTTAAACATGCAAGAAATGCTTTTGAGATGGCTTGTACATTGCGTAATTCCCAAAGAATTGAAGTTTATTTAGAAAATGGCGAAGCAAAAAGTTCCGATATTCTTGAAGAAAATGAAGAGATACTTTATACTCCACAAAAAATATTGTGTTACGCCATTAACGGATATGATTACCTTGAAGATGAGATTAAAACATGGATTGATTATGCCAGAGTTTTGCCTCAACAAACGGATAAAATACCATTAGCAGAGCCAACAAATGTTGAAAAATCTATCAGAGAACTCCTCACTGACATTGCTAAACGAAACAATATGAGCCAAGAGGAAGTGAATTCTTATGAAGTTTTTGCAAATCTTCCGATGGATTTACTTGGAACGATTGAACAGCAGATTATCGAGTATTGGTGGAGTGCAGAGGAAGAGGAAAACGGCAAAAAATTGGCTCTTTTGCAGATTGAAGAAGCACTTGTTATTTGAACTTAGTGTAATAAAAAGAGACAGAGGCTTCATTATAATTTTAAAAACTATGGCAATTTGCCATAATTTTCATTTCCACATGCCAAAGAGTGTACAATTATTCAAATTATTATCAGTAGGTAACTTATGGCTAAAAAAACAACTCTTTTTGAATGTCAGCATTGTGGTTTTAGCACTCCAAAGTGGATGGGAAAGTGTACAAATTGTGGAGCATGGGACTCTTTTGTTGAGTTAAATGAACATCAACAAGAAGTTGTTAAACAAACAAAATCAGCCTCAACTTCTACAACCAAAGCAATCAGTATAAATGATATAGTAGAAAATGAAGTTTTTAGATACTCTTCACTCGATACAGAATTAGATGGTGTTCTTGGTGGAGGAGTTGTTCCAGGTTCTCTTACTCTCATCGGAGGAAGTCCAGGGGTTGGAAAATCTACTCTTCTTTTGAAAGTGGGTTCAAACATAGCATCACTGGGCAAAAATGTACTCTATGTAACTGGCGAAGAATCCGCTGGACAAATAAAACTTCGCGCAAATCGCCTCAAGTCAAATCAAGACACGCTCTATCTTTTAAGTGAAATACGACTGGAGCAAGTTTTGATTGAACTTGAACATAGAGAGTATGAATTTATCATCATAGACTCAATTCAAACAATGTATTCAGAAAATATCACATCAGCGCCAGGTTCTGTGACGCAGGTAAGACAAATAACTTTTGAACTTATGCGCATTGCAAAAGAAAAAGATATAGCCATATTTATTATCGGTCACATTACAAAAGAGGGTTCTATCGCAGGACCAAGAGTTCTTGAACACATGGTCGATACAGTACTTTATTTTGAAGGTGACTCCTCGCAAGAACTAAGAATACTTAGAGGTTTTAAAAATCGTTTTGGACCAACAAGTGAAATAGGTGTTTTTGAGATGAGAAGCGATGGTTTAGTCTCTGCTACAGATGTTGCATCACGCTTTTTTAGTCGTAATTCAGAGCAACCAGGGTCAGCGTTGACAGTAGTTATGGAAGGTTCTCGTCCAATTATTTTAGAAGTACAAGCACTTGTTTCAGAATCACATACCTCAAATTCCAAAAGACAAGCGACAGGTTTTGATAACAACAGACTAAATATGCTTTTGGCACTCCTAGAGAGAAAACTTGAAATCCCACTCTCTGGATATGATGTTTTTATCAACATTACAGGTGGAATAAAAATCACAGAAACTGCTGCAGATTTAGCAATTTTAGCGGCTATCATAAGTAGTTTTAGAAATCGTGCTATTTCTAAAGAGACTGTTTTTATAGGTGAAGTTTCACTCGTTGGCGATGTTAGAGAAGTATATGCACTCGATGTAAGACTCAAAGAAGCTACAATGCAAAATATTTCTAAAGCACTCATTGCAAAAAAGCCATTAGAAAAAACAAAGATGAAAATTTTTATAGTAGATGAAGTTACAAAACTTTTAGAATGGTACTGATTTTGATTTGGGTTTAAGGGCTAGCAAAAGCACTATTATTATATAATTATCATCTTTATTTAAAATACTACACAAAAAGGCACTAAATGATTGATGCTCAATTTAGAAGTGAAGAGAGATACGCGAAACTATCAATAGCGTATGAGGGAACAGAAGAAGGTCAGTTTGTTTGTTCTAATGTTGACAAAGTTATTGCAAAATACACAATACAGCCTGAAACTTATACTTGTAATCTTTCAGATACAAAAGATGTTCTTGTTATCGAATATCACGAAGATATGGACCGTGAAGCTGGTGAAATTTTTGAAGAGATACTAAAAGTATTAGACATTAAAAAGTGTGACTGATCTTGTACAAACTAGGACATAAATAATGAATTTAGAACGATATGCTGAAGGTAATGAACTCTATAAGGCATACTTCAAAAAAAACAAAGAGTCGTTACTAAAATTAGTTAAAAGCGGACAAACACCGAAAGCTCTTTTTATTGGTTGTTCTGATTCGAGAGTAATTCCAGACTTAATGGTTCAATCCAATCCAGGAGAACTTTTTGTAATTAGAAATGTGGGAAACTTTGTACCCCCTTATAAACCTGACGAAGATTTTCATGCCACTGCTTCTGGTATAGAGTATGCAGTAAGTGTCTTAAATGTTAAAGAAATAATTATTTGTGGACACTCACATTGTGGTGCTTGTTTACATTTGTATGAAAAAATTGAAGATCCATCGCTTATTCATACAAAAAAATGGCTTGAACTTGGAGAGAGTGCAAAAACTTCTGCAATTCTTAGCCTTGGAGTAAATGCCGCGCGAGAAGACCTTTTAAGATTAACAGAAAAATTATCTATTATAAAACAAATAGAAAATTTATTAACCTATCCAAATGTTAAAAAACGCTTTGAAAATGAAGATTTAAACATTCATGGATGGTATTATGATATAGAAAATGGCAATATTGATTACTACAATGCAGATTCATATGAGTTTTTGCCACTGAGTGATTTGCTAGACAATGGTAATAATTCATAATATTTTAAAATTTTGATATACTAACAAAAATATAAATTAAGGGTAAAACATGTCTAACAAAGAAAAAACTGAACCTGAACACGGAGAAGTAAAAGAGAAAAAACCCAACAATATGCTAATGATAATTATCATTGTTGTTCTAGTACTTATTATTGCTATTGGTGGTGTTGTTACTATGCTTTTGATGGGTGGAAAGGAAGAAGCTGCAAAAGATGGACATGAAGCACCTGCACACGAAAAACCTGCTGAAAAACCTGCTGAGAGTTCTCATAAAAGTAGTGCAAGTACAGGAGAATCTACAGGTGATTCGAGACTATTACATGATATAGGTATTTTATTTCCTCTTGATGCTTTTACTGTTAACTTAAAAAGTGATACTGGGCGTCGTTATTTAAAAGCTACGATGGCTTTAGAGATAGAGGGTAAAGAGTTGGTTCATGAATTAACACTTAAAGCTCCTGTTATAAGAGATAAAATCATAAGAATTTTGTCATCAAAGTCCCTAGAAGAGATATCTTCTATAAAAGGGAAACAAAAAGTTTCTGATGAAATCATGGAATCACTCAATGCTATGATAAAAGATGGAAAAATAAAAGGTATCTACTTTACAGAATTTATTCTCCAATAATGATTGGCATAGACCTCATAAAAACTTCTCGCATGAATCGTCTCATAGAACGATTTGGCGATAAAGCACTTCAAAAATTTCTTTCACATGACGAAATACTCCTTGTAAAAAACTACAAAACGGCAGCAGGTTTTTGGGCTACAAAAGAAGCATTTTCAAAAGCGATAGGTGTTGGGATAGGAAGCGAGTGTAGTTTTCATGATATTACAATCTACAAAACACCCAAAGGCGCTCCAAAACTCAAACTCTCACAAAAAGTGATGGAACAGTTTAACATCAAAGACACAAGTTTATCCATCACACATGATGGCGACTATGCTATTGCAGTTATAGCGATAGAATCTTTATCCACCACCGACAAAATCAAGTAACTCTAGCTTATCACCCTCATTTAAAACATAACTACCCCAACTATCTTGTTTTACAATATTCATATTTACTGCTGCAGCCATAACTTTACCATCTAAAGATAGTTCTTTGAGCACATGAGCCAATGTTACATTAGCATCAAATTCTCTCTCTTGGGCATTTATTATTATCTTCATTCTCTCTCTTTTTCATATATTTTCAATTTGTTATAATTGTGATATTTTATCCCTATTTTAATAAATATGTAATCATTTATTGATATACTTCTTTGCACTAAAATAATTATAAAGAGTGAAAAATGATAAATACGAATGAAGTGGCCCTTACTACAAAAGCTCTTTCTATTTTATTTGTAGAAGATAATGAAGTCCTCAGAGAAACTACTGCAGAAATTTTTAAAAAATTTTTTCAAATTGTAGATACAAATATAAATGGCGAAGAAGCTATAGAACAATACATTAAATTTTATGAAAAAAATTCACACCATTACGACATAGTTCTCTCAGATATTCAAATGCCAATCATGGACGGCATTGAATTAACAAAACACATTTATAGCATTAACCCTCTCCAGCATATTATTATTCTTTCAGCATATGATGATTCAGACTATCTTGTAAGTCTTATTAATTTAGGTATTGAACAATTTATAAAAAAACCTATCGATTATCAAGAATTATTAAAAGCATTTCAAAATATTTCTGCAAAAATAACACATACTTCTCTTACATCCAATACAAATAACCAAGTCATAGCACTTGGCGATAATTTTTTATATGACAGAGAAAATAAATCTATGATGCAATTCGACAAAAATATCTATCTCACAAAACATGAAATACTATTTTTACAACTTCTTAGCACGAAAGTAGGGAAAATTTATTCGAATGAAGCTATTGTAGATCACTTTAATTTTATAAACGAAAATATTGATGCTAAAAATATAAGAAAATTAGTGTCAAAATTGAGAAAAAAATTGCCAGAAAATTGCATTGAAAGTGTTTATGGTATTGGCTATAAAATAATGCCTACCAATATAATCTAAAACAACTTCCTTTACCAAACTCCGAGTTTACATCAACTCGGATATGAAACTCATCACAAATCTGTTTAACTATGCTAAGCCCTACTCCAAAGCCACCTGCGAGATTTGAGCCTCTTTTGTAGAGTTTAAAAATCTCTTCAAGTTTCTCTTTTGCAATACCTACACCTTCATCTTTTATACTAAAATAGCCATCTTGTAAAGTAATGGTTATGGTTGTGTTTGGCATGGAATATTTTATAGCGTTTGAGAGAAGATTTGAAAAAAGCAACTCTGCCCTTGTATCTAATATCTTAAGCGTTGTATCGTTTATATTTGTATCAATTGTTATATTTTTTGCATGCGTTAATTCTGAGTAGTACGCAACACTGCGCTCTAAAATCGGCTTTAACTCTATGAGCTCCACTTTTTGTTCTGGCATGTGGAAATTCAGATAGGAGAGAGACTGATAGATGCTGTAGAGTTGTTTTGTACTTATTGAGATATTTGTAAGTATTTTTTCATCATACACACCCTTTTGCATAGCTCTTTTTGAGCTCATTTGTAGAGCGGTTATTGGAGTATTGAGTTCATGAGATATATCTTGGATAAACTGCTCTATTTGACTCATTTTCTCATGGATTGGTTGCATAAAAAATTTTGAAAGTATCCAAGATATCATACCGATAGCTACGAACACAATCATCATACTAAGCAAAACATTTTTTTCAAGAGTGAGTAACTCTTTGTTGTATTCATCTGTTTGAACTACTACATATTCTATACCTAAATGCTCTTGTGGAGCTGAAGAAACTAAAACTTTATAGCCATCTTTTTCAAAATAACTGCTCTCATAAACTCTGCTTTGTGCTGTTGGTATCAACCTATATTCATAATTTTTTTCTGCTTTTGGAAGGAGTAAAGGAGTACCACTCATATGTGCGTGTACTATCAAACTTGAGAGATTATCAGCGAGATGTTGAAGTTTATAATAAGTTGTATTTTCCAAAGAGTTTTTTTGCGCACTAAAATACCAAAAACCAGATAAAAGCACAAAAACTAAAGAAGAGCCAAGATACAGAGCTAAAAAGGAGTAAAAAGATTTTTTTTCTAAGTTATTCAAACCTATATCCTTCGCCTCGAATGTTTTGAATATGCTCTTTTCCCACATGCCGTCTCAGCTCTTTTATAAGCGTTCGTATCGTGTCAGACGATGGCATTTCCTCATACTCCCATAAGTTTTGGAGCATCTCATCCGCACTTACAACACGATGACGATTTTTATACAAATAGATTAAACACGCACTCTCTTTGTTACTCAGTTTATATGAATTAGCTTGATTTTTTAGCATGTGGGTTTGTGTATCAAACTCTATATCTGAGCTTAGATGAACCATAGTACTCAATCCAAAATGCCTCTTAATATTTTCTATACGCTGCGCCAACTCTTCCAAATCAAAAGGCTTTTTTATAAAATCATTTGCTCCAGATTCAAAGGCTTTTTTTAAATACTTTGTATCATGAAAAGCAGTTATAAAAATAGTCGGTGTTGTGTCATGAAAACTTCTAAGCTCCCTCAAAAGTGAAATACCATCACCATCAGGCACATTTATGTCAAAAATATACAAGTCAAAAGAGTTTTCTTCACTCAAACGCAAAGCTTCTTTCATGCTATATGTATGCGTCACACCATACTCTTCTTGTAAAAAATCTACCAATATATTTGCTAAGACTGTGTCGTCTTCTAGGAGTAAAATATTCATGAGAGTATTATACTTCACATAGCTTTCATCACACTTTTTATGATATTTTCAACTCCGCTGATATACATTTAAAGCAAGTTTGCTGGTCGTCACAATTTCCACATGCCGGAGCAATCGCATTAATTTTTTCATACAAAAATTTTTTCCACAGCTTTTCTTTTGATTTTTGTTTTGCTAATTCTGGAAAGTTCTCCATCATAAATACACCCATCTCTGTACGACTTTTAAAACCCATATCTTCGTAAAGATGGTTCATCTCTAAAGAAACGAGAGCAACATGTGGCGCTAGATTTTTTTTTGCAAAATCATTCACAGCATACGATTCAAGAAGCAAAGTCAAATCGTCATACATTTTTTGATGCTCTGCATTCATAGTTCTATCTCCACCATTTTGCTCATTGTTATTTCTGCAACTTCTCTTGCAAATCATTCATCATAAATACATCCTTAGTTTTCATAAGAGTAGCATGCATTTATTGTTCTATTGAAGCAATTTTTAAATGATTTTTTTAGATTACTTCGTCATTCTTCCTCGATGACGGTCATTGCGAACAAAGTGAAGCAATCTAAAAAGAGAGTTTTGCAAGAAGTTTAATTTCTACTGCTGCATAATTCGGGTTTAGATTTATACGGACTTGAATTTTATTTTTTTAGAGTTTAATTATTTCTTTACTATTACATCGATTATACTCACATTGAAATGTAACATGTGATATTTTAAACAGCTCTTTTAACTGTTTTTCAAGTATGTCAATGATTAAAGTAGAAGCTTCGATTGTAATATTTTCATTAAAATCAAGATGTGCTTCAAGATGAATACGGTGGTCATCTAACTGCCACAGATGTATGTGATGTGCATTTTCAATCTGAGGCACGGCAGTGATTGTTTTCACAACATCGTTTAACTCAATTCCTTTTGGCACAAACTGCATCAACACAAAAGTTGCACCTTTTACTAATCCAAATGAAGCCCAAAGAAGATACAAGGCTATGAAAATAGAGATAACAGGGTCAATCCAAAAAATATGAAAATAGTACATAAGCACACCACCAACAACCACGGCGATAGAGGTCATAACATCTGCTAGTAAATGCAAATAGGCAGCTTGTAGATTCATATTTTTCTCAGCATCTTCTTTTACCCTCCAAACACTCAGTGCATTGACGACAATACCTAAAGTTCCAAGTGCAATAACCCATGTGGAATCTATCGGTTTTGGATGATAAAGTTTACTAAAAGCTTCAATAATCAGATAAATAGAAATACCAATCAAAACAGAGGAGTTAAAAAGTGCCGCCAATATCTCTGCTCTGTGATACCCAAATGTTTTTTCAGCGTTACTCGGTTTACTTGAGAGTCTATTTGCACCATAAGCGATTACTAGGGAAAGTACATCGCTAAAATTATGCATTGCATCACTCAAAAGTGCAAGTGAACCAGAGACAATGCCGCCAATTATCTGTGCTACCGTTATTATGATATTGAAGAGTATGGTAATAAAAAGATTTTTACCACTTACATGGTGGTGGTGTTCTGACATATTTAACTCACTTGATTGTGGTTTTCTCTAGCTTTGAGTATAACCCTTTTGTATCTGAGAACGCTTTGCCAAGAACTGTACACTTTTAGAGATATCATCCTCTGCTATGTGGTAATGCTCATGAAGTTTGGTTAAAGAATCATCCATCTTTTGCGTAAGTGTCACACTTAGAGTTTCTATTTGCTGGCGCATAGCTATGATATGTTCACCTTCGGATGATTTTAACTCATTTGAAATGACACTCAGTTGCGATTGAGATTTTACATAATCCGCTTTTATCGCTTCCATATCACGCATCAACTCTTTCATAGTTGAATAAATATTATGAAGCCCATGATTTTGCGCTTCAATGTCACTCATTTTATTTGAAGAAAGAAGCATTTGCTTCATAATCATTTCACTTTGTTGTCGTATGGTTGAAAGTTTATTTTCACCTTCATTTAAAGATGTTTTTATACCCTCAGCATGAGATTTTAGAGACACGATTTGAATTTCAAACTCTTTTGTTGCTCCTGAGAGTTGTTGGAGAGTATGTCTAATAATTGTTTTTGCTATATCATCTGAAACATTTTTTATACTGCCTATAGCAACTTTTAATTTTTCTAAATCTTCGGAAATATCATGTCGATTTTCAACTGCTTTTTCTAACACAGCTCGTAATTTATTGTAATGGTCAAGCTCTGCAACTCTTAATACATCTATATGTCTATGCACAACTTCATCAAGAGAAGGCATTTTGACATTTACAAATTGTTCAAACTCTTTTGAAACATTTTGATGCCAACTTTCCATACTTTCAAATTTTTCTAAAAACTTTGCTTGATTGACTTTAATAGCATCAAGAGATTTTATATCTTCTCTAAATTTTATTCTTACTTCATCTTGAGAATTTCTATCTTCTTGCTGTGATAGAATAATTCTACCCTCTAACTCACCCATAAACTCTTTTAACTCGCCCAGTTGCGCAACGAGTACTTTTGTAAATTCATCTTGTTCTTTTGCGCTTTCTGTCTCTTGTGTTTGGTGTAATACATTCATAACCATGTAAAGAAGAAGGGCAACAAGCAAAGGAAAAGCAGCTTGTCTTAAAAGTAATACAAAATCTTGTACTTGAGGCTGAATAATAAAATGAACGATAGAACTAATAGCACCAATACCTATCATAAGTGGCGAATAATTAATCTTATTTGGCTGTTTTAAGATATAAATCTGTCTTAAAAAAAGTACCGCCATAAACAAAAAAGCTAGTAGTAAATCAGAATCAAACAAACTATCTCCCTTTTGTAAATCTATATCATTCTATCATATTTTTTTATAAAACAATATCTAAAATCTCTTTTGGCATGTGGATTAAAGTTTCATGTGCACCATTTGGAGAAAAACCCCAAGTAGCGAAAATAGAATCTATCCCTGCACTTTGCGCACTTATCATATCTTTAGAGTTGTCGCCAACCATCCATGCTTTGTGTGTGCTTTTATCAAAGCCATAGTAATTTAAAATTTCATTTAACATTTCTGGGTCTGGTTTGGAGCATTTTACTTTATCTGCACCGATAATAACATCAAACATAGCATCAATTTTTAAATGCCCAAGCATCATCTGTGCGAACTTTGTTGGAGCATTTGTAGCAACGGATAACTTTATTCCACATGCCAAAAGTTTTTGAAGAGTTTCTAGTATTCCATCGTATAAATAGGGATTTTGTATGCACTGTTTTTCATAATGCGCTTCAAAAAGTTCCCTATCAGAGTCATGATAATGCTCTGTTTCATAAAAAAGTTTAGGAAGATTTCTCACTTGCATATTTATAGACTCTACCACGAAAGATTCACTCAAAGGCGGTAAATTATAGTTTTTTTCTCTGACATGATTTATAGATATAGTAATATCTTGTTTAGAATCTAAAAGTGTTCCATCCATGTCAAATATAATAATTTTCATTCTATTCTATTTGCCCTATTGCATTTTTTCATAAATTTCTACAAGAGCATCCACAAAAAAATCACTATCATTCGGACATCTACACACTCTATACTCTTCAAACTCAAGCTCATACGCCATTTCACGGTATTGTATCTCTAACTCATAATCTGTTTCAGAATTATCTATCGTAAAAGCTATAGGGAAAATAATAACTTTTTTGTTTTCTATACTCATAAGTTTTTCTTCCAAAGAAGGTTTTAACCACTCCATCGGTCCCACTTTTGACTGATACGCTAAATGCGTTTTATTAAAATTCATGCCCTCTTCTTCAAGCATATTTTTAATAATTTCCACATGCCGAATGATGTGTTTTTCGTACACATCTCCAGCTTTAATTATACTTTTTGGAAGTCCATGCGCTGAAAATAGAAGGTCAAAATCTTCGCACTTATCTTCGAGCATTTTCTCTTTGATTCTCTGTAAAATCGCTTTGTTGTAGCTATTATTTTCAAAAAAATGTTTTGTCTCAACTAAAATTGCATTTGCTCCACCGTTATGATAATGTTCTTCAAAATCTTCAAGTGATGACTTTGTTGTTGTCGTTGAAAACTGCGGATAAAGTGGAATTAAATAAACTTTATTTACCTCTTCTTTATTTATTCTCTCAATCACTTCATCTGCAAAAGGAGGCGCATATCGCATAGCAAAATCAACGACTACATCTTCCCCAACTCTCATCTGAAGTTTCTTTACCAACTCTTTTGTGAGCCCAACGATAGGTGATTTACCACCAATTTGTCTGTATATATCTTGGGATTTTTCCGCTCTTGTAAAAGTTATTATCGTACCGATAATTGTTCGTAGCAAATCACTTTTCACAGTCAAAATATTTTTATCACTAAACATATTTGTTAAAAACACTTCTACCTCTTCAAGGTTGTTTGGACCACCCATATTAAGTAAAACTATTGCTTCTTTTTTCATTTTTTAATCCTCTTTGACTCTCAAACTCATCTCATACACTATCTTCTGCAATGGTAACATATCTTCATATATCTTATAAAGTGTTGCGATTAATTTTTCACCATCTTCTATTAGACTTGGTTCTAAAATTTTGTAAGTAGCCAAACCTTTAAAAAGTGCAATGTCCGCACTTGGCATGTGGGAATCGAAACCTTTTGGAAAGCGTTTATATCCTCGTGGAAGCGTTTCATATCCACATGCCAACAACTCTTTTAAAACTTTGTCTAATGCAACTCTTTTATCTTCATCTTGTATATATTCACGAAAGGCATCAAGAAGCGGTTTTTCGAACCATCGCACACCAACTGCAACGAAAAGCTCATCAGGTGAAAAGTGTAAGTAAAAACTTGAGCTTTGAAGTCGTGAAGCTTTACCTTGCCAAAAAATTATACCGATACGGCTTTTGATAGGCTCTTTATTTGCACCCATTCTTCGTATGTCTCTATAGATGCGAAAAAGGGATTTGTTGATTTTTGGTTGCGCATTTATGGTTGGTTCTAAGGCTTGGAGATGTGCACCCATCTCAGTGACAAAAGCACGAGATGGGTTTAAGATAAGTTCTTCGTACTCACTTTTGTGCGCATCAAACCACTCTTTGTTGTTATTGGCACGGATGGCTTTTAAAAAAGGAAGTGTCTTTTTACTAAAACCAGTGAATTCCACATGCCAACCTTTTTAAACTAACTTTCTATTTCGGTACGCTAAAGCTATCACTACAAAAATAATCAAATAAGTCACAGGCACAAAATCAGGGATAGGAACAGAGTCACCTTTTGCGTAGGAGTGAAGTCCTGCAAGGTAGTAATTTACCCCGAAATAGGTCATGATGACGGATGTAAACGACAAGAGTGAAATAACACTAAAGTTAAAATCACTGTAAATCTCTTTGATAAATCTCAGGTGAAGCACAACCGCATAAACTAAAATAGTTACCAATGCCCAAGTCTCTTTTGGATCCCATCCCCAGTAGCGTCCCCAACTCTCATTTGCCCAAACACCACCTAGAAAATTTCCGACCGTTAAAAGAACAAGTCCAGCCATCAAACTCATCTCATTGATAGCGTTTAACTCTTTGATGGAAAGACTGATATGTTTTTCATTCGCAGGAGTTTTGAGGATAAACAAAAGGATTGTAATAAACCCAAGTAAAGCACCAAGCCCTAAAAAGCCGTAACTTCCCGTAATCATAGAAACATGGATACTCAGCCAGTAGGAGTTAAGGACAGGAACAAGATTTGTGACTTGTGGATTCATCCAATTGAGGTGTGCCACAAACAAAATAAGCCCAGCTAAAACTCCCGTAGAAGCCATCGTCATACTTGAGCGTTTAGAGAAGATAAATCCTGCCAAAACTGTTGCCCAAGCGATATAAATCATAGACTCATACCCATCTGACCAAGGTGCGTGACCTGAAATATACCATCTATTTGCAAGACCTATTGTATGAGATATAAAAAGAACTATAAGAAGTATTAGAGTCACTTTAGTATAGATTTTCATATTGAAATTTGGTTTTAAGATTTTTACAAAACTAAGAATTAAAAGGACAAATCCTATTAAAAAGTAGAGTGGGTAAATGGTTTCAAATATCTTTGCTTTATTATAAAAAACCTCTGCCAAAATTCTATTTTCACTCGGATACACTTCTGCTCCATAAAACTTCTGATACTCCGCTAATTTCATCAAAGCATTATCAGATTTACTCCAATTTCCGCTCACTAAAGCATCATCAATAGCCGTAAAATACTCCACTGCGATAGCTCTTAGTTTTTCACCATTTTCTGCTGAAAAAGTTTGAAGAGCATCGATTGTTGGAAACCATTTGTTGGTTACATCATTTGGTTTTGGCCACATTTTTATCAACGAACCCGTGTAAACCATATAAGTTACATTGACTCGCTCATCTATACTAAGGGCTGCTTTATCGAGTTTATTTCTAAATTTTGGCTCTTTTCTTGTTGCCTCTTCCACCACAGATGCAAGTTTATAATCACTCATATTTTCAGGGTCTGCAAAAAACTGAGAAAAAGAAACATATTTTGTATCTGCTTCTACTCCAAGTATTTTGTTGATAGCCTCATCTTTTGTGTAAATCATTTTTACATCGCGGTACACATCAGGTCGCACCATCATGCCTAACATCACTTGGTTTGAATTCAGTACGGTTGCACCAACATGAACGCTTACATCTGCATGAATTTTTGCCAAAATTTCCGTTGAGAGTGTGTCCAATGGCTTCATTCTTCCACCACTATCTTGGATAACTAATGCACCAAATTTTTTAGCATGTTCTGCGTTAAAAGAGAGAATAGTTTTTATAGCAGGATTTAATTCCTCCGCAAAAGAAGGAGTAAAACTAAAAAGTAATCCACATGCCAAGATCACGGGCACAGCTTTTTGTTCACTTGCTTTTTTTGCTTTTTCTGCCAATTTAGAAAATCTGTTTTGTTGAGAAAAAAGTGACCAAAACATCCCTAAAGCTAAAAGAAAATAGCCAATGTAGCTTGGGAGAGTTCCAGGGTCATTGTTCACTGAGAGAACTGTTCCCTGCTCATCTTGGTCATACGATGCTTGAAAAAATCTATATCCGCGGTGCGCTAAAATATTGTTCATAAAAATTCTATATGGCATTTCAATATTTTGTTCTTTGTCTATTAAAACAACTTCACTTGCATACGAAGCTGGACTCATTGAGCCAGGATAACGGTCAAGTTGAAAATCTTTTAACTGAATCTCAAATGGAATTTTTATCTCTTTTGAACCGTATGAAATACTCACGCCAACACCATTGATTTTATTATAATTTTCTTGTGCCATTGCTCCTGAAACACCAAAAATCATTACTTCTTGCGCTACATTATCTACTTTTACATCCAAACGAAGAGCATCAAATCCTGCTTGTTTTGCTGAAGCTTTTGGGTTAGAAACGATTTTAATTGTGGCATGTGGAAAAAATTCACGAAGCACAAAACTACTGCTTGCATTTGTAAAAAGAGTTCTTATCGCAAAAGGCTCTTTATCGTTTGAAGCTAATTCACCTTTTGAGCCATCATCCATCTTTAGGGAGTTTAGGGTCATAGGATGTTTCATAAAAAGTTTGTTATCTTCCATGAACAATGAAATAACAGGTTTGTCAAAACTACCATTAGAATCAAAATCTAAAACAAACTCTGCAGTCTCATAAAATTCACCTTGTTTTAATTTAACTGGTTTGCCTTTTCCACCACCTGTTACCATCATATTGGCAACTGCAATACCATTTTCTTTTTCTTCAACCAATGTTTCAACTGCATCTGGAATATATTCAACCATTGCAACACTTACTTTTTTACCATCAACAACTAAAGAGGAGGAGAGAGTGTTTGAAGATTTTTTTGAAAGATATACTTTTTGCGTTGTCGATGCGCTTTTATCATTACTTGAAACATTTACACTAAAATAGGTATCTGAACTTGAAATCACAGAAGAACTCGCACCTTCTCGAATGTGCATAGAGCCTTCAAAACCCACAAAACGCGTAATCGCAGCACCGATAAGTATGATGATAAACGCCATGTGGAAAATAAAAAGTGGAGCTTTTTTGAGCGTGTACATTTTAAAGTTTATTATGTTTAAAATAAGATTCAGTGTCAAAAATCCAAGTAAAATTTCAAACCATAAAGCATTGTAAATCTCAGCCTTCGCCGTCATAGTTCCAAAATCATTTTCAACAAATGTAGCATATCCACATGCCATGGCAAATATAAGCATCAAAACCGCCATGGTCTTCATAGAAGCAAAATAAGATAGTAGTTTTTTCATAAGAATAATCCTTTATTTAAAAAGGGGTATTCTAGTCAAACTAAGCTAATAAATGGTTAAATAAATATTTATACTATTTTTTACTAACCATATTATCTAAGAGAACAAAAAGTTCTTGTGATGCTTTTTCAGCACCCTTAAACATATCTGCAATCTCACTTGAGTTTGAATTTATATCTTTTTGAAGAATGCTCATCGCTTTTGCTACACTTGCATGTACTATTTTATGTGGTTCTAAAACAGATGTATAAACACTTGTACTAGAAAAATTCTTTTTACCCTCATTTTCATACCATCTTCCAAGATTACAAGTTGTGTGGTCAGTAAGTGCCGTATCTACTTTTCTCTCAAGTACATTTGAATACGCTATATTTTTGAAAATCATATGGTCAAGTTTTGCCATATTTATAAAGAGTTCATGACCAATAAAAGTGTTATCTGATTTAATTTTTTTAGCATTATCGACTAATTCTAAAAGTACATTTTTAAACGCATCCAGTTTATCTTGTGAAGAGACTGCATGTTCTTCAATTTTTTCACTATTTTCTGACATACTTATAGAATTCTGTTTGAGTACACTTATGTTTGCTTCTACTTCACTTGTTGCTTTTTGAGTTCTCTCTGCTAGTTTACGAACTTCATCCGCTACAACCGCAAAACCTCGACCATGTTCACCCGCTCGTGCTGCTTCGATAGCAGCATTCAGAGCCAGTAGGTTTGTTTGATCAGAAATATCTTTAATCAAAGATATTACATTATATATTTCTTCAACATTTGTATTTAACTGCGCTGAAGAGACTCTTGAATCACTAATCATTTCAGTAATACTTGCTATAGTATTCATGATTTCGCTTGTAGAATGCGTCACTCTTACGATTACATTTTCGGTTGCTTCATTGAGATTATTTATTTCATCGATGTTATCAACATTATTTTTAAGACTATCTCTAAGATTGTTAGCATTATGTATAGACCCATTTATCATCTCATCTGAAAGCATTAAATTAAGTCTATTTTTTTCTAAACTTACTTCAACTTCTTTTGTTGAGGCTTGTGCTATTTGAGCCTGTACATGTGATTCGTGTGCTATTTGCTCTACTTTATCTAAAAACTTATTGAAACTTGCACTTGCATGACCTAACTCATCATCAGATAAAATAGGTAATCTTTTTGACAAGTCAGCATCACCGGATGCTAGTTCATTTGCTACTTTATCAAGATTTTTGATAGGTTCAGATACTGCTTTTCTCACAATAATGACTAAAAAAACTAAAACAAATAAATTTAAGAGAGTAGTGATTAAAACTTGTCTAATCAGTGCTTCTTTAGAGTGAGAAAGCGTTCGCTCAACATCAGAAATAGGCTTTGAGATGAGAGCATATCCGATAATTTCATTTGAAAAGTCAACTATAGGTTCAGATGTAACGAAATAATTTTTTGAGTATTGAGCTTTTTTTGTCTCTTCAATATTTATAGAACTCAAATCACTGAAATAATTTGTATCTATATCTTTTTGGGCTACTGCTAAAGCGTATTTACCAAGTTTTGGAGCGGACTCTAACTCTTTTGCGATAGACAGATGCTTGTTATCCAACAAAATAACGATATCGACACCATAGTTTTTCTTAGCAGATTTTACAACTGAACTCACACCCTGCATAAATTCAATAGAACCCAAATAATGATTATTTTCCATAATAGGTGCTATACCACGAAACACAAGTCCTGCAGTACCAATTTCAATCGTTGCTAAAGGCTTTTGGTCTTCCTTTACTTTTACTATACTTTTTCTAAATGAGCTTAAATCATCACCAAAATTTTGAGGACTCCAATCTCTTAAAAAACTTTTAATATTCGCATCATGAATATGAATTTTTATATTTTTAAATTCAGTATTCTCCTTGAAAATCTTTGAAAGATTAGTAAATCCATCAACAGCAATCTTTCTATCACCCTCTTTTAATGCTTTTATTGCATAATAATTTTCAGCAATATTGATAGCATTTGTTAAACCTATGTTTTTTTTTGCCTCCATTAAATCGCTATATATGGAACGAAGTGAGCTTTCTTGTGCGGTATAAACATCATTTTTCATCTGCTCAATTGAAAAAACATAGTTAACCACAATTATAATAAAACCTATAATTATAGATACTATTAACGGAACCTGAACTTTATTACTAATACTCATAAGTTGACCTTTTTCTTAATATTTTGTTAATTCTAACATATTGCTTATAAAATAATCTCTTTAACTTTATTTTTTTCTCATTCTCCATAATTTCCACATGCCAAGCGAACTCTCTCTTTCATAACTTCATAAATATTTTTATATCCATTTTTATATACAAGTATGGTCTCTTTTTTTGTATGTGTTACAGATTTGATAAGCGTTTTTATAAGTCTTACAGGCTTTGCTTTTGTGAATGTGAACAATATCAATTAAATATTTTTACTTGATTTCTGCCCTCATTTTTAGCACAATAAAGTGCCACATCAGAGTTTTTAAGTAACTCAGAAATATTGGATTCATCATTTAAAGTCGCTAAACCGATACTTACTGTGACTTTTATAACTTTATCTTCATAGAGTATGTTCATTTCTTCTGTACTAACTCTAATACGCTCAGCAAAAGAAATAGCTCCATCCTTAGATGTATTTTGAAGTAATATACTAAACTCTTCTCCTCCAACACGACCAAATAAATCACTGTTTCTCAGTAATTCATTAACCGTTTTAGCAAATGACACAATAACTTTATCTCCTGCTTGATGTCCAAAAGTATCATTTATATTTTTAAAATTATCTATGTCAATTGACAAAATGTGGATTTGAGTTTTATTGCGTAGTGCAATATTAAAATATTTTTCACTAATGTCCATAAAATGACCTCTATTGTTTATTCCCGTAAGTGAATCCAGTTGCGATAATTTTCTCAACTCTTTTGTGCGTTCTTCTACTTTTAGTTCTAGTTCAACAGTATGCTTTAAAACTCTAAATATCAAAAAAATTATTATTATAGAAACAATAACTATCAGAATTTCTATCATCATCTTTTTCTTTAAAATATCGTTTTTATTTGCAAAGTATTCCTCTAAATCTATTAAAATACTAATTCCACCTCTTATATCTCCAACTTTATAGCCCTGTTCAGCGTGACACTGCATACAAGATTCATTTGTAATAAGTGCCCCCATATATTTAAAACTTTTCTCTTTTTCATTAAATGTAAAAAACTCTGTTTTGCTTTTCTCTACCATAAATTTTAATGCTTCTTTTTCAAAGTTATTTGGAAAATTTGAAGGATTTAACGGGGCAAAAGATATAATTCTAAAAGTATAATCACCTGTTTTTGCAAGTTCTGAGAGTTGACTAGTCATCCAATCGGGGTTAATCTTTATGAGTGTCTGATTGTCTTCAGATTTTAAAGTATTATTTATGAGATATGGATTAGGTTCTTGATTTGGCTTTGGTTTTACATACACACCATCATACTGTGCATTCCAAATTCTATAATTTACTTGGTCATTAAAGTGAGTACGAGCTTGACTGATAATATGTGTTTCTTCATTAGAAATTCTTGTTTTTGCAATATTTTCTATAAAATTAATCAAACCATAATCAACTACAATGGCAACTAATATAATAAATATGTAGTTATACTTCAAACATATCACCTTTTCTCTTGATAAGAACTAACATCTATAGTTTATTCGTTTAACACTTTTTTGTAAGACTTCATTAGACTTCTTGCAAAACTCAGATTGCTTCGTCATTCTTCCTCGCAATGTTCTGTGCTTAAAGTCAAGTCTTTTTAACAAATCTCTACCATTTTTCTTTCGTAGATATAGTTTGGAGTAAATGGTTTATTATGCTTTAAAACTCCAAATGCAATTCTAAGCAATTTATGAGCTACTGCAAT
>JAPLGP010000058.1 GCA_026390075.1 Campylobacterales bacterium
AAACAAGAGTATGAAATCATGCTTTTAGATGTAAATATTCCTGATTTTAACGGCTTTGAACTTTTGGCTATGTTAAGAAATTCGGGAAATACAACCCCATGTATTTTTTTAACATCCCTCAATGATATTGCTTCACTTTCTCGTGGTTTTGAAGTTGGAGCGGATGATTATCTTAAAAAACCTTTTGATTTTGATGAACTTTTAGTGAGAATTGGAGCATTACTTCGAAAATCATTTAGTGCAAAAAGTAATGAGATAAAGTATCACTCTTTGGTTTATAAAATTACAACAAATGAACTATTAAATAAGGGTAGTTTAATTCCACTCGCTCCATTAGAAAAAAAATTACTTTCAATATTTTTTAAACGCATAGATGAAACTATAACGAAGCAAGAGCTTTTGCATGAGTTAGATAGTGTCAATGAATCGAGTGAAGGTGCTTTGCGAGTTTATATAGTGAAGCTTAGAAAAATTGGTTTAGAAATACAAACCATGAAAGGTGTGGGGTATAGACTTGTTAGAGCATGAAAAAAAAGCATTTTTAAAATTTTTTATTATATATTTTGGGAGTGTTGCACTTCTCATTTTAGCCTCTGGCTTTTTTTATTTTGAAGAACAGAAAAAAGGATTTATTGAACAAGAGCATCTTTCGATGATAGAGTATGCAAGACAGCTAAAGATGGATCTTCCCCTTGAAGGTAAAAAAAATATAACACATACAATTACAGATGCCAAAATCCAAAACTTTTCAATGAATAATTTTAAAATAGAAGATGATTTTTTTATTAAATTTGTTCCCTATACTTGGGATGCAGGTTTTATAGAAATAAGAAAAGATAAATCTCTCTTTTATGAGCAACTTTACTCTATAAAAATGCGTATAATCAGTGTGCAAACTCTACTACTCTTTTTGTTTGCGTCCATTAGCTACTATTTATCTATAAGAGCATTAAAGCCTATGAAAGAAGCTATTACAAAATTAGATAACTTTTCAAAAGATTTAATTCATGATTTAAATACCCCTATAACTTCCATACTTTTAAATATGAAAATTTTGGAAAAGAGTGATGATTTTTTGGAAAATAAAGCCATTAGTAGGATAAAACGAAGTGTCAAAGATATGAGTGACCTTCATAATAATCTTACTATTTTACTTCAAGAAGAGACTATGATTATGAGCAAACAAAATATTTCTGAGATTGTAGAAGATATAGTTTTGGTACATAAGCGAATATATAGTGATATTCAGTATGAGATATGCGTAGAAAATTTTTATGTAAATATAAATAAAAATGCACTGAAACAGGTTCTTATAAACTTAATTTCAAATGCTTCAAAATATAACAAAAAAAATGGATTTGTTAAGATTTATGCTAAAAATAGAATTTTATATATAGAAGATAATGGAGTAGGAATAAGAAATACAGAGTTAATATTTAACCGTTCTTATAGTGAACAAAGAAATGGAACTGGAATTGGCTTAGATATAGTAAAAAGATTATGTGAAGCAATGAAAATAAAAATTTCTGCTATTTCTGAAGTAGATAGAGGAAGTGTTATCTCTTTGGAATTTAAAAACTAGCATACTTAACATTCTCCTAATATACAAAGAGTATTATTACAATATAATTAAATGAGGACTCAAGTTATGAAAAAACATTTGTTACTTTTAGCACTCTTATGGATAACTCCACATGCCGAACTCTTAACTCTACAAGAGAGTATAGATAAAACGCTCGGCGCACATCCAAATATAAAAAACTTTATGCTTGATGTTTCTTTGGGTGAGCAAAATTATCTCTCTGCGCGTTCGGCTTATTTGCCACAAATCAATCTTCAAGCTGAGTATGATATGCAACATACTTATTCTTTAGCTCAAAATGGACAGTTTAATACACTTGAAAAAAGAGGATATCAAGCGGGAGTGGTTGCAGGGCAAAAAATTTGGGACTTTTCTAAAACAAGCTCAAAAATAGATGCCGCACAACTTGATGAAGAGATAGCTAAACTTTCCGTAGAAGAGGCAAAAGCACTTTTGATATATAAAGTGGAATCACTTTATGCGACAATGATTGTTCAAAAAAAAGCGATTTTAGTGCGCCAAAAAGATATGCAAACAAAACAAGAACTTTATAATCAAGCACAATCTCTTGTAAAAGAGGGAATAAAAACAAGTTCGGATGAGACACGATTTTTGTCCTCTTATTATGAAGCAAAAGATGTTTTAGGTGTTGCACAGTCTTTATTTGACAAAGCTAAGTCTACGCTCTCTCTTTACATGGGTGAGAAAATCAGTGCTGATGTTACGCTTGAAGGCGGTTTGTTAGAAAATAAAAAGAACATGAAAAGTTACGATGAAAACCTTTTAAGTGAGAATAATGAGCTAAAAATTCAAGACCAAAATATTCAAAAAAATATTCTTCAGCATAAATCTGCAAAGGCCGCGCATTACGGTTCAGTCGATGCAGTCGCTTCTTATACACATTTTGATACTTTAAATGCTTATGATACAACTCTTGTTGGCGTAGTACTTAGTGTTCCTCTTTATAGTGGTGGAAATATCAGTGCTACGGAGCAAATGGCAAGTATTGCGACAAACAAATCAAAAGAGCTCCGAAATGCAAAACTTTTAGAACTTCAAGATGAACTCCATGGTTTGTTCATCGACCTTGAACGCTATGAAAATACTATAGTTGCAAAACAAGCGCAACTTGAAGCTGCAAAATCAACTGAGAAAGTTTTGGGTGCTCGTTATAAAGAGGGTTTGGCGACTTATATAGAACTTCTTGATGCAACGACATTCTTACTTTCATCTGAACTTGGACTCTTAGAAGCTTACTTTAGTCGTAGTATGGCTCAAAATCGTATCAAATATCTCACAGGAAAACAAATATGAAAACTTGGAAAAAATATCTTATTGCTCTTTTTATTTTAGCACTTGTTGCACTTGCTTTTTACTTTAAAGTTTATATCCCAAAAACAACTTTTGAGATACAAACCTCTAAAATAGGCTCTTTAGATGCGCAAGTTTTTGGCATAGGAACTGTAAATGCCAAAGAGATTTACACCATAAGCTCACAAGTCGGTGGTAAAATCACTGATATTTTAACAGATGAGGGCATGTGGATAAAAAAAGATGCACTTTTAGCTGTAATCGACCCAGTAGATTTGCCTTTGTTACTTCAAGAGGCTGAGGTTTCTCTTCAAAAAGCAAAGTATGAATCTATCGCTTTAAAAAAAGAGATAGAGAGTTTAAATGCTCAAAAAATATTGATCCAAATCACTTATAACCGTTACGAAAAATTGTTTCAACAAAAGTATGCTGCAAAAGCTGAGTTTGACAAAGCAACTGCAGATTTACAAAGCATAAACGCACAAATAGCGTCTAGTAGTGCTCGTATTGATTCAAGCACTTCTGAGGTACAAAGAGCGCAAAAAAATATTGAGGCTTTAGATACAAAGCTCTCAAGACTTAAAATTTATGCACCTATTGATGGATATGTTATTTCAAAAGATGCACAAATTTCTCAAACGGTTGTACCTGCACAGGCGATTGTAAAAGTGGTTGATACAAAAAGTGTTTGGATTAAAGCGTTCGTAGATGAGCGAATAAGCGCAAATGTAAAAGTGGGACAAAACGCTACAATCACGCTTCGTTCACAAAGCGATAAAACATTTTCTGGTCGTGTAGCCCGTATTTCAAGCATAAGTGATGCCCTCACACAAGAGCGAGAGGTAACGATTACTTTTGATGCTCTGCCTATACCTTTTTATATCAATGAACAAGCGCAAGTACAAATTACCACGCAGGTATTTGATAAGGTTTTTACATTTCCTGCAACATTGCTAACACAAGAAAAAGCAAAACAAGGTGTTTGGGTAGCTAAAAATCAAACAGCACATTTTGAGCCATTAGATATTGTCGTGCGTTCAAACAATCTGGTAGGTGTAAAATCTGGAGTGGATGAGAGTACAAAAATCATAGTTTTAAATCCAAATAAAAAGCCATTATCTGAGGGAATGAAAATTCAAAATGATTAATCTAGCGCAAAAAGATATTGCTCATACTTTAGGAAAGTTTGTCGTAACAGCGATGGGTGTCGGGATGTTGCTTGGCATTGTTTTAATTATGATTGGTGTCTATCGTGGGTTGCTTGTAGATGCCCAAATACTGCTTGATAATGTCGGTGCTGACCTGTGGATTGTTCAAGAAAACACTATGGGACCTTTTGCAGAATCTTCTCGCATACATGAAGATTTAAAAGATACACTCAAAGTGATAGAGGGAATTGACAAAGCGGAAGCTATGACTTTTCAAAATTTACAGCTTTATGGGCAAGAAAAACCAGTGCGTGTTACTGTAGTTGGATACAATCCACATGCCGAGATAAACCCTATCAATAAAAACTATTTAATTCAAGGAAGAGCATTACAACAGGCTCATTATGAGGTAGTTGTCTCTGTTGAAACTGGCTTTAATTTTCATGACACTATCAACATTGGACGCAATATCTATACTGTAGTAGGTGTTCTTAAAAAAGGATGTGTCTCTTCAAGCGGTGACCCACTCATTTATGTAAGCCTTAAAGATGCACAAGAGTTGCAGTTTAGCTACTCAAATGCAAATATACGCAACGACAGAGACAGAGGTATTGCAGGTGATGGTGATACACATATAGCCAATGCAATTGTAGCAACCATAAAAGTTGGTTATGATGTCAAGACAATAGCAAACAAGATTGGCATGTGGAAACATCAAAGTGTTTTTACAAATGAGGAACAAATCACGGTTTTGACAAAAAATTTGGTTGAGAGATCTGCAAAGCAGATAGGTCTTTTTACGGTGATTTTGGTTGTTGTTTCTACAATTATTATAGGGCTTATCATCTACACCATGACGCTTGAAAAAATCAAAGAGATTTCTATTATGAAACTCATCGGAATTCCTGATAGTCTGATTGTGAAGATGGTTGTTCAAGAGACTGTTTTACTTGGCTTTTTTGCTTTTGTCTTTGGCAATATTTTTTCCAATCTCACTTATGATAAATTTCCAAAAAGGGTAGTTTTGGAGAGTACTGACGCATTCATCCTTTTTGGTGTGATTATTATTGCCTCCATTTTAGCCTCATTTGTAGGTGTTGCCAAAGTTGTTCGTGCTGATCCAACTGTAGCGATTGGAGGCTAGTATGCAAAAAGAACAGAGTATGAGAGTTGAAAATCTCGTAAAAAACTTTGGAAAGGGAGATAGTCTTGTAAGTGTTTTAGAAGGTGCTTCTTTTACCATAAACAAGGGTGAACTCATCGCTCTCGTTGCTCCTAGTGGAGCAGGAAAAACGACTCTTTTGATGATGCTGGGTTGTGTGATAGAGCCAACTTCAGGCTCGATGTGGCTTGGTGAAAAAAAAGTGTATGAGAACCGTTGGCTTACCAAAGACTCAAGAAAAATTCGTCGTCAAAAGATAGGTTTTATATTTCAAGCACACTATCTTATCCCATTTTTAAATGTACTTGAAAATGTAACTTTAGTCCCACTTACAAATCAAGTTCCAACCAAAGAGGCAAATGCACATGCCATGGAACTGCTTCAATATTTTGATATTGCCGAAAAAGCCTACAACAAACCATCACAACTCTCAGGCGGACAAAATCAAAGAGTTGCGATTGCAAGAGCTTTGGCAAATAACCCTGAAATTATTTTAGCAGATGAACCCACAGCTGCACTTGATACAGAACGCTCCATAAGCGTCGTAAAAATGCTTAAAAAAATTGCCACAGAACAAAATGTTGCAATCATCATGGTAACCCACGATGATAGAATGTTAGAATATTGTGACCGTGTGATGAAGATAGAGGATAAAAAGATTGTGTTTATTTAATAGATTTCTTGCATACGAAAAATATCTTGGCATGTGGAAGTTTTAGTTTCATATTTAGATAAATGAGATATAATTTTGTCCTAGTTGGGACAGAATAGAGAGCTGAGAACTCTCTATCCAGCTTTTAATACAATCTTGTTGCGAGTAGCATCAAGATTATAACAATTACAAGTATGAGATGCATTGTTATATCCTTAAAAAAGGCTGACCCTGTCCCACCTTCTCCTTCGCAATACAACTTCACGCTTCATAATCGCCAACTAGACCAACAGCATAACTCTTTTTTTATGTCATCTTAAAAAATATTGCAATTTGTCATTGTTTATTGGCATGTGGATTATTTTAAAACAAATCCGCATGTCCAAAAAAAACACCAACTTCATTATCTTTACGCATACTTTCTAAAATTGCTTTTGCTTTTATTTTTGTCTCTTGGTCGAAGTAGATAAGCATATTTCTTGAAAAAACAAAGTCGAATTTACCTATGTTTTTAAAAGAAGCGTCAAAAAGATTTGCAAGTTGAAAGCTTACAAGGGATTTGATACTATCGTTTAATAGGTATTTTTCACCGTTGTGCGTAAAGTATTTGCTAATTATTTCTGGTGTGAGATTTCTTACATTTCTCTCACGATAGTGTGCTTCTTTTGCTTTGTTTATAGCATCATAGTTTATGTCGATACCAGTAATTTTAAAATTGCTAGATGAGACTCCAGCTTCAAGCAATGCGATGGCAATGGAGTAGGGTTCTTCGCCCGTTGCCGAGGGTGCGCAGAGAATTTCCACATGCCGTGAAGTTTTTTTTACAAGCTTTGTAAGCTCATCTATTTGTTTAAATTCTCTGTAAAAAAATGTTTCATTTGTTGTTAAGTAGTCAATTAACTCTTGTTTAATTTTTGCTTCTTTTTCTATAATCTCTAAAAGATTTGAAAATGAGTGTATCTCTCTTTGTTTACAAAAAGTTGTTACTTTGTTTTTTAAAATGCTCTCTTGTTTGTCAAAAGTTACACCAGTTTCATTTTTAAAATAGCGTGCTACTCGCGAAACATCTGAATAATCCTGATAAACTATCACTTTACTTTCTTGTATCTTGTGTGTTTTCTTTTTTAAAAAACTAAACATTATTCGCTAAATTCCTTAATAATTTGGATGATTTCATCTATATTTGTTGCTTTTATGTTTGCTACAACTGCTCTAGCACGAGATGGCATTCCATCGACTATGGCACTTTGTTCATTTTCCGTAATACATTTTGCGCTATTTAAACTGAGTTCATTACAGCCATTAACTCCATCATCGCCAATGCCTGTGAGAATAACTGCTAATGTTTCTATTGCTTTTGCAAAACTTGAAAAAGAGCTAAAGAGGAGGTTGATATTAGGATTATAACTCTCTTTTGGAGACTCTTTTTGTAGAAAATAGAGTTGCGACGACTGTTGTATGATTTGTGTATGACCATTGCAAACATAAATATGCCCTACTTCTATAAGAGCACCATTTTCCGCCATACTGATTGGGTTTTTACTATTATGTCTCAGTCTATTCACAAAGCTTGGAACAAATCCATCCACCATATGTTGCGCTATGACTATAACGGTAGATTCAAGTGGATGAAGTGCGCTGATGATTTTTTCAATTTGCCCCGGTCCTCCAGTGGAGGCACCAATGAGGACAAACTTTTTAAGTGCGGAATGTTTCAAGTTTAGCGTGTAAGTCGTCAGTCATAGAGTTAAGATGGTCAGCCGCAGCTGCAATCTCTTCAACATTTCTAGCGTTTACAGAGGAGAGTTTATTTATCTCTGAAACTTGTGAAACGATATATTCAACATCTTTACCTGTTTTTTCAAAGTCAGTGACAGTTTTGTCACTTGCTTTTACAGCAGCTTGTACAATGTTTACACTTGCATTGATTTTTTCTTCTACATCTGTGGAAACATTTGCAAGTTCTTGAACTTCTGCTGAGTTAGAGTTCATTTGTCCGCTTACATCGCCAATAGATTGTACGATTATATTGATTGTTGCATTGATTTCTGTGAGTGATTTTTGTGTTCTCTCCGCTAGTTTTCGTACTTCATCCGCTACAACTGCAAATCCTCGTCCATGTTCTCCCGCTCTTGCCGCTTCGATAGCCGCATTTAAAGCTAAAAGATTTGTTTGGTCTGCGATGTCTGAAATAACTTCAAGCACACTTTTTACTGCATTTGCTTCGTTTGAGAGCGTATCCATTCTGTGTGCTAGTTCTATTTCAAGTTCAGCACTTTGTTGCACTCTTGAAGTAAGCGCAACTATGTCATTGCGTGCGGCATTAAGATTTTCATTTGCTTTTA
Source organism: Campylobacterales bacterium (assembly GCA_026390075.1). Lineage (GTDB taxonomy): Bacteria > Campylobacterota > Campylobacteria > Campylobacterales > Sulfurimonadaceae > Sulfurimonas. The sequence goes on from JAPLGP010000058.1 coordinate 8,201, forward strand.
CTATATCTTTTTTACTTTCTTGTGCGTCTCTGACTGCTGTGATTATCTCATTTTTTATTTCATTTGCTTTGGTCGTTGCTTGGTCGATTACAGTTACTGATTTTTCAACATTAGCTCCAACGCCTAGAGCGGTTGTTGAGAGTTCATGTGCTATGGAAGCATTTTCTGAAGAGCCTTGTTTCGCAGTTTCGATGAGCTCTTTGAGTGATGCAAGAAGTCCATTAAAACCATGTGCCATTTGAGATAACTCTTGCGGTGCATTTTCATCTGCTTTAATCGTTAAATCTTTACTTGAGCTTATTTTAAGAAGCGTATTTTTGAAGTTTTCTATAGGTTTTGCTACACTTTTATTTATGATAAATATCGCGAGTAAAGTGATAATAATAAGAACAATAATTGATTCTATAATGATAGAGTTACGAATTTCATTTGGAGCTATAAGAACTTCTGCTTCATCCATTCTTGAAGTAAGAGCCCATTTAAAATCTTTTCCGATTTCAATAGGTGTATAGGCAAGGAGTACCTGTAGCCCTGTAAATCCTTTTGCCATCACTATTCCAGTTTTTCCAGTTAACGCTGCTCTTGTTGCTTCTGTATCAACAGAACCTGTTGTAGGATTTGCAAAAGATGCTTTTACTGTATGTGTTTCTTTTCTTAGGAAACTATCGCTTCGCATAAGTTTATCTGTTCCTGTAAGAAAATCTTCTTGAGAGGCACCATACCCATCTCTGAAGTTCATGATTTTGCTAATAGCAGAGTCACTTATTTGAAATGCAAGGACAGCTTTTATCTCTCCATCTATTGTAACTGGTGTTGCCAAAAACATTGCTGGGTCACCTTTGCTTGGTGCATAAGGTTTCATATCTACAAAAGCAGGCGCATTATTTGCAAGAGCTTTTCTGTAAACTTCCCCTAAGCCACTCTCTTTTAAAGAGCCACTTGAAAGATTCGCTCCATAGTCAGACTCTTTGGCTGCTGTGTACATAACATGTCCATGTTTTGCACAGATGATAAAAACATCATAGTAACCGTATTCTTTCATGTATTCTTGAAAAAATTCTTCATGACCTTTTGTCTTTTCTATTGCAAGTTGATTTTTAACTGGATAAGGGTCAGTACCTGCTACTTCTAGCTCTTTATGAACGAGAATCAAATCTTTTACGAGGTCTTCTACATCGTTTGAATTAGCAAGTACTTTTATATCTGTAATGCTTTTATTAAAGAAACTTTCTACCTGACTCTTTTTCACATTTCTCAGTGACTCAAGTTTAGCATTCGTCATCTCTAAGAGTGCCGATTTACTATTTAAAACAGATGTTGTACCAATGATAGCCGCTAAAATAACTAAAGCGATACTCACAAGTGCAATGGTTTGTAATTTGATGGAAAGCTTTCCCATTTTTTCTCCTTTTTTTATGTTAAGTAAAGGATTATAACCTAAAAAGCTTTTTTTATTATTATATAAAGTTATTTTGTGCTTTTTGACTCTTGGAGCATTCTATCCATTGCATTGAACAATTCGCTTGAAGCTACTTCCATTTTGTCAAAGTTTTCTACAATTTTAGTTCCATTTTTGAGTGTTTCAACTTCAGCATCTTTTATGAGATGTAGAAGATTAGCGTTTGCATTGTCATGAACTATGGCATGTGGAACTGCTATAGTTTTAAAAGAAGCAGTTTTATCAAATCTTTGTTTTCCTTCAGCATCATGCCATATTCCTAAACTACATTCGTGCGTATTTTGTGGTGCTAAAATTTGTTTGAGTGACATAACAGAGTTGTATGCACGGGATTTATAAAGTATATGGTCGATTTTCGCAAGTACCACAAAGATACTGTTTTCCATATGATAGGAGTAGTCAACGATGTTGGTTGAGCTTTCACTGAGTTCCACTAAAGTATCTTCAAAACTGCTGATTTTCTGCGTTGAACCTTCAACAGTGGAGAGCATAACCTCTGAGCTAGATTGGATTTCACTCATACCTTGTTGGAGAGATTTTATAGAGATTGAAATTTCACTTGTTGCTTTGTGTGTTCTCTCTGCAAGTTTTCGCACTTCATCGGCTACAACCGCAAAACCTCTTCCATGTTCACCCGCCCTTGCCGCTTCGATTGCTGCATTTAAGGCAAGAAGATTTGTCTGTTCTGCTATATCTGTGATAAGCTCAACAACTGATGTAATGCTGTTTGCTTGGTTTGCAAGTTCCCCAATACCATGATTGTTGATGTTTACCTGCTCATTGAGTTTGCCGAGATTATTTACAACATCGTTAATGTTTTCTCTTGAATCATTCGCCAAGTCAGCGGCAGATTTTGTAGCGGCTGTAATAGTTTTTAAATCATCAATATTGCTGTGCAAATCATTTATAATGAAAGCAAGTGATTCAGATACATTTACACTTTTGACACTGAGCTGTGCATTAAATGCGTCTCTTTGAACTTTTTTGTTTTGCTCTTTCATAATCTCTATGCTTTTTCCTACATTCTCTATGGCATGTGTAAATTCGCCATTCATTCCCTGTGAAGAGATTTGTTTTGTAAAAATACCGTTAGAAGCATCTGTAATAGTACTGTTTATCTCATTTATGACATGTTCTACCTGTTCTAGCAGTTTGGAGAGTTCGCCTCCCATTATGCCGAGTTCCGTCTCTTTATTTGACTCAGTGCATTTATGAGAAAAATCACCATTTGCAGAGTAGCTGATGAGTGATGTAAATTTTTTGATTCCACCTGTGATAGATTTACTTATCATAGTTGCTAAAATAAACACGATTGTGCCAACAAGAGTTCCCAGCACAAAAACAAAAAGTTTATAAAAATTTAACTCTTTTGCCACGGAAGCAGAATCATCATCTAGCTCTTTTTGTTTGTAGTCAATAACTTTTTTAAAAGAGACTCTTGATGCATTTGCAAAAGGTGACAAATCTTGCTCATACTTTTTGTAAATTTTAGTTTTTTGGTTTTCTATTTCCTCTTTTTTTAAAGACTTCATCATAGCAAATGCGTTGTCTAAAAATTGCATGGTAGAAGCTTTTGCCTCTTTTACCATTTCAAGAGATGTATCATGTTCCATCATTTTTTCTAAAGAAGAGAAAAGAATACGCGATTTTTCTATGGATTCACTTAGTTTTTCCATGTCTTTGTCGTAATCTCCACCGAGCATAATATCTCTTGTTGTTCGACTTACAAAGTTGAGATTTTTTTCTATCTCTAAAGTTTGTAATGCTCCTAACATAGAGTTGTTATGAAGATGTTCATATTTTGTTTCTATGTAGCCCATAGCTACAAACACGAAAATTGTTGCTGAAAAAACAGCGAATGTAGCCATCACTATAAGAAAGGTCATCTTCTTTTGGATACTGGAATTTGCGAACATACTTCTACCTTTAATTTTGTATGTATAGATAATAGCATATTTATTTCTTCATTTCTCTTTAAAAATAAATCTGTGATATTTTTTTGATAAAAATATAATATTAAGATTATTTGATGTATTCTTGTAATCTAATAAAAAATAATAAATATGGTTGTATGAAGATGTTACTAACAGAAAAAAATATCACAAGGCTCATTGCTTATGGACCCTTTATTTTTATACCGTCTGTTGTCATTATGTTGACTCTCATGGTTATCAATACACACCTTAGTATTTATAAAAAAAATGTTCAAAGTATTGAGATTGGACTTCAAAATTCAGAAAAAAAAGCAATTCAATCTAAAGTTGATGGTGTGGTTGATTTAGTGGCGTATCAAAACTCGATTATAAAAGAGAAGCTTTTATTAAGAGTAAAATCAAGAGTTGACAATGCATATGAAACAGCGGCAGCACTGTATGAAAAATATAAAGATAAAAAAACGCCACAAGAACTTCAAGAGCTAATCATCACAGCGCTGCGACCACTTGTTTGGAATGACGGCGAGAGTTTTATATTTATCTTGGATTATGAGGGTATGTTTCGTCTTGCACCAAAATATTTAAGCCACTTAGAGGGTAGTTCTATCATCAATTTTCAAGATGCTTTAGGAAGATTTGTTATACAAGAAGAGATTGCGATGTGTAAAAACAATCAAGAAGGCTTTTTGAAAGATACATTTACAAAGCCAAATGATGCTTCATGTAAGTTTCATGAACAAGTTGCCTATGTAAAAGCTTTTGGACATTACAACTGGTATTTAGGTTCATCAGAATATCTTGAAACTGCTTCAAAAAAAAGTGACGAAGAACTTTTACAAACCATTGGTAAAATCAATACAGAAAATGATAACTACTTTTTTGTAATGAACTCAAAAGGGGATGTTCTCTTACATAAACAAAAAAGTGCTTTAGTCGGACATAATTTGCTTGAAAATGAAGATATCGATATACAAATGGCAGGAAGAGTGATTCAAGGAGCATTGGAAATAGAAAATAGAGCTTTTATCTCCTATGAGTGGATGAATGACGCAACACACAAAAAAGAGACAAAGCACAGTTATATACATGCGGTTAAAGAGAGCGATTGGATTATAGAAAGTGGATTTTATGATTCAACTCTGAAGAAAATTGCAGACATAAAAGCGCAAGAACTTTATAGCAATTATTTGAAAGAATTTGAAAATATACTTTTTATTGCTTTTGTAATTATTATTATTTCATTAATTATCTCTTATCTTATATCTCGGTTTATCAAAAAAAGTTTTAATGAATACAAAAAAGAAATTAACACTAAAAGTTTAAAGTTACTCAAACTCAATGACACACTTGAAGAAACAGTGAAAGTGCGTACACAGCAGCTTCATGAGCAAAAAAATATTTTATACCATCAAGCAAACCATGACTCTTTAACAACTCTTCCAAATAGAGCTCTTTTTACTGATAGACTCACGCAAGGAACCCTAAAAGCGAAACGATATCAAAAAAAATTAGCACTCTTATTTATAGATTTAGATAGATTTAAAATCATCAATGACACGCTCGGTCATGATATAGGGGACGCGGTTCTTAAAGAAACAGCGAAAAGACTTGCATCCATAGTAAGAGATGAAGATACTGTTTCAAGATTGGGCGGTGATGAGTTTACTATTATTATGCAAGAGCTAATACATGAAGAAGATGCGTCGATTTTGGCACAAAAAGTTATCAATGCTTTAGTTGAGCCAATTGTAGTTAATGAACATATTTTATATATTTCTAGCAGTATAGGCATTAGTTTGTACCCAAAAGATGCAACAGAAGTTGAAGACCTTTTAAGACATTCTGATGCTGCAATGTATAAAGCAAAAGAGAAAGGGCGTAATAATTTTCAGTTTTATTCTATGTAAAAAGTGAAGACACTTCTCTTAAAATACTCTCAGCTTTGAAAGATTCACCGCTATATTTTAGAATTTTAACGCCATGAGAAGTAATGGCATTCGCTGTATTTTTACATGCTTTTTTAACAACAATGTAGTCACAACCATCAAGCACTACTCCCATTTTGTTATGTTGCGCTATGTGCTCGGCATCATCCGCCCCATGGCTACACTCATGCTCTTCCTCTGCATGGTCATGATCTAAATCCGTTCTTGGGTTATTTTTTACACTCTCTAACTTAAACGATTTAAACATTCCTGCTCCAGTCATAGTGAAAATTGCAAATTTTGGAGTGTGTCCTGCATTGGAGAAAAATGTTAAATTCTCATCTTTTACTGGGATAGCTATGGTCATTGTTTATTCCTTTTGATTTTGTAGTATTGTAGCAATTTTCACTATGCATATTTTAGTCTATAGACTTCTTGCAGAACTAAGATTGCTTCGTTGTTCCTCCTTGGCACATGACGGTCATTGCGAGCAAAGCGAAGCAATCTAAAATACGAGTTTTGCAAGAGGTCTTATGTAAAAAGCAAAACAATACCCAACACAAGTATGACGCACAAACTAGCATACTCTAAATATTTTTTTACATTATTTGTGCTGTTGGATGTTTTTTTACGAACAGCTACACTGAGCATGGCAGAGAAAAATATAATCGTACTCATCCCTAAACTCATAACAAAAGCAGATAAAAATCCTGCATAATATAATCCAAGTGAGAGAGAAAAGATGAAAATAGTTACAGTTCCAGGGCAGGGGATAATTCCTGCTGAGATGATGAGTGCCATATCTGTAGAGTTATTATCTACTTTACATGAGGCACATCCACATGCCGAGATGTGAGGTGTTGTGCTAAAACTATAAGTAGGCTTTGTTTGCTCTTGTTGTATCTGTTTATAAACTTTGTATTTTTTATAAATCAGATAAAGAGCGATAAAGATGATGATAACTGCTGAGATTTTTGTCGTATATAAAACGGCATCATTTAAAAACTGTGCTAAAAAAGTATTGACAAGAAAGTAGATGACAAGCGTTAAAATAAACGCTGAAAATGTATGCACAACCCCAATAGCTAAAGATACAAAAAAAGCTTTTGAATAGGAGCGTTCATTGGATAAAAAGTAACTCGTTACAAGTGTTTTTCCATGCCCTGGTCCAAGCGCATGAATAAGACCATAGAGATATGCAAAAAGAAGGAGTGCCATATAAGTAAGTGGATTTTTCTCATCTTTTATAGACTCAAAAAGAGATTTTATTTTTACTATGCTTTCTTTGAGCAGGTTTGCTTGCGTAGAATTTTCTTGCGGAGCGGTGATAATTTCTTTCTTTGTTTGGTTGCTTTCTTTTTTTACTTCATTTTGTGTTGGTACTTTAGGAGCATTTATTACTTCGCTTGTTGGCACCCCAAGGGCATTTGTAGCTTCACTTGTTGGCATGTGGAAAAGTACAGATGCCGTAAAAAGGTAAAGATTTTGCGTGTGAGAAAAATCATTTTCACTTACATTCAACTTTGTCACTACAAAACTAAAGTAGGATTCGTTGTCTTCAAATGCAAAGGAAAGTGAAGCGTTCTCTTTCACATCAATGGCAACCTCTGCATCATAAGAAAAAACAAGAAATCCATTCACCATTTTGGTGCTGAAATTTTTGTATTTTGGCTCGATGTCGGAAGTCTTTACAGAGTCATACATAATTTTTGTGAGCATCTTTTTTGGTACGAGATAATCAAGCATCGCTTTTTGTATAACGGCTAACTCTTTTTCATCTAAGATTTTGTTTTTGTTTTTATCGTACTGCGTTATCATTTCTGCCGAGTAGGTGTCAGAAAAATTCCACTGCATGTGAATCGTATGTAGCTTTGTTTTGTCTATCTCTAGTTTTATGTGCATCTCTACGGTTGGAATCATAAGTTGGCATGTGGCACAACTAAAAAGAAGTGTTTGAGAGAGTAAAAGAGTTAAAAGAAGAAGTTTTTTCATTTTACCTTTTGGAAAATCATAAAAATCATAAGAGAGAGTGCTGAAACTAAAATAATACAAGCTCCCGATGTTAAATCAAAACTATAAGAGAACCAAAGCCCAACAATCGTAAAACAAGAGGCTACAAATCCAGAGATTATCATCATGCTATAAAGTGAAGAGGAGAGGTTTTGTGCGATATATATCGGGATGGTTAAAAGTGCAATGACTAAAATAAGCCCTACAACTTTTATGGCGATGACAACGGTTAAAGCGGACAATATCAGTATAAGTGTGTAAAAAAACTTTACATTTATTCCGCTGAGAGCTGCATATTCACTATCGTAAGAGACTGCTAAAATATCACGATACCAAAAGGTCATAACAACAATGATAATGACAAATAAAGATGCCATAAAATATAAGTCCTCTCTGTTTACCGCCAAAATAGAGCCAAAAAGGTAACTCATCAAATCGACATTGTACCCTGGGGTTAAATCGACTAAAATAATTCCTATTGCCATGCCAACAGCCCAAATGAGACCTGTAAATGTATCTATTTTATCTTTTTGATTGAGCGTTACAAAAGCCATAAAAAGTGCTGCAACCACGGCAAAGAGAGTTGTTCCTAAAAAGATTGGAATTCCTGTAAAAATCGCTATTCCAATTCCTCCATATGCGGCATGTGCAATTCCACCTGCTAAAAAAACCATTCTATTTACAACGATTAAAGAGCCAATGATTCCAGAGATAAGACTTACAAGAATTCCAGCAATGAGAGCATTTTGCATAAATTCATACGATAAAGCGTCTAGCATTTGCATTTTCCTAACATCTGTATAAGTTCAACTTCACAGAGGTGATTTTCATTTATCTCAAACTCTTTTTTCACAGAACTTAAATCGTGGAAAGAGAGTTTTTTGTTGATATGTGCGACTTTTGTTGCACACTCTAAAACAACAGAGAGGTCATGACTCACGACAATAACGGTAATTTTTTTGTTTAATTCACGGAGAAGTTCATAAATTTGTTTCTGTCCATCTGCATCTATGCTTGAAGTCGGTTCATCAAGAAGAAGGATTTTTGGGTTTGCACAAAGCGCTCTGGCTATCATAATTCTTTGGCGTTGTCCACCTGAGAGTGAGCCTATTTTTTTATGCGCAAACTCCTCCATCCCTACTTGTTTTAAAATGGATGTGGCATGTGCAACTTCCTCTTTTTTATATCCAAAAAATGGTCGCTTATGCGAGTTATGCCCCATCATGACAACTTCTATGGCTTTGATTGGGAAGTCTGTATTTATGTTTGTATTTTGTGGGACATAACCAATTTGGGTAAAACTTTTATGCGGAGGTTGGTTGAAAATCTTTATAGAACCATTTTGGATAGGGTTTATGCCTAAAATAAGTTTCATAAGTGTACTTTTTCCACCACCATTTGGACCGATGAGAACTAAAAAATCCTTTTCATCGACTTCGAGATTTAGGTTTTCTAAAACCAAATCTTTGTCGTAAGAAAAGGAGAGATTTTGTATCTCTATGAGAGAATTATTTTTATTTGTTTGCAATGGATTTTGCCATATTGATGAGATTTTGTGACCACTCTGCATCCATCGGAGAGAGTTTTTTCACAGGAATATTTAACTCTTTTGCTATAACTTGCGCACTTTTATCAGAAAATTCTGGTTGTGTGAAAATCACTTTTACTTTCTCCTCTTTTGCTTCTTTTATGATTGTTATCATCTCTTTAGGTTTTGGATTTTTACCATTTACTTCAACTGATATTTGTGTCAGATTGTACTCATTTGCAAAATAGCCCCATGATGGATGAAAAACCATAAAGGTAGTGTTTGAACCGATATCTTTGAGGACATTTTTTATTTGTGCATCGGTGTCTTGTATCTCTTTAATAAAATTATCTAAATTTGTTTTGTATGTTTTTTCATTTTGAGGGTCAATTTCTGCGAGTGTTTTATAGATAGAGTGTGCCATAATGGAAACATTTTTTGGTGCAATCCATGTGTGTGGGTCAACTCCCTCATGTTGATGTGCATCTTTTTGTACTTCATGCTTAGCGTCTTCATGATGCTTTTCTTTCATTTGTATCTTTTGTACATTTTCGCTGAGGTTGACAAAACGAAGATTTGGATTTTGCGATTTGAATTTTTCAAGCCAAACACCCTCAAACTCAACTCCTATACTGAAATAGATATCTGCTTTTGAGAGAGAAATCATTTGCGTTGATTTTGGCTCATAGGCATGTGGAGAACTCCCTGGTTCTACCATAACTGCTACTTCAACTAAATCTTTTGCAATTTTTTGTACAAATGTTTTCTCTGGAAGGATACTTACTATAACGATAGGTTTTGCAAAGAGAAGAGAACTAAAAAGCATAAGAGTAAAAAATATAAATATTTGCACATGCCAACCTTGTTTAATATTGAAAAAGAATTGTACTTGTAGCGTACTTAATTGCAACTTAGTCGCATGTATAAAAAACTTTACGATTGTGTTACAACCCATAATTCTAAAAATGGGTCTGTTACCTTTTTTTCTTTGTTGATTATGCTTTCATTCATAAGTTCTTTAATTATTTGACTTTTATAGGAACTACTTGCTCCATTTAAGTCCCCAATATCGATGCCACATAACTCTTTAAACAGAAGTCCTTTGTATTTTTTCGAGTTAAGTTTTCTCCATTCACTCTCAAAAAAAGCCCAGTTGTCAGCCATTATTTTTTTGATAGCACTCTCTACACATACTAAATCTATTATGTTTTTTTGTGAAAGTAGAGCTGCAATATATGCTTCTTGCACAAGTTTTATAAGATAGAATGGATGATTTTTCGATATGGTAGCGATACTGTTTTTAGCTTCGTCTAAAAGTGCAACCCCATTTATTTCTAAATCTTTTAAAAATTCACTTACTTCTTCGCCTTTTAATACATCAAGCTCCATTAAAGATGCAAAGTTAAAAAAAGCGTTCTCTTTATTTAAAAATATACCATTCATAACGCTATGTTGGCTTCCTGCAAATATATAAACTACTTGTTTATGTTTTTGAAAATAGCTTCTCATTTTTTTTATAAAATCATCACCAAATTTGATTAAATCACCAAATTCATCAAAAAAAACAATCGCTTTTTTGTCATGTTTTTGCGCAAATTCTTCTGTAAATGTGAGAGTTTTTTTCACAAGTTCATTGTCATCTGCTTCTCTAAGGAGGTCAAATCCTAGCTTTATCTCTGAAGCTTCTATGTTTAAACGAGAGAGCATGTCCATAACATTGTCTTTGGCATCTTTTATGAAACCCACTATTCCGATGCTGTGATAGACCGCGTCAATGAGCAGATAACAAAATTCTCTTATACTCGCAGCACTAAAAACATCGACTTTTATGATGAGATACTCTTTTTTTACATCTTCGAGTAGTGCGTCTATCAATGTAGTTTTTCCATATCTTCGTGGTGCAATGATTGCTGTGTGTTGCCCAAGTTCTATATAAGTTTTAAGTGTTGTCTTTTCAATATTTCTGCCAATAATAAGAGTGGATAAACCACCTGCATTGAGTCTCATATAGATACCTTTTTAAATAATATTTAGTATACTAACTAATAAATTTGTTTATGTCAATAACTAAATAGTTGTTTAACTAAACATAAAAATATTTCCACATGCCAAGTTTTTTATGTACAAGTACAAAGAGATGATAAAGATATAAAGTGATAAAATCCACCCATGCAAATAAAAAACATTATTGAAGAAAAAAACTTAAAAGTAACGACTGCCCGAAAAGAGCTTTTGGAAATCCTTTCCACTCAGAATAAACCTATATCATTTGATGACATAAAAGACAAAATCAACATGGATAAAGCAACATTTTATAGAAATGTTTCAATCTTTGAAAATGAATCCATTGTAAACAGTTTTGAGTCAAATGATAAAAAAAGGTACTACGAACTTCAAGAGTTTCCACATGCCCATTTTATCTGCAATAGTTGCAATAAAATCGAGTGTTTAGAAAAACCTATTTCTGTAAAACTTGAGGGTTACACCATCACAGACATGATTTTTAAAGGCATGTGCAAAGAGTGTAACTAGTTGATGTTACGCACTAAAACGAACGCGTCCGTTTTAGTGGCAGGGACAAATGTCCCTACAACCCCCTAAAGCTACGAAAAACTCTGTTTTTCGAGAATAACAAAAGTGTGTTACATCAGTAACTAAGTTGTGTTATTGTCTGAAATAAGAAATAAAAAAGGAAGATAAATGTCAATAGCGCAAACAGAAATAGAAAAATTAGAAAACGGGGATTGCAATGAGAACAATGTCTTTTTTCAAGCACTTGAAGAGGTTATTCACTCCATCGCTCCACTTTTAGAATCAGACCCAAAATATACAAAATATGCAGTATTAGAGAGACTTGTTGTACCAGACAGAGTGATAAAATTTAAAGTGACTTGGTTTGATGATAATCAAAATGTTATGGTAAATACGGGATATCGAGTGCAGTTTAATAACTCTCTTGGACCTTATAAAGGCGGTTTGCGTTTTCATCCAAGCGTGAATGAGGGCATTTTAAAGTTTTTAGGTTTTGAGCAAATTCTTAAAAATGCATTGACTGGTTTGCCTATCGGTGGAGCAAAAGGTGGAAGTGATTTTGACCCTAAAGGAAAAAGTGACTTTGAAGTTATGAAATTTTGTTCGGCGTTTATGAAAGAACTTTACAAATATATAGGTCCACGCATCGATATTCCAGCTGGAGATATCGGAGTTGGAGGTCGTGAAATAGGCTTTTTATTTGGAGAGTATAAAAAAATTACATCAAAATATGAGGGCGTTTTAACAGGGAAGCCATTTATGTTTGGCGGTTCTTTGATGCGTCCTGAAGCTACGGGTTATGGAGCAGTTTATTTTACTCAAAAGATGTTAGAGATAGAAAATAAAGAACCACTTGAAGGCAAAATTTGTACAGTAAGTGGAGCTGGAAATGTAGCCCTTCATGCCATAGAAAAACTGCAACAAATTGGAGCAATTGTTGTGAGTTGTAGCGATTCACAAGGAACTATTTACCATGCAAGTGGTGTAGATACAGCACTACTTAAAAATTTAAAATTAGAACAAAGAGCTTCGTTAGAGGAGTATATAAAAACATATCCACATGCCAAGTATATTCCAGTTTCAAAATATCCTGAGGGTGGTCATGCTGTTTGGAATATCCCTTGTTATGGGGCTTTTCCTTGTGCTACACAAAATGAACTTACACTAATTGATGCAAAAAACTTAATCGCAAATGGATGTGTGAGTGTTACAGAGGGTGCAAATATGCCATCGACTCCAGAGGCTATCGAGCTATTTTTATCGCAAAAAATCTGTTTTGCACCTGCAAAAGCGGCAAATGCTGGAGGGGTTGCTGTGAGTGAATTTGAGATGAGCCAAAATGCTTCTATGCAAAAATGGTCTTTTGATAAAGTAGATAAAAAACTCAAAGAAACAATGGAACAAATTTGTAAAAGAGTAGCCCTCACCGCAAAAGAGTATGGAGCTGAAGGCAATTATGTTGATGGTGCGAATATCGCTGGATTTAAAAAAGTAGCAGATGCGATGATAGCTGAGGGAATTTAATTTCCACATGCCAAGCTTTTAGATTTTTTTGATAAAATCATTTTTTCTCTACACTCCCAAGCTCCAGAGACTGTGAAAGAACTCAAATCATTTACAGTCTCACTTTACGCCCTATATGAATTTTACACTTCTAAACCAATAATTTACAAATATTCTAAAAATATAAAGCCAGTTTAGTAAATAACTGGCGATATGTTGTGCTATTTCTTCTCTTATGGCTTCAATATTTCCATTTTTAGTGGCAATTAAGAGTTTTTGAAACAGAGATATTCCTATGAGGTTTAGCATTCGTTTAAAATTATAGGCAAACATTATCAAAGCATTTTCGCCTGATACTTTTTCTTTACTTCTCACTAAAAAGTGATCCCAACCCAAACTTCTTTTGATAGTTCCAAATGGATGTTCTACAATTGAACCTCTTTTTTTGATGATGGCTTTTGCTTCATCTGTTTGCATTCTCTTGGCATGTTCTTCTGTAATGTGTTCATGCTCCCATCTAAATATCTGTTTATAAGGTGTATTCTGAGGCAAGCATTTTTCTCTTATTGGGCATATTTTACATGTTTGGCTTAATCCTCTGTATCCGTATAAAAGTTTATTGTTTTTAATCTGTGTAGAGGCAGTTCTTTTGATATGTTGTTCATTTGGGCAGAGGTAGCAATCACTCACTGCATTGTAGATAAATCTATCTCTAGTAAATTTCCCTTTCTATTTTTGAACTGTTTGTTTATTGGCATGTGGAACTATTGGTATGATATTGTCATCTATACACTTTTTAATTTCAACTCCACTGTAGTAACCTGCATCTGCAACTACTTCTAATGTTTCTACTTGAAGAATATCTTTACATCTATTGGACATTTCATGGAGTTGTTCAAAGTCATTTCCTTTTGTCGTGACATGGGAATCAACTATAAACTTATGTTTCTCATCTACAGCTATTTGAGAGTTATACGCCATAAGATTATGTGCAGGTTTTATCATGAGCGAAGCATCTGGATCAGTTGTGTTATATTGATTTTTACCTAACTTTTCAAGGAGTGCCAAATCCTCTTCTAGTTTTTTCTTCTTTTCTTGAAGTTTTTCTATTTTTGTTGGTAATGTTATATCATCTGAACTACTTGTATCTTCTTTGTCCGTCGTATCAAGCAGTGTTAAATATTTCTCAATGCGCTCATCAAGATATTCTAAATCTTTGAGTGCATTTTTCTTCATAATAAGTCTGTTTTTAGAAGCGTTAGCTCTTAAAAATGCTCCATCTATCGCAATAAGTTTGCCTTCAATAAGTTGCACATCTTTACATAGTAAAACAAACTCTTTAAATACTTTTTTTAAACCTTCTGGATTATCTTTACGAAAGTTTGCAATAGTCTTGTAGCTTGGAGTAAGCCCTTGTGTCAGCCACATCAACTCTATATTGCGTTTTATCTCTTTTTCTAAATTGCGTGAACTTCTTATTTTATTGAGATACCCATAGATATATATTTTTAAAAGTAGTTTGGGATGAAATGCAGGTTGTCCGTCATTAGACTTTTTAGAAAGATTTTTAAACTCTAATGTTCTTAAATCTAATATCTCCACATAACTCTCAATGGCTCTTACACTATTGTCCGCACCTACATACTCATCCAAACTAGGAGGAAGAAGTAACTGCTGCTTACGGTTGAGACCTTGCTTATAATTATTACTCATAAAACACCTATAAAAGATTATTTAAGTAGAATTTTTCTAAAATAATTGTACATTTTTTTGGGTTTAAGAGTCCTGAAATATGGGCTTTTAGATCTATTTTTATTTAATTTCAAAGAGAGCCTCAAGCTCTCTTTGAAATGGTTTTTTAAGGTTCTTTCACAGTCTCTCCAGCTTGGGAGTGTGTACTTTTCAGCCAATGCGTAAGAAATCTACGGTAAATGCTGTATGTATTCCCAATGAGGACATTCACTGCCATTAAGTTAAGCTTCTCGTCATCGTATAATTAAAAGTGCTGAAAAAAGATAGACTTATGAAGCATAATAAGAAGGTGAGAGGATGAACAAAGACTTAATCGTCATTGATCATTAAAGATCGTTTGCAATGTTGTTTCCATCCTCTCCTCTTTCAAGA
>JAPLGP010000049.1 GCA_026390075.1 Campylobacterales bacterium
AAACTAAAATCTGCTGATAAACCTGTTGTCATCGCGATTGCTGCTATTGTACTTATCACTAATTTTTTCTTCATGTTTTCCCTTTTTCTTTTTTGAGTTAAGAAAACTATAACCCTTTGAAGCTAAATAAAAACTGAATGTAAATTAAAATTTCTAATAAGTACTTATAATGTTTTGATATATCACACTTGCTTGAAATATTATTTTTTTTTAAATTATCTTGAATATTTTTATACTCTTTTTAGGTACAATGTTTCAAATTTGAAAATAAAAGGGAAATAAGTTCAATGAAGAAAATAGTTTTAACACTCGCGTTAGTAGGAAGTCTTTCATTTGCTAGTGCATACACAAAGGAAGATAGAATCAATGATATGCATGATATGGCAGAGGCTATGAATACGATTCAAAGTGGTTTTTTTTATAATAATTATGACACGGTTTCTACGGGCGTGACATCACTCTCAGCAGCGATTGCAAAAGTAAAGCCACCTATGGAAGAAGAAGATGACAAAGATGCAATGGCTCAATATATGAATGTAAAAGTTACAATGACAAATAAAATTGTTAAAAATATAAATGAAAAAGCATTGACTATTTTGCAAAGATTTAAAAATGGAGATTCTGCTCAAGCTGTCCAAGCATATACTAAAATAATGGGTCAGTGTATGAAATGTCATAGAGAAATAAGACACTGGTAAAAAGGAGAAGTATGAAATACACAATACTTTTCTTACTTACATTTAGTTCACTGTTCTCAGCAGACTTAGTTTTGACTGGCACGGTTATTTCTAACAATCAAAAAATGATTCCTGCAAGATATATGGGGTATATCAAAAAGATAAATTTTGAAGTTGGAGATATGGTTAAAAGAGAAGATGTATTGTTTGAAATGGAATCTGCTGAATTTGATATACTAGAAAGCCAAGCTGACTTAGCTTTAGAACAGGCGAAACTAATGCTTGAAGTGTATCAAACTAAATTTAATGGTGCGAAAAAAGAGAAAAGAAATCTCGAGAGAGATAGAAAACTCTACTCGAAAGAGAAATTCGGCTTTAATATGGATGACCTCAAACAAAATACGGACAGCGCATCCGCTTCACTCGAATCCGCACAAGTTTTAGTCAAACAAGCATCCGAAAAAACAAAACAGTTTGCAACCATTGCAGGATATTTAAAGGTAAAAGCACCAAATGATGGTATCTTAGTCGATAAAAAAATTCGCGTCGGTGACATGGTGGCGCCTGGGATGCTTACTATGATTATAGTTGACATGGATCATCTCGAAATAGAAGCTGAAGTTGCAGAATCTGATCTTAAATATGTAAGAAGAAATAAAGTGGTTGATGTAAAAATTCCCTCACTTGGATATAAAACTTCTGGCTACATAAAAGCAATAGTACCAAGTGCAAACCCTATGGCACACACATTTAAAATACGCATCCATTTTGAGAAAAAACACGACACGATTTTTCCAGGAATGTACGCTAAAATTTATGTTGATTTAACAAATGAGATAGATACTAAAATTCAATAAAGTTTTTACAGAACATGGCATGTGGAAATTTCCACATGCCATAGATTATGAATTTCTTTACATCCCTGGAATTCTAGGAATTTTTCCTAATTTTGAATATCTGCAATAAACTCCCCAACCCTTTTTAAGCCAGTGACCAATGATAGGCAGAGGTAACATGAAAGCTTTGTTATCATCTCTATAAACAAAGGCGGCACCATCACCACTGTCCATAACACATACTATATTAAGATGTTCCTTGTAGCCTTTAAAATTTGAACCATTGTTCTCTTTTTCATGTATATTATGCGCCACATTTTTTGCCATAACTTCTGCCACATGTCCCTGTTTCGCTATCCAATCATACCCTTCAATCGCAGCATTGTCTCCAATGGCATAAATATTTGTTGGCATTCCAAGGGCATTTGTCGCTTCGCTCTGGCTGATATCAGCGTTTTCAAATATTACATTACAACTATCATCTATCTTAACAAAACCTGCCGCGTTTAATGGCAAATCTGAATTTTTAATGACATCATGTCCATCCCCCGCAGGAATAAACATTGTAAAATCAGACGCCAACTTTGTGTCATCTTCAAAAACTATCGCTTCTATCTCAAAATCTTTAATTTTTTTACCATAGTGCGTTTTTATGTTTAATCTTGAAAAATATTCCTTCATTAGAAGCATAGCCTTTGGTCCCATTCTTTTTCCAGGTTCTGCCATAGGTGCAAAAAAAGTTAAATCAAAATTATGTCTGATACCTTTTTTCTTTAAAAGATTATGAACATTAAAAAGTAGCTCAAATCCTGGCCCCCCACGCACAGCAGAAGTGTCATGTGGATTTCCACCAAAACCAAAACAAATTTTACCGCTCCCTTTTGCTATAAGAGCGTCGAGTTTATCTCGTATAAGAAGTGATTGTTCTGGAACACCACAAATAGAAAGTGTATGTTCAAGACCCTTATGTTTCATTTTTGATGCACCCATAGCAAGTATCAAATAATCATACTCTTTTAAAACAGCTCCACTTTTAAGTGTAATCGAACTCTCTTTTGCGCTAATTTTTTCAACTGAATCCACTCTAAGTTCAAATCCATGTGCTTCTTGAAGCTCTTTTAAATTTATGCACACATCACTAAATTCTCTCTCTCTTGTTGGAACCCAAATAGAAGTAGGATATATATAAAAATAGTCTCTTTCACTCACTAATGTTACGATATAGTTTAATTTTCTTAAATGTATTGCAGCATCTACCCCTGCAAAACCTCCACCCAAAATCAATATTTTTTTCATACGAAACCTCACACTAATATACTATTATTTTATATATTGTATTATAGCCTATAATACTAAATGTTTTTTTGATTTATAAAAAGAACTGCAACCATACTGATAGCACCACCAATAACGATATGAAGTTGCAAAGGCTCATCCAAGAGAAGCCAAGCAATAAAAAGGGCGAACACAGGAACTAAAAACATAAAAGAGCTTGTTTTTTCACTTCCAAGTTTTCCAGATGCCATAAAAAAGATAGTTGTAGCTACACTTTGACCCAAAACAGCGAGATAAATCATCGCAATCCAAAACTTTGCACCTTGATGAAAAACAGCAAATAAATCAGAATGAAAAGCATAGATAAATGTAACAAAAGAAGCAAAAACTGAGATTAAAAAACTATAATGAATTGGGTGAATATATTTTTGAGAGTGCTGGGAAAGCATAGTCAGAGCTGCCCAAACAAGGGCACATAGTAAAAAATAAATATTTGAACTATTTAAAAAGAGACTCATATCACTCAACTGAAGCATAATAACTCCACCAACTATGCCAATAGCTAAACCAAAATATTGAAGATTTGCTAATCTTTTTTTAAATACAATGGCAACAAGCAAAAAAGTCATAACAGGACTCAGTGTAGTTATGATGACGCTCCCACTTCCTGCATATCCGTATTTGATTCCTAAAAAAGAAAAAAACATAAATGAGATATTAAAAATGGAACTGCCAACAACATATTTTAAATTTTTTTTGTTGATAACTAAAGGTATTTTCAAAAAATAAAGTATAGGTAAAAAGGAGAGGCTCATAATAAAAAATCGCCAAAATACAATGATATCCACACTTAAATCTTGTGTCAAAATTTTTAAAGCGCTCCAGCCGCCACCCCATAAAAACATTGAAAGAATTAAAAGATAGGAGTAGTTCGTCACTTTAGGTGCATATTTTTTTACAAGAGTCATCAACTTTTCATCCTTTTGAGGATGGGATTTTAGCACATTAAATAGAGTTTATGCTATGCTTTGTTCCGCATATATGCGCTTTTAAAGTAAAAATATAATTGAGGTGAAAAATGATTTATGAACTCTCAAATCCCGTTACAAAAACTTTGATAACCTATTTAAGAGAGCAAAAAAGTGATGCGATTCGTTTTAGACATACAGTTGCAGAACTTACAAAACAGCTTGTTTATGAAGCACTCCAAAAATTCCCACTCAAGCAAAAAACGATAACTTCATGGCAAGGTGAAAGTAGTTTCAGTACGCTGGATGAAGAAAACATCATTGTTGTAACAGTTTTAAGAGCAGGAATGCCTATGCTCGATAGTGTTATGGAACTTCTGCCAAATGTTACAGCGGGGTTTTTGGCGATGAAAAGAGATGAGATAACACACAAAAGCGTACTTTACTACGACAGACTTCCTAATTGTGTGGGAAAAACTATTCTTTTAGTTGACCCCATGCTTGCAACGGGTGGTTCAATGATAGACGCACTCGAACTTATAAAAAGCAGAAAACCTTCAAAAATAATTACACTCAATATTATAGGTTCACCAGAAGGTCTTGAAGCAGTGCAATCAGCTCATCCAGATGTTGCTATTTACATCGCTCAAATTGATGAAAAATTAAATGATGATAAATTTATAGTCCCAGGTCTTGGAGATGCAGGAGATAGGTCTTACAATACTTTATGAAATTTTTACCATGACAAACAAGCTTCATGGCATGTGGATTTGAAAGATAAAAATTTGAGATTTTATATATCTATGATAGAATCACCAAATTTAAAAATAAAAAGGTGAATTTTGAGATATCTTTTATATATAATTTTTTTATCAACATTCGCTTTACACGCTTCTGCTAGTGAAAATAATCGCACTATAAATATTGGTATTCTTTCCTTTCGTCCTATCTTGGAAAATCAAAAAATTTGGCTTCCCCTTGGGGATGAACTTCATAAATTTGCACCACAATATGATTTTAATATAACCTCCTATCCTGAAGACGAACTCATCAAAAAACTTGCAGAGGGTGAATTTGATTTTGCCATTGTTCATCCAAGTGCTTATGTTGCGCTAGAAACGAAATATGGTGTTACAAACATAGCATCACTTGTTCGTCAAACAAAAGACGGAAAGTTTCATCTTACAAGTTATGGTGGTGTTATAGCCTCACTAAGTACAAATAAAAATATATACACCTTACAAGATGTGGCTGGCAAAACAATAGCCACAACGCATAAGGATGGTTTCGCTGTTATGCTTGCACAAAGAGAAGTTTTTCATAATGTTGGTATAGATATAACAAAAGATTCTAAAATGCTTTATACGGAACAACCGATGGACAGAGTTGTAGAGAGTTTACGAAAAAATGAAGCAGATGTCGGTTTTTTTAGAACAGGTTATATTGAAGAGATGATTGAAAATGGCAAACTCAAACCTGATGAACTTAGAATTATAAATAAAATAGAAAATGACAATTACCCTTATGCACATTCAACTCCTCTTTATCCAGAATGGGCTGTTTTGGCAACACAAAAACCGAACATACAAATAATAAAAGCAGTGATTGCCGCCTTGTATCAAATTCACTCTGACACAAGTTTAGCATACCATGAGTTTAGTACTGCATTATCGTACAAATCAACGAGAGAACTGATGCAAAAATATCATGTTTACCCATTTGAAAATACACAAATGAGTCTTCAAGAGATTATAAATACTTACGCATTTGGAATTGTATTATTACTACTGTTTCTTACATTTGGTGGAATTGTGATGGCGATTCTCTATCGCTATCAGATGTTGTATATAAAAAAGCAAGCAAAACAGATAGAGATAATTTTAGCAACTGCAAGTGATGGCATTCATGTACATGATTTAGATGGAAAGCTTTTTTTATTTAGTGATTCATTTGCCAGTATGCTTGGCTACTCAAGAGAAGATATTTCAAAACTTACTATTTATGATTGGGATCACAATTTTGACCCAACAAAAATATACACTATGATGCGAGAAGTTGTAGAACATCCTGCCATTTTTGAAACAAAACATACCAGAAAAGATGGCACAATTTTTGATGTTGAAATATTTTCAAAAGGTATAGTTATAGGAAATAAAAACTATATTTATGCATCTGCAAGAGATATAACAGAACGCAAAAACAATGAGATTAAGCTTTTAAAACATAAAACTATTTTTGACAACTTAGCAGAAGGTGTTTATGCAGTCGATACATATAACAGATGTACTTATATCAACAATGCAGGATTAACTCTATTACAACTGACTGAAGATGAAATCTTAGGCAAAAATCCACATGCCATCTTTCATTATATAAATCATATTGACATCTGCCCTATCCAAATGGCTGTAATCTCTGGAATACCTACCAATCTTGAAGAGCAGTTTGTTCAAAAAGATGGTTCTATCTTCCCTGTATTTATAACAATTTCTCCAATTATCAAAGATGGCATATCTCTAGGCTCGGTTATCACATTTATAGATATATCCAAACAACAAGCAGACCAAAATAAATTGATACTGGAAAAAGAGCGATTTGAGCACTTGGCACACTATGATACTTTAACAAACCTTCCAAATAGACTTAGTTTAATTGAATATATGGAGATGCAATATTTAGAACAAAGTTCATTTGCCTTTATGCTTCTTGATTTGGATGGATTTAAAGAGATAAATGACTCGTATGGACACCAATTTGGAGATAAATTGCTTGTCATGGTTGCCATATTATTACAAAAAATATTTTCACAAGAGGCATTTATCGTTAGAACTGGAGGAGATGAGTTTGTTATACTAGTTGAGTGTAACAATCAAAAAGATATAATCAATACATATATGAATAACCTTATAGATATGTTCAATCATCCATTTAACATAGATGAAATAGATGTTTATGTAACCGCTAGTGTCGGAATAGCAATGTACCCAAATGATTCTAAAACACATGAAGGACTAATGCAACAAGCCGATGCAGCCATGTATAATGCAAAAAAAATGGGTAAAAATACATTTAGCTTTTATACCGCTTCTTTGACACAAAAAGCTCTCCATAAAACAAAAATTGCTACAAACCTAAAAAAAGCTATTTTAAATAATGAGTTAACAATGTTCTTTCAACCACAAATCAATCCATACAACAAAAAAATTGTAGGTGCAGAAGCGCTGATTCGCTGGTTTGGGTTAGATGGAACAATTCCACCTGGAATTTTTATCCCTATCGCAGAGGAGATGGGGCTTATCCTTGAAGTAGGTGCATTTGTTTTAAAAGAGAGTTTTATACTAGCGAAAAAGTTGAATGATGCAAAATTACTCAATGGACGCATCGCAGTAAATGTATCTGCGCGTCAACTCATACACCCTGACTTTTTATCTGTACTAGAAAATACAATACAAAAAACAGGGTGTAGTCCATCGCTCATTGAACTAGAAATAACAGAGAGTTCTATACTCGAAAATCCTGATGGGATGATTATCCTCTTAAACAAACTAAAAGAGAGAAATTTCCATATATCTATAGATGACTTTGGTACAGGATATTCCTCTATGTCCTACTTAAAGAATCTGCCAATAGATAAACTAAAAATAGACCAATCCTTTATCCGAAATATAACAGATGAGCCTAAAAATCAAACCATAATAAAAGCAATCATTGCTTTAGCAAAAGGACTCGATATGGAAGTTTTAGCAGAGGGTGTTGAAACGAAAGAAGAACTTGAATTTTTACAAAATAATGGTATAGATTTTATACAAGGATATTATTACTATAAACCTATGCCTTTTGATGACTTTGAAAAAGAGTGCAGAATTTAAAGAGATTAGATATTTTTTAATGCCATGCCACTCATAAAATAGCGCCATTATTAAGATTTGTTTTAGCAAAAATAATTTAAATTATTAGTATAATTTTAGTCAAATATAGAAAAATTTACAGAGGTAGAAAATGACACT
Organism: Campylobacterales bacterium; assembly: GCA_026390075.1. GTDB lineage: Bacteria > Campylobacterota > Campylobacteria > Campylobacterales > Sulfurimonadaceae > Sulfurimonas. The sequence goes on from JAPLGP010000049.1 coordinate 7,764, forward strand.
TCAAGAGCTTCGACTTACACTAGAGATAGGCTGTGTAATGGATCAAGATATTGAATATTTAGTAGGATTTGGCAAACAAAATGGTATTGACCCAGATGAGATAGACGACGAACTAGTAAAATTAGGATATGATAAAATATTTGAAAATCAGTTTGAAGACGATTATGACGACGATGATGCGTTTGGATACATTCAAAAATTCCCAAACAAATCTAAATTTTATGAGGATTAACCTTGATAACAAACAAACAACTTGTTGCTAAATACTACGACATGTGGAATTTACATGACTTTAGTAAAGCTGAGACTATTTTTAGTGATACTCTGCGTTTTCGTGGTTCTTTAGGAATTGAAACTGTTGGCATAGAAGATTTTAAAAAGTATGCAAATACAATCCTAACTGCTTTTCCAAATCTCTATCATGCAACTGAAATAGTCATAGGTGAAAACGCTCAAGTTGCCGTTTATGTATCCTACACTGGAACACATAAAGGCAAACTTTTTGAGTATGAGCCTACTGAAAATAGAATCAACTACTCAGGCGCTTCTTTTTTTACTATCAGAAATGAAAAAATAACTGATATTAAAGTCCTCGGTGATAGATATGCACTCTACAATCAAATAAAATCTACTCTTTAAATCAGAACAACAGCTCTTGCTGTGGATCTGACTTTGCTTCTGTACGAGGTGGTTTTGAGACATCGGTAAAATTCTCTTTTTGAGAGCCAACATCGACTGTTGTAATTCCCTCAGGCACACTAAATTTTCTTGGTACTTGAGGATAAAATTTTAGTACACTTGCATAAAACCTAGAAAAAGCAGGAGCGGCGATTGTACCACCTGTTTCAGTGTGAAACATAGGTGTGTTGTCATCATTCCCAAACCAAACTATCGTTTCAATACTTGGCGAAAACCCAGCAAACCAGCCATCGACATTATTATTTGTAGTTCCTGTTTTTCCAGCTATCTCTAAACCACTCACTTTTGCTTTACCGCCCGTTCCTCGTTCAACCACATCTTTTAATATACTTGTCATAAGATACGCCTGAGTAGGAGTTGTAATAACGCGTGTTTTGTCTTCTTTTTGATAAATATTTTTTGCATCTTTTTCTATAGAAGTGATTAGTCTTGTTTCTGCTTGTACTCCTTCATTTGCAAAAGAAGTATAAAACTGAGCAAGTTCTAAGGGCGATAAAGAGAGCGTTCCAAGAGAAATAGACATATCTTGCGGAACATTTTGTATGCCAAATTTTTTCAGCTCTTTTAAAAGTGTACCCAGACCTATCTCATTTACAAGATTAATGGTTGCAAGATTGTTTGAGTGAACAAGTGCTTCTCTTAAACTCACGATTCCTTTATAGCTGTTCGCATAATTGCTTGGTTGCCATGTCTGCTTTTCTCCATTAATGTGGTAAGTATATGTTTTTGCGATATCTACTAACTCAGTCGCACCAGAAAAACCTAAATCTAAAGCGACTTGATAGATAAATGGTTTAAAAGCTGAACCTGGTTGGCGTTTACCCTGCGTAGCACGGTTAAAAGAATTTGCTTGATAATCAACACTCCCAACCAAAGCCAAAATATCTCCATTTTTAGGGTCAACACTCACTAATGCCCCATTTAAAAGAGAGGTATTGTATTCAGATAAATTTGGTTTTACATTCCTCTTTTTTGCTAAATTTATCTCATTATTTTTGTACCCTTCTATTCTTTTTACAGATTCATTATAAGCAAATTTAAGTGACTCTTGCCCAGCTTCTTGAAGTCTTAAATCAATAGTTGTATATATTTTATATCCACCTGTTTTTATATCTGCGATGCCTAGTTCCGTCGCTCGACGCATCACTTCATCCACAACAAACGGTGCTACATTTTGAGTAAGTGTGTCATCATATACTTTTGGATTTTCTGCCATTGCTGTTTTATAGGTATTTTCATCAATCCAACCCAATGTGTACATCCTTGAGACAACACGATTTGCTCTGCCTAAAGATATTTCATAATTTCTTGTGGGTGCATAAGTGCTTGGAGCTTTTGGAAGTCCTACTAAAATAGCAATTTCTTTTAAAGTCAAATCATTAAGTTCTTTGTGAAAATAGCCATCTGCAGCTGTTCTTACACCATAGTAAGAGTGTCCAAAATATATCTCATTTAGGTATCTTTCTAAAATTTCTTCTTTGGTAAGAGTCGTTTCTAAAATTACAGAGTAAATAAGCTCTTTTACTTTTCGAGATATTTTTTTCTCTCTAAGAGTCGTTTCTAAAATTACAGAGTAAATAAGCTCTTTTACTTTTCGAGATATTTTTTTCTCTCTCGTTAAAAGTATATTTTTTACTAACTGCTGCGTAATCGTACTCGCACCCTCAACCATTTTTCCTGCTTCAACATCTTTAACAATAGCACGAAAGATAGCATCAAAATTGACACCCGAATGTTCAAAAAATGTTGTATCTTCAATGGATAAAAGAGCTTCAACAACTCGTGGAGGTATTTCGTTAAATGCGGCATAATATCTATGCTTCTCATCAAAAATATTTGCTATTTTTTCGCCATTTTTATCATATATTCTTGTAGTTTTTGCAGGGTTGTATTTGACCAAAGATGTTATGTCGTAATCAAATACTTTTAAATAATAACCTAATATTACAAAAGGAGATAAAAGTCCTAGTATCAAAACTGTAAAAAATATTTGTTTTTTCATTTTCTAAATTCCCTGTTTGCAAAATTTGCTTCTATTAATGTTTTTGTATACTCGGCATGTGGATTTTGTAAAACACTCTGCATTTTTCCGCTCTCTACTATGTTTCCATCTTTTATGACACAAATAGCATCACACAAATCCGATGCAGAAATCATATCATGTGTAACAAATAAAATTTTAAAATCTAATTCATAACTTAACTTTTTTAAGAGATTTAAAATCAAAGTCCTCGTTATTGAATCGAGTGCAGTTGTCGGTTCATCAAGCAACAATAGCTTTGGGTTGGACTCCAACGCCATAGCAATAATCACTCTTTGAAGCTGTCCACCTGAGAGTTCTGGTGGAAATCTTTCTAAAAGTTCTTCATCTAAGCCAACTTTTTCAAAAAGCTCTTTCACATTTGCTGACTTTGAAAAAAATTGCTTTCTTATCTTTGTAAGAGGCGACAGCGCTGTAAAAGGGTTTTGAGGAACAAAAGAGAGTGTTTCCCCCACTTTTAATTCAAAATCACTCTCAGTTTTTAGCTCTAACTCCATACTGCTTGGCAGCATTCCCAAAAGTGCTTTAAGCGTTAAACTTTTTCCGCTTCCACTCTGACCGACAAGTGCCAAAGATGAGACTATTTCAAAGTTTATATCAACTAAAGTTTTTTCTTTGTGGGTAATATGGAGTTTTGAGATTTTCATTGCTTATTTTATCATAATAGCAGAAATTTTTTGACATAACAGCCTCAACTCATCACTACTTTGTCCTAATCTTGCTATAACTCTGATGATAGCTTTTGGAACTGTCGGCTGTCTTATTGCCCCAACTGCAAAGCCATTTTTGTCTAACTCATTTTTTATATCTATCACTTTTTTGTTGTCATCTATTAAAATAGGAACGATGAGTGCATCGATTTTTATCCCCAACTCTTCATAAATTATTTTCTGTCGCTCTGCTATTTCTACTTTTAACGCGTCTCTATTTTGAAGTATATATCTCAAAGAGTTATGTGCCAAAAGTGTGTCATACAGAGAGAGAGAAGTTGCGTAGATGATGGGTTTAGCACGGTTTATTAGATACTCTACAATATGCTCTGAAGCCAAAATAAACGCTCCAAAACTTCCATACGCTTTTCCTAGTGTTCCCATTTTTATATGATTTGGCTGAATTTTTATGTTGTAATAATCATAGACACCCATCAAATTATCCCCGATAACTCCGCTACTATGCGCTTCATCGACAATTAAAACTGTATCATCTCTTTCACAAATCTCAAAAACATCTGAGTTTAAAATATCTCCATCCATCGAATAAACGCCCTCAACGGCAACTACTCTACGCTTGGCATGTGGAAATCTTACAAATAAATTTTTCAATGCATCCATGTCATTATGTGCAAAGAAGTGAACTTCCACATGCGTGAGATTTGATGCTAAAACTCCTGAGGCATGGTACTTTTCATCCATAAAAAGAACATCGCCTTTTCGCACAAGTGATTCGATGAGTGCAATATTTGCATTAAATCCGCTTCCCAAAATCACTCCATCTTCAAAACCGTTCGCCTCACATAAAGCTTTTTCAAAATCTTGATGAATTTGGTGGTAACCGTTTACAAGAAGGGAAGCTTTGGAGCTATGAAGCGGAAGTTGTGAAAGTTCTTGGCATGTGGAAGTGTGAAGCTCTTTGTTATGCGATAGTCCAAGATAATCATTGGAAGCAAAATCTAAAATATCATTATTTACGACTTCTCTTGTTCTGTATCTTCCCGCTTTTTTAAGAGCTTTTAACTCATTTTCATACAGCACTACAAAAACCTCTGAAGAACTTCTACGCTCAGACCCATAGCAGTACTTTCAAACCCGCGAACCTCTTTTATGTAGCGTTTGCAAAAGCCCTCAACCATACAAGCCCCAGCTTTGCCTCGCCATTCGCCACTCTTTAAATAACTCTCTAAATCATCCATATCAAACGCATGAAAAATATAATCCGTTGCAGAAATATCGATGAGTTTGAGTTTAGGACTTTGGTAAATCATACAAGTAATTATGCTTGTGACATTTCCGCTTTGTGTCATCAAAATGTTTCGTGCATCACTTTCACACTTTGCTTTTCTAAGGATTTGACCCTGCGAAGTTACAACGGTATCGGCGACTAAAAGCGGATAATCTTGATAGCCAAAAGCTTTTACATTCGCTTCATACTTTCCAAGGGTAGCTTGATAAACAAAGTTCTTTGGGCATGTGGAAACAATACTTTCTTCATCAAAATCAACACTTTGTTGCAAAAAAGGGATGCCAAACTCTTGTAAAAGTATTGCTCGAGTTTGGGAAGAGGAGCCAAGTCTAATCATTTGTTATTACTCCGTCACTCTCAGCTTGAGTCTTAAAAACTATTAGAAAGGAAAGTACCTAGAAAAATTGCGATAATGCCAAGAACTATATTTACAGGAACCATAAACTTTCCGATAAGTTCGAGTGAAAACTTTGCACCCACCATGTCGCCACTATTGAGAAGTTTTACCGCTCTGTTTCTTCTTAAAATCATCACGGTAAGATTGATAAACATCAGTGTCCAAATGCCCTCTTTTGCATATCCAAAGAGTGCAAATTCGCTACTTGAAATGCTATATCCTTTTATCATAAAAACAGCCGTTACAAGCAAAATAATCGTAAATGGGGCAACAATACAAAAAAGTCTCTTCAACGCGTGAGCAATTCTCTCCAGTCGTTTATGAGGTGATTCTATCTCCATAAAAGAAGGATGAGCAGCAAAGCGCAAGGCAATCATTCCGCCAACCCAAACCACAGCGCTCAGAACATGTAAAAAAATGATAATAGTTTTATACTGCGCAAATATTTCTTGCATTAACCAAGAACCGCTGTAATGTACTTGAGTGCCTCTGCTTTTGCCTCTTCAAGTTTTGTTGCATCTTTTCCACCCGCTTGTGCGAAGTCAGGGCGACCGCCACCGCCACCGCCAAGAATCGGAGCGATATTTTTTATCCACTCTCCTGCAGATGCGTTTGAGCCTTTTACACCCGCCGCCATCATTACTTTATCGCCTTTTACTTGAAAAAGCATCACACAAAGTGACTCGTTTTGGTTTTTAAGTTCATCGATTTTTTCTTTGATATCGCCTGTTGCAAGTTCATCAACAATCACAGCTATGCCGTTTATCATATTTGATTTTATCTCTACTTTTGCAGAGTGTTGCGCTTCTTGAAGTTCCTCTTTTAACTCTTTTACATTTGATTTAAGTCTCGCGATACCTGCTAAAATATCTAAGTTTTTCACATCGGATTGAACCTGTTGGACAAGCATTCTCTGCTGAGAAAAATATTGATACGCGGCATATCCGCAAACTGCTTCGATTCGGCGAACTCCAGCACTTACTCCACTCTCTTTTGTGATGATAAATGAACCGATATTTGCACTGTTTTCCACATGCACACCGCCACAAAATTCAACACTTGTATCTGCAAAACTTACAACGCGTACTTCATCGCCATACTTTTCGCCAAACTGTGCTTTTGCACCGCTCTTTTTAGCCTCTTCGATGTTCATAACTTCTGTTTTAGCTTGTAAACCTCTTGAGACTTCATGATTTACTTTTGTCTCGATTGCTTCAAGCTCGGCATGTGTAAGTGCTTTTGGATGAGAAAAGTCAAAACGAAGTCTATCCGCTTCTACAAGTGAACCCGCCTGAGAAATATGGTCACCCAAAACATCAAAAAGTACCGCATGCAAGAGGTGTGTTGCTGAGTGGTGTTTCGTAATCTCATTTCTGCTCATATCCACAATCGCTTCAACAACATTTCCCACTTTTATCTCTTTTGTTACAGAGATTTGAGACATATTCAGACCGAAGAATTTTTTAGTATCATGCACTTTTGCTAAAAATTCCAGTTCACCGCTATCTCCGCATTGTCCACCGCTTTGAGCATAAAATGGGGTAATATCTAAAAGCACCCAACCATTCATTCCCGCTGAGAGTTTTTCAACATTATGGTAGTTTTCATCTAGTAAAGCTAGAACCTCAACCGAATGCTCCGTGTGCTCATAACCTATAAAAGTGTTTTCACCAAATCTCTCTAAGAGTTGCTTGAAATCTCCATGAACTGCATCATCTCCACTCCCCTTCCAAGCAGCTTTTGCGCGTGTTCTCTGCTCTAACATAAGCGCATCAAACTTCGCACTGTCAAGTCCTAGATTTTTCTCTTTAAGCATATCTTCTGTCAAATCAAGAGGAAAACCAAAAGTGTCATAAAGTTTAAAAGCAACTTCGCCACTAAAAATATATCCTAGGGCACCTTCTCTGGCTTCGCCATTCACCTTGTCTTTCATAGTTTTAAGCTCTTCATTAAAAAGCTCTATCCCAGACGCAATAGTCTTAAAAAATCTTGCTTCTTCAAGTTCGATTTGCTCTTTTACAATTTCTGCTTTTTGTTTCAAATAGTCATACTCTTTGCCCATAATAGCGACAACATCGTCCACAAGCTTGTACATAAACGGTTCGCTAAATCCAAGTAAATATCCGTGACGAACACCACGGCGAAGAATACGGCGAAGAACATAACCGCGCCCCTCATTTGAGAAATTCGTACCCTGCGCTAAAAGAAAAAGTGCTGTTCGGATATGGTCGGCTATAACACGAAAAGATGCACCGCTAGAGTAAACATACTCTTTACCAATAAGTTTTTCCACATGCTGTATGATTGGCATAAACAAAGACGAACCGTAGTTACTTGTCA
>JAPLGP010000011.1 GCA_026390075.1 Campylobacterales bacterium
AACTACCACACACAACCAACAAATCTAATCAAACAACTCTTTTACATCCACTTCCAAATACTTCGCTATCTTATAAATATGTTCTATATTGAAATGCTTCCCCTGCTTCATATTTTCGGCATTGGTATAAAAAGTCACGGATGTCATGCCTATGGTCTGAGCAACATCAAGCTGACTCACTCCTTTGGCTTTTCGGATTTTTTTTATATTGGTAGAAATCTTTTGATGAAATTTAGCTATTTCATCCACACCATCATCCGCAAAATCTTCGATGACTACGACGAAAAAAACGGTGCTTTGCAAAAGATAGATTACACCGACAGAGCATCAAAAATACTCATTACTTGGACACAAGGGATGAACGCTCAAGGACTGACAACTTAGATTATCTGTGGACTAAACAATCTTCTTGATTTTTATTTAAAAATTAGAGTATAATGCACTTCTAATTTCCTTCGGGACGCCCTTTGGTTTTGCCAAAGGGAGAAAACTTACACATTTAGCAAATCTCTTAAACTTTTTTTGATATTTTCAAAGTCTGATTTATCTATCATCCCCAATCTATTTTCGAGTCTTTTTGTATCAAATATTCTGCCCTGAACCAATAACGCATTGCTGTGTTGTTCTAAAAATGTAAAAGTATAAAAAAAGTTTCCTTCTTTTATTTGAGTTGATAAAGGAATACCAAAAAACATATTTTTTGAAAATCTTTTTACAATCAACACTGGTCTTGAAAAAATATTACCTTTTCCGTTTTGTTCAAAACCTATATTTTCACCAATACTTGCCCAATAAACCTCTCTTTCTTTCGGTACGACAATTTTTTTCTTAGCCTCAAGTTCTTTTTTAAGCTCATTCCATTTATCAAAATCTTTCATCTAAACAAACCTACTCTCATTGCATCTTAGTAAGTCAAGATTATAGCAATTTTTTTTATTTTTCTTCTCGCAACCCTTTTGAGAGAGCCGCCATTCCAAACAAAATACACATGCCGTCATTGCGAGAAGGAACGACGAAGCAATCTAAAACCCACATGCCGTCATTGCGAGCGAAGCGAAGCAATCTACTCTCGTTTGTGTAAATCCCACACATAAAACAATCACTTAATAACATTTCTAAATAAAAATTTAAGAAAACAAATTTTAATTTGTTACAATGGTTGTAACTTTATAAAACGCCATTTAAAAGGTCGTCAAAACATGCAAAAACATCGCCGCATCGAGAGAGAGAGAGAGAGAGAGAGAGTAAACATTACAAAGTATTAAACAGCAACTACCACACACAACCAACAAATCTAATCAAACAACTCTTTTACATCCACTTCCAAATACTTCGCTATCTTATAAATATGTTCTATATTGAAATGCTTCCCCTGCTTCATATTTTCGGCATTGGTATAAAAAGTCACGGA
>JAPLGP010000031.1 GCA_026390075.1 Campylobacterales bacterium
AGGAAGGAATGGTCGATTCAGACTTATATAAGTTTAAAGCAAAAAAATCAATAAAAGGAGTAAACTAAACCCTCGTCGCTTAAGGTTACAATTCGTAATATTTCTTACAAAATCTGCCGAATTTAACTCCGCCGTTGACAGTTCCCAATGAAACACTCTCAAAAATAGGAATAAAATATAAAGCTAAATATATATTAACAAATGATGAAATAACCAACTTATTTAATGGAGCATCTCAATTAATTGAAAATAAAACAACTATTCCTACGACTTAAAACACTAACCTAAGAGCCAAGTGATTAAAATCCTAAAAAATCAAATATTGAATGTGTTTATAATGCGGAGTTGCTAAGAATTCTTTTAGTAGCTCTTGTGGTGGATTGATTTTATAGGTCATTTCTATCAATGTTGATTTTAATTTTTGTAAGTCTTTATGAATTACAGCCCACAGAATATCGGCATCAACACCTCTGTAATCATGAGAAATTTTGTCTCGAAGACCTGCTATATCTTTCCAAGATAAATCACAAGTTACTGCCTCTTTTAAGGATGCGTCAATTTTTTTGGCTTCTTCACCAATAGCTATAAAAAGTGAAATAGTAGCGTTTAACTCTTTTTGCTCATTTGCCCAAATAAAATCACTTGGATTTTTAAACTCTGCAGTATAAATCCAAGTTTTTTCTATGCACTCAAGCATGGTAAAAATGTATATGAGATTCTTCGTGTCATACATAAATAAAATCTTTTTTTGCATAGTGTTTTATGATAGGGTTCATAAAAGCAAGTGAGACAAAATCAACTTTTGGAACATGTAATTCGTTTGCCAGTTGGTTATCAATACCTAAAAATTCAAGTCCGCTCTCCAACTCAAAACTACTGTCTCTTTCGTAAAATATATCAACATCACTATTTTGCGTCGCTTCATCTCTCGCATAACTTCCATACAAACCCAAAGAGACAATACCATACTTTTTATGGAGTTCTTCTTTTTTGCTTTTGAGATACTCTAAAATTTGAAGCTTAGTCATTTTACAAATCCTTTATAATTTTGTTTGTAAATTATAGCATACATCATAAAATTAAAAATTTCCACATGTGCTGTGAGCAAAGCGAGGAAATGCCCTTGGGGTGCCAACTTATTTAACCGAATTTTAACTTTCGTAAAGCCGCTTCTTCATCATCTTGACGCATCAAAGATTCTCCGACTAAAAAGGCATCCACTCCTGCTTTACTTAAATCTTCTAACTGTCCATGCTCATAAATTCCGCTCTCTGCTACGATGATTTTTCCGTTTGGAATGAGAGGAATAAGCTCATAAGAGAGATTCATGTTCATCTCAAAAGTTTGAAGATTTCTGTGATTTATCCCGATGATGTCACTTCCTGCATAGATTGCTTTTACCAAATCTGGCTTGTCATGCACTTCAACTAAAGCTTCCATTCCTAAGTGTCTTGTGTAATTTAGCAAATCTTTTAACTCACCTTTACTCAGTGCTGCAGCAATTAAAAGTATAAAGTCAGCTCCGTGCACCATCGCTTCTAAAATCTGATATTTTGAGATTATAAAATCTTTTCTCAAAAGTGGAATACCAACATATCTTCTAATTCCACCTAAATAGTCAAGTGAACCTTGAAAAAAGTGCGGTTCAGTTAAAACAGAAATAGCACTTGCCCCGCCTCGCTCATAACTCTGAGCAATGGCAAGTGGGTCAAAATTTTCTCGGATGACACCTTTGGATGGAGAAGCTTTTTTTACCTCTGCGATAATTCTGTACGGGTCTTGCTCTGTCGCTTTTAAGTAGGGAATAACATCGCGTGGAGCTCTTGCATTAAAAGCCAACGAGCGACCAAGCCAATCAAGTGAAAACTCTTTTTCCCTCTTTACTAAATCTTCTTTTGTTTTTTTTATAATCTCATCTAAAATCATTTTATTTTTTAACCTCTTTAGTTGTTTTTATACATTTTTCTATGGCTTCTTTATGGAGTAAAACTTCAGGGTCATTTGCACCCTCAAATTGAACAACTTTTTTCATTAACTCATCTGCTTCTTTACAATGACCAAGTTTATAATATCCCCACGCCAAGGAGTCAATATAATAAAGAGAGTTTGAGTCAATTTCTAAAGCCTTTTTTACATACTTTATACCCTCATTCACATTTACATCATGGTCAATCAAAATATAACCATAATAATTGAGATAGAGCGCATTTTTACTATACTTCACAACCTCATCAAACTTCTTTGCAACTTTTTTTAAAAGATTTTTGTCACTCTTATTTTTAGCACTCTCATACTCATAAATTGCACTTTGCCCTAAGTATTCTATCTCTCCTGTGTCAGCATAAAGTTTATCCGCCAAAGAAAAAGCTTTTGTGTAATTTTTCATATTTGAATAGAGTTGTAAAAGCGTTGCATTATCAATCTCATTTTCTTCTAAAAAGCTCAGCATTTGCATAAAATCTTTTTTATAAGCATAGATTTGCACGATTTTTTTACCAACTTCTTCATCTTTATTCATTTTATAAAGTCTTAAATAGGTTGACAACAAACCATCTACATTATTTTCATTACTGTAAAATCCCAAAAGTCTTGCACATATCAACTCCGAACACCCTTGCATTCTAATATGTGTTTCAAGTTGCGCAATAGCATCTGTTTTTCTTTGCAAGTTTACATACAAAACTATCACCATTTTATCGAGAACTTTTTCATTATAATCCTGAGCATAAGCACTCTCAAGATATTTAATAGCCATATCAAATTTTTCTAGTTTTATATAAATATCACTTAGTAAAACGAAATCATCTATTGATTTTGTTTTATCAACCAAAGCAATAGCCATATTCTGCGCTTCTTCAAATCTTTGCATTTGAATAAGTGCAATTATTTTCAAGCGCACTAAAATTAAATCATCTGACGAGCCTTGAAGAACATTATCTATTTTTTTGATAACTTGTTCATTATTGGACACCACTAAATTACTTTGCAACGAACGGTAAAGGTACTCTTTTTTATGAGAATTTATATATAAAGTGTCAAAAAGCTCACTAGATGCGGCATACTCTTTTAACTGTTCGGCTCGCAAGGCAAAAAGAATCATAGAATCTTCTTGCTCAAAAGCTTTTTGATTTGCAGCTACCTCTTTTTTTACTTCAAAAGAGGCTGGGGTAACAGGGCGCATACACCCATTAAAAATAAACAATAAAACTAGTAAACTCAATATTTTAAACATCAATAATCCCTGGACACTCTAATTTCAACTCATCTACTCTCGTTTTAAAATAATCCCAAAAAGGGAATGTTCTGCACTGCGTTGGACGGACTTCATATATTTTACAGCCATTTGATTCTCTGTCATAAAAAGCACACTCATACGAACCATTATATTCAACTTCCTTGATGGAATATTTGTAGCCATATTGAAAAAGATATTTCTCTGCAAAATCATTTCTTTCAAGTTTTAAAAACTGTGCTATATCTTGGATTTCTGTTGGACTCACATTAATATATCCGCTCTCACCGCTGCAGCATTTTCCCTGACAAGTTCCACATGCCGACGCGTCAAAAGCGTAAGGAAATCCCTCTGAAGTTTTTAAATCGTACATTTTATACTCTGAGTAGAAGCTTTTTTATAAATATCTTGTGCTTTGAGTGAAAACTCACTCCCATCAAAACTGATAAATGGCGACCATACTTTCATAAATGATTTTGAGCTATTTCGAACATGTACCATAACTAATGATGCCTTTTTATCTATTTTTGGATGCACAAATTGCACATCGACTACTCTGAGTTTTACCTTCTCTAACTCAGCACAAATCAATCCAAACTGAGAAGCATCGTAGCAAAATATAAAGTGTGCTTTTGGTTTTAAAAGCTTTGAGACTTTTTTGAAAAATGCTTTTAATGGTAAGTTGATATTATATCTTGCATTGAACAACATCTCATTTTCACTTTTAGTCACACCATCATGATAAAAAGGAGGATTTGAGATAATATAATCGTATTTTACACTCTCTTGTAGTTCTAAAAAATCATTTTCATGCATTTTATAGACAATCTTATTGACTCGTGCATTCGTCGTTGCGTAGTGTATAAAACTCGGCTGTTTTTCCACTGCTTCAAGTTCTACTTTAGGGTTATCACGAGCCACCAAAAGACCCACAACACCGCATCCAGCTCCAACATCAAGAACTTTGCCTTTTGGATGAAACGAGCTTATAAAATCATACAAAAAAATGGAGTCACTATTGTAACAGTAGCCAACTTCTGGCTGATAAAGAAGCATCAAAAACCTTTTTTAGTATAATGAGCGAATTATATCAAAGCAATTAAAAAAAAAGGCATGAAATGATTATTATTCCCGCGAGATTGGCATCGACAAGATTTCCACAAAAAGTTTTAGCAGATATCGGTGGTTTGCCGATGGTGGTAAGAACTGCAAAAAGAGTGGCGCATTTAGATAGAGTTGTTGTCGCGGCGGATGATGAACTTATCATTTCCACATGCCAAGCGCACGGCATAGAAGCGATGCTCACATCCACAACACACAAAAGCGGAACAGATAGAATCAACGAATGTGCAAATATTTTAAATGTGAGTGATGATGAAATTATTATCAATGTTCAAGCAGATGAGCCGTTTATAGAGCCTGAAGTAGTTGAGTCTCTCATTGCAAAACTCAAATCTTTAAAAGAGCAAAATGCACCTTTTATCATGGGAAGTTGCTTCAATGCTATCAATGCAGAATCAGCAAAAGACCCAAATTTAGTAAAAGTGGTGCTAGATGATGCAAACAACGCCATCTACTTTTCTCGCTCACCTATTCCTTACAACCGAAGCGGAAGAGCAAACTATTTTGGACATATCGGCATCTATGGATTTAGCAAAAAAAGTTTAAAAGAGTTTTGTACCCTCGAAGATGCACCGATGGAAGACATTGAAGGCTTAGAGCAACTCCGTGCAATTTACCATCAAAAGAAAATCACAATGGTAAAAGTTGCAAGTACAGGTTTTGGAATAGACACGCCAGAGGATTTAAAAAGAGCTGTTGAAATATTTTTGTAATATCTTGGCATATAGGTTCCAAATCAAATTTGGAATGACGGAGTATAAACCCACTAGATTGCTTCACTTCGTTCGCAATGACGGTCGTTACAAAAGGGAATGACGGTCATTGCGAGGAGGAACGACGAAGCAATCTTTAGTTTGTAAGAAGTCTAATACATTGTGGCATGTGGAACTTAACTTCTAGGCTTGATAAAAACCGTAAAATCTCCGAATTGTTCATTCAAAGCAAACTCATGTTTTTTACAAAAGTTTGATTTCATTATATTTATCATGTACTCTGCTTCTTTTTTTGCTTCATCTTTATTTTCAAATTCGACTTGTTCACTCAATCCACTTTTAAAAAAGCAGCTACATGGATTTTCTACTTTTACTTTATACATTTTAGATTCCTAAAAATCAAAAATATCATCAAAATCTTCTCCACCATCAGCTGGTGCTTCATCCATTTTTAACATACTGCTGATAGTTTGACAATTTACAACTATTGTGTCATTCATAAACTGTACACTTGGAGCACCTGTGTGAAAAGACATCTCTATCCAATTTGACATATCCTTACTAAAGGCTTTACACATTGGACCAAGAGCCTCTGAGTTTTTCATAAACTCTGGCATGTGGGTTGCCATGTCCATAGAGAGTGCTGTAACTGCTTGAGAGATAGCATACACTTCATTATAGGATGCTAGGATTCCAGCTATTTTTTCTAAGTAAGAGTAGATATCTGTTATCTCATCTTCATTTATATCTCCACTTCCAACGATGAGCATCAAAGAGTTAAGCTTGCCCGCATACTCTTCTAAATCATACAAATCATCTGCATAAATATAATCAAATACTTCTAATTTTTGTGATTGTTGTAACACAAAAGGAGACGCTACAACTTCTTCAACTTTTTCTTCTTTTGGAATATTTGTTTTATTAACTATAGTTTCTAGGACAGGGAGAGTGTCATCATTCGCTATACGCTGTGGTTTTGTGAGTTCAAATGCAATCTTTCCATCACCAATCAGATATCTGCTTGTAAGATTATTTTTCTTTAAAATAAATTCAATGTCACGCAGTGGTATTGCTTCTATATTTGTCAAAGTAAAATATTGTGCTTCGTCTGATTCTTCAACATAAACTCCACTCTCCATAGCTAGTCTCACTTGAACATCAGCAATAGAAAAAATCGTACGAACTATATCACTTAAGTTATCGCATTTTTCTCTTACATTTAAAAGAAAAAATTCCCAAAACTCAGACAAAGAATCTTCAGAATTGATAATAAATTTTGTATGTCTTTTATAAACTTTATCAGAAAAAAGATTTTTTTTACTTACATTTTTTTTGCTATGTTTTCTTGTTTCAATAAGAGTAATGTAATTATTCATTCTACTTACAAATACATCTGAGTTGATAGGTTTAGATATATAATCCTCTGCCCCATTATCTAAAATAAGTTTTTTTCTTGCATTGTCATCCACCGCTGAAACGGCGATAATCATAATTTTTGCATCTAAATTTCTAATGACTTTTGTTGCCTCGATGCCATCCATATTTGGCATCATAATATCCATCAAAACCATGTCATACGAGTTATCTTTGCACATTTGTACAGCTTCTAATCCGTCACTTGCTTCTTGCATGTGAAACTCTATTGCGCCATGATTTTCAGCGTAATCTTCTAAAAGAAGCTTGAGTACCAATCTGTTGTTTTTATTATCATCTACTATTAATATATTCATTTTGTATATCCTTTTAATATATTGCTTGCATAACCCTTTTCTAGATTGCTTCACTGCGTTCGCAATGACAGTCATTGCGAGGAAGAATGACGAAGCAATCTAGGTTATGCAAGAAGTCTAATCTCTATAATCTTTCTATAAGTTCTGCGACACATCGTTGATAATCTTTTAAACCCTTTGACCTTGTAGCATCCAAAATGATAGGAGAGCCATTCTCAAACTGTTTTGCTAGTTTAATATCCACACCGATTGGAGAGAGAAGCTTACTCTCACCAAAAGAAGTTTTCACTTTTTGAATGCACTCATTGTGCTCTTTTATATGTGGGTTGTACATCACTGGAAGTATAGAAACATCCGCAATATCACGGTTATATTCAGATGCGCTTTGATAAAGAGCTCGAAGCATTTGACCAACTGCTACAACACCCAAATGATGTGGAACAAAAGGGATAACCACACTATCAGCAACTTCTAAAGAATTTTTTAACAGTGCATCAAATGTTGGAGGCGTATCTATGACACAGTAGTCAAAAAAATCTGCAATATTTTCTCTTTTAAAACGGCTTTTTAAAACACCTTTTAAATCAGAATACTCATACACATCAAAAAAAGCAAGAGCTGGAGAGAGTGTTAAGTTTTTGTGTACAGTGGGAATAAATGTTTCACTCAAAGTTTTTCCAATGAAAATAGAGTGAACTCCAAGTTCTTCATTTGGCTCACATCCAACACCGATAGAAGCGTGTCCCTGTGTGTCAAAATCAAGCAATAAAACCGAAAAACCTTGCTCAGCCAAACCACTTGCAAGATTTACAGCTGTGGTAGTTTTAGCAGAGCCACCTTTGCGGTTACTTATTACGATTGTTTTCACTTCTCTTACAAACCTTTTATTTTGGAATATCAATATGCTTAATAATATTTATTAAGGCACCATCTATGTCAAGAATACCTAAGAGTTCTAAATATTCGCTAGAGCCATGTTCTTCATTGGAATTCATAATCATCGACTCTTCAATATGTGCTATATCTTCAATCGTATCTACTTTTATTGCAAAAGTTGTATTCTTTCCCTCATAAAGAATTAATTTTTGTAAAGAGCTAGAAACTCCCTCTAATTCTGAAATAAACAAATCTAAATATCCCATTGATTTGCTAAATTGAGCATTCATTTCTTTTTTTAACATCTCTTGTGCTTCTTGTACATCTACTTTGTATAAATCTAAAATATCTCCGCCTAAACTATGTAAATCTTTATGACTTTGAAGTAAGTCGTTTAAAACCGCAGAAACTTTATCATCATACGAGTTGAATTTATCAAGCCACATGCCAAGATCACACTTGTGCGGATTTGTTGTTTTTACAAAGGGTGTGCCATTTTCAACAGCATACACAAGTGCTTCCATCCACTCTTGATGTGCAATTTTGAATTTCTCAAAGGATTTTTTTAACTCTTCATCATAAGGAATAACTCCTATTAATTTACGAAAATTAAGAACCTTTATAACCCTCCCCTCATGACTCATCATCCCATCAATAAGTTCACTTGAACTTGGAATCGCTGTCAATTCTTTGGCTTGAATAATTCTTTGAATATTCTCGATATTTAAAGCATAACGGCTATTTCCAACACTAAATACTATTAAATCTATCATAAGCAGTTGTCTTCTTTAACACTAAATCCCTTTAAAACCTTCTCAAAAAGTTTTGTATCCTCTGAAAATTCATACCTGCAACCATAACTTTTTTTGTATGCCATAATAAGTTGCAAAACTGCCAAATGGACATCGTCACATTCACTAAAATCACACATGAGCTCATCTGGAGCAATGTTTTGCAAAAAATCTCTCAACGGAACAACTTCATCCTCATAAATCACGGATGTAAATGTTGCACAATTTTCTTCGTATGTTATTGCCATCTTTTTTTCCTTAATCTAAGCTGCTTGTATATCTTTTTTCAACTTTTGTGAAATACCTAAAAGACCTATTGGATCTATAGCCATAATGATTTGTCCATTCCCAAGAAGTGCTGTTCCACTAAAGAGTGGGTGCGATTCTATTAAACCAACAAGAGGTTTTTGAACGACATCCAGTTGCCCTAAAAATTTATTTACAACCACTGCTAAAAGATTTTCTTTTATATTTAAAACAACGATTGAAAGAGGTTCTTTTTCCATAGCTTTTTCATCGAGCATAGATTTTATAAACAGAAGTGGGATAACTTCGCCTCGGATATAAACAAATGGCTCATTATGTAAATACTCTATTTCCTCTTTTTCAAGTTTTACAGTCTCTGAAACACTATTCATAGGGATACCGTAGTGGATATCATTCATTTGAATATGTAAAAGTGAAGTAACCGCTAAAGACACAGGAATCGCTAAAGTTATAGTCGTGCCATGGTTTGCTCTGGTTTTAATTTTAATCGTTCCACCAAAAGCCTCAATAGATTTTCTAACAACATCCATTCCAACGCCACGACCACTAAACTCAGTGATTGTTTCAGCGGTTGAAAGACCTGGAAGAAGAATTAACTCCGCCATCTCTTCTTCGCTGAGTGCATCTATCTGTTCATGCGTCATAAGACCTTTTTCTAAAACTTTGTTTGCCACTCTTTCTATATTTATTCCAGCACCATCATCTACAATCTCTATGATAATTCTATCGGACTCTGCATACGCTTTAAGAGTTACTGTTCCCTCAGATTTTTTACCTTTTTGTTCTCTTATCTCAGGAGTTTCAAGCCCATGGTCAAGTGAGTTTCTCATGATATGAATCATAGGGTCAGCCAACATTTCTATCATGTTTTTATCAAGCTTCGTCTCGCCGCCGTCCATCTCTAAGTTTACTTTTTTACCAAGTTTTTTAGCAATGTCACGAACAAGTTTAGGATATCTGTCAAATACATACGATATCGGCAACATTCTCATACCCATAATCAAATCTTGGAGTTGTTCTGATAAACGATTTATAAAGATATATTTCTCCATAATTTCTCGTTTAATAACATCATGTGTCATTCCAATCACATTATCAGCCAAGTATGGTAAAGAATTTTTTGCCACCAAAAGCTCTCCAACAACATTCATCAAACTATCAATAGACTCTTGGTCTATTTTAACAGTTTTGCCAACAATAGATTTTTTACTCTCTTCGTTTGGTTTTTGTTTTGTTGTGTATGAATTTTCTTGTTGCTCTTCATGAACTTCTCGAAATAGAGGGGCTTCTTTTTCTTTTTGAACTTCTTGTTTTATATCTGTTTCTTGAACATGCACAACTTCTTTAACAGGAGCGATATATTCTACTACTTTTGTCTCTTGTTTAAGTTCTGAAGAACCATGAAGTTTTGAATCTAAGAAACTAGCAACATCCTCTTTAGAATGGAAACTCTCTGGCATATCAGGAATAAATTTACTAATAGTTAGCATTATCGAAATAACTCTTTGTAAATCATCACTGCTATGGATACACTCTAACGCTTTGTATTGCTGTTGCATGATTTCATGAAGTGTTGCTGTGATATTTTCATTTATTACAACACTCTTTTGTTGCACAACTTCAACTTCTTCGATTTCTTGTATTTCTTCTTCTAACCTATCTTCTATGGCATGTGGAACTGCTACATTTTCTTCAAATTTATACACTTCACCTTTGTAAAGATTACTAAAAAAACTCTCTAATTTATTACTGTCGCTCTCATTTATCAAACCAGAAATATCTAAAAATCTTTGAAGTTGTGCATACTGCAGAGTATCTGTGCCGATAAGTTCCATAGATTTTGTAACTTCTAGCATCAAACTCTCAAAATCTAAGCCTTTGGCTACTTTTGACAACTCTTTTAAAGAATCTATTTTGTGTCCACTATCTCCAACATTCAGAGATAAAAGTGTCTCTACACTGAGTGGTAAAAACTGAAGTTCATCAATAAAGTTAAAAAGAGAATCTTCAATTTCTGAGTAACTCGCATGAATAAAAGCCACAATATAGGATTTTAAAAGTAAACCATCTTCGTCTTCTGTTCCACTTAAAATGGATTTTGCATTATTATCACTCATGCAAGAAAAAACACCAAGTACTTTATCGCCTAAAAGAGAGAGTGCATAAATAGGGTCATTTCCATAAACCATACAGGACTCATCTACATCAAATACTACAGCATATAAATTTTCTTGTGCACAAAAATTTTCATCTATTTCACAACTATTAAAAGCTATTTTTTGAGATTGAACGCCTCTTAATGTTTGTAATGGCAAATCTATAATTTTTTGTGCGTCACTCACAACAGCAAAAGGAACACTCCACTCGGCTGGTGCTTCGAGTGTTTTGTTCATCTGTTCATTTAACGATTCAATGATTTCACTTACTACTTTTAAATCAGCTTCTACAATGCCACCACTCTCTTCCGCTGCCTCAACAAGATTCATAACCTCATCAAATGCATTATAAAGTGCTTCTGTCATACTGTATTTAAACTCAATTTTTTTAGATCTTAACATATCAAGTAAATCTTCTGCATGGTGCGTTATATCTCTGACTGAATCAAACCCAACAATCCCACTTCCACCTTTGAGAGTATGTGCAGCTCGAAATACAGAGTTTAAAAGTTCTGGGTCATCTCCACCAATCTCTTCAATATTTTGATCAATAAACGCAAGGTTTTCACGAGCTTCTTGTAAAAACTGCTCTAATAGTGAATCCATAATATCTCCCTAACTCTTAATTAATATATCTATGTATGCCCCAAGACGATCAGGCTTTATCGGTTTAGTTTCAAATAAATTTGCACCAACTTTATAAGCATTCATTTTATCTTCTTCTTTTGCTTGCGTTGTAATCATAATCATAGGTACAGTTTTATATTTTTCTTGTTTTCTTAAATCTTCTATAAAAGAGTATCCATCCATTATCGGCATATTTACATCTACTAAGTAAAGGTCAATATTTGAAGACAAGCTTTTTTCTAAGGCTTCCATGCCATTTTCAGCTTCTAACACATCAATCCCCATAGACTTTAAAATAGACCCATGATAATTTCTTACGGTCTTTGAATCATCTACTACCATTACTGTTGCCATCTTTGTCTCCTAAAAAAATTCTATTTCATCTGAATCACTATCAGCCAATTTACCTGAAAATCTACTTTTTTTATCTTTAGCTTCACCTAGTGCTGCGCTAAGCTTATCTTCTAATTTCTTGATACTCTCAACTACTAAACTTTCATCCGTTTGATAGGAGTGAGAAAATCGATAAATACTACTTTGCACACTATTTATTGCTTCTATTGTAGCTGTTAATTGCTGAGATATAATATCTTGGTACTGCAAAGCATTCGCTACATCCGCATCAATCTCAAGGCTGTTTTTTTCTATAAAACTACTTATCATCAGCAAAGATTCACGAGACAAATTAATCGCATCTTGTTGCACTTCTTTGATATGTGACAAAAGTTCATCTACTGAATTTAAAATTACCATCTCTTCTTCCACTAAGCTGGTAGTCTTAAAACTCTAGTGATTGCTTGTTTGAGTTGCGCTGGATTAAATGGTTTTACAATCCATCCTGTTAGACCCAATGCTTTACCCTGCTCTTTTAATTCTGCTTTGGTTTCTGTTGTAAGCATCAAACATGGTGTTCGACTCGTTGCAGGATGCGCGCGTAGAGCTTGTAAAAACTCAAGTCCATTCATTATAGGCATATTTAAATCTGTAATAATCAAATCTGGCGTCATACCAGCTTGAATCTCCGCTAAAGCAACTTGTGCCTCTGTGTACTGTTTTACTTCTATCGGCATTGAGTTTGTCACCATTCTCGTTGAAGCTAAGGCTGTTTCACTATCATCTACAAATATTACTAATGGCATTTTTTTCTCCTATTTTTGATAAATTAATGTATTTTCTATTTTTCTTGCCCTAAAAACAGAAACTATACGACTCATATACTCAGCATGTCCTAAAAGAACATAGCCACCTGGATTTAACATATCATAAAAAGTCATTGCTACTTCCTTACGAGATGCATCATCAAAATAAATTAACATGTTTCTTGAAAAAATGACATCAAATTTTCCAAGTTTTCTCATCTGCGATTTGTCAAATACATTAACAACTTGAAAATCAACAGAGCCTTGTAAATCTTTTCCTAGTTCATATCCTAGATTTTTTTTATCAAACCATTTAGATAAAATATTTTTAGGTATTGCATGCACTGACCTATCATTATATTTTGCAATTTTTGCTTTTTGGATGACTGTTGAATCTATATCTATGCCAACAACTTCAATATCTCTTTGTTCAACAACTTTGCCCTCTTCTACTATATGCAGTATTATAGAATAAGGTTCTTCTCCTGTTGAACAAGGAGATGAAAGTATTCGTATAGGTCTTGATGCTGGTAAAGTCTTATGAAGTTCTGGCAAAATAGTATTTACTAAAACTTCAAACTGTTCTTTTTCTCTAAAAAAATAGGTCTCATTAACAGTTATCGCATTCATAAGTTCTTGAAGCTCATCGCCATTTTTATCTTCAAAACGAAGCTTAAAAAAGTACTTCCTAAAGCTATCAAACCCTAGCGCACGCGAACGACTATCAATAAACTTGGCTAATTTTTCAAAATGTTTTTCTTGTTCTAAAAAAATCCCGCTTTTTCTATAAACAAATTCACTTATTTTCAAAAAATCTTCTTTTGACAAAAGGTATGCCATACAATTTATCCTTTTATAGACTTGATTGCACTATCAACGGCAAACTCAGCATAAAATTCACCTACAAATCTCTTTTTTAAAGACTCTAAAAGAGGTATATCACTCATTTCGCCTATCTCTGATAAATAATCCACCGCGGTCATCGCAACATTTATATCTTGTTCCGTTTCTAAGAGTTCAATCATCATATCTCTGGATTCATGAAAATTCACATCCCCTAGTACATTGATAGCAAAAATTCTTAAATCTCTATCATCTCCTATCAAAAATTTGACTATATAATATTTTATAGCATCTCCAAAATTACGAAGAATAGAGATACCCAAATTTCTTACATAAGCATTATCAAGTTTGAGTAAATTCATAATCTCTTCGATGGGAGCTTCCTGTGGATTCATCGCTGAGATTATACTTGCAATCTTTGTAGATAAATATTTATCTGTATGACTCGGAGCAAGACACGATACAAGGTAGCTTCCAGCACCTTCAAATTTAGCAATTTCATCAATACAGTAATCTTTTTTATCTAAGGAATCATTCGACTCAAAAAATTTTATAGCATCCTCAAGAGTTTTAAATTGTGGTAGCTCTTCAACTTTTTGTTGGACATGTTTTTTGATTAAAGCCATTTAAAAATCCTCTATTTTAGTGTTGCAATAGTTTTTAAAATTTGTTTAAAATCTAACTGTTGTGTCACACCACCTCGCTCGTAAGCTTCTCGTGGCATGCCATAAACAGTAGCACTCTCTTCACTCTCACCTAAAGTATAAGCACCCATCTTTTTCAATTTAACCATGCCATCGGCACCATCATCACCAATACCAGTTAAAAGAACACCTATGATATTAGAGCCTTCAAACACATCCAAAGCACTCAGCATCATCTCATTTACGCTGGGTTGGAAATAGTTTTTACCTTTATTTTGGTCTTCTCTTATAACAACTTTCCCCGAGACTTTTTTAACAAAATTCATATGAACTCCACCACGGGCAATATATATATTACCTGGTAAAACATCCATATTTTGTGCACTTTGATGTACATTTAAAATACTAGCTCGATCCAATCTCTCTGCAAAAGCCTTTGTGAATTGCTCTGGCATATGTTGGACAATACATACTGGATATTTATAATTTGCTGGTAATGATGCACAAATCTGCTCAATCAATCCAGGACCACCGGTAGATGAGCCTATTAAAACTATTTTTGTAAGTGTTGTATTTTCAGGGATATGCTTAGATTTTTCTTTTCCCTCTGCTACTCTTTGCCTTGCAACTGGTGCTCTTGAGGCTCTATTTCTTAATCTTCTTGGAGAAATACGACTTAGGGATTGAATTTTTTCTAAAATATCTTTTGTATTTTGTTCTTTACCAATATTCATAGTCCCTGGTTTGGCTATATAATCAATTGCACCTGCATCAAGTGCATCCATCGTAATGGCTGCATCTTCCGTTGTAAGTGAACTTATCATCAAAATAGGGGTTGGTTGTTTAGCCATTATTTGCTTTACGGCTTCAATGCCATTCATAACTGGCATATTGATATCCATCGTAATGACATCATACTGGGTTAAAGTTGCTTTCGTAACTGCTTCTTGCCCATTTCTTGCTGTTTCTATATCAAAGCCAAGAACTTCTATAACTTCACTCAGTTGTTTTCTTACTAATGCAGAGTCATCAACTATAAGTATTTTTTTAGCCATTATTTATCCTTATTTTGACAATATCTCATCTATATCCATAGACAATACTAATCTTTTACCATTATTGAGATGCAATACATTTGTAAAAAGTTTATCCTCTTGCTCTCTTATTTCATCCACTTTAATATTTAAAATATCGCTGACGCTATCAACAATAAAACCGATTCTTGTATTTTTTATATTACAAATTATAATTTTAGAATCTTCATTAATTTTCGTCTCAATATTTAATTTTTTAAAAAGTGAAACAATCGTTATCACCTGACCTCTAATATTAATAATACCATCTATTATCTCATTTGTAAAAGCTACTTTAGTAGAATCAACTATATCAATAATTTCTGCAACACTCTCAATATTAAAAGCATATTCTTTTCCTGCGAGTTTAAAAACTATAACTTCAGTAACATTCTCTTGCGTTTCATAGGAAAGAAGATTTGTGCTTTTTGAATCAATAAAAGCCTCATTTTGGTCAAAAAGTTTTTCTAATACATCTTTATCAAAAAAGGATATCAAAGACTCTTTATCATGAATGACACCCGCAATCTTATTGCTTTGAAAATTTTCACTCATGTATTCAACATCTTTAGACACATAACTTTTTATATCAATGATTTCATCCACCAAAAGACCTATTTTTTTATCATCACATGAAGCTACTAATATACGATTTTTATAACTATTTTTTGTTTTAAAACCATAGTATGTTCTTAAATCCACGACAAGAAGAAGTTCTTCTCTTAAAGTAATAAGACCAAGCACATCAGGTGCACTTCCCGCTATTTCTGTAATTTTTATATCCGCTAAAACAATTTCTCTTAAATATTCAATATTGAGCGCAAACTTTTCATTTTCTAAAGAGAAAATCAAAAACTTATCTGCATTTTCTTCTTTTACTTTCTCAACTTTTACTTTTCCATTTTTTATATCTTTTTCTTGTATTTTAACTTTTTGAATTCGAGAAATCAAAATATCTAAAGAAACAATTTGAACTAATGAATCTTTATACTTATAAATAGCTATGATAGGGTCATTTTCATTGTTTATATACTCAATATTTTTTTCTTCAATTTCTACCGTATTATAAACTTCACTCACTAACAAAGCATTAGAAGAAAATGTGCCATTTAAGCTTAAGAGTCTGCTTTTATCTGCTTTATAATCCACTTCATTCATGTCCAATAAAAGATTCATATCAATCATACATACAATATTTCCGCTCACAGCACATAATCCTCTCACACCCTCAGGTCGCAGAGGAAGAGGCATGAGCATAGGGACTCTTGAAATCTGACTAATATCATGCGTAGATATGCCATAAGTCTCATGAGAATTTTTAATGATTAAAATCTCTTCTATTTGCATTTTACTCAAATCTCCTAATAATCTTAATTGCCTTGTTGAAGTTCATCCGCCATAACAGCTAACTCTTCTACGCCCTCACTTATATGAGTCACAGTTTCTATAATCAACTCACTTGCTTTACGGGATTCCATTGCATTTCTAGCACTGAGTTCGACCGCTTTTTGAATCTCATTAATACCTATGATTACTTGGTTCATACCCTCAATATTTTGGTCATTTACAGTTTTGAGACCTGTGTATCTATCAAGTAAATCTACAAGCATATTTGTAATTCTTCCAATATCATTTATAAGAGAGTCAATAAGTGCTTGTTCATTTGATTGTGATCGTAAAAGATTATTCCAATCACTTCGTACTGTGTCAATCTCAGAATTCATAGACTCTACAATATCGTTGATTTTTTCTGTGTTGGACTCTGAATCTTTTGCTAAATTTCTTATATCGGAACTTACAACTGCAAAACCTTTTCCAAAATCACCAGCTCTTGCTGCTTCAATCGAACCACTTATTGCAAGCATATTTAACTGTACGATAGAATTTGAAATATTTCCAACTGTTTTATCAACACTTTTTGTCTCTTTGACAATCACATTCAACTCTGAAGCAGCACTGTTGCCTTCTAAAATCACTTCATGAAATGCTTCGCGAATCTCAGTAATACTGTTTTTCACTACATTAAAAGATACTTTTAATAAATCAAAATTGCGACGCGCTATCTCTATAAGCTTATCAATATCTTTTGCAGCTTCCATACCAGCTTGGATGAGTTCTTTGTTATTAAGTGCATTTTGGTTTGTTGAGTGAGAAGATGATTCTATTTGATTGAGTGCAGTAGTCACATCTTTGAGAGCGTTTTGGATATCCTCCATCGAACCACCAATCATGTCTGCTGAGAGTGCTATATCTTCTGCTGATTTGACGGTATCTGTAGAGTATTTTAACTCTTCTGCAAGGTTTGAGAGGTCTTTTATATCATCTTCTGTTTGGCTAAGAGCATCGGATTGGATATCAATCCCATGGAGTGTTTTTTCAACTGATTGTGCTATTGCCTGAGAGGCATAAGCAATCTCTTGTGAGCCATCACTAATTTTTCCAACAAAATCGTTCAATCGTTGCGTATAAATACTCACGCTTCTTGCAGCTTCAACAGAATACACAGCTATCTTAGTCAGCTCTTCCATTTTTAAACTAAGAGTATTTCCTTTTTGTCCATTACTAGAAATAATTTTTGTTGTTGAACCAATACTTTTAATGATGTTATCTATGCTTCCCTGAATTTTATTTACAAGTTCAGAAATAAACTCAGCGTTTTTTTCACTCTCACCAGCTAAGGCACGAGTTTCATCAGCAACAACTGCGAAACCTTTTCCATGTTCTTTTGCGCGACTTGCTTCAATTGCAGCATTTAAAGCTAATAAATTTGTTTGGTCTGCAATTTTAGCAATGAAACTAACCGCATTCCCAATGTTTTGTGATGATTCTTTAAGCTCTTCACTCTTTTTTGACGACTCTTGTGCAACTGAAACCGCTGAGTCCATTCTACCTACAGACTCTGTAGTTTTTTGGACCGAGTTCATAATGTTCTCACCAGTAGCAATCGTGGATGCTATCACAGTATCGATAGTTGAGTTCATTCGAGTGATATTAGATCGAATACTTTTTACATTGTTAAGAGCTTGTTCACTCGCTCCGCTATTTTCTTCAGCGGCAGTTGCAATTTGCTCCATTGAAGATTTTAACTCTTCAATTGCACTTATACTCTCTTGCGCATTTTCAAGTATTGTCATAGCAACACCCGCGATGCTTTCACTTATTTGTTGTTGTTTAGCTAGCGTTCTTTGTCGTCTTTTATCTCCACCTGAAGCTTCTAGTTGAGGAGATGAAGTTACAGTAGTTTTTCTCAATAATGCCATTATAAAATCCTTTGAATGCTTAATCTAGTGTTGCGTAAAGCTCTTGCGCTTTTTTCACATCTTCTCTTGAGGGTTTAACTCGAATAGATACATACTTTGTTTTTCCATTTTTATCGACTGAACGAAGTACGGTAGCATATACCCAGTAAAATCCTCCGCCTTTTCTGGCATTTTTTACATATCCTGTCCAAAAACCTTTTTCCTGAACATCTTTCCACAAAGATCTGAATGCGGCACGAGGCATCTCTGGGTGGCGAACGATACTGTGTGGCTGACCTACAATATCTTCTAGCTTCATATTAGCAATCTTTAAAAAAGAGTCGCTTGCGTATTCAACAATGCCTTTTTCGTCAGTTTCTGACAATAAATACAAGTCACTGTACAGAACTTCGCCATCTTCCATAAAGGTTAAGCCTTCGGTACTTACTTCATTATTATTTTTTAACACTCGAAACCCTCCATACCCAATCATTTAAAATTTGAAAACATAATACTATTACCAAACTAAATGTTTATTGAAAACTAAGATTTAACGACGGCTTTTGCCTATTTTGTGGCATGTGGAAGTTGTGGCATGTGGAAGTTGTGGCATGTGGAATAAGCTCTATTTTACTAGAGCTTAAAAGAGATTTACACCTTAGATGTTATCACGAATACCTAAATCTTGTACTAATTTAAGGTAAGCATCTTTGTTCGTTCTTTTGAAGTATCTCATAAGACGACGACGCTGACCAACCAATTTTAATAGACCAAGTCTTGAAGCGTGATCTTTTTTGAAAACCTTAAGGTGCTCTGTTAACTCAACAATTCTACTTGTTAAAAGTGCAATTTGAACTTCACTTGAACCAGTGTCATTTTCTTTGCGACCATATTTTGCAATAATCTCTTGTTTTTTAGCCGTATCTAAAGCCATAATAGCCTCCTGATGGGTATAGTAATCTAACGATTATACAAAGTGTATAAAAGCTGAACGCGGATTGTAGCGAAATATTTCTTGTTATTTACTTTTTGTTTATACTAAAAAACAGACTTTTTTCTTAAAAATCATCTTGCATACTATCTCTAATCTCTAAAAACAGACTAAGATTCTCAAAAAATAGGTCTATAAGATTTGGGTCAAAATGTTTTGCTTTTTCATTTTTAAAGAGTTCCAAAATCGCTTCTAATTCCCACGCTTTTTTGTAACATCTATCATATCCAAGTGCATCAAAAACATCTGCTATTGCGGTAATTCGCCCATATATAGGGATATCTTCAGCTTTTAAACCTCGTGGATACCCACTTCCATCATACTTTTCATGATGGCTAATTGCTACTTGTGCAGAAGCTTTTAAGATAGGTCTTTTTGAGTGTTGTAGCATCTCATATCCAATCATAGCATGTGTTTTCATCACTTCGAACTCTTCAAAGGTAAGCTTATCTGGCTTGTTGAGTATATTGTCTGGGATGCCCACTTTGCCTATATCGTGCATTGGGGAGGCTTGTCTGAGGAGGTTTGCTTCATTTTCACTTAGTCCTGCTAGTTTTGCCAAAACATAGGAGTATTCAGCAACTCTTTTTACATGCAATCCTGTCTCTTTACTTCTTGTCTCACCGATAGCACCCATAGTAAGAACAACCTCTTTTTGTGTATTTGTAATCTCTTCATTAAGTTCATATACTTCTGTCATATCACGCATCACTTGCATAAACTCTAAAACTTCACTGTTTCTATCAAGAAGTGGATAAAAAAATGTATCTGTTATAAATTCTGAACCATCTTTTGCTATGCTTGTCATAACATGTTCAGAACTCTCTTTTCTTAATAACTTTTCTGTAATAGTTTCACAAAAATTAGACTCTTTATGTTTTTTATGTTGCAACTCTGAAGCATTTTTTCCTATTAATTCATCTTCTGTATAACCACTTATATCACAAAACTTTTTATTTGCATATTTTATAATGTTATTTTTATCTGTTTTTACAATAGCAATATATAAATTAATGACACTTTCATATTGTCGTGTATAGTGTATATTCTCTTCAAGATTCTCACTTGTCATGTCAAGCTCATCTCTTAAAATATTTTTATACTCTTCAATCTCAGTTACATCGATTCTAAATCCTAAATACTCTTTAAAGCTTCCATCTCTATTTAAGATTTGACTTATTTCGGAGAGTACATAGTAAGGTTTACCCTCTTTTGTTTTATTTTTAACAAGTCCTTTCCATGTTTTACCACTTTGAATAGTTTCCCACATGCCAGCAAATAACTCTTTTAGCATATCTTCATGTCGCACTATATTATGTGATTTTCCTATAAGTTCTTCTTTTGAATACCCAGATAAATTTATAAAGTTGTCATTAACTTCTTTAATAATTCCTTTTTCATCCGTTATAGATACAATCGCAAAATCATTCACAATTTTTTTAAATTGCTCTAAATAGTGAAGATTCTCATCTAACTCTTTACCTATCTTTGAAACAAGTGTTGTGAGAGCTTTGAGTCTAAGATTTTCTATACTTTTTTGGGTCTCTACACTCTTTATGTGTATCGGTTCTTGTATTTGGCTCTCATTTAAAACAACATAGGTTGTAGTAATATTTAAAAGATTATTATTGCAACTATTTGAATCATGAAAAAATTCGCCATAAGTCACAAAACCAGAGAGTGGAGCTAGCACGCCAAGTAACTCAAGTTCTTCATTAAAATAAGTTCCCAAAGCGTGGCGTCTAGCTGCACATGTATAGATATATATTGCTTCGTTTTCGCATCTGTTTTGATTGAATATTTTAATATTTTCATTTTTAGTATTTTCTACATTTGCATAACCAAATTTTACATAAGTTCCCTCTTTTACATTACCTGCAAATTGAATGCTTCCATTAGATTCATCTATTGCGATAGGACTTCTTGCGACATTCACTCCCTCTTCATTAAAAATCAAAGGAAACTCAATGCCTAAAGTATGGATATTTTGGACAATATCTTCGCCTAAGTAATGTTTATATATATCAAAAACAGTTTGATTATTTATCTCATAAATGATATCAGCCGCAGATTTTGTAACAAGCATATGTTTCCCTATAGTTTGCCAGTTAAAAAGGTATTTTGTCTCAACTTTTAAAACATCCGAATAAATAGCACCTACAACTAAATCGCACTCTTGGCATGTGGAAGAGAAAACGATGGATGTTTTAAATTTTAAATCATCCCCCGCATTTCCACCGCAGAGAACAATATTTGGATATTTGAGTGCTATTTGTTTGAGGAGATATTCCGAGTTTATTTTGTAAGTATTTGCGAAAATGACAAGAAGTTTTGTATTTGGAGTTATTAAATCTTGCGAGAGACTCTCTACAATCTCATCCACTGTTTTGGATTCATAACAGAGTGCTTTTGTGGTTGAATGTTCAAAAAGTGAAAAAGAGATGATAATTGCACCATCTACAACACCTCTCACATCGACAATTCCTGCGGTAGAAGTCGCCATAAAAGTGGCATGTGGAAGTAGTTTATTTAACTCATCTCGTACCTGATACACACTGTTGATTTGGGTATCTGAATAAAAAAGTTGGATAAGGGTTGCATCGTTATTTAAAATACTATTTTGATGGATAAAATCTTGCAGAGACTCTTTATCTGTATAAGTGTAGTTAAATAATTTCAAGGATTTCCCCCCCCCTTTTTTGTTTAAAATTATGAATTTGAATGTGGATTATAGCAAAAAATTGTAATTATCCTATATTACTTGAGTATAATACCCACCGCTATTAATTGTAAAAACAACCAATTTCAGGTACAAGCATAAAAAATATTTGCAGGATGAATAAAACAGATGAAAAAACTACTCATAGTTGAAGATAACCAAATAATACTCAAGACTCTCAATGATGAATTAAAAAATTATCCAAATATTGAGCCTCTTTTTGCTAAAAGTTATAAAGAAACAATGAGAATTCTCAGAGAAAATAGAGATGGTTTCCATGCTGCTTTACTTGATTTAAACCTTCCTGATGCACCAGATGGCGAAGTTGTTTTGCTTGCAAATTCTCATCATATTCCCGTTGTTGTTCTTACTGCATCAAGTGATTCTAAAATCAAAGAGTCCATACTCAAAAAAGACATTATTGATTATGTTGTCAAGTCAGACAAAGCAAGTATAAAATATGCCATTAACGCAGTTTCAAGAATACTTAAAAACTATGATGCAACAGTTTTAGTTGTGGACGACTCTATTGTTTACAGAAAAACAATCGCTGACTCACTCAAAAAAGTGCATTTGAATGTACTCGAAGCAAAAGATGGACAAGAAGCACTTGAGATTTTAGAAGCAAATAAACAAATTTCTTTGGTGATTACAGATTATGAAATGCCTCGCCTAAACGGACTTGAACTCACTTTTAAAATTCGAGAAGAGTCCAAAAAAGACCAGCTCGGCATTATTGCAACCAGCTCGGCGAGTGAAACGGATGTAATAACCAAATTTTTAAGGCTTGGTGCCAATGATTTTATCAATAAACCTTTTTCACACATTGAGATTATTACAAGAGTTAACTCAAATTTAGAGCTTTTAGAGCTCTTTAGCGGAATCAGAGATTTAGCAAACAAAGATTTTTTAACAGGTGCTTATAATAGAAGATACTTTTTTGATGCAGGAACTGCTATCTATGAAAAAGCAAAAAGAAAAAAAGAACCTTTGGCGGTTGCGATGATTGACATTGACAAGTTTAAAAATATAAATGACACCTATGGACATGATGTAGGCGATGTCGCCATCAAAGAGATAAAAAAAATACTCGATGCAAATTTAAGAGCATCTGATCTTATGGCAAGATTTGGTGGAGAAGAATTTTGTATATTACTAGAGAATATTACGATTGAAGATACTCAACTCTTATTTGAAAAAATAAGAAATAGTTTTGAAAAAAATATAATAAACACACATGATTTAAGCATATCTTATACTATATCCGCTGGAATTTACTACGGGTTAGCAACATCGCTTCAAGAGATGATTCGATTGTCGGATGAGGCTCTTTATGATTCAAAAGAAAATGGAAGAAATAGGATAACCATAAAATCATCATGAGCACATAATACTGCTTTTAACTTCTTTAGATATAATCCATCTTTTAAAACACTAAAATATGAAAGTATAAATTATGTTAATAACCAAAGCAAGCGAATATGCCATTTTATCTCTCATCGTTTTGTCTAAAACAAATGTGCCTATGGACAGCGAAACACTCTCTCACGAACTCTCCATATCCAAAAGCTTTTTGGCAAAACTACTCCAAACACTTGCAAAAAGTGGTATTTTAAAATCTTTTAAGGGTGTAAATGGCGGTTTTTGTTTAGCAAAAGATCCTAAAGAGATAAACATGTTAGATGTTATGCTATCTGTTGAGGGCAAAGCACCAGCAGTATTTGAGTGCGCACCTTCTATCGACAATTGTCCTTCCAACAAAGCAAACATCTGCTCAATTTGGCCCTTTTTAAATAAACTTCAAGGCAAAATAGATTCATTTTTGTCCGACTTAACCTTAGCTGATTTACTAGAAGAGTAACTGTTTTAATGTTCTACGCAATAATAAGACGGCATGTGGAACTTCATCCATATATAAAAACTTTTAAAATGAAAGAGATATAAAACTTGGCAAAAAAATCTACACTCAAACAACAAATCGGAACGAGTTTAAACTTTTTACTCGGACAAAAAGATTTAAGTGTTGTTGCTTTTGTAATGCTAATTTTAGCCATTATTATCATTCCCCTTCCATCTGCAATACTCGATTTGTTTTTAACTATTTCAATGGCTATTGCTGTTTTAGTTTTGCTCATATCTCTTTATGTTCCTAAACCAACCGATTTAACAACTTTTCCAACTCTTATACTCATTATTACTCTTTTTAGACTCTCTTTAAATGTGGCAACAACAAGAATGATTTTAAGTCACGGACACGAAGGTCCAGGGGCTGTGAGTGATATCGTTACTAGTTTTGGAAATTTTGTTGTTGGTGGAAACTTTGTTATTGGTATTGTTATCTTCTCGATACTCGTTCTTATCAACTTTATGGTTATAACAAAAGGTTCAACAAGGGTTGCAGAGGTTGCAGCTCGTTTCGTACTTGACTCTATGCCTGGTAAACAGATGGCGGTGGATGCGGATTTAAATGCTGGGCTTATTGATGATGCGCAAGCCAAAAAAAGAAGAGCTGAAATTCTTCAAGATGCAAACTTCTATGGAGCGATGGACGGTTCTAGCAAGTTTGTAAAGGGTGACGCTGTTGCTGGTATTATCATCACTCTCATAAATATCATCGGTGGATTTCTTATAGGCGTATTTCAGCATGACTTAACTGTGTCTGCGAGTGCTTCTACATTTACACTCCTTACAATCGGGGATGGATTGGTGGCACAAGTTCCTGCACTTATTATTTCGACAGCAACTGGTATTATGATTACACGCTCTTCAAGTGATGGCGACAACTTTGCTGAGGGCACTATCAACCAAATGATGGGAAATGCGAAGATAATGATGATAGTTGGATTTATCATGACTCTCTTTGCTCTAGTTCCAGGCTTACCTACACTCTCAATGGGATTTGTAGGGATTGTGTTTGGAGGACTTGGCTGGGCAATTTACAAATTTGACAGAGGAGAACTTGACATACTCGATGTAGAGAACATACTTGGCAAGAAAACAAAAGAGCAGATAGAAAAAGAGAAATCTGCCCTCAAACCTAAAAAAACAAATGAAGAAATCGTCAAAGAAGAAGAAAAAGCCCTTGAAGATATACTCAAAGTTGAGATGCTAGAACTCACTCTCGGATACCAACTCATCCGGCTTGCTGACAGTTCTCAGGGTGGTGATTTACTCGAGAGAATTCGTTCCATGAGAAGAAAAATAGCAAGTGATTTCGGCTTTTTAATGCCACAAGTGCGCATACGAGATAATTTACACCTTTTGCCACAGCAATATCAAATCCTTTTAAAAGGAATATCTATTGGAGAGGGTGAAATACAACCAGATAAATTTTTAGCTATGGACAGCGGAATGGCGACGGGAGAAATCACTGGTCAAGCGACCAAAGAACCTGCATTTGGTCTGGATGCCATGTGGATATTTCCAGAACAAAAAGAGGATGCCATCATTAACGGTTATACCGTCGTTGACCCTGCAACCGTTATATCGACACACATGAGCGAACTTATAAAACGAAATGCTGAAGATTTACTCACGCGCCAAGAGGTTCAAGCACTTATCAATAAAATCAAAAATGATTTCCCTGTTATTGTGGATGATGTCACAAGAGTTGCAAATGTAGGACTCATTCAAAGAGTTCTCAAAGCACTTTTACATGAAAAAATTCCTCTCAAAGATATGTTAACTATCTTAGAAACGATAGCCGACATAGCTGAGTTTACAAAGAATGTGGATGTTATAACAGAACAAGTCAGAGCGAAACTCTCTCGTGTCATTACGCAAATGTACTCAAGCGAAGATGGAGTCATAAGACTTCTTACTTTTGATACAAAAAGTGAACAGATGATACTTGAAAAATCTAAAGAGCAGGATGGAAGAAGAGTCTTACTTTTAAATGTAGGTGAGATAAATGCGCTTATCCAAGCGACAAGTGCCAAGGCGGCTGAGTTACTACAAAAAGGTGTCTCTCCTGTTGTTGTCATAGTTGACCCTCAAATTCGTCGTGCTATCGCTGAAATATTTGAGCGATTTTCTTTAGAAGTTGTAACACTCTCTCATGCCGAAATTGATTCAAGTGCAACTTTTGAAGTAATGGGCTCAATCTCAATAGAACAAAAATTAAAATAAGGTATAAAATGCAAGAAACAATCCACCACCTCTCTCACATCGACCTTGACGGGTACAGTTGTCAACTCATCATGAAATATACTCCCTATAAAATCACAAACTATAATGCAAATTACGGAGCAGAGGTAAAGCAAAAGCTTGAAATGATTTTGGAAAATATAAATGCTTCTAAAGAGAGCGCTCTTATTTTAATAACTGATTTGAATTTAACCTCAGATGAATCACGATGGCTCAACAATGAAGTTATTAAGATGAATGACAATTCCAAAGAGGTAAAAATCACTCTGCTTGACCACCATGGAAGTGGAGAAGAGAGTGCAATGAAATATGAGTGGTATTATCTGGATACTTCAAGATGTGCTACAAAAATTACCTATGAATATGCGAAAGAGCATTTTGAATTTAATGAACCACTTTGGATGAATAAATATGTTGCTATTGTGAATGCGGTTGACATGTGGAAACAAGAAGAGCGAGACAATTTTGAGTTCGGCAAAGTTTGCATGAGACTTATCGGCGAAACAAGGGAACTCAACCGCGTTATGTTTGCAAAAGAAGATGAAAATTATAAAATATCTCTCTTAGTAGAAGCTACAAAATTTATAGATGCAGACAATGCATCTGTGGCTTTGGATGACAACATCCATTTCATTAAAAAAGAGTTTTTTAAAATTGACAAAAATGATACGCTTGACAATCTCTCAACGAGATATATAGTGGAATTACTTGGTAAGAAAAGAGACGAGAATACCATATACTATAAAGGCTACCGTGGATTTTTAAGCTATGGAGTTGGCAATACATCTATTATCGGAAACGGTTTTTTACTTGCTTTTCCAGAATACGACTTTATCGTTGATGTAAGCTACAAAGGTACAATGAGTCTTCGCGCAAATAACCAAGTAAGCGTTTCTCAAATCTCAAAAGAGTGGGCAAACGGCGGTGGACATCCAAACGCTGCAGGCGGTCGAATCATGGGCTTTAAAGAGCAGTTTCGTTATGATAAAGTGAAACAGCAAATCGAAGCAATCATTAATGATAAAGAGTCAGTAGCTGGGGATTTGGAGTATAAAAGAGAAGAATAAAGTTATGGCATGTGGAAACTGCTTCGTTCCAATGCACGGTAAATCAAAACTAAGCTAGGAGCACTATTTGCTTAAGCTCCACAAAAAAGATGAAGTAAGAGAATAACACACTTATTAGATAGATTTAGAGCATTGCCAGATTACAGAAAATGTAAACAGCTTAAATTCAATGTAGGTGAAGTTATGTTTATGTCATTACTTTCAATACTAATTGGAGCTAACGGTTATATGGATATGGGGCTTTGAATAAAAAGTAAAAAAAGAGAATTACAAAAGTTTTTAGGTCATGTTTTTATAGCACCTGATGATAATACAATACGAAATGTATTTTTAAATATAGATACACAAGAACCTGATAAATTATTTGAAGAGTGGTCTCGTTTGATTGCGAATAAAACTGTATCAAGATTAAATATTGTAGCATCTGATGGCAAAAGAATGAGGATATTATTTCCACATGCCACGGCATGTGGAAATCTCAGAATTTAGTATTATTTGAATGCTCTTTTTAAAACTTCATTAAAATCAATAGTTTCTTGATTTTCTTTGATACTCTCTTTTGTTTTGTGCGCAGAAAAACCATAACCCATTGGAGTAATGTTTTGTGTATCATAAAATGCCGTTCTTGCATTTATCCACTCTCCGCTGTTCACATCTGTTACCCAAATAAGTGCTTTATCTTTCCATGTTATTTTCTCATCATCAAACCAAATAGCCATACAGCCTAAGTCATCAAACATATATGTTTTAGCATTCTCTGGATTTTTCACTTGTACCGCATTTTTTCTATCACTCACAACCATCACACATCTAGCACACATATCTCTATCCCAGTGAACCTCTGCCATTTCAGTTTTAGATTTTTCACCACAACCCACAAACAATGAAAAAACGAGTAAAGAATAAAAAGCAGAAAGTACCATCTTAGATTTTAGCATTACATAACTCCGTTTAAAAAATATTTTTATAACCACACACCATTTTTGATGTAAAAAAGTATTGGATACGATGTAAGTAATATAACATAGAGAAAATTAAATAAAAGTGATATTTTATAGTTTTTAAAAATCTCATTTTCTGATGTTCTTAAAAGACCCACAATCAGACCATAAAATGTACCTATAAATAAAAAAACATAAATCAAATATCCTACAAAATAGTACTCTTTTTGTAAAAAACAAAACGGACAATGATGTGTTGGAAGCTCATAAATATATGTCCCAAAAAACGATATAAGCGCTATGAGAGAGATAATAATAAATATTGCATTACTAAGTGCAAAAGCGTATCTCTTCTTTAAAAAATAAAAGAGGACTATGAGTAAAAAATTAGCATAAAACAGAACCACTAGAACGGGTGTTTGAATACGAAATATCGTAGATATATAAGAACTTGAAGCACTTGAATAAATTGCTCCACAGCAATCCACTACCTTCTCCACATCTATGGCATGAAACATCATCGCTTCAAGCACCAACTCGAACATTAAGAGAAAAAAAGCCACCAGAAAGATTCCAAATTTTACTCTTGTGTAGGGCTGTTCTTCATGTTTCATATCTTCATTATGCAACACTAACCAATACGCAAAAAGATATAAATTTAAAATTTTCAACACAATAAGATAAGTTCCATACTCCGTTGCATTTGCGACTCCTGCGGCACACATCGCACCTGTGAGCAGTGCAGATATTTTATCAAGAGTAAAAATAAAAAATAAAAAGAGAGGTACTTTTATGACAAAAATATATTTTATAATGGTCGCACTTAGAAAGCTCTGTTTTTCTAAATTGTACTGTGCTTGGCATGTGGAATTACTATCCCAATATAAAAATATTTTAACACTATAAAAAAAGGCGATGATTGCAAAAAAAGCAAAGAGTGTATTTAAAATATAAAGTGTTAAAACTTCAGGAGAGAGAATCATGAACGAATGATTCCATTATGGATTTTTATCTCTAAATCAACAAAATCAAGGTTAAAAAAGAGAGGGTCGTGTGTAGCGATGACAATAGTTTTATTTAAAGATTTTAGCTCTTTGAGTATTTCTATAAAACTAAGAGAGAGTTTCTCATCAAGGTTTGCTGTTGGCTCATCCGCTAGGATAATTTTTGGATTATTTACATTCGCTCTGGCGATGGCAACGCGTTGTTGTTCCCCGCCTGAGAGGTTTTTCACAAGTGTATCTGCTTTATGTGCTATATGAAACATATCCATGACCTTGGAGAGTTTTTCCTCTGCATCCTTGGCATGTGGATTGAGCGGAACTAATGGCAGTAAGATGTTATCTTTGACACTTAGATTGGGTAAAAGGTTGTATTTTTGAAATATAAATCCAATGTTATCGCGTCTATAAATGGATGCAAAGTTATCGGAGAGTTTAGAAATCTTCTTGCCATCAACGAGAACTTCCCCACTTGTAGGTTTACTTAGAGCTGCTATGAGAGACAAAATAGTACTTTTACCACTTCCACTCGCACCTTTTAAAACAACCACCGCACCCTCTTTTATGTTCAGATTTACATCACTCAAAGCAGTTGTCTGCGAAGCACCCTCTTCATAAATCTTTGTAACATTGTTTAGTTCTATCATATTTCACTCATACCTTTAAATCAACTTCTTGAAGTGTTCCAACCCCACCGCTCTCTTTGAGATAAACCGAACTCTCTCTCAAAAGCGCTTGAGTCTTTTGATTACTATCGTTTAGGTCAAATTGTGTATTTGCACTTCCAAGGTAAAGCGCACCCACATTTTTGTCTTTTAAGCTGTAGAGATTTTCAACGCCCTGCTCGTCTTTTGTCCAAATAACCAAACTTTTAAAGATAGCATCATTCTCATCAATCCAGTTGTTTTTGTCACTATCATAAGCCGCCAACTCTTTAAATCCATTGCCTTTTGTTGGTCCAAAAAGCTCACTTCCATTGTTGATAGTGCCATCATGATTTTTATCGAGTGCTAAAAAACCACTTCCACTTCCTACAAAAGAGAAGGTATCGCTTTTGCCATCAAGATTCAAATCGAATTTTTTTTGTATATCGCTTATGGTAACTGTATCTGCTCCAAAATTAATAACCAAGGGGTCAGTCAAAGCATCTCCGGCTTTAAGACTGATACTCTCACTCACTTGCGTGCTGCTTTTCATGCTAAGAGCCAAAGAAAAATCAATTGACTTACCATCTTGTGACTTTACACTTCCCTGTGCAGAAAAATCTAAAGATTCTTCATGCGTTTGTGTACGCTGATAGCTATAATCAATTCCCCAACCTAAAGGTTTTATTTCATCAGTTCCTGAACTATTGGTTGGCTTATCTGCTACTGGACTTGGTGCATTATTTGGCTGCAATTTTTTTAAAAAAGATGTATCAATCTTCTTTCCAGTTAATGCTTCAAGGGCACGAATAATTGCCATCAACTTTGGATCAATGGATGAATCACCGCTGACATTTTCTATACTCGCTGTATCTTTACTCTGTTTTACTGACTTATAAAGATCGCTCAACTGAAGTTTATCAAGACGCACCGCCACCTCAGGATTATCTTCTGGCTTATCCCATTTTTTAAGAGACTCTGTCTCCACAACCCCATCTTGCTTAGTATGTGAAGAGAATAGAGAAACATTCGACTGCTCAATTTTCATAACTTCCTCCAGATAATATAGTCATTTATATATCGGCTAAGAAAGTTAACAATAAACTCATCGAATCACTTCATCCGCTTCAAGTGTAGCAACTCTCCATGATGGGATTATTGTTGCGGCTATGTAAATTGGAACACTTAAAAAAAAGACTAAAAAGAGTGTCTGAAAATCAAAAATAAAAGGTAATTCAAAGGATGGTTTCAGCTCTGAATAGCCTATAAATATATCTCGAAGAAGCGGTGCGCCAAAAATATAAACAAAAGCGATTGCAACTCCTACGCCAACACTATAAGAAAATAAAGAGATGATAAAGGATTCATAAAATTTCTCTTTTAATACATCATCCACTCTCCAACCTAGGGCTTTGAGTATTCCAACTTCTCTTTTTTCTTCACTGCTTAACCCACTGACTTTGTCATAGATGATGATAAAAAATGTAAAAAGTGAGATGATAAAAAGGGCTAAAAATATTCCACTTTTATAGTTAAAAATATTTTGATAGCTCACTTTTAAATCATTTTTAGTAATTATCAGGCTATTTGGATACATCAATTTTAGTTTTGATGCTACAGTTGCTATCTCATTTTTATTTGCAACTTTTACAACTATGTCTGTTGCTTTTGACTCTGGCATATCAAAAATTTCTCGAACACTCTCTTTGGACATTACTATCATATCGTTGGATTCTAACTGTGTATCGCCATCAAATACTCCAG
Organism: Campylobacterales bacterium; assembly: GCA_026390075.1. Lineage (GTDB taxonomy): Bacteria > Campylobacterota > Campylobacteria > Campylobacterales > Sulfurimonadaceae > Sulfurimonas. The sequence goes on from JAPLGP010000031.1 coordinate 31,726, forward strand.
CAATTGCTACTTTTTTAAGGCTACCATCACTTTTAATAAAGTTAAAATACTCTTTATAATAGCTCTCATTCATACTCTTTTGCACACCAACGCCTATAATCATTGAAGCATTATTTTCTGCTGTACCCAAATCAAATTTATGAACAATCTTTTCAAGAGAATTTTTATACTGATTTTCATACGCATCCACTCCAACAAGAGAAAAATTCACTTTCATATTTTCAAAATAATAATATCCCCAAACTCTGGCAACAGCGTCACTTACACCTTTGATTGCAAGTATATTTTCCACTTCTTTTACATCTATATCGTAATGTTTTTTGCCCTTTGTTTTTTGAATTGTAATCTCTGGAAGTGCTTCTAGTGTTGCGTTTAACTCATATTTTATTGAGTTTGTTATAAAAAATACAGAAGTAAGTAAAAAGGTTAAAACTATAAAAACTACACTTACAAACAGACTCTTATACTTTTGTCGGAGTATTGCATTTATCGCAAATTCTATTAAATAGATATTTATTTTATTTTTCATTTTTAATCTTTTATATGAGAATGGGAGATGGCATAAGTAGCCGTGGCATGTTCTCTTAGGCTTCCGTCCTCTTGAAATATGCTAAACAAATCACTTAAGCTTCTATGTCTCACAAAACTACTTTCACTATTTATGGCTAAATCTGGAAGTCCACTGAGTTGAACAAAACTTATCTTTTTTTCAACCTGTGTTTCACTCATCTTTTTTGTAGTTCCAATATATAAAAATTCCACAGCCAAAAAAGCAAAAAGAGAGGAAAAGAGTAAAAAAAGAGATGTGCTTTTTTTATTCATCTAATTTAAAAACATCCTTTGGTGTAATATCTTTAAACAAAACTATTTTTTTTCCTTGATGATCCATATAAAAAGTTTTAGCATCACTCTCATTTTCAAATGGAATCAACTCCGCACCCATTGGGCCATAAGCATCACTCCCCAAAACAAAATAGGCTTTTTTTGCATCTATAGCTTTTTGAGAGTAGTAATCCGTAACTAAGATTTCTTCCCCTGCTTGTTTTTCTTTAAAATAATGCTTCATCAAATCTTTCACACCATCAAAGGATAAATGATTTTTTTCATAAAAAATCTGTGCTACCCATTTTGGATATTTATAGACAAACATCCCACATACTGGGCATTTTTCATCTTTGTTTACAACTATAGTTTTTTCACTTTCCACATGCCATGAAACTCTCTTAACTTCCCACAGATACAAAGAAAGTGCTTCAAAATGTTGCTCACTTAAAGGTTTACATAGATTATCATTTTTGATAGCATTTTTCATCTCATCCTGAGAAAGATACTTTTTTAAATCTATATCTTGATTACACATTTTTTGGTATATTTTTTCGCCAACTGAATAAATCTTTTTCTCTTTTACAGTGTCACTTGGCTCTTGGCTTGCAACTACTTCTACAAAAGACAAAAGTATTACACTTAAAAAAACTATCATTTTTTTTATAAACATTTGAGTACCTTAAAATAAATAGCTTAAATATTACCAAAATTTTATTACATTAGTATTAAAAAGTAATAGACTTCTTGCCAAACTCTCTTTTTAGATTGCTTCGCTTTGCTCGCAATGACGGTCATGTGCCAAGAAGGGACAACGGTCATTGCGAGAAGGAACGACGAAGCAATCTAAGTTATGCAAGAAGTCTAATTATTCTACATCCTGACTAGGTGCGCCAAAATAGTACCCTTGTGAATAATTAACTCCAAGTTCAGCTATTTTATCAAACACATTTTTTGAGTGAACAAACTCGGCTATAGTTTTTATATTCATCTTTTTAGCAAATTCTACTATTGTTTGTGTAATCATTTGAGAATTTTTATCTGTATCAATGTTTTTAATCATGGAACCATCTATTTTAATGTAATCCACTTTTAACTTCATAAGATACTCAAAGTTAGAGTATCCAGTTCCAAAGTCATCTATAGATATTTTAGCCCCGTAACTTTTTGCGGTATTGATGAACTCTAAAACTTGGTCAAAATTTTCTATACCCTCTGATTCTATAATTTCAAAAACTATATTTTTACTAATAGGGCTCGTCTTTAATTTTTCAATAATAAATTTATATATCTCTTTATTTGCAATATCATCCACGGAAAGATTAATAGATACGCTATATGGCAAATGCTTAAATCGCTCAAAAGTTTTTTCTATCATTATCATTGTGAGTTGATGATAAAGTTTATTTTTTTTAGCAAGTTCCAAGAAATGTATCGGTGCGATGAGCGTACCATCGGCATCTACCATTCTCATGAGAGACTCGTACTTCACAATTTTTTTTGTTTTAGTATCTAAAATCGCTTGATACACTGGTACGATTTTATCCTCTTCTATTGCGGATTTAAGTCTTTTTGTCCACTCAAGGTTTTTTTCATACTCTTTCGCCATAGTCATAGAATCATCATAAATTAAGAAATCTTTTTTTGCTTTTTTTGCAAGTTTTAGCGCTGTATCGGCATTGACGAGGAGCATCTCAGAGCCATAAGATATCCCCATCGTAGCAGTTAAACTGACTTCACTTTTATCATTTATTTTAAATCTTTTTTTAGAAATTTTCTCACTTATCATAGATGCAAGGATTCTAAACTCATCAATATCTTTTGAAGTACTACACAAATGAGCAAATTCATCCGAATGAAGTCGATAAAGAGTCGCTTCTTTTAACATATTTTCTGACAAAAATTGAGCAAACTCTTTTAAAATAATATCCCCAGCTTCATCTCCATACAAGTCATTTATCTCTTGAAATGAGTCTATATTTATAATGATTAAAAATGAGTTCACTCTCTTTTCTAAATTCTCTGTTAATCTTCTTCTATTGTCCAAACCTGTTAAACTATCGTTATAAAATTGATTTTCAATAGAATCTAGCATACCATTAAATATATCTTTAATCGAGTCAAGTTCTTCAATATTATCATCAATTAACACTCTTTTTGTCATGTCATGTGAGCTTGTGATATTTTTTATAACATTTGAAAAGTTTTTTATTGGTTGTATCAAATATTTATTTAATTCAAAAAAGATAGCAAAGAATATTACGGCTGAAAAGACTATAAGAAATATCATAAAAAAGTTTATCAGTTCAGAGAGAGAAACTTTTAAATCCTCCACTGGATAGGAAACATCAATAACACCTAAAACGCTCCCTAATTGCGCATTTGTATGGCATTTTAAACAATTCTCTGTTGCTACAACTGGATAAAAATACTCTATATAGTTGAGTTGTGAAATATTTAAAAGTTCTTCCCCTGACATTGCTTTTTTAACATCACTATTTGTTTCTCGTTTTCGCTTATCTTCTTCTATCTCACCAAACCTACCTGCTACAACTTCGCTTCTGTAAACATTCACTTTCATGCTTGCATCCACTTTATTTAATCTATCTATGACTTCATGAATATCTTCCCTATTCCATCCTCTTTGCATTGCAGAATAAAGAGATTCAAAGATGAGCATACTTGTTTTTTTTGCATCGACATGTGCTAGTTTAAAAATGGCATCTTTTTTCATATATTCACCGTATATAAATGCTGAGAAAAGTGTAATAAAAAGGGTGGTAAATATAATTTTAGCAGTTATTTTTGCGTAGGAAGTTTTATTACTCAAGTAATCCTCTTATTTAAAAATATAATCGTTGTGGATTATATCATAAAGAGAACTATTGTCGTTTAATTGTGCGCAAAAAATTTTAAGCGATTCTAAGTAACATAAGCCTTCTGATAAATAACACAAGTAAAGAGAGTGCTAAAATCTTAAAATCCAACTCACTCGCCATGTGAATATTTGCAAATGTATCACTTTGTGTTGCTTCCATTCCAAGACCTTGCATAACAAGAATTTTAGGTGCATACACAGCACTAAACATAAGTGAAGAAAACAAAACACTCGCAGCAGAACCAAAAGCAATGGCATCTCTTTGACCCATTTTATACCATACAGCTTCGTACAAACCAACGGCAATTGCTACAACATAAAGCCAGTAACTAAACTTATGAAACACCGCACCCATAATAATTCCAGAGTTGTATTTGTTAAGAGTTACATCTATTAAAATTCTATCCGAATGAAAAATAGTAGGTGCAACTACCGCACCCAAAACCATAACCGCACCAAATGTAGCTGCAATAAGAATAAGATAACTAAAATCTGCATATATTTTTTTATTCAATTTTATAGCCTTAAGGTAAAACCTCTATCAAAATCACTTAAGTCTTTATAGAAATCTAAATTTTTATACTTTTTACTTTTTAAATAATCCCTTATTCTATCTTGTTGGTCATAACCTATCTCACATGTAAATGAGTTAATTTTTCGCTTTAATACCTCATTAAGAAGCTCCCCAATTATCTCATCTCCAACAACTCCACCAAAGAGTGCATTTTGTGGCTCATACGATAAATTTGACTCCAACTCTGCATCATTTGCTATGTAAGGCGGGTTTGAAATAAGATAATCCACATGCTCAGATACAGGTTCCAAAAGTGAACCTAGCCTGAGCTCAATTCTATCTTGAAGCCCAAATTTAGCGATGTTTATTTTGGCAATCGTAAGTGCATTTTCTGAGATATCCACCGCAATAAACTTGGCATGTGGAAAATGTTTTGCCAACATAATGGAGATAATTCCGCTCCCAACGCCAACCTCAACAAAAGTCATTTTCTCTTTGGCATGTGGAATGTTTTTTATAACTTCATCTATAAAAAGTTCCGTCTCAGGGCGTGGAATCAATGCACCTTTGGCAATATAAAACTCTTCACTATAAAAACTTACTCTGTTTGTAATGTATTCCAAAGGCTCATTTTTCGCTCGTCGCTCTGCCCACGCATAAAGTTTTTGGGCATCTCTAACCTGCGTATTTTGATTTGTAATAATCCAAAGTTCATCGCACTCTAAATGCGCCATCAAAAGAAGATACGCCTCTCTTGATGCGCGTGGAATAATTGGATTTAATTGTGCAGTTATCTCTTTTAAAACATCTTTTACTAAATGTTGGCTTGGCATGTGGAACCTAATGAACTTATGTTAATATCGCCTATGTCAACGCCCAAAGCTTTTAAACGCTCGATAACTGGGGGATGCGTGTAGTGAAAAAATATATAAAGTGGATGAGAAAGTGGGAAACTTTTATTTTCGCTCACTAACTTTTGAAGTGCATTTGCAAGTTCAATACCCCCAGCAGCACCACCAAGTTCACTTGCTGTTTTATCCGCCGCATACTCATTATGACGGCTCACAACTCCCATGATTGGCATCATGATAAATCCTAAAACAGGCATACAAAGAAGCAAAAGTATCATCGTTATAGAGGGCGATTGACTTACACCCATTTCCATGTAAAGAGATTCAGGGAGATTTCCAAAGATTGCGAACATTGCAAAAAGCATTCCTCCAACCAAAGCTATGTTTTTATAAATATCGCCATGTGCAAAATGCCCAAGCTCATGTCCCAAAACCGCCAACAACTCTTTTGTCGTGAGTTTTTCTATGAGCGTGTCAAAAAGTACAACTCGTTTACTCTTTCCTAAACCGCCAAAATAGGCATTAAGTCTTGCATCTCTTTTACTCGCATCACTTATAAAAACTCCCGAACTTACAAAGCCTGTTCTATCCATAAGAGTTTGAATCTCACTATTTAATTCAGCATTATCAAGCGGAGTGAGTTTGTCAAAAAACAAGGCTCTAAATGTTGGAAAAAGCATATTGATAAGCACAACAATCACAAAAATAAATACAAAACTCCAAAGCCACCAGTAAGTAAAGTTTGTGATAATCTCATAAATACCAAACACCACCAAAGAGCCAATAAGAAGTGTCATCATAAATGCGATAAGCGTGTCTTTTATATATTGCACCATTGTTGATTTGTTAAATCCAAACTTTTCATCTAAAACAAATTTTTCATAATAAGAAAAAGGAAGAGAAATGAAAGAGTTTATAACTACAAAACTCATAACGATGGCGATATTTAGCAATACTTCATTTTCAAAAGAGATATTTTTAGACAAAAAAGATATTCCAAAACCAAGCCAAGATATAAATAACAAATAATCAATAAATGAGCTAAGAATCGACATCTTCTCTTTAGCAACACTATAATTACCAGCTTGTAAAAACTCTGAAGCACCCAGTAAAACAGGTAACTTTTTTTTGGCTTGATTTACGAAACCTATCTGCATTACGCTTGTGTAAATTGTGATTAAAACATATAAAGAGTACATCGCTACAATTGTCATTAACATTCAAAGACCTTCAAAAAAATTTTGTTATTTTAGCATATTTGTTTGCACAACTTCCTCTCTTCTCTTGACACATATTAACAAAATCTTAATGCTAAAATAGTACAATCGAAATTAACGGAGCGATTTAAGTATCTTTTTTTAAAGAGTTTATTCGTAAAAATATTCTTCAAGGGGATTATAAATGCAAAAAACTATGTTCTACTCACTACTTTTATGCACAACACTTTTTGCAAGTGATGGATACGAAGTTTATAAAAAGAACTGCAACTCCTGCCATGTGGAAATAATGAAAGAAGCTGAAGTTCTCAAAAATCTTAAAAATCTCAAAGCACCTCCGATGGTGGAAATCTCAAACCGTATCAAAGCAAATATTGTCATAAAAGATAAGGATGATGATATCCACCGTCATCTTTTTATCCTTTTTGTAAAAGATTATATTGTCAATCCAAAACTCGATAATAGCATGTGTAGCGCTGGAGCGTTGGAGAGATTTGGAGTAATGCCATCACTCAAAGAGATAAGTGAAGAAGATAAACAAGCCGTTGCAGAGTGGCTTTATGACAGATATGAGAATGTGAAATTTTAAAAGTTGCTAGTTCCACATGCCGAGATGTTGGCATGTGGAAATTGTGGCATGTGCAAATATACTACTCTAAAATATAATCAACAACTTTAGTTTCAGTTGTCACTTCTTTAATAAGCTCAAGAACTTTAAGATGCTCTTCATGCACTGCGTAAGCTCTTAAATCAGCTCTATCTTCAAAAGTGCTGTAAAGAGATAAATCAAACGCTCTCTCAGATTCATTAAAATTTATGCCAACTTCCATAGATTTTAAAAATGGGATTTGCGTCTCAAGTTTCATCAACTTGTGCTGAACTTTTGCTATATTTAAAGCCTTATTTTCATCTTTAAACTTAAACATTACTATATGAACTACCATCGTATCCACCTTAAAAAATATAGCGGAATTCTATCGCTAAATATCTAATTTTTTGATTAGTTAAAACGCTGAAAAAACTTTTTTTACTAAATCATTATTTTGCATTAAAGGATTTGCTCGAATTCCTTTTTCTTGCTCTTGAATTTTTAACATCAACCCATCGATAGATTTGTTTGTCACGAAACTATTCAAGTCTGTATCTTTGTCACTTGGCACTGCTGAACCATATCCGAGCATGTTTGCAGCACCTGAAACATATTCATTTTTAAGTGCACCTGCATTGGATTTATAAAAAGATTGGAAAGAGTCATAATATTTTGAAACACTATTATTTTCCATACTTTTTTTAATGATTGGAGCAATTGTATTTTGAAGTTCTTTTGTTGAACTTGCTCTAAAATAGTCCGTTGCCGCTTTATCTGAACCTGCCAAAATCTTTTTAGCATCATCGATATTCATGTCCGATATACTCTTAGCAAAGATTTTTGCTGTTTTTGGTGCAGCTTCTGTTGCGGCATTGTTGAGTGCTAAAACTAAATCATCCACATACTTTTCTCCACCCACTTTTTTTACCAAATCAGCTGCTTTTTGCATATCATCGGGTAAACCTATTTTTGTTAGAGGATTACTCATGTAGCCATCTTTTGCACCCAATGTTTTAATCGCATAATCCACGCCCATGTTCAAAGCACTTTTTAACGCCCCATTCATATCGCCCGTTGATAAACTATTTGCTGCCGCACTTGTTTGAGTTGTTGCAGTTGGTAATTGAGCGCTTGGTGTAGCCTTAGCTTCGCCCGTATAAGCTTTTGCGCTCTCCTTTGCCGTCTCCTTGGCGATATCACCTAAGTTGTCCATAAATCCAGCACTTAAAACCGTTGCGCAACATAACAACCCTGCAATTGTACTTTTTGTGTATTTCATTTTTTCTCCTTTTTTAGTTTAACTTGAGAGCAAATCTCGTAAAGAAACCTGTGGATTTTTCCCCTCAAGCAAGGCATACACTTCTCTTGCAATAGGAAGATATAACTCTTTTTGCTTTGCTATTTCATAAAGTGCGTACGCTGTTCCTATGCCCTCTGCGACTTCGCCCAACTCTTTTACTATCTCTTCTTTGGACTTTCCACATGCCAAGCCAAGTCCTACACGAAAATTTCTACTCATGGAAGAGGATGCAGTCAAAAACAAATCCCCTGCTCCGCTAAGTCCAAGAAAAGTTTCATCTTTTGCGCCATACACTCTGCCAAATCTTTGCATCTCAACCAAACCACGAGAGATAAGTGCCGCTGCTGCATTTTTACCCAAAGCAAGACCTTCACAAACTCCAGCTGCTATAGCTATAACATTTTTATACGCCCCAGTAATCTCTGCACCGATGACATCTGTAGAAGTATAGGTTTTAATAAAATCAGGGAAAAAAGAGGCAAACTCTTTACTTAAAATTTCGTTGTGAGAGCTAACTACAAGCGCAGTTGGAAGAGACTGCATCACTTCAACGGCAAAAGATGGACCAGATAAAAATGCTGTGTTGGCATGTGGAATATGCTTTTCATAGATTTCATTTAAAAACTTTCCGCTTGAAGCTTCTATGCCTTTGGATGCAACCAAAATTTTTTGATTTGAAAAAATAAAATTCTCTTCAAGCCATAATGCTATCTGCTGTGCAGGTATAGCTATCACAAGATACTCACACTTTAAAATCTCTTCTATAGATATAAAATTTTCAATATCTCTTCGCGTTCGTGAACTTATAAATACTTCATTTTTTTTCGAGAGCGCATACGCTAAGGCTAAGCCCCATTTACCTGCTCCAATTACACCAATTGACATCGTATCTGCTCCCTATGAGTTTTTCAAAATCGCCAATACAAGTTTCATACCCTACGATGACAAACATATCGCCCTCTTGTATTATATGATGTTTAATTTTTGAGGAGTATATAAATTCACTTTTCATATCTTCATGTACCATAGAAAGAGGTATAACACCATATTTATGATTCCAATCTAATTCAGCAATTCCTCTGCCTATGTATTCATTGTTGGCATTTATTTTTACCTGAGTGATTTTTAGCTCACCGCTCTCAAATAAAATTTTATGAAAAACCTCTTTAACAATAGGCTTTTCCATCATCTCCGCAATCATCTCCGCAGTGGTTTGAACAAGTGGAATCACTTTGTTTGCCCCTGCCATTTGGAGCTTGTTTGCTGTCTCTTTATTGTTTGATAAAGCTATAATATGTAAATGATGAAACAAAGACCTTAGAGAAATAGTTAAAAATACATTTTCTGCACTATTTTCTAGTACACAAAAAGCTATAGAATTTTCAAAATCAAAGTTTTCATTTATGCCTTCCCAATTGTCACTCAAATCCAGACTTCTTATTTCAAAGTTTGATTTATTTTTTAAAATATCCTGTTCACTATGCAAACTATAAATATATATTTCACTATATTTGTCTGAAATATTTTTTGCTATCTCTAAAGCATAATCGTTATATCCAAAAATGAGAGCGACTTTATTTTTCATGTTTTATCTTTTTATGTAAATATTTTTCAAACTCTTTAATAAATATAGACTTTCCTATAATGAGCAGATAGTCACCCGTTTCAAGTGCAGTACCATCGATTGGATTAAAGAAAAATCTTTTTTTATCTTTTTTATATATGCCAAGTAAAATAATTCTAAATTTAGCATTATTTAACTCATTCACATAGATGATTTTTTGACTCATTCTATCATCAACCAATATCTCTTCAACATTTACACCATAATAGTCATTTCGAAGAGCATGAATAACCTCAAAAGCAACGGGTCTTCCTATGAGCTCTTTAGAAATCATACCCACTAAACCTTTTGGATATAAAATTTCATTGACACCAGCAAAAGTGAGTTTATTTCTATTTGAATCATCCATAAGCAGTGACACTATATTTACACTTTTACTAATAGAGCGAACTGTTAAAGTTGTATATACATTTTCAACATCACTTTCTCTTAAACAAAGTACAGCTTTGACTTGTGTGTTTAAATCTATGCCTATTATTTTATAGCTTTGCACATCGCCTGGATCATAATTAAGAGCAACTAATCCATCTTTTTTTGCTTGTGCTAGTCTATGCACATCTTCATCTAAAACAATAATATTTGCCACTCCATCTTTTAACTTCTTAGCAACCTCTTGTGCAACATTTTCATAACCACATATAAGGTAAAAGCCTTTTAATTTTCTTATATCCTCAATTGTTTTTATTTCTCGAATATCATCAAGTTTTTCAGTGAGTGCTGAAACAACGATAGAAGTCGTAAAAGCTATAAGTGAAATTCCAGCAAATATAACACCCATAGCCACTACTCGACCCTCGGTAGTGATTGGTGTAATATCGCCATAACCAACGGTTGCAATTGTAACAATAGACCAATAAACTGCATCAAAGAGTGTATTTACTTTTGAAGCAGGATTGTTTGCTTCCATAACATAAATAAGAATAGATGATACGGAGATAACTATTGAAGCATACATAAATAAAATTAAAAATTCAAATTTTTTTGTATATAAAATAGAGGCAAATATTTGAAAACTCGTGGCATATCTAAAGAGCTTAAATACTCTAAAGAGAACAAAGAGACGAAGTAATCTCAGCTCATGGAAGAAAGGCAAAATTGCGAGTAAATCGATAATGGCTTTAAAAGAAAATATAAAACTAAGCTTTGCTTTTATTACTTTTATAATCGCTCTTGAGAGAGAAAACTCTCGCCCAAGCATAGCGTCATGCTCACTTTTACTAATAATAATCTCACAAACACTACTACTTATCCAAAATCTTAATATATACTCAATAAAAAAAATGATTGAAATCACATAACTATTAAAAAATTTAATCTCTGAAGGAACTTCATGTTTTACTTCAGCAATCAAGATAGCTACACTCATAAAAATAAGAGTTATCATAAAGATATCAAAATATTTTTTATAGTGATATCTGCTATTTTCTAAAATATCATACACTAACCGCTTTTTATGCTGATACGCATCTGCTGTGTGTATAAAATATACAAAATCAACGATTACACGACTAAAATAATTCATTTATCCGAGCTTTGCTTTTAAGAGTTCATTCACTGTTTGTGGGTTCGCACTGCCTTTACTCTCTTTCATAACCTGCCCAACAAAAAAGCCAAAAAGTTTATCTTTTCCACTTCTATATTCTTCAGCTTTATCTGGATTTGCAGCGATTACAGCGTCACAAATAGCTTCAATAGCCCCCGTATCACTTACTTGTTTGAGTCCTAATTTCTCAATTACACTATCAACATCTGAGTCATTTTCCATCAAATAATCAAGTACATCTTTCGCCGCTTTTCCGCTAATTGTGCCATCTTCTATTCGCTTCACTAAAAAGCCTAGCTTCTCTGCATCTACTGGAGAATTTGTAATGTTCATCTCGCCTTTCAAACGCCCTTGAAGTTCAGTCGTAAGCCATGTTAAAGCATTTTTAGCACTAATTCCACATGCCATCATTGCTTCAAAATAATGAGCCATTTCTACTGAAGAAGTAAGAACACTTGCACTATACTCATTCATGCCATATTCACTTACAAATCGAGTCATTTTTTGGTCTGGAAGTTCTGGAATCACACTAAATTCTGTCATCATTGCATCTGTAACCACAGCTTTCAGAAGGTCAGGTTCTGGAAAATAACGATAATCCGCCGCTTCCTCTTTTCCACGCATAGAACGAGTCTCTTGTTTAGTTTGGTCAAAAAGTCTAGTCTCTTGACAAATCTCTTTATCATAAACACCATCTTCCCAAGCTTCACTCTGACGCGCTACTTCAAGCTCGATAGCTTTTTGGATAAACTTAAATGAGTTGATATTTTTTATCTCAACACGCGTATAAAGTTTTTCATCCCCTTTTGGACGGATAGAAACATTCACATCCACACGAAATGAACCCTCTTGCATATTTGCATCGCCAATGTCGAGGTAACGAATAATTGAGTGAAGTTTTTTAAGATAAAGAATTACTTCTTCACTATTTCGCATATCAGGTTCAGAAACTATCTCTAAAAGTGGCGTTCCAGCACGGTTTAAATCCACTTTTGAGATATCACCCTCATGTATATTTTTCCCTGCATCTGCTTCAATATGCGCACGATTTATACGGATAGTTTTATGTGAACCATCTTCAAAATCAATACGAAGTTTTCCATGCTCAACCACAGGAGTATAAAGCTGAGTGATTTGATACGCCGATGGGCTATCAGGATAAAAGTAAGACTTTCTATCAAAGTATGAAACTTGATTTATAGTCGCTTCTAATGCCGTTCCAAGCATAACAGATTTATGAAGAACTTCTTTATTGAGAACAGGCAAAGCCCCTGGAAGCGCTAAACAAGTTGGACAAGTATTTGTATTTTGTTTGTGATTAAAACTCGTAGCACACGAGCAAAAAAGTTTAGTTTTAGTGTTAAGTTGCACATGGACTTCAAGCCCTATAACTGTTTCAAACATATCGTTCCTTAAATTTTAAAAAATTAGGTTTTATATTATCTAAATTATCTTTTAAATCTGATAAAGTGGCTTGGCATGTGGAAATATTTTGTTTTACTTTGGAATGTAAAAGACTACAACACAGACTTTCTCAAACTATCATAAACAGCATATAAAAGCTCTTTTTTCAAATAAATTTCATTGAGTGTGTCGATGAGTTTATCATCATCAGGATACACATGTGTGATGTCGTTTCTAAGAATTCGGAATTGATTCCAATCTTGTGAATTTAAGATATTTGCTTTTTCAAGTTTGTTGAGCATATCTTTAAATGTTAAGCCATCAATAGTGTCAAAATTGTATTCCACAACATAAGGAATAAGCCTTCTGCCGATGCTATCTTGAATCTTTACAAATCGCCAAGTCATTTGGTCAAGATGCTCAACCACATCTTCATCCTCTAAAGTTTTTTCACTAAAAGGATAATTCGCTTCAAGCTTTTTACACGCACTAAAAAATCTTTTAAAATGTTTCTCTTCTTCATCGATTGCACTTTGAAGCTTTTGTTCTAACTCATCCAAGTAAAACTCCTGTTTTCTTTGCATTTGTATAGATACTTTTTTCTTGATTTTTATCTGTTTTATTGACCACTATATCTATCTTCTGTTCGCCTATCTCTTTTTGAACAGAAGTATTAAACTCTAAAAGTTTTGAGTAACTGTACTCATCACTCTTTGTCTCAATGTAAAGGTCTATATCGCCACCTTTCTTGGTGTCATCTACCCTACTTCCAAACAGATAAAGCTTGGCATGTGGAAAGAAGGAAGTAAAGTGTTTTATAATGGAGTTTTTTTCAAATTCAGTTAATCTCATAGGAAGATTCTACATAAAATTAAATTATATAAAGCTTTTAGAAAAATAGCCTTTATATTTTTTATTAGCTTATTTCGTATGTTTTGAGTAGATTTTTTCCAAAAGTTTTGTCTGTTTCTCTGCTTCTGCTAAGCGTTTTTTGTTTGTAGAAAAAGCATCAAGAGCCAGAACAAGGAAAAGTGAAAGAATAATGTAAATGATTGTGATAAAGAAAGTGATGGCAAAGCCAAGTGGGAAAAAGATTTTAAAAGTTATAAGAGCACCAAAAAAGACAATCGCCCATGATGCTCCGTGCAAAAAATCTATAATTCTTTCGAATATATCTTTTTGCATAAGGAACTACTAGTGCTCGTCAACAGCGATTGCGCCACCAAGATAAACATAAGTAAGCATCATAAAAATGAAAGCTTGTAAAAATGCCATAAAAGTAAGTAATGCAAAAGGAACCATTGGTAAAACCCATGGAGCAAGCATAAGTATTACCATCAAGAACATATCATCACCTTTTACATTTCCAAAAAGACGGAAGCTTAATGATACTAAACGAGAAAAGTGAGAAACAATTTCGATTGGGAACATTAACCAATATAACCACCAAACAGGTCCTAAAAAGTGTTTGAAATACTTTACAACACCTTGACGACGGATACCTTCAAAGTTATAGTAAACAAATACAACTAAAGCCAAAGTAAGTGGCATTTCTAAGAATGCAGTTGGTGCTTCAAACCCTGGAAGAACACCAAGTAAGTTAGCAATACCAACAAAAAGACCTATTGTTGCTACAAGTGGAAGATAACGACGCGCTGCTTCTTGACCCATAACATCTGTTCCCATTTTAAGAACGCCTGAAATGTATGCTTCCATAACATTTTGAGTTCCCTTTGGAACAAGCTGAAGATTTGACATAGCCATTTTAACAAGCAACAAAGCGATACTCGCAGATAGTAGCATATGCGCTATGTACATAACCATTTTATATAATTCTGGATTTCCATGATGAGACAATCCAAAAACTGCACTTATAAAAGTAAATAACTCAGGCATAAAAGCACTCCCTAGTCCTAAAAAATTACGAGATTATAGTCAAAGCTTCATTAAACTTTTATAATAAACATAAAAAATTTACAAATTATTTTAACTTTACATCTTTTGCAGTGAAGTTTTTGTTTGCAATACTTTCTAAAAACACAGTCGCATAAGAACCTTTTGGAAGCTCAAAACTTATATTCATAAGCCCAAAGTTTTTATTGTACTTCATAACCACGGCATGTGGATAGATGATAGCTTCTCGTCTTTGTCCTTTTTCATACAAAAATTCATCATCATATTTTTCTTCTATCTCTCTTGCAGCGTCACGAGAACGGTACACATCTCTACCACATAACAAGCCAGTAGGAACAACTTTTTTACTTTCAAAATCTTTTGTAGGAATATTTTTTGGTGTAAAAAGTTTGCCCTCACTTGAGAGGTAAATATCACCCTCAAGCAACATAAAATTGCCCTCATTTTTTTCTCGGCTCAAAAGCACTCTCTCTTTGAGCCAATCGTTAAAATGGACACTTTGATAAATCGAGATTAAAAAAGATTTGAGTTTTGCATCTTTGACATACAAATCACCCGCTATCATCTCTTTTGCCTGTTCTATCGAATCATTATCGCGACCAAATCTTTGATATCCAAAGTAGTTAGGAATCCCTGATTTTTCAGCTTTTTTAGCCAATTTTTCAATCTGTCCAGCTTTAATATCATCAATGTCAAAAAGGTTTATGCTAAATTTGTTTCCAGCCAAATCACCCATTCTGATAGAGTGTGTATGTCTTATAGTTTTGAGTATTTTTATCTGTGGATGCTTGAATTTTTTAAAACTGTTTTCATATTTTGCTTCTACAGAAATATATTGCGTTGTGGTTGCATGTTTATCTTTAAGCCCAGCGTAGCCTATCTTCTCAGCAGGTATATGTAAAAACTCTGCAAAAATTGCTATCATATCCCAAGTGGTGAGTTCTACTTTTTTTACATGCAAAACTAGAAAATTTCCATTACCCTTAAATGTGGCATGTGGAATCTCATCGACGATAAAATCTTTTTGTGTCTGCACAAAGTCAAAATGAATGGGTTTGTTATCTTGTAAATATTCTCTTGATTTCATATTCTCTCTTTATAGTTGTAAGAGTTTTAATTCTCTTGACGCGATAGCTATATCTTTTTGTATAGCCTTTTTTAATTCTGCTAATGACTCAAATTTTTCATTGCCTCGTATGTAAGAAACAAAACTTATACTTGCCTTCTCTTTGCAAAAAACCTCGCCATCTAGAATGTGACTCTCTATAGCAAATGAGCCATCCGTCGTTACTCTATGCCCAACAAACGATACTGAAGGATGGTAATGTTCCTCTTCATCAATGCGAGTAAGTGTCACATAAACACCCTCTTTTGGCGTTAAATATCCACATGCCGTAATGTTTATCGTAGCAACAAGTTCTTTTTTTCCGATTCCTTGACCACTGATATGCAAACCATTTATGGTGTAATTATGCCCTAAAAATGCGTTTGCACCTTTGATATCGCCTATTTGAAGTTTCGCTCTGATTTTATGTGAATGCACAGAATCGCCCTCATGTGTCACCTCATCGATGACTACAACCTCGCCATCAAAAAGCGTTTTAAGGCTCTCGTACGAATACTTTCGATTTTTACCAAAATGAAAATCATACCCCACAACTATCTTACACAGTTTTGGAAATCGCTCTTTGAGAAGAGCCAAAAACTCCTCTCCACTCAAATGACGAATCGTATCCAACTCTATATACATAATCGGATAATGCGAAAATTTTTCTCTCTCTTGTTTAGGTGTGAGGTTCGCATATCCCGTCTCAATAACGACGATAGTTCCATTTGCACCCAAAGCATTAAAAAGATGCTGATGCCCAATATGCATCCCATCAAAACCGCCAATTGCGATTGCTGTACTCTCTTTTTTCAAATAACTTTTTCCTTCATTCATCTCTATCTATGCAACTCTTCGTACAATATTTTGTATATTTTCTTTCTCTTTTTCGTAGGTTTTATACAAATCATAAGCGTTTTGCAGATTGAGCCAAAACTGCGGAGTAGTGCCAAAATACTCTGCCAACTTCAAAGCCATCAAAGAGGTTATGCCTCTCTTTTCATTATAAAGTTCACTAAGAGTTTTTATACCTACTTTTAAATCATGCGATAACTGAACTTGTGTCAAATTCAAAGGCAAAGCAAACTCTTCTCTTAAAATAATTCCAGGATGTGTACTAGGTTTTATTACTTGCATGGTGCTCTTCCTTATTTGTGATAATCATCAATATAAACATCATAAGCATGGGAGTTTTCAAATCTAAAAATCACTCTAAACTGCTCATTTATTCTGATACTGCAAAAACCTTTTAAATTCCCTTGCAGATGTTCAAAACGATTCGATGGTGGCACTTTTAAATCTTTTTCTTCACAAGAAGCCTCAATCATATCAAGTTTTCTTTTGCCAACATTGTTCACTGCCTCAGAAAATTTCTTCTGATATGTACCATTAAAAAGTTGTTCTGTATATTTGCATTTAAAAGATTTTATCATATTGGCATGTTATCGTAATACGATAAGTTAGTCAAGAAAAGTACTCTGTATTACTTCTCATAAAAGTAACAATACTCCAAATTTCCCTCTTTCCCTGTAAGTTTCGAAGCTGATTTTAAAATCAATTTCCATCCTTTGAGTTTACAAGCATCTTCAAATTTCAGCATCGCTTGAAGGATTGCTTTGTTGTCTAAAACGACTCCGTTGTTGTCTCTTTTGGCATCTTTTCCTACTTCAAACTGTGGTTTAAAAAGAAGTATAATATTTCCACATGCCAATCTTTCTATATCATCTAAAATATATAAAAGCGAAATAAAAGAAACATCACTTACAATCAACTCAAACTTTTTATCACTCTGAAATTTTCGGATGTCGCAACTCTCATAAGAATGAACTCGGCTGTCATTTCTAAGGCTCTCATGAAGTTGCTCTTTTCCGACATCCACCGCACTCACTTCGCTCACACCTCGCTCTAAAAGCACCTGCGTAAATCCACCAGTTGAAGAGCCGATATCTAAGGCGATTTTACCACTTACATCAAGTTTCAGCTCATCCAAAAAAGCACTCAGTTTATACGCCGCACGAGAAACGTACTCTTTATGTTCTCGTACTTTTACCTCATCATTCACATCCAATTTATGCGAACTTTTTATGACTGTTTTGCCATTGACACTCACAAAACCATCGTTTATAAGCGTTTGTGCTTTCGTTCTGCTTCCTGCTAGGTTTTTTTCAACCAAATAGTTATCTAATCTACTCACTTATTTTCTCTCTCATCTCTTGTTCTGTTAAACATACCACGCCCAAATCCATCGCTTTTTCGTACTTGCTTCCCGCATCTTCGCCGTAAATCACAAAGTCAGTTTTTTTAGAAACTGAGCTTGAAACTTTTGCACCCAAACTCTCCAAAAGCTCTTTTATCTCGTCTCTGGATTTACTCATACTTCCCGTCAAAACAACTGTTTTAGCTTTAAACGGATTCTCTTTTGCTTCTTCTTTTTGCAACGGTTCTTTTGGCTCTAAAATATTTTGAAGTTTGAGAATTGTCTCACGGTTCACACGCACAAACTCCAAAATCGACTCCGCCATCTCTTCACCAATTCCGTCAATTGCGATAATCTGCTCTTTTGTCGCGTCGATAAAACCGCTTCCAAAATTCTCACTCAAAGCCTTCGAGGCGACTTCGCCCACATGCTCAATTCCAAGAGAGTTTATAAATCTCCAGTAATCGCACCCTTTTGCGTTTTGCAAAGAGTTTAAAAGATTTTGAGATTTTTTCTCTTTAAAACCCTCTAACGCCAAAAGTTTTTCTAAAGTCAAATCAAACAAATCCGCCACACTTTTCACAAGCCCTGAGTGGTAAAGTGCTTCGACGATTTTGTTCCCTAAACCGTCGATATTTAGGCAGAGTTTTGAAGCAAAATAGATGATAGAGTTTACAACTCTCGCGTCACATTTGAGATTTTGGCACTTCAAAAGTACGCCCTCATCAAGAAGTTCACTTCCGCAAACTGGACATATGGAAGGTCTGACAAATGGTGTTTGCGTGCCGTTTCTCTCATGTGTCAAAACTTTGATGATTTTAGGAATCACATCGCCGCTTCTGAGGATGATTACCTTGTCATTTAAGCGAATATCTTTTCTATCAATCTCATCAAAATTATGAAGTGTCGCTCTCTCCACGACCACACCATCGATGTCTGTCGGCTCAACGATTGCAACAGGCGTGACAACTCCGCTTCGCCCTACTTGCAGAACTATATTTTTTAGAGTTGTGACTTTCTCCACTGCGGGGAATTTATACGCAACCGCCCAGCGAGGATTTTTGACCGTGTAGCCCATATCGATTTGCGAAGCTATCTCGTTTACTTTGACAACCATACCATCGAGCATCATCGCGTAACTCTCTCGCTCTTTGCTCATCTGCTCATAAATAGCCTCTATTTCCTCAAAGCCCTGGCATGTGGAATGCAGAGGCGGTTTTCTAAATCCCAGTGCGTAAATGTACTCCATTTTTTCACTGAGAAGTTTATGTTCGAGTCTGTTTTCCCCCACGCCATAGGGTAAAAATACCAAATTTCTTGAAGCGGTTACGGAGGAATCTAGCTGTCGTAAACTCCCAGCCGCAGCATTTCGAGGGTTTGCAAAAACAGCTTCACCACCTTTGAGCCTCTCTTCATTTATTTTTTCAAATTCCTCTTTGAAGATAACCACTTCACCGCGAATTTCGATTTTTTCTTTATAAGGTATTGTAAGAGGAACAGAGCGGATAGTTTTGACATTTGCAGTAATCTCTTCGCCGATTTCGCCATCCCCGCGGGTAATTCCCCCAGAGAGTTCGCCGTTTTCATAAATGAGATTGAGACTTGCTCCGTCGTACTTTGGTTCACAGTAAAAAGAGATATTTTTATCAAGTTTATAAGTTTTTTCAAGCCAAGCTCTCAAGCCCTCAGAGTCAAAAATATCTTCCAAACTCCACATGCGGGAGAGATGATGTGCTTTTGTAAAACCATCACGAATGACATCGCCAACTCTTTGCGTAGGAGAGTTTATTAGAATTTTATCTGGATTTTTTTCTTCAAACTCGACCGCTTCATGATAAAGTTTATCATACACTTCATCCGTCGTAATCGGGTCATCAAGAACATAGTAATGATTGGAATAAATGTTTAGTTTTTCTACGGCTTTTTTGTACTCTTCATAATTCATAAATATTTCCACATGCCAAAATTGAGGCATGATTTTATCTTAAACATACTAAAGAAAAAGTTTAATCTCTTGGCATGTGGATTTAATTGAGTGTTTGAAATTCATGCTCTAAAATACTTTTATACTCTTCATAAATCGACTCAGGTGTTTTGTGATTTTTGTACATATGTAAAATTGCACGGATAAAATCAAGCGGATATTCCACTTTATGACCTGCATCTTTCTTTATAATTTCGCCAAGAACTTCATACATTTTTTCATATATTTCTGGATTCTCGACCTTTAACTTATCTAAATGATCTTGAGCGAGAATCAACTTCGCGTCGTTAAACTCACCCCGTGCATTAATAGTTTTTCGAACTTCTACATACTCTCTAAGACATTTGCGGTGAACAACATAATCAGTAAATAATTCTATAAGCATAACAACCCCTTGTAACCAATTTATTTGTTAGCATTATAAAACCAAAACGAAGCAATAGTATAGCAATAGCTTATAAATTCATAATTTTTACAATCGAGTTTTTGAATCAAGCATTTTAAACTAAATCTTAATATCGAGCCAACTCTTTTTTTGATAAATATACCAGAAAACAAGACCTTTGATAAGCGTTTCAATGTTCATAATAATAAAAATCGCAATAATTCCAAAGCCCATTTTATAGGCGATAAAGGAAGGTATAACTCTAAATATCCAAAGCGATGCGACATTGACATAAAGTGTAATTTTTGTCGCTCCCGCACCACGAAGAGCCGCCGAATAGACAAAAACCAATGCCAAAGGAATTTGAGCCAAACCTACTAAAATAAGATAGGTCGAAGCCACTTGTATGGTCGCTCTGTCTTGTGTAAAAAAGCTTACCAAAAACTCAGGAAAAAGAATCAAACAAGCACCGACAAAACCCATAAAAACATACGCAACTCTGCCACTTATAATGCCCATAGCAAAGGCTCTCTCTTTGTCGTTTGCACCTAAACTCTGACCCA
Organism: Campylobacterales bacterium; assembly: GCA_026390075.1. Lineage (GTDB taxonomy): Bacteria > Campylobacterota > Campylobacteria > Campylobacterales > Sulfurimonadaceae > Sulfurimonas. The sequence goes on from JAPLGP010000031.1 coordinate 52,616, forward strand.
CCAGAGCCATTGCCGCTATCGCAAAACCAAATCCTGGCATAAAAGCCATTCCCTCGATGCGAAGCCCGACTTGATACCCAGCCAACTCCGCAGTTCCATAATAAGCGATGATGGCTACAAAAAGTAAAAAAGAGAGACTCGAAATCCCTCTTTCTAGCGCCGCACTCCATCCCACATACCAAGCTTTTAACAAATCTTTTATTCGAATGACTGGAATAAAACCCAGCTTGGCATGTGGATTTTTTATAAGAAAAGAGTAAGAGACAACACTAAACAGATACGCTATCAAAGTTGCATACGCCGCACCCTCGATGCCATGCGCCCCGAAACCGAAATGTCCAAAAATAAAAACATAGTTTAAAAAAGCGTTGAGGGCTGCTGCAAAAAGTTTGATGTAGAGTGAACTTTTTGTATCTCCCGCGGCGGAGAGTGCGTTGTACATGAGCGTATCTAAAAATATAAGAGGCATTCCACATGCCAAGATACTAAAAAAAAGTCCGCCTTGATGCACAACTTCAGGCTCTGCACCCATTATTTCATAGATAAATTCACTTCCAAAATATCCGCCAACAGCTACAAAAACGGATAAAAAAAGAGCAAAAATTCCAAGCGAATAGAGCAAAGCCGAAGCTCTTTTTTTGCGACCCTGCCCGATAAAACGAGAGATAAGTGCATTTCCGCCAACCACATAAAGTGTCATCAAAACATTCACAACCATCATAAACTGCATACTCATACCAACGGCGGCAAGGGCGTAAACGCTCACATAACCGACCATTATCATGTCTATCATGATTTGGAGTATATCGACGAGGTGTTTGAGTGCGGCGGGGATTGCGAGAGAAAATACTTTTTTAGTATCCGCAGAGATTAGTCTTAAAAAAATTGTGCTACCTCTTGCATCGTTGTTATCAGTTCCTCTTTTGTCTCAAACTCAAGAACTGTTCTATTTTTTACATCTTCACTTGGCTGCGTAAAATCAAAAACCAAAATATAAGAAACAAGTTTCACCTTATCGCCATAAATCTCCGTCCATTCCAAGCTCATTTCTGCAACTTCCCCGTGCATATCTACAATCACAGCGGGATAAAGTCTAGTAATTTTTGAGAGCTCTAAATCGCCCTCTTTTGAATTATAAATCATATTTTTCATTAGTAAACTTTTTGTAAATTATTTTTTCGTATGGTATCTAAATGATAATTAGCTTTACAATAACCACTCAAAAAAGTTTTTATTTCCACTACTCTTTGTTTAATGTTTTACTCATGTCGCCTCTTTGCATCTTTATAAACGCCAAAAAGCCAAACAAAACTCCAATAATTATGGAAATAATACCCCAGATATCATCCCTTTGATACGCCATAATCACCCAACACGAATCTGCAAAAAGATAAACAATTACAGCTTCATAAATCTTGCCTTTATAGGTCAGATACGCACCGATATTTAAAAGTATTCCACCAATAAAAGCAAAAGACATCATGTTATATCTTTAATATTTTGAGTTTTAAGTATCCAAGCAAAATAGAGCGCACCGATAAAAAATCCAAGCCCAATAAGCACAGTAATAAACTCTAAAGAAAAACCATTTGTTGCAAAAACACCTATCATCAAGGATGTCACTGCAGCAGAACTTAAAAAGAGCATGTCGTTATACGCCACAATGCGTCCATAATATTTTTTTTCAATATTTTTTTGCAAAAGTGTATAAGTGTAAGACCAAAGTGTTGTTGTAAAAAGTCCAACAATTACACTTGCAAAAAGTGAAAGATAAAAGTCGTGCATCATAAAAGCCCAAAACCAAACTGCAACTGCTTGAAATATAAAAATAAAAACTATGCGTTTGTTATTTATCCAAGACCCCAGCAGTATCGGTCCTATCACAAGACCAAGCGCTCTTGAAGCGTGTAAAAGTCCAAGGGCTAAAGAAGTTGCAATGATAGAAGCATAGTATTTGTCAACCATTAAAGCTACAAGCGCATCAAATGCAGTAAGCCCTACAAAAGCGTGAACAAACATAAGATGTATGGCATGTGGAAATCTTTTTAAGTACCTGAAAGTATCTCGCATCATCTCTAGTAAATTTTCTTTGCTTTTTATAAATTCTACTTTTATATCCAATTTATAAAGCAGAGAAAAACCAAAAATAAACATAAAAGCGTCTAAAACAAAAGCAACTTTTACGCCGAGCATATAAACCACAAAACCACTCAGAGCCATTCCTAAAGTATAAGAAAACGACCAGATGATAGAGTGAATTTCATTTGCTTTTTGTAGTTTATCTCCATGAAGTATTTTTGGTAAAAGTGACATTTCAGCTGTAAAGTAAAAACTCGCAGCCGCCATTTTTATAAATATAAGCGTATATAACAACCATAAATCATTTATAGTAGTAACAAAAACTAAAAAGAGTGTTGCTACAATTTCTATGGCGATAAGAGATAACATCAATTTCTTTGGCTTCACACTATCTATGATAGAACCTGAGAGTGGTGCTTGAATAACTCCTGCTAAAAAATGAAGCATAGCTGTAAATGCAATAACTTCAGGAGCTACTTTCATATCAAGCAAAAGTGTATAGATAGCAACATTGCTAAACCACGCGCCAAAGTAAGTAATAAGCTGAATAAGAGAGAGTTTTCTTAAGATATTTTCTGATTTTAGTAATTTAATATATTCATTCATGCGTGCAAGATTATCATAAATTAATAGTAGTTAAGACACATAAAATAAAAAACGGTAAAAATAGTATCTATTTATTTAAGTTATTTTTTTATTCGTCGATATCTAGTCTATAAAAATTCTTTAAATATGAGGGGTAGGTCATGGATGGCATAGCAAATGTTGCAAGACAGCAACAATCTCAAATGGGTTCTACAGAGGTTCAAGGAAGAGCGACTCAGCAAACGGCAAAGGCAGCACAACAGGTTGAACAACCTAAGGTTGATCTTGTAAAAGAGATGCAACAAAGTACAACGAAAACAAGTGAAAAAATAAATTCAAAAGAGCAAGTAGAAGATTTAGTAAAAAAACTCAATCATGCTATGGCTCCTATCAACACAGACTTAAAGTTCGGTGTAGATCAACAGAATATATTTTATGTTTCAGTAATTGATACAAAAACAGACAAAATGATTAGAAGGTTTCCAGCAGAACAAGCAGCTGATTTTCTTCCTAAAATGCAAGAAGTAACTGGAATTTTATTTGATTCAAAAGGGTAATCAATGCCCTTTTGATACAAATATTTTTTTTCTCAATTAAAGTATTGCTTGTCGTCCTTCGTCCACGACATTGTCTCTGTGTCATCATCAAATAAATTCCTTTCTAACTCTTATTTAATCTCTTTTATAGTAGAATCGCGCCAATTATTTTGCTTACAAGGGTTTTTTACATGAAAAGAAATGTTAAAAAAGTAGTTTTAGCGTATTCTGGCGGTTTAGATACAAGTGTTATTTTAAAATGGCTTCAAGATGAATACAAATGTGAAGTTGTAACTTTTACAGCTGACATCGGACAAGGCGAAGAGGTTGAACCTGCTCGCGTTAAAGCACTTGCACTCGGAATTAAACCTGAAAATATTTTTATTGATGATTTAAAAGAAGAATTTGTAAAAGATTATGTATTTCCTATGTTTAGAGCAAATGCAATTTATGAGGGCGAATACCTTTTAGGCACTTCTATTGCAAGACCACTTATCGCAAAAAGACAAGTTGAAATCGCTCACATTACAGGTGCGGATGGCGTAAGCCACGGTGCAACTGGAAAAGGAAATGATCAAGTACGATTTGAAATGGGCTATTTAGGCAAAGATTCAACTCTCACTATCATTGCTCCATGGAGAGAGTGGGACTTAAACTCAAGAGAAAAACTTTTGGCTTATGCAGCTGAGCATGGCATCCAAATCGATACAAAAGGCAAAAAATCTCCTTACTCTATGGATGCAAATCTTCTTCATATCTCTTATGAGGGTGGAATTTTAGAAGACCCAAATGCAGAACCAGAAGATGGCATGTGGCTTTGGACAACAAAACCTGAAAATGCTCCAGATATTGCTGAATACATTGCAATCGGCTATAAAAATGGCGACCCTATTTCACTGAATGGCGAAGAGTTAAGTCCTGCAACTATGTTGGCAACTTTAAACAAAATTGCTGGAAAACATGGAATCGGTCGTGCGGACATCGTTGAAAATAGATTTGTTGGTATGAAAAGCCGTGGATGTTATGAAACACCAGGTGGAACTGTTATGTTAAAAGCGCACCGTGCGATAGAATCTCTCACGCTTGACCGTGAAGAAGCGCATTTAAAAGATGAGATGATGCCTCGTTATGCAAAACTTATTTACAATGGTTTTTGGTTTGCTCCAGAGCGTGAAATGCTTCAAGCTGCAATCGACAAAACACAGATCAATGTATCTGGTACAGTAAAACTAAAACTTTACAAAGGAAATGTTACAGTAGTTGGTCGTGAATCAGAAAATTCACTTTTCAATCCTGAGTATTGTACTTTTGAAGAAGATTCGGTTTATGATCAAAAAGATGCTGCGGGATTTATTAAACTCAATGCTTTACGCTTTATAATTGCGGGAAAAGCTCGTAAAAATAAAAAATAGAAGGAACTAAAATGAGCATAATTAAAATAGATATGAATTCACCCGAGTTTCAAGCTGAACTAGAAAAAACCATTAAATTTACGGATAAAGTAGTCAAACAATTTAACTGGGAATACAATCCTCAAGAAGAAATTAATGAGGGTGTACAACTAGGTCTTGCTCGTAACAAGATGATGTACAACAAAAGATTTTGTCCTTGTTATATGGTTGAAGAAGTAAATGGAGTTTATAAAAGTTCGGATGATAGAATGTGTCCGTGTACTCCAGCTATAGAAAAAGAGATACCAGAAGAAGGTGTTTGTCACTGTCAAATTTTTTGTACTCCTGAATTTGCTGCGGCAAAGCGACAAGAAAATCAGATAGAAGAAGTTGTGCATCAACACTCTCGTGGTCTTACAAAAGAGGAGTGTGCAGCTTTAGTTAATAACCATGAACTCGATTCTGATGAACTTACTGCACTTCTTGAAGCAAGAGAACTTGGAATGGTTCAGTTCAAACTTGTAGATGTTCGAGAGCATATGGAGTGGAAAATGGGGCATATTGAAGGTGCTGACAAACTTGTTCCAACAAGTAGTTTCTTTCAAACACTCGATGATGCGAAACTAGATAAAAATGAAAATATTATAGTTTACTGTCATGTTGGCAGTCGTAGTGCACATTGTGCGAGAATACTCACAGACATGGGCTATACAAAAATAGGAAATTTATCACACGGTATTGTTTCTTATAGCGGAAAAATTAAAAGATAAAAATCAAGGGTTTGGCATGAAAGTATTATTAATAAAAGATGTAAAAAGTTTAGGCAAAGCAGGCGAAGTAAAAGAAGTAAAAGATGGCTATGGGAAAAATTTTCTTATTGGAAAAGGTTTCGCGAAACATGCAACTGCTGAGATTTTAGCGCAACATAAAGAAGAAGCTCTTCAAAATGCACAAGCTTTAGAAGAAGAGATAGCACTACTAAAAGTTTTGGCAACAAAGCTTGATAAAGCAGAAATAATCATAACTAAAAAGCTTGGTCAAAATGGTCATTTATTTGGTTCTATCACAAAAGATGAAGTTGCACATGCCCTTCTTGAACAACACAAAATTGATATCGACAAAAAACATATCACAGATAAATTAGCTATAAAAACTGTAGGGGAACATGATTTAGACCTTAAACTCGGTCATGGAATTCATGCAACTCTGCATGTGGATGTTCAAGGCGAATAATGTTTGATGCAACTACAATACTAGCCTATAAAGGCAAGAACAAAGCTGTCATAGGTGGGGATGGACAAGTTACTTTTGGAAATAGTGTTTTAAAAGGTAATGCAACAAAAATTCGTACCCTCCATAAAGGCAAAGTTCTTGCAGGATTTGCTGGTAGCACTGCGGATGCTTTTAATCTTTTTGATATGTTTGAAGAGTTTTTAGAAGATAAAAAAGGGGATATTTTAAAATCCGTTGTTGAATTTTCTAAAGCGTGGAGAAAAGATAAAGTTCTTCGCAGACTTGAAGCAATGATGATTGTTTTAAATAACGAACATATTTTTATCTTGACTGGAAACGGGGATGTAGTTGAACCTGAAGATGGGGAGATTGCATCTATCGGCAGTGGCGGAAACTTTGCCATTTCAGCAGCAAGAGCGTTAAAAAAACATGTTAAAGATATGGATGAAGAGGAACTTGTAAAAGAGAGTCTTCATATTGCGGCTGACTTATGTATTTACACAAATCACAATATTAAAACTCTTACATTAGAGGAAGAAAAAGAATGAACTTAACTCCAAAAGAGATAGTTGAGTATTTAGATAAATATGTAATTTCACAAAAAGATGCTAAAAAAACAATCGCCCTTGCGCTGAGAACAAGATACAGAAGAATGCAGCTGGATCAAGAATTTCAAGATGAAATAATGCCTAAAAACATTCTTATGATTGGTTCAACTGGTGTAGGTAAAACAGAAATTTCAAGACGACTAGCAAATATGATGAAAGTACCTTTTATCAAAGTTGAAGCCAGTAAATATACTGAAGTTGGCTTTGTAGGACGGGATGTTGAATCTATGATACGGGATTTGGTTTTAAATGCTATAAACCTTGTAAAATCTGAGCAAGAAGAAGTAAATAAAGATAAAATCGAAAACTATGTTCTCAATAAAATAGTAGAAAAACTTCTTCCTCCTCTACCCGACCAAGCAAGTCAAGAAAAAAAAGATGACTATCAAAGAGTTCTAAAAATTATGGAAGAACGAGTTATAAATGATGAAATGGACGATAAAATCATCTCTATAGCATTTGATAAAGTAAACATTGAGTTTAATGACACAAACCTTCCTCCAGAGATGGCAAAAGTTCAAGAATCTTTTTCTAAAATCTTTGCAACTATAAATAAAGAAGATAATAAACAAGAGATGAGTGTAAAAGATGCGAAATCACATTTAAAAAATGAAGCAACTTCAAAACTTCTCAATATGACTAATATTTATTCCGAAGCTCTTAAGCGCGCTGAAGATGGTGGAATTATATTTTTAGATGAAATTGACAAAATCGCTATAAGTTCAAAATCACAAGGACGCAATGATCCAAGCAAAGAGGGAGTTCAAAGAGATTTACTTCCTATTGTCGAGGGTAGCAGTGTAACAACAAAATATGGTGTAATCAATACAGACCATATACTTTTCATTGCAGCGGGTGCATTTCATCTTACAAAACCTAGTGATTTGATACCTGAACTTCAGGGAAGATTTCCTCTTCGTGTTGAGCTTGAATCACTCACTGAAGAAACTCTCTATAAAATATTAACACAAACAAAAAATTCTTTGCTCACGCAATATAAAGCGCTATTAAGCGTCGAAGGTGTCAATCTTATTTTTGAAGATGAAGCGATTAGAGCTATTGCAAAACTTGCTCATCGTACAAATGAAATAACAGAAGATATTGGTGCGAGAAGATTACATACTGTTTTAGAAAAAGTTTTGGAAGAGATAAGCTTTCATGCGGATGAGTACAAAGACAAAGACTTTGTTATTGATGCAAAGTTAGTACATGAAAAACTTGATGTCATTGTAGAAGACAATGATTTATCAAGATATATTTTATAAGGAATAGTATGAGTAAAGCTGGTTTTGTATCGTTAATTGGTCGTCCAAATGCTGGGAAAAGCACACTAATGAACTCTCTTTTAGGAGAGAAGATAGCTATGGTTAGCCAAAAGGCAAATGCCACAAGAAAGCGTTCTAACGCTATAGTTATGCATGAAGATACTCAAATTATCTTTGTTGATACTCCTGGATTACATGAAAGAGAAAAAATACTCAATCAGTTTATGCTTGATGAAGCTCTTAAAGCTATGGGTGATTGTGATTTAATCGTTTATTTAGCACCAGTTACAGATAGCTTAGAACATTATGAAAAATTTTTAAAACTCAATAATTCCAAAGTAAAACATATTGTAGTGCTTAGTAAAATTGATCAAGTAACGCAAGAAAAACTTTTTAAAAAAATTAGCTCATACAACCAATTTTCAGATAACTTTGAAGCTCTTATTCCAGTAGCCATCCCTAAAAAAGTAGGGCATGTGGATTTGCTTCATACTATTGCAAAACATCTTCCTGAGTCACCTTATTTATTTGACCCAGAAGATTTAACGAGTGAACTTGTTCGTGATATTTATGCTGGATTTATACGAGAAGGAATATTTGAAAACATAAGTGATGAGATTCCTTATGAATCAGATGTAATTATAGACAAAATTGAAGAAGGTGGGACTTTAGATAAAATTCATGCAACAATAATTATTGAAAAAGAGAGTCAAAAGGGGATAATTATAGGTAAAGGTGGCGATTCTATTAGGAGAATTGGGATATACGCAAGAACCAAAATAGAAACATTAAGTGGGAAAAAAGCTTTTTTAAACCTTCAGGTAACTGTAAAAAAAGGCTGGACTAAAGATAAAACATTCTTAAAAGAGATAGGATACCAAGCATGAAAATACTGTTTTTAATTTTACTAAGTTTAGCTTTAAACGCCGGTGACATTCTAACAAGCTACAGAACAGGAGGCTCTAAAGACTTTGAAAAACAAATGGACTTAGAGTTAACAAAAAATGATTACTGGAATAGATACCTAGAGACAGTAGATACTACTTTTGGTTATTTAGAAGATTTTTCATCCGTACTCACATGTAATGTGGAAAAATCTAGTCTTACTTTATACAAACAAAATAAAAATCAAAAGTTTGAAGTAGCAAAAGATTACGATGCATTTACTGGAAAAATCAAAGGTGAAAAGATAAAAGAAGGAGATTTAAGAACACCACTTGGTGTGTATCAAATCACTAAAAAATTATCTAAAGTTGATACATTTTACGGACCACTTGCGCTTGTTACTTCCTACCCAAATACTTATGATAGGTATAGAGGCAGAGATGGCTCTGGAATATGGATACATGGACTTCCGACAAACCAAGCAAGGGATGATTATACAAAGGGATGTATAGCGATTAATAATTCAAGTTTAGAGTGTCTAGATAAAAGAATTGATATTGATAAAACATTACTTATCATTAGTGCATCAGCAACAAAAAAAGATGTATCAAAGAAACTACTTGCAGATGTTTTAGCGCAACTTTATCTATGGAGATATACTTGGCTATACAATGACACTCAAGGCTATTTAAACTTCTATTCACCAGACTTTGTTAGAGAAGATGGAATGGACTACAGCTCATTTATAAATTATAAAAAAAGAGTGTTCTCAAAAGCAGAGAAGAAAACAATTATATTTAACAATATTAATGTTGTTCCTTATCCAAATTTACCTGATACATATCAGATAACATTTAAAGAATTTTATTCATCAGCAACTGTTAATTTTACTGGAAATAAAACATTAATTGCTAAGCTAACAAAAGATAATAAAATAAAAATATTTACAGAAAATTAAAAGTAGAAGAATGAATAACTTGTGGATAAAAATATTTTTAGTATTTATTGCTTCTCATGCTTTTGCATCTGCAAACATTAAAATAATAAAAAAAGAGAACCCAGATTCTAACACAACGATGCTTGTTATAGGTGGAATCCATGGGGATGAGCCGGGTGGATATTTTTCCGCTTCTATTCTTGCAATGCACTATAAAATTACATCTAAAAATCTATGGATAGTTCCAAATCTCAATAAAGAGAGCATTCAAGCTAACTTAAGAGGTATAAATGGGGATATGAATAGAAAGTTTTCCCCCTCTCAAACAGTTGATAAGGATAGTGAAATTGTTCAAGAGATAAAAAAAATCATACTCACAAAAAATGTTTCATTAGTTTTAAACCTTCATGATGGTCAAGGATTTTATAGAAAAGAAAATAAAGGAAATATCTTTAACCCAAATTCGTGGGGTCAATCATGTGTAATAGATCAATGCAAGACACTAAAAGATCAGCCATTTGGAAATCTTGACGCTATAGCCTCTACAGTTAAAAATAATATCAATAAAAATCTTATAGAAAATCATCATAGTTTTGATGTTAAAAATACAAATACAAAATTTGATGATGAAGCAATGCGCCTCTCTCTTACATACTTTGCAGTCATAAACAATAAACCAGCATTTGCCATAGAGAGTAGTAAAAATTTATCTTCACTCTCTCAAAAAGTTTTTTACCATCTTTTAGCTATTGAAGAGTTTATGAAAATAATGAATATTTCTTTTACAAGAGATTTTAACTTAAATGAAGAGGGTGTCAGTAAAATACTCAGTGATTATGGCACACTTGCAATAAACGAAAATATAGTATTAAATTTTAATGACATAAAAAAATCTTTAAATTTTATGCCAATGAAAAAAGATGGAAATACCTTTGATTTTTCACACCCTCTCGGTGACTTTAAAAAACTAAATGGAACATATATTGCTTATATTGGAAATAAAGAAATTGCAACACTAAAACCAGATTATTTTAAAATGGCTAGTAATTGTCCTAAAAAAATCAATGTAGAGATTGATGGAAAAATAACTTCTATCGATAAATCTTCAGATTTTTTTGTAAATGGCGATTTTAAGATAATTAGGGATAAAAGTTTTCGAGTAAATGTCATTGGACTTGTATCAAAAAACAATTCCGATGAGAGTGGGATAAGTATAAATCTTAAATCACTCAATAAAGACTTTTCTGTGGATGAAAACAAAAAAATTTATAGAGTAGAGTTTTATAAAGATGATGATTTTTGTTTTATGTCAAAGGTTCACTTTAAATAGGAGTTAGTTCATGAATAAAGCAGAAAAATACTCTTATATGAGTGAAGTTTCATTAAATCCATATAATAATTCATATGTTAGTGGAATTTCTGGTTTTTTAAATGATGTAAAGTCTCCTGCATATGATAAAAATCAATTTGTAATCTCTTATTTAAATACTCAAGGATATATAACTACTCATATTGAGATAAGTAAAAATATTCCTCAAGAAGACTTGTTTGATGCTATAAATATAAAAATATATGATGAAATGGTACTCGACCAAGCTATAGAATACCAAATTCATTTTATAGAAACTTTTAATTATAAAAATCTTGAAAATAGACATTTTCATGTTTTTATAGTTGAGCCATCCGTTATAACACAAACATACAAAGAAGCTGTAGAAAAATTAAAATACATTGATGTTATTATTCCAACTCCTTTACTCATAAAATCACTTTATTCAAAAGAAATTATCCAAAGTAGTGGTATTCATTGTTTTATATACTTTGAAGAAAAAGATTCATTTATTGCAATTTATAATGAAAAAGAGTTTGTTTATGCAAAATCACTCAAATATTCTCTTTTACAAATGTATGAAAGATTTTGTGAACTCCACGGAGAAAGAGTTGAATATGATGCATTCATAAAAATCCTATCTAATGATAATCTAAAAAATATGCAAGATGATTATAAAAGCGTTATCTTAAAACTTCATAAAGAAATTTTTGCAAATATCAACGATATATTAACTTATGCAAAAAGAGCCTTTGATTTAGAAAAAATTGAACATATATACATCGGTTCACAAATGTCAATTGTTCCTATTCTTGATGAAATGGCAGAAGTTGAACTTGATATTAAATCAACCAATTTTCAATTTAATTATGGCTTTGAAAGCAGTAATCATATCATTGATGAAATTCATTCTCTCATGTATCTATATACTACGCTCTCCGAGAAAGAGAGATATGAGTGTAATTTCTCAACATTTCATCGTCCACCAAATTTTGCACAAAGACAAAGTGGCAAACTTTTATTTTTAATAGTTGCTTCACTTTTGATTGCTTTTTCATACCCTCTTGCTTATTGGTCACTCACCTATATAAAAGAATTACAACTTAAATCACTAGAAACAGAATATTCACAATTACACATAGAAAAAATGATGAGAGAAAGCACTCTAAAAACTAAGCAAGATAATAAAGAAAAAATTTTAGCACTTCTTAATCAAGAAAAAAAAAGCTACACAGATAAAAAAAGCATACTTATAACGATTCATGATGTAAAAGTAAACTATCCAATGAAGGCTAAATTACTCTATACACTCACAAATGATTTAAATGATATCGGAGTAAAAGTAGAATCACTACTTTACGATCAAAATAGCAGTAGTAAAAAATTTACTTTTAACTTAGTTTCCACTAAAGACAAAATAATAACGCAACTCTTAGAAAATCTAACAAAAAAATATGAAAAAGAGTTCAAGTTTTCACTTGAAAATATTTCTTATAAAAAAGAGTCTGGGCAATATTTTAGTGAACTAAAGGTAAGTAAATTATGAAAATAAACATTGAAGATTACTTACAAAACATAGACGCTTCCTTTGAAAATAAAGGTAAAAAAGATATATACATGACATATATTATGATTTTTGCTGCTATTTTTGCTTTTTCATATCTACTTTTTTGGGACAGTTCTGAAATAGCCTTTAAAAAAACACAAGAGCAAGTTACAGGAATAGAGTCTAAAATAAGCAATGATACTCTTTATTTACAACAGAATCCTTTAAGTAAAATAGCACTTTTAGAACAAGAAATTAAACAGTTTGAAGATGAATTGCTTCTCTATAAAGACTATAATGAGTATATAAAACATAAAATAGAAGCAATTTCATCACTTATCTACGATGAAAAAACTTGGGGCGAATATATAAACTCTGTTTCAAAGAATGCACTAAAATATGATATTAAAATTATCAATTTCACGAATAAACTTGCTCTCAATAATAATTCTTTTGGTCATGTACTGGATATCGATATCAATTGCACAGGAAATTATAAAAACACCCTCAATTTTATTAATTCACTTGAACAAAGTGAATTAGTTGTAGATTTACATGATTTCAATCTAAGTGCAGTGGATAATGTGCATGGATATTTAAATATTTCAGTTTGGGGGATTGCTTACTGATGAAAAATTTATTTAAACTTATTGTTTTATTTCTACTTTCGCTCAATAGTAATTCTGATGAAGTAAAATGGGTTGATGAACAGATTGAAGCAATAAAACCACCAAGAGAAGGTATTGCTGAGACTAAGGTATCATCCATTCTAGACCCATTTATTTTTTTAAAAGAGAAAAAGTCAGAGACAAACAGTAGCATTGCTTCTGAAGTAACGACTCCTTCAAAAAGTGTTGTACCTCCAAGTGAAAAAAAGTTTGTACTAGATGCAATTATTAACAAATCAGCTCTTATAGATGGAAAATGGTATAGAATTAACGATAAAATCGATGAGTACACAATCTCAGATATAAATGCAACATCTGTAACACTGTCTAAAAAAGGCAAACAAATTGTTATTGCAACAAGTAGCAAAAAATTGAATTTACAAATTAAAAATAAGCGAGACTAGAACAATGCATATAATTAAATCATCGATTTATGGAACATTCTTAACACTTTTTCTGTCAAGCAATATTTTTGCTGATTGTTCAACTGAACTTTTTAGCATCAGCTCGACAAAAGACACAAAAATAATTGACTTTATCGAACAACTGAGTGATAATTGTGAGTTCAGTGTAATCATAACCGATGCAAATGCAGAAGAGTTTTTAAATAAAAAATTAAACAAAACACACCTAAATAATTTAACGATTGATGAAGTTTTAAACATAATTCTAAGTGAAAATAATTTATCTTACACGCTTAGCAATAATGTCTTAAAAATCTCATACTTAACAACAAAAGTTTTTGCGATTGACTATATTTTATCACAAAGAATAAGTGAAGGAAGTACAGATATCACACTCAATTCTTCTGCAAATACAAACTCTATCAGTGCAACGAGTTCTCCTAGTGGTACTAGTTCTCCATCATCAACTGGAACGGGAACTACAACTGGAACTACAACTGGAGCTTCAACTGCTAAATCTGGTGCAAAAATAAAATCTAATGATGAAGTTAAATTTTGGGAAGCATTAGATTTAGAATTTCAATCAATCATTAACAGACCACATGATGATTATGTAGCTAACCCACCTATTATAAATAAAAATGCTGGTTTAATTACAATAACTTGTACAAATAAACAGATGAGTAGATTTGAAGAATACTTAAAAAAATTACAAGATAAAGTAAAACTACAAGTTTTAATAGATGTTCAAATTTTATCAGTAACTATGAATGAAGGTAAATCAACTGGTGTTGATTGGAAGCAGCTTTATGCTCTTCAAAATCTTCAATTAACTTCAAATATTTCAAATATACAAAATGTTGGTACATTTACTGGTTCTGACATAACAACTGCTTTGTATCCAGATGCAACAGGAAAAAATGCTGGAACAGTAGCTAGTCTTGTTCAGCTTAAGGGTGATATTAAATTACAAGAAGTTATTAAGTTTTTACAAACTCAAGGGGATGTTAATTCTATTTCAAATCCAAAAGTATTAACACTTAACAACCAACCCGCCCTTATTACAGTTGGCACAGAATATTTTTACAAAATAACATCAAGTACCCTATCAAGTGCTGGAACAAGTGGCTCATTAACTTCACAAAATCAAAATGTACAGTCAGTTTTTGCAGGTGTACTGTTAGACATTACCCCCGAGATTTCTGATGACAATACCATAACACTTAAAATAAACCCTTCTCTTTCTGAAACTACTTCAAGTATGATAGATACCTCTGCAAGCAGAACTATGCCACCAGACTTAGATCGTCGCCAACTCTCATCTGTTGTAACTGTAAAAGATGGAAATAAAATAATACTTGGTGGTTTAATCAATACTAAAAATAACCAAAGTACTAGTCAAGTGCCTCTTTTAGGAAGTATTCCTGTTATTGGATATTTATTTAAATATGAAGCAAGTTCTAAACATACTGAAGAACTAATTATCGTTATTGAACCTCATATTATTAATAAAGAAAAAAGTAATGTGTCTCTATCAGATTTAGGTTATGAAGGTCTAAAAGAGGGTGTTTTAAAAAGTAAAACAACTGATAAAGCACAGACAAGTGCTCCTGTTGAGAAATAAGTACTTATGAGCTCAAATATATTTAAAAATTCTAAAGATGTTTTTTTAGATGTGGTCAACCCTCAAGATTATATACAAATAGATAGGGTATCTATTCTCTATCAGTCACTTATAGAATCTGTAAAAAAACCATTAAAAATGATACTTCTTTATGGAAAACCAGGAACTGGAAAAAGTATGTTTTTAACAAAACTTTACCATGACTTACTATCTTCTCATGCTGTTTATTTATATACAACCCCTATTCTTGATGATAGTGAATTTTTTACAACCTTAGCACAAGATATACTTGATGTGAAATACAAAGGTGATTTAAATTTTACACAATTTATGAAAATTTTAGAAACTAAATTATCCGATGAAGTGCCTATTGTACTTTTAGACGAAGCGCAACTTTATTCCAATGTCTTAATAGAAAAAATTAGATTACTCTCCGACACAAGAAAAATAAAATTTGTCATTACTCTTCATAAAACAGAGACTGAAGATTTAATAGCAAAGGAACACTTTAAAACTAGAATTTGGGAAAGTGTTGAGCTAGAGAATGCTCTAGTTCCTGAACTCAAAGTATATATACAAAAAAAACTCCTAAAAGCAAATTGTTTTGACAGTGCTAACATGTTTAAAGATAGTGCTATAAAATTGATTCATAAATTAACTGGTGGTAATTATAGAGATACAAATAAACTTTTACATACTCTTTTTGAGATATACTCCCATTATGAAGAAACAAATCCATCTAAAATAAACACACATACAATCTCAAATAAAATTATTGAGATGTCAGCAATTCATACGGGATTAATCAATGTTAAATCTTAATGAATTAGAAAAACAATGGCTTCATTATAAAATTAAATCCTATTTTCCACATGCCATCATTCTCAGTAGCACTCTTATTATATTTGTTATCGTAGCCTTTACACTAAACAATAAAACAGACAAAATAAAAAGTAATGATAGTAACACAACAGCCATTCAAAGCGAACCTTTAACAAATAAAGCTGTAGTTCAAGAGATAGTTGTAACAGAAGCAATTGACACCAATACTCAAACTAAAAATGAGCAAATAAAATTACAAGAGACAAAAGTATTCATTGCCCCTTCTCTTGGTTTTATGGATAAAATACAAAATAATCCTTCCTTAGAATCAAGTACAAAACAAATTCCTGTAGCATCAACAACAGTAACAAAGACGCCAGTAATTGCACAAGCACCTACTGTAGAAATTATAGAAAATGACAATGCAATCCTTAATGTAAAACCTATGATTACAGATAAAGAAGTCGCTAAAAATATAAGTATAAAAAGACAAAACACGCAAGAAGATATAGAACTCATCATAAAAAGATTTAAAAAAAGTAATAATCCAGCTTTAAGTCTTTTTATTGCTAAAACTTATTATGAAATGGGTGATTATAACCTTGCTTATAATTATGCTTTAATAACAAACGGGCTTGATAACAATATAGAAGCAAGTTGGATCATCTTTGCTAAATCACTAGTAAAACTCGACCAAAAAGATAAGGCGATAGCAACTTTAAAAGAGTATCTGAAACACTCTAACTCTACGAATGCAAAAACATTGCTTGATGAGTTAGTTTCAGAGGGAATGAAATGAAAATAATTGTTTTTTTATTACTTGGAATTGCTCTCTTTGGAGATGCAAAACAGGAGATGTTTAATCTCTATCAAAATAAACAATATGAGAATGCTTGTAATCTTGGCTTTAATAATATAAATAGTTATGGTAATGATGAAGATTATATATCTTTATACGCATTTGCTTGTTTAAAAGCAGACGCTATAGATCGTCTAACCATGCCAATTATTAAACTTAAATATACAAAAGAATCTCGAGCGAATGGAGCCTATTTTTCTATCATCATGATGCAAAAAAAACTCCTTTATCATGCATTGGTAGATGGATATAAATTATCATCTCTCAACCTACCAACTACTGATTATGTGCTTTCAAAAGTTTTTGATTTATACAGTAAACTTGAGGAACTACCTTCCAAAGAAGTTTATACCTTTGAAGATAAAGATGACAAAAAGCTAACCTACAAGCTTTATCTACAAAAAGATGAGAGACTTAGTAAAATTGTCATTGAAGAGTTGAATGGCGCGACAACTCTCAAACGACATATTTATTGGTAGGAAATACAATGGATAGAATAACATCAGATTTACTTGCTAATGGCTCTATTATGCAGAGGCAAGTTGATAGACTTTTATCTCAGGGTATAAATTCTAATCTTATTTTAAGAGATATTACTCTCTCTGGTTTTATGACTATGGATAGGTTAGTTCGCTTCATTGTTGAGCAGATTAGAAGTGGAGTGTATGAACTTTCCATTATAGATAATTATGACTATATTTCTGAAAAAGTTGTTTTAGAAAAACTTGCACAAGTACTAGATTTACAATTTATAGATTTAGATTCTATTGATATGGATTATAGGATTACAAGTAGAGTTCCCTTAGCACAACTTCAAAAATATAATGTTATTCCAATATTCGAAGATGATATGAGCGTTACAATAGCCTTTAATGATCCTCTCAATATTGAAGCACAAGAGTCAATTCAAAGACTCTTTCAAAAGAAACCTATAAAAATAGCCATAGCAACAAAAAAGCAGATTCACTCTTATCTCTATAAAGTAGAAATAAAAGATAATATAAAGGGACTAGTCAAAAATATAAGAGATGAATTAAACTCGATTAACTCCATTGAAGCGCAACAAGAAGCCTCATCAATATTGCTCTTAATAGATGTTATCCTAAAAACTTGTATAAAAAGTCGTTCAAGTGATATACATGTCGAACCAACTGAAAAAAATTGTGTTGTTCGTGGTCGCATAGATGGAAAACTCTCAGAAATGTTTATTTTTGAAAAAGATATCTATCCCCCGTTGGCTTCACGACTAAAACTATTGGCAAACCTCGATATCGCAGAAAAAAGAAAACCTCAAGATGGTCGCTTCTCAACTGCAGTTGGTAGTGCTGAGTATGATTTTCGTATATCAACGCTGCCAATACTCTATGGTGAGTCCATAGTAATGCGTGTACTTGACAAACAAAAAGCACTTGTAAAACTCGAAGATGCTGGTATGGATAGTCTAAGTTACAACAAATTACTCAAAGGACTCAAAGCTCCGCATGGAATTATTTTAGTTACAGGTCCAACTGGTAGTGGTAAAACGACTACTTTGTATGGTGCTTTGAATGAACTTAGAAATGTAGAAGACAAAGTTATAACAGTTGAAGACCCTGTTGAGTATAGAATGAATCTTATTCAACAAGTCCAAGTAAATCCAAAAGTTGGGCTTAGTTTTGCAGATGCCCTTCGTTCTATTTTAAGACAAGACCCTGACAAGATTATGATTGGTGAAATTCGTGATCAAGAAACATTAGAAATAGCGATAAAAGCTGCGCTTACAGGTCACTTAGTTATCTCTACACTTCACACGAATGATGCAATAAGTGCTATTCCTCGTATGGTAGATATGGGAATTGAGCACTATCTTATCAGCGGTGCATTAGTAGCGATTCAAGCACAAAGGCTTGTGAGAAAAATATGTACCCATTGTAAAATTATTGAAGAAATCCCAACCACAGTTTTAGAAGAGTTACATCAAGTTATTGCAAAAGATGCAAAGTTTTATAAAGGAAAAGGGTGTAAAGAGTGCAATGAATCTGGATATATGGGAAGAGAAATGATATGTGAAGTATTAAATATTTCTGAGAGTTTATCAAGCCTCATTGCCAAAGGTGCTCCAAAAGATGCGATGCTCGCACAGGCTATAGCTGAAGGTTTTATCACTATTTTTCAAAATGGAATACAAAAAGCACTCGATGGAATAACAAGTCTTGAAGAAGTTCTCAAAGTAGCCAAAGGATGAAATATTTTATAGCAACTATTCTGACGAAAGGTAAAAGAGAGGGGTTTCCAATCTATGCAGAAGATAAGAAAGAAGCGCACAATTACGCGAAAGCAAAATTTTCTGGAATTATTATTAAAATTGTTGAGGCAGAAGAACCACTTGAGGCTCAATTTAAAAGATTTAAAACAAATTTTTTACAAAATATAAAAAAAAGCAAAATTAAACCTGATTCACTCATCGCTTCTATCAGACAACTCGCAGTTATGACAAATGCTGGTATTTCTATTTATGATTGTTTGAGTGAAATCGCAAAAGCTACTGAAGACCAAGCATTAAAAACTGTTTTTTCTAAACTTGCGGATGATATAAATTCTGGACATTCTCTCTCAGATTCTATGGAGAATTTTCGTTTTGAGTTAGGTAACCTTACAATTGCCATGGTTCAGTTAGGTGAAAAAACTGGTAATCTTGATGAATCACTTTATTCCTTAGCTGATATGCTTGAAGAGATTCGTGCGAATGTTATTAAATTCAAAAAAGCTATGGCATATCCAAGAAATGTAATGATTGCAATGGCAGTAGCTTTTACGATTTTAATCTCTTATGTTGTTCCACAATTTAAAGCAATATTTGAATCTCTACATGCACAACTTCCTCTTCCAACACAAATATTACTAGTACTTGAGCATCTTTTTAACAACTACGGACCTTATGTTTTAGCTGTACTTTTTGCAAGTTTTATGACATTTAGATATCTTATTAACAATTATAGGCACATAAGATATGGATGGCATGAGACTCTACTCAAAATATATCTCATAAAAAATATTATCAAATTTTCAACTCTCAGTAGATTTACACTTGTTTTTTCAGAACTCATTCGTGCTGGAATTCCAATTGCTGAAGCATTGGACACTTCTATTGAAATGATAGACAATCTCCCTCTTAAAGCTAAACTTTTATCCGTTAGAATTACTGTAGAAAAAGGTGGCGCACTCAACAAAGGACTTAAAGATACAGAGCTTTTTGAGAATATGATTATTCAAATGGTAAGTGCTGGGGAAGAGAGTGGTACACTCGATAAAATGATAAAAAAAGTTGCAGAGTATTATAAAATGAGATTTGATGCTATTATTGATGGGCTTTCAGAGGCCGTTGAGCCTGTTATGCTCTTTATAATAGCATCTATGGTTATTTTACTTGCTCTTGGTATTTTCTTGCCAATGTGGGATATGGGGAATGCTGTTCACGGAAGATAAATCGGTTGGCATGTGGAATTGAAGAAAAAAAATTTATCTTTTACAAAACCTTAACCAATCTCTCTACTTTTTTTAAAAAGAGCTTCATATCAAGTTCACTCGATTTTATTTTATAAACAGTTTTGGCATCAAAAATTTTTTGCACTATTTGAATTCCACATGCCAAACATTCATACTCAACGATTCTTATATTTGAATACTCAAAAGAGATATCTTTTGTAATCTCATGTTTATATTCCAAGAGCGATGCAGAGTTGAGCACTAAGTTCACACTCTCGCTATATGCTCGAACAAGTCCGCCTGTGCCAAGCTTTGTTCCACCAAAATATCTCACAATAATCACCGCAGTATTTATCATCTCTAAGCCCTGTAATACAAAAAGAGAAGGCTTACCCGATGTTCCTTTTGGCTCTCCATCATCACTCGAGTGTTCTACGATTTGGTTAAATTCATTGAAATATCTATAGGCTACAACAAAATGTCTCGCTTTTGGATTTGCATATTTTAGTTGTTCTAAAGTGGGAGTAAATTCAGAGTAAGGCATGAGGTAAGCAATAAACTTGGATTGCTTTACCTCGAGTGTTTGAGTATATATTTTATCAACAAATTTCATCAACTATTTTTATCAAACTCTGGCATGTGGAAATTATGCTAGATTTGTAAAAATTTTATTGACATCATCATCGTCTTCTAGTTTATCAATAATTTTATCAATATCAAGCTGTTCTTTTTCAGTAATAGTTATAGGAGAGTTTGCCATTCTCTCTAAGTTTGCTTTTGTCACTTCAATGCCCATTTTTTCTAAAGCTTCGTTGAGCTTACCAAAGTTTGTGTAATCAGCAGTCACAAGAACAACACCTCCCTCTTCTTCAATCTCTTCAAGACCAGCATCAATGAGTTCCAACTCTAATTCTTCTATATCCATACCATCTTTGAGAGCAAACTCAATAACTGCTTTTCGGCTAAACATAAATTCCAAAGAACCATTTGTAAGCATCTCTCCGCCATGTTTTGTGAGTACATTTTTGACATTTGCCACTGTTCTAGTATTATTGTCAGTCAAACATTCGATGAACAACAAAACGCCATGTGGAGCTTTGCCCTCAAAATTTACTTCAAGCATACTCGCAGTATCTTTTGCACTTGCTCTTTTTATAGCTGCCTCAATGTTGTCTTTTGGCATGTTTTCAGCTTTTGCATTCATAATAGCCGTGCGAAGTTTCGAGTTCATATCAGGGTCACTACTTCCCTCTTTTGCTGCCATAGTGATAATTTTGCCTAATTTTGGAAACAACTTTGACATTGCCCCCCATCTTTTTAACTTTGATGCTTTTCTGTATTCAAACGCTCTTCCCATAAAATTGTTCCTTTTTTATTGATAATCACAATTATAGCATTAACTCATTTGCAAGATACTTAGTGAACAATCGTAATTCATCTCTGCATTATTTTCATTCAACATCTTAAATCCTACTATTTTAAACCGAAAACTTATCTACATCAAAAAAACTATCAACAGATATATTTTTAAATGCGGCATTTAAACTTGTAAAGAGTGTTGGAAACTCTTTTTCCATCTTTGCTAACATCTCTTTTGTATGTGCTCTGGCATGTGGCATTTTTACATCAAACCGCATAGAAGGACATGCTTCATCACCAATAGTTTTAATATTGTTCTCCAATGCAAAAGCAAAAAGTTGTCTCTCACGCATCTGAATAAGTGGTCGAATAACTATAAGTCCATTTACTGCTCTATATTTTGGAGCAAGAGAACGCATCTGTCCGTTGTAAATAAAGTTCATAAAAAAACTCTCAGCCGCATCGTCTAAATGATGCCCAAGGGCTACTTTATTACACCCATATTTTTCAGCGGCACTATATAAATATCCTCGTCTCATACGAGAAAAAAAACTACAAAAAGAGGAGTTTTTTCGTATCTTCTCTTCTGCTAAATCATACACATTTGTATCATGTACGGCATGTGGAATATCATGTTCCTTACAATGAGCAATCAGTTCATCATAGTTTTCACCCATTCCATAAGAGATAGTAACAGCAATAAATTCAAACTTAAATGGAGCACGACGCTGTTGTTCTTTCATCGCATGAATCATTGTAAGAGAGTCTTTACCGCCACTCAAACCAACTAAAATTTTGTCGCCCTCTTCTATGAGGTTAAACTCAGCATTTGTGCGTCCAAGTTTAGACATGATTTTTTTAGAGAGTTTAACTTGCAATCTTATCCACCATTTTCATAACAAACTCTGCACTCTCTACCGCACTTGTCTCAAGGAACGCATCAAAAGAAAAACTTGCGTCCATATCTGCGGCATCACTTATTGCACGAAGTATAAAAAATGGAACATTTAGAGCATCGCACACAACCGCAACGCTACCACCTTCCATCTCCAAAGCATCCGCACCAAAAGTACTGCCAATCCAATTTTTACGCTCTTCATTTGCAACAAATTGATCTCCTGTCGCGATGATACCTTCTTGAACACTTTTACCCATCTCGGATGCAACTTCTTTACTCATCTCTATCATGCTTTTATCTGCTTCAACAAAAACTGAACCCTCTGGAACGAATCCAAAAGGATGTCCAAAAGCTGTAATATCCAAATCATGCTGTGATAGTTTTGTGGCAACAATCAAATCGCCTACTTTTAAACTCGGTGAAATTGCACCAGCAACACCTGAAAATAGAAGTATCTGCGCACCAAAATGCTCAATCATCGTCGTAGCAGTCAAAGTTGAAAATACTTTTCCAATTTTAGAATACGCTATGACTAAATCTACACCTTTATACGATGCTTCATAGTACTTGTTTTTTGCATATTCGGTTGTTTTATAATTGCCTATTTTTTCTAGTATTGGTGCTATCTCTTCTGGCATTGCACCCATTATCGCTATTTTCATACTATCCCTTTATATTTCAAATGTTTGTACTCTTTTTTCATACTTTGGTAACTGATGCACTATATTTGCGTTTTCATCTACGATACAACTTCCACCCCAAAAACCAAGCCCATCTTCAAATCCAACACGATTTACAAAAAATAACTTTGCATGACACTTTTTTGCAACTGTTTTGATAATGTCATACCACTGCTCTTGAATCTCTAAACCATCTTCATTAAAACCCCGTGCAGGGGAAGCAACAAGTGCAATAATATAATCAGGATTTTCTTTGATAAGAGCATGATGCACTTCTTTGTGCCATAAATCTTCACAAACCAACATAGATATCTTGGCATGTGGAACCAGAAAACTCTCAAATTTATTTCCAGCACTAAAATATCTCGCCTCTTCAAACATTCCATAATTTGGCAAATGAACTTTCGTATGCTTACTCAAAAGTTCGCCTTGAGAAAAATAGAGAGCTTCGTTTTGGAATTTATTACCATCTTTTATAGCAGCACCTACGACAATATCCACATGCCGACTCAAACTTTTTAATTCGTCCAACTCTTCCACATGCCAAGCATCTTCATAAAGTTTATCTTGAAGTAAGTAGCCATTGAGAGAGAGTTCAGGGAAGATAATGATGTCGCTTTCATGCATAAACTCATTCACTATAGAAAGTATTTCTGCAAGATTTGAGCGACTCAGTTTTGGCGATGTTTGAGCAAGTGTTACCCTCATATTATGAGCGAATTTCTTCTATAACTTTTGCTAAGGACTCGATATCTGAAACATTTAAAGTTACTAAATCTTTTGCAATTCTTTTGTTAAGACCTTTAAGCACAGAACCATTGCCAAATTCAATTGCGATATCAATATCGTTGGCTATTGCTTCAATAGATTGTTTATATTTTACAGGTTTTACCAATTGCTCTTTTAAAAGTGAAACTGCTTCATCTTTCGTGCTGTAAGGCTTTGTAGTAACATTAGAAATGATTGGAGCTGTAAATGTATCTGTAATCATTTTAGACATCAACTCTGCTAATGGTTCTTGTGCTGATGATAATAAATCACAGTGAGAAGCAACCGACATATCCAAAAGAATCGCTCTTTTTGCACCAGCATCTTTAAAAGTCTGCTCTAGAGATATCAAATCAGCTTTCATACCAGCTACAACTAACTGCCCATCTTGATTATAGTTTGCAGGCCAAACTTTTTTGCCACTCTTTTGAGCTTCATCACATACTTTTTCAACAGCTCCATCATCAATCCCAACAAGAGCCATCATTCCAGCTTCAATAGATGCACATGCCGCTTGCATTAACAAGCCTCTTTTATGTACAAGTTCTACTGCATCTACATAATCAATTGCACCACTCGCACATAAAGCAGAGAATTCACCCAAAGAGTGACCTAAAAAAAGAGTTGCTTTTGTTTGGTCAGCATCTTGAAAAAGACGGTATGCTACCATCTGAACTAATAAAATTGCAGGTTGTGTATAAGCTGTTTGACCTAACTTATCATTCTCACTAAATAAAAGTGCTTCAAAATCAACACCTATTCTCTCACCAGCTTTTTTAAACATCTCTTTTGCAATATCAGAATTTTCATAAAAAGCTCTTCCCATTCCTATTGCTTGACTACCTTGTCCTGCGAAAATCATTGCTATTTTTTTTTGCATTTTTTATCCTTGTAAATAATCTTTGTTATCTGATATTTTTTTTCTTAATGTGTTTCTGTTTAAGCCTAATTTGTCTGATAGTTGTAATTGAGATTTAAACTTAACAAGTCCAGCTCTAATTAAAGGCACTTCATAGAGATATAAAAAGTTTTTATAGTCACTGTTCGAACCAAGTTTATTTGATAGGTAATTTTCTATTATATCAATTAATTCTGTATCTTTTATATCTTGTAAAAGATAAGTTACCATGACTTGTCTTCTCAAAGAATTTGCATTTTTACTTAAATCTGGTTTAAAATTTTTAATACTAAATTTTCCATTTGCGCCAAACAATAAAGAAGCTTCCATCGCAAATTTTTCTATTAAAGATGGAACATCTTCTAATCTTTGAAATAATGGTGGAATATCGAATTTAACACTAAACAATTCATCAACATATTGATTGTAAAACGAAGTTTTTGCAGTTGCGATGACTCTTATGCTATTTGCATTAATAGTGTCAATCACTCTTTTAATATTAGGTGAGTTTTCTAGGTTAGAAATAATAATTTCTCTATAACTTTCAATAGCAATTAATAATTCATCAAAATTAGATGCGTCCAAAATTGGAGCATTTGGAAGGATATATTTAGCAATACTTTTTTTTCCAACGCCCAATTCTCCAGTAATAAGAGAGTTAACATTGAGTGTTTTAAGGAGAGTTGCTGTTTTAAATGCTTCCGAAGAAGCATCAGAGACAGTTATAAAATTAGTGACATCCACAACCACTGCCACCACCAGTACCACAACAATCATCATCTTCATGTTTATTTTCAGCAGGAATACCAGTCATAGCTTCTTCAGCAGATGCATCTCTTATATTATTAATTGTAACTGTGAACATTAAATCTTTTCCAGCTAAGGGGTGATTAAAATCTATAACTACAGTTTCAGCAGATATCTCAATTACTGTAACTTGAACAGTTCCACCATCTTCACCTTGCCCAAAAAGTGTCATTCCTACTTCTAAATCAATTCCAGCAAATTGATCTGATGGAACTTCTTGCTTCGCTTCAGCATTATAAGTACCGTAAGCATCCTCTGACTTAACAAGAATATCACCTTTTTGACCAATAGCCATATCTTTTATTCCATTTTCTAAACCTGGAATAATTTGACCTTTGCCAAACATAAATACCAATGGTGCTCCACCAATATTACTATCTACAACTTTATTTTCATCACGAACTTCATACTCTATTGACACAATTTGATTTGTTTCTATTGACATTGAACTTACCTTTTGATTATTTTGCGTGGATTTTAGCATAAAAACTTAAAAAACTTCTGAAATACTTTATGACTATTTAGCAGATTTGAGATGTTTTTTAGCTTCCTCTGCTTCTTTACTATCAGGAAATTTTGCTATCAAGCCTTCATAAAATGCATTTGCATTTTTTTTATCACCTGAATTATCCATAGATATTCCTGCATGTAACAATAGTGTTGGCATATAAGATGCTTTAGGAAATAAAGATGTGCTTTTTTTATAATAAGCAACAGCTTCTGAATAATTCTTTCTTTTAAAATTAATCTCACCAATCATATAATGTGCAACAGCTGGTTTATAACTTTTATCTATTAAATAACTATAATATTCAGTTGATTTATCATAATTTTTATTGTCAAAATATTCTTTCGCTTTTGTATCAATAATTTCAGTTGACATTTTATCTAAATCTGATTTTTCAGCTTTATTTGTTTTATCAGATTTATTTGTTTTTTCAGTATTATCTACTAGATCAGTTTTTTTTGTTACTGCTTTATTTTTTGATTCTTTTGAAGTGGGCTCTTTAAATTTATTTACTTCATCAACTAAAATATTAAACTCATCTTTAGTTACATAGGATTTGTTTATCTTGTCAATTAATTTAGACAGCTCAGATATTATTAATTTGAGTTTTGCAATATCTTCAGCATTATTCTGATTTACATCGCTTAACCTCTTACCAAATACATCAGAATTTCTCAATACATCAGAATTTTTTTCAGTTAATTTATTTAATTCAGCTTTATTACTTTGTGTTTTTGCACTTAAGCTTTCTATAATACTCTGCAGTCCATCAATTCTTTCTCGAATAGAATCAATATCACCATTTTGATTATTACTTCTAGCAGAAACTTTTTGAAGATTATTTTTATTTTCAGATACAACTCTCTCATTTGAGATTTGTCCATAAGGAGTAGAATCATCCAAATTGCCAGAACCGAACGCTGATGGCTCGGCGGCAATAATATTTGAAGAAGCAATAGCTACAATAAATGCAACTAAAATACTATTATTCATATAAATTATGGAAGAAGTTTGTAGTCTACACGACGATTTTTAGACCAGCAATCTTTAGTCTTTTCAGTACATACTGGATTACTTTCACCATAACTTACCATTGTAATTTTACTAGCATCAACACCACTAGCGATTAGAGACTTTTTAACTGATTCTGATCTTTTCAAACCAAGTGCAAAGTTATACTCATCACTACCCCATTCATCACAATTACCTTCTAACTTGATAGTTAAATCTTTAGCTTCTGTTTTTGCTAATGTAGCGCTATCAGAAACTTTAGATTGCATATCAGCACGGATATCAAATTTATCAAAATCAAAATAAACTGACGAGAATTGTTTTTCTAATCTAGCAATTCTCATTTCGCTTGTTTCGCCATTCATTGAACCCTTAGCAGACTCATTACCCATACCTGAATTAGCACCACTGCTTGCATCTACTGATGGCTCTTTTGAACTACAACCACTAAAAACTAAAACCGCTACAACCACACTCGAAAGTACTATACTTTTCATATCTTGTTCCTCATTATTTTATATCTCGAAATTATATCTAAAATTATTTAAAAAAACTATATAAAAATCATTTTTTTTAGTTTTTTTAGTTTTTACCAATCCATAGATTGAACTTTACCACTTTTAAGTGGAAAAAGAAAGTTTTTATTACTTTTTAATCTTATAACACCAATAGAACTTTGATCCATGTAATTTTTTATAAATAAAATAGCATCACCATCTTTAGAAAATCTTGGAAATTCATTCACCCCCGTCGCAGTGAGCCTTCTAACAAAATCTGTTTTAGTAGAAATTAGATGTAAATTAAAAGTATTTCCTGAAAATGCATCAGAACTTTCTCTAGCTTTATATACAACATATTCACCATTTACACTACATGCCGCATTGCTCTTTCCATAATAAATCATTTGCTCTACAACACCAGTATTAATTTTTTGCGAGAAAATGTTTGGATATCCTAAACGATTTGAAACAAAAACAATAGTGTTATCATCCATAAATTGACCACCAACATCTATTCCAACATATGTAGTAATTCTAGTTGATTTTTGAGTCGCTACATTATATAAATAAACATCTGGCTGATTATTTGGTGCCATCGTAACTAGTATCTTTGTTGCATCAGCACTTACATCAGAGCATATCATCATACCGTCTGAAGACATAATAGCTTTTGATTGACCACTTTTTATATCAAGTTGTTTTAAAGTAGGCTTTTTATCTAAAGATGTATAATAAAATGAAGTTTGTGCCTGATTAGCCCATTTAGGAAAAAGGTTAAGACCACCTTCAATAATTTTATATTGATATGTAAGTGTATAGTCAGATATTATAATTTCAGTTTTTTTAGGAGATACATTTTTTGAAAAAATAACTTTTCTTTTCATCCATTCAACAGATGCTTCTCCCATAAACTCATTTATATCAACTGCAATAGCGTGCGATATAAATATATAAAAATCATTTTTATTTGCTTTATAAGCTTTCGTAAAAACTACACCATTATCTTTATATAATTTTAATTCAACATTAAAACCAGCACTATCATCTTCAAGCATCTTATATCTTAAAACATATTTCATATCTTTGTTTTCAACAAGAACATTATTATCATTGAAATTTATATTTCTATAATTTCCATCTACATTAAATATAGATAATACATTAAGATCTGCAACTAATGCCTTAAAAAATTGCATCTTAAATGTATTATCATAGCTTATAGATGCATCCTCTACCGCTATTGACGGAAGCGAATCAACTTTTTTAATAACATCAAATGTAGCATCGCCCGCAAAAGAGAATGAAA
Source organism: Campylobacterales bacterium (assembly GCA_026390075.1). Lineage (GTDB taxonomy): Bacteria > Campylobacterota > Campylobacteria > Campylobacterales > Sulfurimonadaceae > Sulfurimonas. The sequence goes on from JAPLGP010000031.1 coordinate 81,588, forward strand.
TAATAAACAACCATGTAAAAAATATTTTCAAAATTGCTCCTTTAAATTAATTTTTATCTGATGTAATAGTAAAAGTAATTCTATCAGATTTATTCTTTGGGTTTACAGGGAAAAGAACATCTTTTAACCTGTCTTTAATTTTATCACACTCTTCATTGAAAGATTTATTAGAAGAATAAGTTAAAATTCTAAAATCTAAAACTTTGCCTATCGCACTTAACTCAATAACAACTTTAACAGTATTGCCTTGTGAATTTAAAGGTGGAGTATAATGTTCATAAATTATTGCCTGAATTTTAGCATAATACTCATTAACTTCATTGCCACTAGAAGTAGGATTATCCTCTTTATCTTTGGCTGGGGCATCCATATTATTTATTTTTTTTAATATTGATTCAGCTTCATTTTCTGTTTTAGTTTTTAGTTTTTTCTGCATTTCCTGAACTCTTCTATCTTCAGTTTTTTTCTCTACAACTTTTTTATCTATTTCTTTTGTAGCTACCTCACTAAAGAGTTCACCAATATCAATTTTTTTAGCTTCTGTAACTTTTTGCTTTTCTTCAACTGGAGTTGGTTCAGTTTTAGTTTTTTTACTTGGGGCTACTGAAGTTTCTAAAGATATTGAAACAAAGTTGTCTTTTTTAAGCGCATATGTTTTAATTTCAGAAGATGAGTATATAGCATATAAAAGAAAAGAGATTAGAAGTGTGAAAATTGACAGTGAAATAACACCGCTCAAAATAAATAGAGATTTTTTTTCAACCATTTGTAGCTAATGAAACCTCTGAAAATCCAGCTTGTTTTACGGCTGCTAATATTGACATAACAACTCCATAATCCAAACTTTTATCTGCACTTATTAACACAGTTGCTTTTTTATCTAATTTATTAGCATATTGCGAAAAATTATCCATAAAAGCATTCATTAAGAAATTTTCTTTATTAACCGTTATTGTTGAATCTTTTTTAATAACAATGTGTACAGGTGGAATTGCTGATAGTTGTTTTGTAACTGAGCCTTGAGGTAATTTAATTGTCTCCTCATAAACGATATTTGGAGCAATAACCATCAAAATAGCTAATAAAACCAACATAACATCTACTAATGGAGTAATATTTAATTCTGGCTTATCGTCCCAATCATATTTCATAATTTATACTTTACGAGCTAAAATTGCATCACTTTGCATTTGCAAAAAGCTGATTAAATCAAATGATTTTCTTTTTAAAATTTGATGATATGTATATGCAAAAATTGCAACAAAAATACCAGATGCAGTTGCAACAAGTGCATCAGATACACCACTTGATATAACTGACATACTTCCATTAGTCTGACCAATATGAGAAAATGTATCTAAAATAGATACAACAGTACCAAAAAGACCAATAAACGGCGTAGTAGAAGCAAATACAGATATAATAGAAAGACCTTTCGTCGCTTCTTTTGTAGCTGCTAACATTGCTAAATCTAAAATTTCTTTAGAATTATTACCGCTCGATTTAAGAAAATTCTTTAAAAAGGAATCATGATTTACCGATGTAGATCCCATAAGTAAACTCTCTAAAGAATTATTTTCCTTTACAAGCCAACTACTAAGAAAAAAATAGCGGTAAAAATACACCCAATTTAAAATTATAAAATATACCGATAAAAGTAATAATACACCTATAGTAACTGGATGGCTTTTTAAATAAAAATCAAGTAACTGATTAGTCATGTATTACAATAATCTCTGAGCTGCAGATTCAATTCTTGCAGATACTGCGGCTATTGCAGGGTTTGAGTCTGCTATATCTCTAATAAGTTTCTTAGCATCTTCAAGGGCAGTAGCAATAGCACCATCATTTTCACCACGAATAGCAACAGCACCTTCAACCAAAACAATTACTTTTTTTTCATCAACTTGAACAACACCCCAGTTAATTAATATAGACTCTACAGATTTATCTTCTTTTTCAATATCTATTACACCAGCTTCTAACAAAGTAGTTAAGGATGCATGGTGTGCGAGAACACCAAATTCCCCTTCTTCACCTGGAAGAACTACACTAACAGCGTAATCATTATAGATTACACCATTAGGAGTTATAATTTCAAGTTTTAACTTTTCCATGACCACTCCTTTAGTTTTATGAATTACTTAGCTTTTAGCTTCTCAGCTTTTTCTATTGCCTCATCCATACCACCAACCATGTAAAATGCACCCTCTGGCATGTGGTCATAGTCACCATTTAAGATTCCTTTGAAACCTTTAATAGTGTCTGCTAAAGAAACATATTTACCTGGAGAACCTGTAAATACTTCAGCAACAAAGAATGGCTGAGATAAAAATTTCTCTATTTTACGAGCACGCTCTACAACATTTTTATCATCCTCTGATAATTCATCCATACCAAGAATTGCGATGATATCTTGAAGATCTTTATATTTTTGAAGCGTTTGTTGAACACCACGCGCAACATTATAATGCTCTTCACCCAAAATTTGTGGATCAAGTAATCTTGAAGTTGAATCAAGTGGATCAACTGCAGGATAAATACCTTTTTCAGCAATTTTACGGTTTAGTACTGTTGTAGCATCTAAGTGAGCAAAAACAGAAGCTGGAGCAGGGTCAGTTAAATCATCTGCAGGAACATAAACAGCCTGAACTGAAGTAATTGAACCAGTTTTAGTTGATGTAATACGATCTTGTAATGCACCCATTTCACGAGCCAAAGTTGGTTGATAACCAACAGCTGAAGGAATACGACCAAGAAGTGCAGACATTTCTGAACCAGATTGTGCAAAACGGAAGATATTATCAATAAACATCAATACATCAAGACCTTTTTCATCTCTAAAGTATTCAGCCATTGTAAGACCAGTTAAAGCAATACGGTTTCTTGCTCCAGGAGGCTCACTCATCTGACCATAGCACAATGCAACTTTATCAAGAACATTCGATTCTTTCATTTCATGGTAAAGGTCATTTCCTTCACGCGTTCTTTCACCAACACCAGCAAAAACGGATAAACCATCATGACCATGAGCAACATTATGAATAAGCTCCATGATAATAACTGTCTTACCAACACCAGCACCACCGAATAGTCCAACTTTACCACCTTTTGCATATGGTGCTAAAAGGTCAACAACTTTGATACCTGTTTCAAACATTTCAGTAGTAGTTGACTGATCAACTAATGGTGGTGGAGTGCGGTGTATTGACCATGTAGGTGCATCAGTTACTTGTTCACCTCCATCAATAGTTTCACCAATTACATTAAAAATACGACCTAGTACTTTTTCTCCAACAGGAACTTTAATAGGAGAACCAGTAGCAACTGCATTCATACCACGGACTAAACCTTCACTCATATCCATTGCAATCGTTCTAACGCGACCATCACCTAGGTGAGCTGCAACTTCAAGTACTAAACGAGTTTCATTACCTTCTATACTTACTTTAACTTCAATTGCTTCATTAATTATTGGAAGATAACCATCAAAATCAACGTCAACAACCGGGCCCATAACCTGGCTAATTTTACCAATCATATTTTTCTCCATTATTTCATCGACTCCACACCACTTATAATTTCTATAAGTTCTGTAGTAATAGCTGCTTGTCTAGCTTTATTGTATTTAACCTTAAGTGTTTTAACCATCTCTTTAGCATTATTTGTAGCAGAATCCATAGCCTGCATTCTAGCACTATGTTCTGCAGCAACTGAATCTATTAGAGAGTAATACATGTTATATTCAACATACTTATTTACTAAAGAAGTTAATACATGTTCTTCGTCATCTGCCTCAATTTCTAGCATTGAATTTTGAACTTCATTACAATCAAATTGATCTGAATCTACTGGCAATATTTTATTAACATGTAACTCTTGAGTTATTATATTTTTATATCCATTATACACAATATGAAGAGCATCAATTTTTCCATCACTATAGTCTTCTACAGATGACATGATGAATTCATCAGATCTTTTCTTTTCTGGTTTCGAGCTTAAACCTAAAGCTGAATCAAAAAGTTCAACTTCATTATATTTAAAAAATTCAATACCTTTTTTACCGACTCCGCGTAAACGCACTTTTACATTTTGTTTTTCATACTCTGCAATTAATTTTTTAATAGCTTTAATAGTTTGAATATTAAAACCACCACATAAACCTTTGTCTGCAGTTACAAAAACTATATCAACCATCTTTGGATTTTCAATCTTTTGAAAAAAACGATTGTCAAGTCCTCCAACTTTGTTACATTTAATGCGCCCAGCTATTTCGGCAATAACCTGATTCATTTTTGCAGCATAAAGACGAGAGCGTTTTGCTAACTCTTCAGCACGACGAAGTTTAGCAGTTGATACTAATTTCATCGCACGAGTCGTCTTTTGAGTATTTGAAACACTCTTAATCTGTCTTTGAATATCTTTCAAGTTTGCCATAAAGTATTCCTTATGCCGCTATAAAGCTAGCTTTAAATTCTTCAAGTGCTTTAGTCATTAGTGTACTTGTATCATCATCTACTTTAGAAGTATTTTTTATGCTCTCAAATATTTGAGGATAAGATGCTTCAATAAATGGATAAAGTTCAGCTTCAAAACGAACAACATTTGATGCATTCATATCATCTAAAAAGCCTTCATTACCAGCAAAAATAATAACAACTTGCTTTTCAACAGAAAGTGGAGAGAAAGGTCCTTGCTTTAAAACTTCAACCATTCTTTGTCCACGCTCTAATTGATTACGAGACACTTCATCCAAATCAGATGCAAACTGAGCAAATGCTTGAAGTTCACGATACTGAGCAAGATCAAGTCTTAAAGTACCAGCAACTTGCTTAGTAGCTTTAATTTGAGCAGCACCACCAACACGAGACACAGACAAACCAACATTTATAGCTGGACGAATACCTGAGTTAAAAAGGTCAGTTTCTAAGAAAATTTGACCATCAGTAATAGATATAACATTTGTTGGAATATATGCTGCAACATCTCCAGCCTGTGTTTCAATAATTGGAAGAGCCGTTAACGAACCAGCTCCTCTTTCATCACACATTTTAGCCGCACGCTCTAATAAACGAGAGTGAATATAAAATACATCCCCTGGGTAAGCTTCACGACCTGGAGGACGACGAAGGATTAGTGACATCTCACGGTATGCAACTGCATGTTTTGATAAATCATCATATACAATTAAACCATGTTTAGCGTTATCACGGAAATATTCACCCATTGTAACACCAGTATAAGGAGCTAAAAATTGTAATGCTGCAGATTCAGCAGCAGTAGATGACACAATAATGGTATATTCTAATGCTCCATGTTCTTCTAAACGACGAATGATTTGAGCAACAGTTGACTCTTTCTGTCCAATAGCTACATAAACACAAACAACACCGTTACCTTTTTGGTTAATAATTGTATCAAGAGCAACTGTAGTTTTACCAGTTTGTCTGTCACCAATAATAAGTTCTCTTTGTCCACGACCAATTGGAACGAGAGCATCAATAGCTTTAATACCAGTTGCCATAGGCTCGTGAACAGATTTTCTATCCATGATACCAGGTGCTTTTTCTTCAACGAAACGAGTTTCAGTTGTTTCAATTGGACCTTTACCATCAATTGGTTCACCAAGAGCATTCACAACGCGACCAAGAAGTGCACTACCAACTGGAACACGTAATAAACGACCTAACCTTTTAACAGACATCCCCTCTTTAAGTAGTGCTCCACCACCAAGAATAACAACACCTACCTTGCCTTCTTCAAGGTTCATAACTAAACCTTGTGTTCCTTCTTCAAACTCTACCATTTCTCCAGCCATAACATTGTTAAGTCCGTAAACTTGAGCAACACCATCAGCATAAGAAACTATTTTACCTGTTTCGTTAATATCAACACTTAATTCAAAGTTATTGATACGCTCTTTAATTATTGAGCTGATTTCATCAGCTTGAATTTTTGCTACCACTATTGTTTTCCTCTCATGAAGTTAAATTGCTTTTATTATATGTTCTATAAGTTGATTATTAATTCTTGTTTTAGAAAAATTAATTTCTAAACCTAAATCTTCTACATCAACTTTAATACCATCAAACTTATTTTTAATAAATACCAACGATATTTTAGAATCAAATTTCTTACTTAAACTACCACTTAATTCCTGTATAACTTTTGCATCAACATCACTATTGCTGTAAATAATACCTTTATAAGTTTTAGTTGATAGCGCCACATCTTTTCGCAAAGCTTCTGCTATTGCAGGAATTATGGTAATGCGCTTATTTTCAACAAGTAGTTTAATGAAATTATTAATCTTCTCAGATTTTGCAGACTCAACCGCCTTAAGTAAAATATCTGATTTATCTTTAATAGAAACATTTGGATTGTCAATAATTTGGATAAATTTTTCATTTTTAAATAATTCAGCCAAAGCAAAGAAAACAGAATTTACATTTTCCATAAGTTCAGTATCAAAACTCTCTTTTAAAGCTTTGATGTATCGTTTTGCAATTAATTTTTCCATACTAAGCTACCTTCTTTAAGATAACATTTGCCATAGCTTCTATATCGAAATCATTACTACTTTGTGTGAGTACTTGATTTAGAACATCTTTAACAACATTACGAACCATTTTTCTCTGTTCAAACTCTTTTAAAGTAGTATGATGCTTAGATAATGTTTCTAACTCAACTTCACATTGAGCCATCATATTGTCATTAATAATTTTATTCTCTTTTTTTGAAGAAGCAGTCAATTTTTCTGCATACTTTTCAGCATCAGATATCTTAGATAAAGCCTCTTTTTTAAGAGCTATAGTTTCATTTAACTTATCTTGCACTTTCTTCAATTCATCAGCAATTGCTTGACTTCTTGATACAAAATAATTCTTTACTGGTTCAGCAATAAGATACCAAACAAGACCTGCGAATAGTACAAAGTTGACCGTTCTTTGAACGATATCTGTACCTGCTCCTTCTGCACTACCACCAGATGCTAATGCATAAGTTGATATCATTAGCATAAATACTAAAATTCTACTCACATCACATCCTTATATTTGACTAAATTTAGCTTTAACAGCTTCTTTAAACAATGGAATTTGAGATATTAACTCATCATTCAATTGTTTTTTAGAATTATCAAGTAATTTCTCAAATTCTAAATACTCATTTGCTAATTCAGCTCGTTTTGCTTCTAACTTACTATCAGCCAATTCCTTAGCATCCGCAATAACTTTCTCTCTTAGGACCGAAGCTTCCAGTTTAGCGTTCATAATAATTGATTCTGCTTTTGAATATAACTCATGGATTTCATTATCATTAGAACTAACTTTATCAAAGTCATTTTTGATATCTTCATCTCGTTTTTTCATATAAGCAAATAATGGATTATAAAGCCAACTGTTCAGAACGGCAATAAGTGAAAGAAATACAACAAATGTAGCCAAAAGTAGTATCGGATTTATATCTAACATAGCACCTCCTAAAAGTTGCGTGATTATACTATGAGAAAATTGAAAGGATAGTTAAAGTAGAAAGAAAATTATAAATTTTTTTATATTTTGTATAATATCTGCTAAATATTATCTTATTTTTTATACAGTTGTTGTATAAAAAATAATCTATTTTAAGAAATTATTTAAAAACTCTTCTACTTGAGTTTCATTTAAAAACTCAATAGTTAGCTTATTTCTCGAAGAATTACTCATAAAACCTAAAGAGCTCAATTTACTTTTAACCTTAGAAAAGTCATAAGATTTAACAACTTCTTTAAAAGTAACAGGTTGGTTATCTTCTTTTATATTTTTTATTGTACTTTCAACTTCTCTTACACTTAATTTTTGTCCAATAATAGAATTAACCATAAGTTGCTGTTGTTTTTCATCTAATCCAATGAGCACTTTAGCATGACCAGCAGTTATTTTTTTTTCTATTAATGATTTTTGTGTTTTAGGTGATAATTGCAATAATCGAAGGCTATTTGTTATGTGTGTTCTGCTTTTATTTATCATAGTCGCTAATTCTTCATGCGTTATGCTATGTAATTTTATAAGTTCACTATAAGCATCTGCCAGTTCTATGGAGTTTAAATCTTCTCTTTGAATATTTTCAATAAGAGCAAATTGTCTCATTTTTTGCTCATCTCTATTTAAAACTACTGAACGAATTGTTTTAAGTTTTGCTAACTTTGAGGCACGAAGTCTTCGCTCACCTGCAATTAAAATATAACCATCAATATCTTCTGTAACAACAATAGGCTGAATTAAACCATCTTTTTTTATAGATTCTGCTAACTCTGCTAACGACTCTTCATCAAAAGTTTTTCTTGGCTGAAATGGATTAGGTCTAATATCTTTTAGAGATAATTCAAGTATAGCGTCTTGATGTGTTCCCTCATTATCATACGCCTCATTTATTTCACTAAAAAGTGCATCTAATCCTCTACCTAATTTTTGTGACTTCATTTATCTTATTATTGCCTGTGCTAAATTTTGATACGCTTCTGAACCACTCGATTTTACATCGTACAATATTACTGGTTTCCCAAAAGATGGTGATTCTGCAAGTTTAACATTTCTTGGTACTACTATATATTCATCTTGCGCATCTTTAAAAAGTTTAGTATTAAAATGTTGACGCAAATCAGCAAAAACTTGTTTTGAAAGATTATTTTGTGCACTAAACATAGTTGGCAAAAAACCTTTTATACTTAGTTTAGGATTAATCGATTTTCTAACTAATTTTACAGTATTTAAAAGTTGAGCCAATCCTTCAAGTGCAAAAAATTCACACTGAATAGGAATAATAACTGAGTTTGATGCCGAAAGCGCGTTAATCGTCATTGGTCCAAGGGCTGGTGGTGAATCAATAATAATATAATCGTAATCTTTTTTGATACTTTCAATAGCTCTTTTTAAAACAAGTTCGCGACCTTGTATCTTACTTGCATCATAATACTCTTTTTCAATTCCAACCAAACCTATATTTGATGGAGCTAAGTGAAGAGTTGGTAAATCTGATTTGAGTATGATATCTTTAATTTTTTTAGTGCCAATCAAAACATGATAAATATTAAACTCATAATCATTTCTATGAAAACCTAAAGATGTTGTTGCATTTGCTTGAGGGTCTGAGTCAATCAAAAGTACTTTTTTTTCTGCAACAGCAAGGGATGCTGCCAAATTTACAGCTGTTGTTGTTTTACCAACGCCACCCTTCTGATTTGCTATTACTATTACTTCGCTCATCTTAAACTAAATATCCTCTTGCCGTTGCTAATTATTGAGCCGTCACCTTGAAGGGTAGCCTCAGATAATGAAATTTTTAAATTATTTGCGTGTGTGAAAAAGTTTTTACTCTTGTAAAATTCTAACTCATATTTACTAAAAACTTGCTTCCATGAGATATTTTTTTCAATATTTTTAAAATACTTTTTTAACAACTCTTCCCTCGTGATAGTTATATCTAAAGTTCCAAACCCCTCAGGAGCTATAAGTAAATTTAATCCAACCCCACAAATAACGCTCTCTTTAACTACTGTAGTAATCATTCCGCCTATTTTTAACGCATCTACATAAAAATCATTTGGCCATTTCAACCAAACCCTAGAAGAAAACTCACTCAAAGTCTCTTTCAAAATAGATGCAAAATAGATGGAAGATGATTCAAGTTTTAAGTCATTTGGTAAATCTTTGAGAGGAATTGCAAATGACAAGAAAAGGTTTCCCTCTAAACCGTTCCAAGAGTTCCCCCTACTTCCAACGCCATCCGTTTGTATATTAGCGACTATGGCATGTGGAAGTTCTATGCTACCTTCTCTCACTAGCTCTTTTAAATACTCTTGAGTTGAGCCTACAGACTCAAGAAAGAGTGTCTGCAAGGCTCAATCTTTTACCGTTAATGTAGGAAAGAATATCCATCTCATTTTTTGATTCAGGCTGAACCCTAAAAATTCTGATACTTCCCTCTTTACATCCAACAACTATGCTTGAAGAATCTATTTTTAAGATTTTACCCATCTCATTTTGAGACAGATTTTCTTCCAATGAAATCTCTTTGAGCTTTAATCCACATGCCAAGTAAATTCCAGGCCACGGAGTAAATGCACGGTATTTATTATAAAGTTTCACAGCACTCTCAAAACGAACTTCACCATCTTGTTTTGTAATTTTAGAACAATGCGTGGCATGTGCATTATCTTGTTTTATTGGAGTATATGCATTGAAATTTTGAAGCACATCGAGTGTCAAATCAGCAGCTACTTGCGTCAATCTATCAAAAAGCGATTCCACCATCTCATCATCGCCAACATCAATAGTCTCTATCTTGATGATATCGCCCGTATCTAAACCCTCTTCCATAAGCATAGCCGTAACACCCGTTTGCTTGTCAGCATTTAAAAGTGTTTGCTGAATCGGACTCGCTCCGCGGTACTGCGGTAAAATCGAAGCATGAAGATTTATACAAGGTGCATGGTCTAAAATCTCTCGTGGCAAAATCTGCCCATATGCCGCTACAATTATATAATCACACTCAATTTTCAAAAGCTCTTGTACAACCGCGCTCTCACGAAGTCGATTTGGTTGATACACGGGAATTTCATTTGCACATGCCAAGATTTTAACCTCGGGTGCAGTCATCACTTTTTTTCTTCCAACTGGCTTGTCAGGTTGCGTATAGACTGCGACTACTTCTATATTTTTTGTATCGAGAAGTCGTTGCAAAATCTCTTTAGCATACTCAGGTGTACCCATAAAAATTATTTTCATTTACTGAGCACTTGTAAAAAAAGTTCCACCAATATGACTTTTCTCTAACATAAAACTTTTTACATGAGTCAAATCAAATCCGCTAGTGAGAAACATATCAATTCCACATGCCAACAAATAATCCGCCGCTTTGAGTTTTGTAACGATGCCGCCTGTTGCAAAAACATTGTTTGGGTTGACCTCTTTTTCAAGCTCATTTTTATCAATGGTATTTACAACTTTTAAAATCTTGGCATGTGGATTTTCTCGTGGGTCTGAATCATAAAAAGCGTCAATATCTGAGAGAATTATCAATATATCTGAGTCTGTATGTTTTGTCATATAGGCTGAGAGTTGGTCATTATCGCCTACAACAAGCTCTTCTGTGGCTGTTGCATCATTTTCATTGACGATAGGAATTACCCCACTGCTAAGAAGTGTATCCACAGTATTTTTGATTCTCTCAATATCATCGGTTTTACTAAAATTAGCAGCGGACACTAAAACTTGCGCCGTAATAATCTCATGCGTTGCAAATTTTTTAGCATAAGTTTTCATCAAAATAGGTTGCCCGATAGCGGCGAGTGCCTGTTTATTTTTCAGCACACTTCTATCGAGTTTGAGTTTTGTATAACCCGCAGCGACTGCTCCTGAAGAGACTAAAATAACTTCATTCTCTTTTTGAAGCTCACTCAAAAAATCAACCAATGCCCGCATTCTATCAAGTGCAATAACACCATTTTGTGTTAAAACAGCACTTCCAACTTTAACGACTACTCTTTTCATGTTGCAATACTATTTTGTTTGTCTATTTGTATGTACTAAATTAAACAGAGAGTATTTTAAAGGCTCAATGTTTTTATTTGTAGCAGAAGAAATCGGTGCGATAAAGTATGGTAAAGATTTATCATACCCTAAAGTTTCATCTGCATTTTCTTGAATAAAATAAGGAAGCTCAGCATCAAAATTAAATTCACTACTCTTATTTGCACTCACGCCAATAAGATTTAAGAAACTTTCAACAAGTTCAGAAACTTCTTCAGGCGGTACAATATCAACTCTAGTAAGTGCTATTGCATATTTGTTCTCTGCCATTATTTGAGAAAAAGCTGAAATTTCACTTTTTAGAGTTTCGATTTGCTCTTTTAAATCTCTGTAGGAAGCCAAATCAACCATATATAAAAGTATTTTCGTTCTCTCAATATGTTGTAAAAACTGAATTCCTAAACCTTTGCCCTCATGAGCGCCACCAATAATTCCAGGAATATCCGCCATGATAAAAGACTCAAAATCACCAATATTTACCTGTCCAAGCTTTGGAGTAAGTGTTGTAAACTCATAGTTTGCTATTTCTGGACGCGCATTTGAAACTGTCGAAATAAGAGTTGACTTTCCAACATTAGGAAAACCTACAAGCCCAACATCGGCTATAAGTTTTAAATCCAATTTTACTTGTCTTGTCTTACCTTGTTCGCCAGGTTGTGCATAAGTTGGTCTTTGATTTGTTGATGATTTAAAACGCGTATTTCCAAGTCCGCCTTTTCCACCTGTGATAAATTCCTCTTCCTGACCATCTTCTAACATGTCAAAAAGAACTTCACCACTCTCCATATCGATAATCTGAGTTCCAGGTGGAACAATAATAACCTCTTTCGCACCAGAGCGACCAGTCATATTTCGACCTTCCCCTTGAACACCATTTTCTGCTTTTATGTGCATCTTTTTTTGAAAATGTGAGAGTGTATGCGTATTATTATTACACTTAAACCAGATGTCGCCACCTTTTCCACCATCGCCACCATTTGGTCCGCCATTAAGAACAAATTTTTCACGACGAAATGCAACGCATCCTTGTCCACCTTTTCCAGATGAAACGGTTAATTCAACACTATCTGTAAACATTGTAGATATCCTTAGTTGATAATACTTAAAAATTCACTTGATTTTAAAAAAGAGTAAACTGTTAAATATTTTAGTTATTTAGGTGTAAAACCTAATGATTGAAGCAGAATATTCGGGCAAAGCCCAAACATTGTAGAATTATGCAGCAGGGATTATAGAAACTTGTTGGCGTTTTTTGTCTTTTCTCTCGAATTTAACAACACCTTCAATAAGTGCATAAATTGTATGGTCTTTTCCCATACCAACATTTTTACCTGGGTGAACTTTCGTTCCTCTTTGACGAATGATGATATTACCAGCGATTACAGCTTGACCACCATACTTCTTAACACCGAGTCTTCTACCAGCCGAGTCACGATTATTCTGTGTACTACCCTGACCTTTCTTATGTGCCATACTTTACTCCTTAATCTTGATTATGCAGCTATCTTAACGATGCGAACACGAGTGAAATCTCTTCTGAAACCTCTTTTAACTTTACTATCTTTACGACGACGCTTCTTAAAAGTAATAACTTTTTTGTCACGACCTTCATTGATAACTTCAGCAGTTACAATAGCACCATTTACATATGGTGTTCCCATTCTAAGTTCACCAGCGTTTACAGCTAGAACTTCTTTAATTTCGATGATAGCTTTTGGCTCAAGAGACATGTTATCAAATTTTAAGATATCACCCTCTTGAACTTTATACTGCTTACCACCATTTTTAATAATTGCGTACATCTATGGTCCTTAAATATATTATATTAACATCAACTTCTGAGTGCAGAAAAAATCACGCACCCTAAAGTCCTATTTCTACAAAAAGTCTGGAATTATATCCATCTAAGCTTTAAGTTTTGTTTAATGCCAAAACTTATTCAAGTTCCAATTGCATCAGATACATCTCTTCGCCATCAAGAATATCAAGTTCTACGCTTTGGCAATGAGGACAGCAGTACTCCAACTTCGCCAAAGTAGATTCACTTAAGCAACTATTACACTTTATCTTAATAGGCTGAATGTTCATAATAAACTCAGCACCATCACAAACTGTTTGCTCTTTAAAAGTATCAAAAGCAGTTTTTAAAAGCTCAGGTTCAACACCACTCATCACGCCGATTTTTACTACAACTTTCGTCACTTTTGTCGCATCATTTGCTTTTGCATTCTCTTCACATGCATCTAAAAGCGACTGAACTATACTATATTCATGCATCAGCAAATCCTCGGCAAAAGTTCACCCGTTGGAGTTTCTAAAAATCTTGAAGTTCCCCATGCACTTTTGAGTATCACTTTTTTAGCATGTCTGTTTGTGACGATTCCTATAATCTCGGCATGTGGATTGAAGGTTCTTAAGATTCCACATGCCGTATCTGCGTCCTCTTTTTTTACAGCCAAAACAAATGTGCCTTCATTCGCCAAAGCAGTTGCCTCAAAGCCAAGCATTTCGCAGATGCCTTTAACCTCATCGCTGATAGGAATTTTTTCCTCTTCAACCTCAATGCAAACATTTGACTGCTTCGCCCATTCGTTCAAAACAGCACTCACTCCCCCTCTCGTTGCATCTCGCATGGCGGTAATTTTTATGTTCGCATCAAGCAACGCTTTGACATGTGGAAATAAAGAGGTGCAATCACTTTGAAGCGCGGAACTCATCTCAATCCCCTCCCGAGCAGCAAAAATAGTCGCACCGTGACAACCGATATCACGGTTGAGTAAAATCACATCTTCCTCAGTAATATTGTTAGAACTAATCCCTTTTTTAAGCACCTCGCCAATGCCCGTAGTGTTGATAAAAATCTTGTCCACACTTCCGCGAGGCACAACTTTTGTATCGCCACTTACCACAATCGCACCGTTTACCTCAAGCTCTTTTTTCATACTTTCTACGATTCGCTCAAGCTGTGCAATCTCAAAACCCTCTTCGATTATCACGCTGCAAGTCAAATACTTCGGAGCAGCTCCCATCATAGCGAGGTCATTACAAGTCCCACAAACCGCAAGTTTTCCTATGTCCGCTCCAGCAAAAAAAAGAGGCGAAACCGTAAAACTATCGGTAGAAAATGCCAAAGCACCCCCATGAATAATCGCCGCATCTTCACTACGCTCTAAAATTTCGTTTTTAAAGGCTTTGTAAAACACGCTAGAGATAAGTTCATTATTCTCTTCCCCACCGTTTCCACATGCCAAGGTTACTGTTTTAGTCATCTTCTCTCTCCGTTATAATCTCTTGTATCTCTTCATCTATAAGTTTACATAGTTCATTTACCGATGGTAAAACTATTTTATACTTTGACACAAACATATTTTCGTCCAAACCTGCTGTTGCATACTCAACTTTTGTATGATTTTTATCAGTACAAAGAATAATACCTATGGGAGGGTTATCATTTTCGCTTGAAATCTCATTTTTATAGTAATTGAGATAAAAATTCATCTGTCCAACATCTGCATGAGAAAAGGCTCTTACCTTTAAATCTACCAAAACATGGCATTTCAATATGCGATGATAAAAGACCAAATCTACTCTATCATGTTCATTCTCTATCGAAATTCTTTTTTGTCTAGCTTCAAAACAAAAACCAGTTCCAAGCTCGAGTAAAAAATCCTCAATATGATTTAAAAGTTCACTCTCCAAATCAGTTTCACTGTAACTCGCTTTTTCTGCAAGTCCTGTAAACTCAAGAATGTAGGGATTTTTTATAATATCAGTAAGATTATAAATCTCTTTTTTGTTGTTTAAGCTTTGAAGTAATGATTTTTTATCTGTAGAGAGTCCCACTCTTTCATAAAGTAGACTCTCTATCTGTCGTTTTAATTCTCTTACACCCCAGTTACCTTTAATCGCTTCAACTTCATAAAAGAGCCGTTTTATCTCATCATCAACTTTTATAAGTTCTATAAAATGACTAAAACCAAAATGTTTCAATAGTCTTTCGCCATCAATTCTAGATTTGTCAGACACTGTCTGACTTTTTTTATATTCAATATTAAGTTGGCTAGACACTGTCTGACTTATTTGTGGATAAAACATATAAAATTGTCGCATCATTTTCAAGTTTGTTAATGACAATCCCTTTATATGCTTTAAATTATTAGCTAAATTCTGAATAACTTTTGCCCCATATTCAGCCCTATCATTCCCGTTTTGTTCATACTCGATTATATAATAACCGATGAGATAATTTCTAATAGTCAAGTTTACGCTCACACTTTGCAAAGCTTTTATTTGTAACGAGGTGTGTATGTGATTTATACTAGAGAGTAAATTTTCAAATGTCATTGCTTCGTTCTCCTTCACAACTATTTCCACATGCCAAGGTTATTGTTTTGTTCATATTTTTACCATTTTTCATTATTCTTCCAATAAGTTAACAAAATATTTTGTTCATCTGATAATGTTGATATATTTAAGTTTTTTATATATTCTTCTACTTCATTTAAATCTATTAAGTTTAAAAGATTATCTTTTGCAATTGAATGTTTGTCATATTGTCCTGTATTAGATGACATAACTTTACTAACTCTTTCAAAAACTTTTAATATTTCAAAAAAACTTTTGGTATCTTTAAAAATATAATCTTTTAACTCATTTGACAACTTCTCTAATGAAGCTTTAAAACTATCGTAGATATAAACAATATATGATGGGTGTAAACCTTCCAAAATTTTATTCAGTGTAATGTCTTCTAACTTCTCTCTAACTACGTTATTAAGTTCCTCAAGAGTAGCTTTCGAAATGATTACTTTTTTATCACTGTATTCTTTTACAATTTCTTCGTTAATGTCTTTTAATAGTTGTGCTTTAATTATAAATGATATTTCATCATCATTTTTATAAAAATCTAAAAGAAAATTATCGACACTTTTATGCTCTAAAAGTAAACTGTATCCTAAATGTTCGTAGCTAACTGATGCACCAAAATAGGAACCTACATTTTCACTTTTTAACAGTTTACAGACTTTTAAAGTATTATAAAAAGCATTTTCAATCCCTTCTTTTTCAATCGATTCTTTAAGCTCATAGAACATATCTAAAAAATATTGACTTTTCTGTTTTTTATCAACTTCTTGCAATGCTTCTTTAAAAGCTTCAAAATCCAAACTTAATAACTTTTCTCTTATAATGTAATACTCTTTCATAGACATTTTGTCATCTGATGTTGAAAAAGAGAAGTAATTTTCAAAATAATTAATATTACTAATATATTTTGTTGTATGACTGCCTTTCCGTCCAAAATCATACTTACTATATATTGGAAAAATTATTTCTAACAAATCCTTAAATTCAAAAAAATCTTTCAAATTCTCATTAAAATTTTCTATAATCCTTTTTTTTTCTTTTTCTATTACTTCAGATGTTCTATAATTGCCAATAAAAAAATCACTAGGTTTATCTTGGATTAGCTCATGTAATGTGTGATTTTTTAGTTTGATAAGAGAAATTATAAAAAAATCTGTAAAGTTCACATCTTCTGCAATAATTGGATATTCAAAAGAAACAATATTTACAATCTGATTTATATCTCTTACAGTTTTTATATATTTATCAATTACCAAATGGACTTGGCTCCAAGTTTCTTTATTAAAGATATATTTTACTTTTTCAGTTTCAAGCTTTTCTAGTATTTCATCAAGCTCTTTAAATAATAGTCTTTTTATGGTTGTTTTATGTGGTTTTGGGATTGTTAATGGATACTGAACTATCTTTTCAAGATATTTTTGACCTTTCTCCGATTTAAACTTTTCAAGAGATTTTGACACTACACCTTTATCGTAGAGTAGTATATAAATCAGATTGTCAAAATCTGCAATCCCTTTTGTAAGCCTAAATATAAACTCTGTCTCTTTGTCAGTAAGTCTATCTATGTCGTCTATTATAATAACTATTTTTTTTTCTAATCCTTTTAAATACTCATTTATTCTTTCTTTGATTTTTTCTAGGTTATCTTTATCTTCATCTTGAAATCGTTTAGCTATATTGTATTTGGCTTTTATGGCATCAGTTATACCTATACTTACGCTATCAGGAGCGATAGCAGCAATAAATTTTTTAACATCTTTTTTAAACTCATCTTTTTTTGCTTTTGTAGTCACAGAAAGAATAATTTTCATTAACTCATCAAAAAAAAGTTTCACAACCTGATTTATATCAGTGATAAGCCAAGGATTGAAATGAATAATTCTATACTTATCTTTTTTCTCAGAACCCTTAATTTCATTTTTGATAAAATTAATTAAAGTAGTTTTGCCACTTCCCCACTCTCCCTCAATAGAGAGTATAAATGTCTCATCTTGAGAATAGTTTAAAATACCTTTTGCAACTCTTGATGCATATGGAGCAAAATTTAAACTATCTTCCTCTTTACTTTTTTTTGGTAAATCATTATTGTGCATTTTTTATCCTCATAAGTTATTTTATTATCTCCCAATATCCACCCTTATTTGAACCAACTCTCTTTAATTTATTTTGCTCTTTAAGCTCATTAATAATTTTTTGCACTGTTCTTGTGCCGAGTTTACATATAATTGAGAGCTGTTTTATCGTGATACATTTATCATTTTTTATCTCATCCAAGATTTGTTGTGCATTTTGTTGTGCATTTTGTTGTGCATTATTAGGAATACTTTCTTTTTCTAGCTCTTTTAATGTCTCAAGTATTACATCAAGCATATACTCAATAAAAGGTGTACTTTCTCCACTACTTCCCGATTTTTCTAATGCTTTGTAATACCCATTTTGTTTTTGTTGTACCATTCCCTCGATTGGAATATAGGCGAACATTTCTTTATAATTATAGAGTATGAGAGATTGCCAAAATCTACCCATTCTTCCATTTCCATCACTAAAAGGATGAATAAACTCAAATTCGTAATGAAATATACTACTAGCAAGAAGAGGATGCATATCCGTCTTTTTTAACCATTCAAATAAATCATCCATGAGCATATAAACTCTATCATACGGTGGTGCGACATGCGTCACTCCATTTTGAGAACCAACTCCAACATTTGATTTTCTATATTTTCCATTATCTTCTAAAAGCTCTTGCATAAGTATTTTGTGAGACTTTAACAAATCTTTTTGAGATTTATAATCAAGCATTTGCATAGTATCGTAAAGTTCGATTGCACCTCTAGCTTCTGCAACTTCTCGTACAGTTGCTAAAATCTTTTTGCCCTCTAAGAGTGCTGTAATTTTTTCTTCATCGAGTGTACTGCCTTCGATTTGAAGAGTTCCAACTAATGTTTTTATACGACTGTTTTTTCTTAATTTGAAAGGTTCTTTTTTTGATAAAGACATTCCACCAATTTTTTCACTTATAAGACTTACTAAATTTATAATTTTTGTATTTATAGTAAACGGTGGTTTATAACTCATAACTCAAAGCCTTGTAATTTATATAAGACATTATATCTATTTCAACTCTATTCACTTCTCTTTCTTCGGATAATCAAACGAGACGAACCTTGCATTTTTAGCACTAATATCTACCCAACTATCACAATCAAACTCAATCTCCACAATTCCACATGTCGGGATGTTTTCGTTAAAATTTATATATTTTTCAGCCAGTTCATTTAAACTAGGATTATGTCCAAACAAAAACGCTACACTGTTTTTATCCGCTATTTTGGTCAATATTTTATGAAGCGTACTTGCATTCGTCTCATACATATTTTTTTTATATACAATCTCTTTTTTATACTCTATCTTTTTTGCAATTATCTCTGCGGTTGTTTTAGCCCTTAATGCTGGACTTGATAAAATTATATCAGGCACAATTTTTTTATCGTGAAGTTTAGCTCCCATTAACGGTGCATCCAGTTTGCCTCTTTTATTGAACGGTCTCTCAAAGTCATCCTGTGAAGAGTCCTTCCAACTTGATTTGGCATGTCTGATTAAATAAACTTTTTTCATAAAAGACTCCTTGTGTATTTTTGATTTAATTTTGTAAATCGATTAAAAAGTTTTAGATTTTTTTCTTCTACATAGTTTCCTATTTTTTTAAATAACGAAGCATCTATCTTATAACTGCTCAGCCTCTCCAATCCGTGATAGTTGTCATTTATAGTTCCTAAAATATCTTTTATTTTGTCAAGAGTTTTTATTTTTGTTTCATCTTTTAGTGCGCTGTTTTTTTCTCTAGCAAGTAATTTTTTTATATATATTCTATATTTATGCAGTTCTATTTTACTTAATTTCAGTTCATTACTATCCATCAAAGCAAATTTATCATCTTCGTATTTGCACAGAACACTTTTTGGAACAACTAAAGATTTTAGGTATTCATGAAGCTTTTCTATCTTCTTTTTTCTACTTTCATTCGTGAATTTTTCTATACTCTCTCTATCTAATGTATTGAGATACTTTTTTGGCAAATATAAGAGAAAGAACTCAAAAAACACATCTATATCTCTTATTTTATTGCTTATCTTAATCACTTTTTTAACTCTTTCATAAAAAGGGTCAGTAGCACTGAGTAACGAACACAAATCTCTACTTACTACTCTTAAAACATGAATATCTTTATTGCTATTTTTATGTGCATTGACAAAACTTTGTACATATTTTTTAAACTCTTTTAATTTTCTTAAGCAATGTGAATTCTCCACAATATCCCTGCTTACACCAAATTCCTATATTTATAATACGCCGCACACGCCCCTTCACTGCCGACCATACAGCTTCCGACTGGACTTGTTGGTTTACAGGCTGAGTCGAAGATTTTGCACTCTTTCATATTTTTGTATGTTTTATTAATATGCTGTAGATTTACCATTGTTATAACTTTCTTGAGCAATAAAAGTTTCATTTGTATATTTTTTTCTCTCTTTAAGAACTTCTTGTAGGTCTCGTGCTATTTTTTTTGCCAAATAGTATGCTAAATTTGGCGGAACAGCATTGCCCACCATTTTATATCCTGCGGTTAAATTAGTATAGTAAAACTTATGTGTATCGGGAAAAGTTTGTATTCTTGCACACTCTCTCACACTAAGTCTTCTGTAGAGATGTTCTTTTGCAGGTACAAAAATCCTTTTATTTTGCTCTACAAATTCCATTTTTGGAGCTTGTGGATGAAGAGGGGCATGTCTTCCTCCGGCTTGAATTGTAAAAGAGGGTTCATCCCAGTTTCTAACTCTGTTTCGTGACATGTACATAGATGAGAAATCACCCGTCATATATTCATGATTTTCTACTTTGCAGTCACTTCCATTTGTGTATGTTTTATTTTTTCCTGCAAGTGCATTATCTTTCAAATCAAAAATAACATCTTGTAAAAATCTTTTGTTCTCAAGCCCTTCAGGAAATTCAAATGTGATATTCAAATCTTTTCTAAAGCCAATGAAAAAAACTCTTTTTCTATCTTGAGGAACATTGTAGTCATGTGCATTTAAAAGTTTAAAAGAGAGATTGTACCCACTCTCTATAAAGTGATTTTTTATATTTTCCAAAGCCCCGTCATGTCGCCCTGCCAACATACCCGAAACATTTTCAGCCAAGAAAAAAAGTGGTTTTTTATCTCTAAGAACTCTTATAAATTCAAAAAACAACTGCCCTCTTTGGTCATCTATGCCACGAGACTTCCCAGCCTCACTCCAACTCTGACACGGCGGCCCACCTATAAGCCCGACTGCTTCTGGAATATCATCAGAGGGAATATTGACTATGCTTCTTTTGTCAAGTTTTGTATTTGGAAAGTTTTTTTCAAAAGTTTCCCAGATTTCTTTGTCGTACTCATTTGCCCAAATTGTGTTAAAACCTGCTTTTTCAAAACCAAGATCTAAACCACCTGCACCTGAAAAGAGAGATATTATGTTCATTGAGCTATCTCACTTTGTTTATATTTATATATCAACTCTGCCCAATCATATAATTTGTTGCCAGTGGCATTAATATAGCTTTTATGTGATAAGTTAGTTAGTAAATCACTAATTTGATCTTTAAATTTATCTTTTTTAAGATTAGGATTAGAAAAGTAAGTATTGTATGAAAACTTAATTTTATCTGTTTTTAAAGCATTTTCAAAAATAATATTTTTATTTTCTTTGGCTCTCAATCCATCATCAGTAAATTTAATTTGATTATTCTTATATGTAATTAAGCCTAATGACTTTAAATCATACAATAATTTTGAAGACTCTTTTGGATATTCAGTTTTTTCGTCAAGAGTATTAAAAAATTTTATAACCTTTGTAGGCTTTTCTTGTGGGGTAAAACTGTTTTCATTCCTTGCTTTTTGTAATATACCATGCTCTAAATTACCAATTTTAAGCTCAGTGTAACTTAACCATAACAAAAATTTTTGAGCATAATCAGTTAATGTTTTTTCTTGATATTTTCTATCACTATTATTCTTTAATTTAATAATTTCAATCAAATCTTCCAATGTGATTTTCTTGTCTGTGATTTTCATTAATTCTAAATAAAAAGTATGGTTTTGCAATTTTTTATTAATTATTTTTTTAAAATCGTTTTCATTGGTTTTCATACCCGTATTTTTTAATGAAAACTTTTCATTTGCATATTTTACCAAACCAAAATCTCGCAAAGTTCTTAATAGATTATCTACTGTATTGCGTTGGCTTGAAGTATATTCTGAAATCGCATCCAATGTCATTTCGGATTTGTTTTCAAATATAGATAAAATTTCAAATACAGGGTTTGGTGTACTTCTAATTAAATATGTTTCCCCAACTTTTGGTACTTTTTCTGTAACTAAATAATCTCTGAAAATATCCCAATAGATATTATATTTTGTACCTGTTTTGATAATTAAGTTTTTATTGGTTAAAGCGGTAATAACCTCTTGAGAAATTATTTCATCTACCTCTATTCTATCAAACATATTTCCTTCGTATGCTCTTTTTGCAATCAACTCTATCGCTTTGATTTCTGCATCATTACACTCTTCTAAGTCTTTTTTAAATAATGATTCAACATTTAAATCTTGAGAAAATAAATCATCTAAAGTTACACCTGCTTGTACTTGCTTGTATATATGGACACATAGCTTTTTTACCAACCAAGGAAAACCTTGTGAATTATCAATTATCCTTCTTTTAAATTCTTCATCTAGCTTTACTTTAATCGAACCTTCCAATTGTTTTATAAACTTTTTACTTTCTGTTATAGTGAACTCATTCACTGTTATCGATACAGCATGTTCTTTTGATTGTGACAATAATCTTGAAATATTTTTTTCATCAGCAGATATAATCGTTTCACTTTTCCATGAAAACCCTAAAATAATATTTGATTGATGAGCCTTTATGTCTGTAAGTAATTTAAAAAAACTTTGTAGTACACTTTCTTTCCTGAAAATATCTTCAAATTGATCAAATACTAGTATCAGTAGTTTATTGTTTGTTATTAAATAATTCTCCAAGGAAGTAATCTCTTTTGCACCCATAATATCAAAATGTGATGGTATGGTTATGGAAGATAATTCCTTAGGAATAAAATTGTTTTTATAAGCTTTGTGTAGCATATTATTAAATGCCAAAGATATAAAACTTTGTGCATTGGCACTTCTTGAATCAACAATATAAGGAAAGTATTTATTTTTATTTTGTTTATTGCTTAATTTGCCTTTTAGTGCTACCAACAATGAGCTTTTACCCCAACCTGATTTACCATCAATATAAAAAATTCTATGTTCAGTTGTCTTGTTTGAAATATCTTTAAGCAAGTCCATGATTTTTGCAGTAAATTCATCTCTACCAACAAAATATTTAAGAGAAGCTGGTTTATAGTCATACCAACTTTGACTTTCACTTACTTCTGCTATTGTTTCTAATTCAGTTTCTGTATTTTTAATATTTTGTTGATTTTCTTTTTTTGAAAATTCATAAAGCTCAATCTGTTGTGTATCTTTTACATATTTTTTTATTATATCAATTGTGTTGCTATCATTTACAACTTCCATAGACTTAGCGTTATAAATAGAAAAATATTTTGGTTGCGTAGTATCAGAAAATAAAGGAATATAATAAAAACCATCGTATGAAAAAAATAAAATTACCTTTGTCAATTGAAATTGGCTGTCGTCAAATTCAAATTTCTTTATTTTTCTAGATTCAACTAGTAATTCTATTACTTTTGCTCCGTTCCAAAATGATAAATTTTTATACTTACCTTCTGTTTCCCATTTATCTATAGTTCCTTTTACTTGATGCTCAAAGTTTTTATTATAGATAAAAATTCCATGAGTAAAACTATTATCAAGAACTTTAAAATTAAATAAATTTAAATCAGATGAAGGCAGGGATTCTTTAGCTTTACATTCAATTAATATTTTTTCATTATTTCTATCTTTATGAGTACAAATTAAATCAAATTCTTGACCAGTTACATTGACATTTCCATAAATTTGATATCTTTGTTCAGCAAAAATATCATTGACTAAATTTTCAAAATATGTTCCTTTTTTACTATTGTTTTTTTCATCAAATATAATAATTATTTCTTGTAACATTTCTTATCCTTTTATACTTTAAACACCAACAACTTCCCATCCACCAACTGAACAGGGTTATTAGGATTTTTTACTCTTACATCTACAACACTAACATTTTCATTCTCAAAATTTTCTATTGCTTCTCTGTCTTCAAGCGATAATGATTCATACTTCTCTTTTTTCATTAGGCAAATAAGCTGAAATGATTTTGTATTGTCGTATTGATAAAGATAGTTGAAAATTTTAGTAGGGTTTTCTATATGCCACATGCCACGGATGCGTAAATCCGTAACTCCTAGCGGGTCAACTTTTTTTACTTTTCCAAGTTCATTGGTCTCTGTAAACTCTACATCAGGTATAGAGGAAATACCATTTGAAATGGTGTCTTTTATTCTTTCATAAATCTCTTTATCGGCACAAAAACAGTCTCCATATACAAGCCATAATGATTTTAACTGATTTGTATTTTTAGGTATATTGCCTATGGCATAAAGCATATCTTTTTGAGTCCAAGTTTCACAATTTCTACAAGCGGTCGTAATCATCGTGCTGTCTGAAAAAAGTTTTGCTTTTGGATAGGAACTGTTGAGTGCTATTGCGGTGTTATAAGATTCTAGCTTTTTAATCTCTATGGCATCGCTGTTTCTTAAAATCAAATCTGGTGGATTATTTTTGTTTCCGCTGTAAGAGTAAACTCTTGAAAAAATTTCGAGTCTGTTTTGTTCATTTGTTTCATTCGTAGTACCTGCAAAAGCATCTTTTATCAAGCTTTCTAAACCTTCACCCATGTTGTTTGCTCTATTGTTTCCGTTAGTCACATGGTTTACGGTAGTTTGATAATTATTTACAATATTCACAAAAGCTTTGATTATATTAGACAACTTTCGACCCCCGTCACTTTTTAAAATTATAGCTTTTAATTTTGTATAGTACTGTTTTTTGATGCAACAATATAAAAATATTGCATTTTGCAAAAATTTATATTTTTACATCAAATTTCCATATTTATAATACGCCGCACACGCCCCTTCACTGCTGACCATACAGCTTCCAATTGGGCTAGTTGGTTTACATGCTGTACCGAAGATTTTGCATTCTGGCGGGTTTGCTTTGCCTTTGAGGATGTCTCCACAGATACAGAGTTTATGGTCGTCGATTGGCTCGTGTGGCAAAATATCTTTGTAAATCACTTCTGCATTATAGGCATCAAACTCAGCTCTTAGTTTTAAACCACTTTTTGGGATGTCGCCCAGACCTCGCCATCTAAAATTTTGTGCTTTTTCAAAATATTTTTCTATAAGCTCTTGTGCTTTGAGATTTCCCTCTCGGCTCACTGCTCTTTTGTACTCCACTTCAAGTTCGCATCTATTTTCTGCAAACTGTTTGACTAGCATGCTGATACTCTGCATCACATCCACAGGCTCAAAACCTGAGACGACAACTGGCATGTGGAAATCTCTGGGGAACTCTTCGTAAATCTTGCTTCCGCTAATGACGCTCACATGTGCAGGCCCTAAAAATGCGTTGATGTTGCACTCTTTGTCTGAGATGAGAGCCACCATCGCTTCTGGAACTGTGACATGATTGATGTGAAAAAAGATGTTTTTTATATCTTGTTTTATTACACTATCTAAAAGTGCAGCGGTCATTGGGGTTGTGGTTTCAAAACCTATGGCAAAAAATATTATCTTGGCATGTGGATTTTCTTTTGCGATTTTGAGACAATCAAGAGGCGAATAAACAAACCGTACATCTGCTCCCTTACTTCTTGCGTCTTGAAGGCTTCCGTTGCTTCCTGGAACTTTTATCATATCGCCAAGCGTCACCAAAATCACATCTTGAAGCATCGCCAAAACATAGGCATGGTCGATTCGTTCTTTGGGCATGATGCAGACAGGACACCCTGGACCGTGGACAAATTTAATGTTTTTTGGGAGAAGTTGCAGGATGCCGTATTTCATAATCGTGTGCGTATGTCCACCGCAAACTTCCATGATGTTTATGGCATGTGGAAGTTTGAGAGCGTCCTCTTTGATGATTTTGGCAAACGCTTTTATTGTCTTGGCATCTCTAAAATCATCATAAAGATTTTTAAGTTCAAGTGTCATTTACGCACCCCTATTTTGGCATTCATCCCCGTCCAAAATCGCCCTTTGCCTATCCTCTTCATCCATCGCTTCTATAATTTCTCGATAAGTCTCTAAACTCAAAAGTGCATCCTCTTCATCGATTTTATTCATAATAAACCCGATGTGTAGAAGGACATAATCCCCGATTTGCACAGCATCCTCGTGCATCAAATCCAAACTTGCATCGCGTTGCACGCCCATAGTATCGACCGTTGCTATATTATTTTCTTTGTCTATTTTTATCACTTTAGAGGGTATTGAAAGGCACATTATCGCATCTCCATTTTAAATTTAATCCATGAAGCCACTTTTTTCAGAGATGCTTCATCCTTAACACTCACTTCTAAAATATCTACGCTTGGTTTGAGTTTTCTCGCCATCTCTTTCTCTTTTTCCATGTCATACTCAAAATGTGGAAGAAGATCTGTTTTTGTGAACAAAATCAAATCCGCTTGACGAAACATCACTGGATATTTAGCGATTTTATCTTCACCCTCAGGAATAGAAACTAATACTATATTTAAGTGACTTCCAACATCATAACTCGCAGGACAAACAAGGTTTCCGACATTTTCTATAAAACAGACATCCGCCGCATCCAAGTCCATGTGATGCAGAGCTTTATGCACCATAAATGCGTCTAAATGACACGCCGAACCCGTCTGAATCTGGTGTGCCTCAATTCCACATGCCGTAAGTCTATCGGCATCTTTGCTTGTTTCTAAATCGCCCTCAATAACACAAAATTTAAAAGCATTCATTTTCGCCAAACTCTCTAAAAGTGCTGTTTTTCCGCTTCCTGGCGAACTCATAAGATTTATACACAAAACACCATGCGAGTTAAAATGTTCACGATTGTGCTCTGCTTCTTGATTGTTTTTATCTAAAATTTTTGTAATAACTTCGATGGTTTTTTTGTCATTGAGTTGTGGATTGTCATGCAAATGTGCATGCGCTTCTTGATGTTCATGACTCGCACCGTGATGATGGTGATGTTCATCATGAGAATGAGCTTCCCCATGAGAATGACTTTTTTCGTGACTATGTCCTGTTATACTACAACCGCAATCTTTACACATATTGTTCGTCCTTTTTTTATTTAATTGAGTAACATATTCGAGCCAACAACTACCGAAATAACACCGGCAGTTGCGAAAACTCTTCTTAAATTTTGTTTTGAATTTAACAAATTTTTATTGATGTAGAGTATCACAACACCAAAACCTACAAATATACTCATAACCCCAAGTGTAAAAGCTAAAACCATTAAAAAATCAACACTCTGACCTTGTACAGCACCAAGAGTGATGAGCATTCCTCGAACTCCACCTATTCCCATCAGTGCCCCGATAGTGAATGCTGAAGTTGTGTCAGTATTACTGTGTGCGTGTTCTTTTCCAAACCAAATGTGAATATGTTCTTCACCATGATGAATATGTTTTTTAAGCTGAATGCGGTCTGAGAAAACCATAAATAAAAGATACATCCCCATACTCAAGATTACTGTTGATGATATAACATCTCCATATCCTAAAATATTTTCACTTATGTTGTAACTCTCCAATATTTTTGCGAAAACAAAAAGGCTCAGACCATGCCCAATAGCAAAAAGAGTGGTAATAAGCATCGTTTTCTTTTTGTTTTTACCAATAGAAAAATCCGCTATAGCAGTTAAATGATCTGTTCCAAAAGCGTGAAGTATGCCGTACCAAAAGATGAGAGATAATCCTAAATTTTCCATTTTTGACCTCTACATAATGAATAGTTGTTCATATTCTATATCTTTATAGTAAAAGTAAGATTAATTTGTTTATTTTTTACAAAAGAATTGTATTGAATGCAAAAAAATAGCTATTGAAGCTAGAGCCAATAACGCGGATAATGCCTTTTTGGATTTTTTGATAAATTGTTTACAATGAGAGCGACGAGTAACATCACAAAAGCATCGAGCGCGACGGGCAGAAGAACAAAGGTATATCCCAACTCATGAATTTGAGAACTTCCTATGACAGCTATGAGTGAAGTAGCCCCGCCTGGAGGATGAAGAGTGCCTGTAAAATGCATAGCTACGATTGCCATTGAAACTGCGATAGCACTTAAAACAGAGAGGTCAAAAGATAAAAATTTATACACTGTTACACCAACGAGTGCCGATAAAATATGCCCTCCAAATACATTTCTAGGCTGAGAAAACTCAACCTGTGGCGCACCATATATCAATACCGCTGACGCGCCAAATGAGCCAATAAGAAAAATTTTATCTACAACATTCGAATGGATACTGTCATTTAAATTTGAAATAATATAAATACCTAAAAATGCACCCAGCCACGACCAAAGGATTTTTGAAAAAGGCTTTCGCGGCGGACTTTTTTCAAGACCACGCATTCTCTTAATATAAATCATAAATTTCTCAAACATATTTGTTTTTCTCTTGTGTTGTTTTTTTCACACAGAAATAGATTTTCCTAATGGCTATTTCGACATTATATTGATGTTATTTTTTTCTATTACGCCCAACTACTAAATCATTCACTGTTTCTACTTGAAAACCTTGTGCTACTTTCGTTGTTTGATCTTTTGGAAGTGTTACATCAAACTCTTTTTCAATATTTGCTATAGATTGTTTAGATTTAAAACCTAACCATGTAACCTTGTCATTTAGATAACTTAATTTCACTGCATTTTTAAGGTCTGCATCAAAATTTGCTTTTGGAGAGACTAAAAGCCAATATAATTTTCCCGAAGGTGCTGTCCAAGTTTTTATATCTTTTGCAAGATTAAAATCGCTTGTTGCAACTTGTTTTGAAATAGATATGTAAAGATTATTTACTGCTTCTTTATCACTTGTTCCCGTTGTACGCGTGTAATTATCAAGCTTTTCTTTTACTTGTACTTGCATTTGTTTGGCAAGTTCTGCGCGACCGCTGTTCAGTGCAACCTCTTTCATTTTAGGTGCATTCGCTTCATTTTTCTCTGCTATGCCTATTCCAACATACGCATCTTGTACTTGAGGTTTACATACCCAAGATGGTGCAGAAACACCATCTTGCATACAATCACCTACTTCTTTTGTAGCTACTTTTGCATTGCTACATCCAGACAAAGCAGCCAACAAAAGTCCAGATACAGTTAAAGAGAGAACTTCTTTTAGTTTTAGCATGATAAATTCCTTAAATCAAAAATAATATGAAATTATACCCTATTCGCTTAAAAAAACAGTTAAAAAAAGAAAGTCGATAGATTTACTTGACAATAAATTTTATTTTGTGTACGATTTTGGCATATAAAATTAAGGGGCAGAAATGCATACAGATACTTTAGCACTTCATTACGGATATAATCAAGAAGGCGTTGGCTCTATGTCAGTTCCTCTCTACCAAACAACAGCGTATGACTTTAAAACAGCCGAAACAGCTGCAAATCGCTTTGCACTTAAAGAACTTGGACCAATCTATACGAGACTAAACAATCCAACAACTGAAATACTCGAAACAAGAATTGCAGCCGTTGAAAAAGGTGCAGCAGCACTTGCAACTTCGAGTGGACAATCCGCTATATTTTATGCTGTTGTAAATTTGGCTGAAGTTGGAGACAATATTTTAGTTGCTAAAAAAGTATATGGTGGTGCAACGACGCTCTTAACACATACACTTAAAAAATTTGGTATTACAGCAAAACTTTTTGACAGTGATCATGCAGATGACCTAGAAGCACTCATAGATGATAAAACGAAAGCAATATTTTTTGAATCTCTCTCAAATCCACATGTCTCCATAGCTGATGTGCAAAAAATTGCAACCATTGCAAATAAACACGGCGTAGTCTCAATTTGCGATAACACAGTTGCGACACCGATACTTTTTAACCCTCTCACTAAAGGTGTAGATGTTGTTGTTCATAGTGCTAGTAAATATATTACAGGGCAAGGTCTTGCGATTGGTGGACTTATTATCGAGAGAAATGGTTTGAATGATAAGCTGATAGCAAATGTAAGATATCCACAATTTAATGAGCCAGATGAGAGTTATCATGGTTTAGTGTATGCCGACTTGCCATTTCCTCTTTTTACTTTGCGGGCAAGACTTTCTCTCATTCGAGATATGGGTGCATGCCCTGCGCCGTTTAACTCATGGTTGTTTATTCAAGGTCTTGAGACACTGAGTGTTCGTATGGATAGACATAGTACAAATGCTTTAAAAGTTGCAGAATTCTTAGAATCACACCCAAAAGTAAAAAAAGTAAATTATCCAGGGTTAAAAAGCAGTCCTTACCACAAACAAGTGAGTGAAGATTTTAAAAATGGATATGCTTCTGGACTTTTAAGTTTTGAAGTAGAAG
The DNA here is from genome assembly GCA_026390075.1 of Campylobacterales bacterium. Taxonomy (GTDB): domain Bacteria; phylum Campylobacterota; class Campylobacteria; order Campylobacterales; family Sulfurimonadaceae; genus Sulfurimonas. The sequence goes on from JAPLGP010000031.1 coordinate 112,154, forward strand.
ATTTTGAAAGTGCTAAACATGTTTTAAATGCAACAAAAATATTCTCAGTCGTTGTAAATATTGGTGATTCAAAGTCAATCATAACACACCCAGCAAGTACAACGCACATGCAAGTTCCACATGCCGATTTAGAAAAATCTGGAGTCACTTTAGGACTTATAAGACTAAGCGTTGGACTTGAAGATGCACAAGATTTGATAGAAGATTTAGCAAAAGCTTTAGGGTAAAGAATGGCTCTTGTCTCTTCGAAAGGTATGTACGGCTTGGCAGCGATGTATGAGTTATATTTGCTCAAAAGCTCTAAGCCCGTACAAATAAAAGATATTTCTCTAGGTGCTGCCATTCCTCAGAACTACCTTGAACAGTTATTAGGACAGCTCAAAAAAGCTGGACTACTCACGAGTGTAAGAGGTGCGTATGGTGGGTATTTATTGGCAAAAGACGCAAGAGATATCACAATAAAAGAAATTTTTGTTGCATTAGAAGGAAATTTAAACATAGTTGACTCGGAGATGAAAAATCCTGTTTTAGCCCTATTTTATGAGGAAAAAAAGAGAGAACTTGAGTCTATCTTTGATATTGCATTATCTGATTTAGAAACCTATGAGCAAAAGATTTCAAAACAAATTAGTTATACCATTTAAAGGAAAAGAAGTATGAAATATGCAAAAAATGTTACGGATTTAATCGGGAATACTCCACTTTTAAGGTTAAAACATGTTTCAGATAGTACACAAACTACTGTTTTAGGAAAGTGTGAATTTTTAAATCCTTCACACTCTGTAAAAGATAGAATTGGCTTTCACATGATAAAAGAAGCTTTTAAGAGAGGCGACATAAATAAAGAGAGCCATATCATAGAACCAACAAGCGGAAACACAGGAATTGGACTTGCGATGGTTTGTGCAAGTTTTGGTATAACGCTCACTCTTACGATGCCTAGTTCTATGAGCATGGAAAGAAGAAAGCTACTCAGTGCACTTGGAGCAAATCTTATTTTAACAGAACCAGCTCTTGGAATGCGTGGAGCGGTAGAAAAAGCTCTTGAATTAGCAGAGCAGACTCCAAACTCTTATGTTCCGCAACAGTTTTCAAACATGGATAATCCTGCAGCCCATAGAAAAACAACTGCACTTGAAATTCTTAAAGATACAGATGGCAGGGTAGATATTTTTATAGCTGCAGTAGGAACAGGTGGAACGATAACTGGAATAGGAGAAGTTCTTAAACAGTATAATCCAAATGTTCAAATCATAGCAGTTGAGCCAGACTTATCTCCAGTTCTCTCAGGCGGACAAGCAGGACCTCATAAAATTCAAGGAATTGGAGCTGGATTTATTCCCGATGCCTTAAATACTAAAATTTATGATGAAGTTTTAAAAGTAAGTTATGAAGATGCGCGAGATATGTCACGGGAACTTGCAAATAAAGAAGGCTTAATTGTGGGAATATCTACAGGATGTAATGTATTTGCAGCAAAAGAAATTGCTTCAAGAAAAGAGAATCAAGGAAAAGTCATCGTCACTATTTTATGTGATACAGGAGAACGATACCTAAGTTCTGGACTTTATGATGAGTAACTGAGCGTAAAACTCCTTGAAATTCTCAAAAAACAAAGTTTTTTGTAGCTTTAGGGGGTTGTAGGGACATCTTGTCCCTGCCACTAAAACGGACGCGTTCGTTTTAGTGCTTAACATAATTAGAACTTTATAGATAAATAAAAACTTATCTCAAACTTGCTATCTTCTGAGAGGTAGCTGTTTTTGTTATACACTGCATACGAGGGTTTTGTGGTGGTTTCATATTCGCTTTTTGGAAGCCATTCATGATACACCCAGTGTATAAATTTGAGTAAATCTCCATGGTCTCCACTTAAGTCAAACTTTGCATAAATTCCATCAGAAATATTAAATTTTGGCAATCTGTCGCTTTTGATTTTTAAACTATTTTCCACAACTACACATGCCACATATTGACACTCATGATGCTCTGTTATGGTTGGGTTATCATGAAAAAGAGCAATTTGCTTAAACTCCGTGATGTTGTTACTAAAAATCCAAGTTTGAAGTTTTTGCCATGTTTGCTTGATGTCCGCACTATAACCGCTGTGCCTTATGTAGTAACTCTCAATAAGCGGCATTTTTACAATCGTTGGTTCTATATGTTCGAATGTTGCGGTAGATTGTTTGGCTTTTGGTGATTGTTCGATAATTTGTTTTGCATACTCTTTATAACCGCCATTTTTCCACTGTTTCGGTGTCATCTTAAAACGCTCTTTAAAGACACGAAGAAAAGATGTTTGAGAACTGTAACCACAGGTGTTTGCTACATCTGTAATGGTTGAATATTTATTGGTCAAAAGTAAATTTGAAGCTTTTTGAAGTCGAATAGATTTTATACTTTCGTAAATATTTTTTCCAAACACATCTTTAAAAATTCTGTGCATGTGGAATTTGCTTACACCCAAATCGCTACTCAGCTCATTGACATCAATATTTGTATCAATGTGCGTATAGATATAGTACATAATATCATTCGCAATTTGCACTCTTTTTTGCAGTGTTTCTTTTTTCATGGGTGTTATCTTAGCAAAAATAAACTGTTTTTTAAGCAATATCAGATAATTTAATTAGCAAAAATAGTGAAGAATTAGTTTTAAAAAAGTTATAAAATTTCATCAATTAATTAAATCGGAGATACATCATGAAAAAAATATCAAAAGTATTAATTGCAAACAGAGGCGAAATAGCTCTTAGAATTATCAGAGCGTGTAAAGAGTTGGACATTTTAAGTGTTGCTATATTTTCTGAAGTTGATATTGAAGGTGTTTGGGTACGAAAAGCAGATGAATGCTACCCGATGATGGGCGATGCACTTGCTGCATATCTTGATTATGACAAAATTATTGCTTTAGCGCTTAAAGCAGATTGTGATGCTATCCACCCAGGATATGGCTTTTTATCTGAAAGTGCAGAGTTTGCTCAGGCATGTGGAGATAATGGCATTATTTTTATCGGTCCAAAACCAGAGCATATTGCGCTCTTTGGAGATAAAATGGCATCTAAAGTTGCTATGCGACAAATCGGTGTTCCTGTACTAGAGGGAACGGATGAGCCATTAAAAGACAAAACTGAAGGTGCAAGAATCGCTGCAGAA
>JAPLGP010000061.1 GCA_026390075.1 Campylobacterales bacterium
ATATGCCTATTTACTACCAATTACTTCTAAAATGTTGCGGTAATATTTCAAAGGTTTGGATCGATAGAATGTCTGACATTTGAAATGTTAAAAATAAGTATCTATTTCTTCGTTTAACATTTACTTAATATTTATCAATGAACAAATATGTAAGAGGAGACAAGGTTCGTAATTTAGGGATTTATTTAAGGTAAGTGGTGCCGACACGAGGATTCGAACCCCGGGCCTGCTGATTACAAATCAGCTGCTCTAGCCAACTGAGCTATGTCGGCGAAAAATAGAGCAGAATTCTATCTTATTAACCTTTAATCCAACTGATTTTATGTACAATATTGCCCATGAAGAATATAATAGTTGCGAATACATTTACACCGATGTATGATGAAGTGGAAGATAGACTAAGGGTTGTTATAAATTATCAAGACATAAATAATAGAGTTGATTTTATGATAACGAGAAACTTTATCTTAAACTTAGCTCCATCTGTTGATGAATTTATTTTTAATTACTATTCTAGCAATCCAATAATAAAAGAAAGTTTTGACATAAATTTCAATAAAAAAAATGATAATAATATTACCTCACAAACAGACCGTGCAAATTTAGAGTTCTTACGCACAAATGAAGAGCTATTAGTTGAAGTAAATTTAACTTATATGCCTAGCACTAAAAAAACACTCATTACTTTTTCTTCAAAAAACATTACCACACAAGCCCTACTAGAAGGTTTATTGCTAGAACAAATATTTAATCTTATAAAATCAGCTATACCACGCTTTAAATGGGGAATAGCTCACAATTTCTGAATTAAAATTAACTATGGCACTAATTTATTAAATATTTAATAGTGCCTGAGTATATTAATAATCACTAAAGCTTGTCTTTTGTACAATACATATTGAAAATAGATTAAGGGAATGAATTGGCGCGAAAAGTTAGAGTTTTTGTTGAAAATACATCTCAGCATATAATACTAAAATGTATAGATGGTCTTACTCTTTTTAAAGATGAGTCAGATTATGTGGCATTTATAAAAATACTTGAAGAGCTAAATTTTTCAAATGAATTAGCGATTCATTCCTATGTTTTGATGCCACTTTATTTTGAGTTCTTAGCTACACCTTTACATGCAGATGCTTTATCAAAGTTTATGCAGAGTTTAGGAAGAAATTATGTTGGTTATTTTAACAAAAAGTACAATAGAACTGGTACTCTATGGGAAGGCAGATATAAATCATCACTGATACAAGATTCTCTTTTTCTTTTTGATGTTATGAAATATATAGAGTTACTTCCATTAAAAGAAGGAGTGACTTCTACTTTATTAGAGTATAAATTTAGCAGTGTTCATAAAAATCTATTTAATAAAAACGATAGTATAGTTTCCTATCATAATCTATATAAAAAATTGGGTTATACAGATAGTGAGCGAATAAACGGGTACTCACAAATTTTTCATGCTTCTATAGATAAAAAACAAAATGAGTTTATATCAACTTGCTTAGATAAGCAACTTGTTACAGGTAATTTAGAGTTTATTAAAACTTTAGAAGAACTTGTAGGTATAGTATTGGCTTCAAGAAATAGAGGTCGTCCAAAAAAAGAACAACAACAAAAAAGGAAAAATATGTATAAAAATTTAGTAGTCTTAGACAAAGAGAAACATAAAGATTTAAAGATAAATCCATTAGAAAATTTATTTTTTGCAAAAGAAACTGCCTTTGTACCAGTTACAGCAAGTGAAATTGCTTTAGTAGGTGCGGCGTTCCCTATTGTATTTTCAGCAGATGAAAATCCGTCTTTAATCGCACTTGTGTCACTTGGTGGTAATTCTTTAGGTATAAATGCAGATGGAAAATGGATAACTTCTTATGTTCCATCCTACTTTAGAAAATACCCTTTTTCATTAGCAAGCACGAAAGAGAATCCTAATCAAAAAGTTATACTTATAGATGAAGACTCTTCACTTTTTTCAAAATCAAAAGGAAAACAACTTTTTAAAAAAGACGGTGATAAATCTGAAACTTTGACTCATGCTATAGAATTTTTAACATCTCATGAAAATCAGACAATAATTACAAATAATGTAGCCAAAGCAATAGCTGATAGTGGAATACTTGAAGATAGAGAAATTTCTGTTGGAGAAGGTGATGAGAAAAAAGTACTTGTTAATGGATTTAAAGTGGTTGATAGAGAAAAACTAAATGCTTTAAGTGATGACATTTTAGCAGACTGGGTTAGAAAAGGAATAATTGCTTTGATAGATGCACATCTAAAATCACTTGATAATATTCAAGCTCTATTTAACATAGCACACCAAAGACAAAGCTAACACAAAATCATACCCGAGGAACATCTATGGCACAAGTACAAAAGAATCAAAATAGTAAAGTTAGCGAGTTAAAAAGTGCAATAATGCAATCTAAAAAATCATTTATTATAGTTGGTTTTTTTAGTTTATTTATTAACTTGCTCATGCTAGTTCCATCTTTATATATGTTGCAGCTTTACGATAGAGTAATGACAAGCAGAAGTGTAGATACACTAATATTACTGACATTGATTGTTGTTGTTTTATTTATTACAATGGCTACTTTAGAGATTGTTAGATCTAAAATACTTGTTTTTGTAGGGAATAAACTAGACAATCTTTTAAGCAAAAGAGTTTTTGACTCACTATTTGATTTAGCAAACAAGCAGCCAGGAAAGGCATCTTCTATGCCTCTGAATGATTTAACGCAAATAAGACAATTTATGACAGGTAATGGTCTTTTTGCTTTTTTTGATGCACCTTGGATGCCGATATATATAGCAGTTCTTTTTATGTTTCACCCTTGGTTTGGATACTTTGCAATTTTTGCTGGTATAGTTTTACTGATTCTCACAATAGTGAATGAGTACGACACAAAAGAGAAATTACTAGAAGCAAATGTAATGAGTAGAGCCTCTACTATGTATGTGGATTCAAACTTACGAAATGCAGAAGTTGTAAATGCAATGGGTATGAAAGGGAGAATTCAACATATTTGGAGAGATAAATATTATGCTTTTTTAAATGCACAAACAGATGCAAGCAACAAAGCTGGTATTTGGTCCAATGTTTCAAAAAGTTTGAGAATGCTTTTTCAATCACTTATGCTAGGACTTGGTGGTTATCTTGCAATTAAAGCAGAAGTAAGCTCTGGAATGATGATAGCTGGTTCTATTATAATGGGTAGAGCACTAGCTCCGCTTGATTTGATGATAGGAAGTTGGAAAGGGTTTAGCAGTGCTAGAACATCCTATAAAAGGTTAGAAGGATTATTAGAGAATTTCCCAGAAGGAAAGGAACATATGGAACTACCTGCACCTGAAGGTGAAATATTGCTTGAAGGTGTGGTTGTGATCCCACCAAATGCAAAGCAACCATCAATAAAAGGTATATCGATGAAAATTGATAAAGGTGATGTTGTCGGCATAGTTGGACCAAGTGCCGCTGGAAAATCATCCTTAGCTAGAATTATTTTAGGATTATGGCCATTAGCTGCTGGTAAAGCGAGGCTTGATAAAGCAGATATTTACCAATGGGACAAAGTTGATTTAGGAAAATATATAGGTTATTTACCTCAAGATATAGAGCTATTTGAAGGAACTATAAGTCAAAATATTTCTAGATTTGCTGAAGTAGATTCTGCTAAAGTTGTAGAAGCCGCAAAAAAAGCTGGTGTTCATGAGATGATTTTAAGACTTCCTGAAGGATATGACACAAAAATAGGTGCTGGCGGCGAATCACTTTCTGGTGGACAGAGACAGAGAGTCGGCTTTGCACGAGCTATTTATGATAATCCTGTTTTAGTTGTTCTTGATGAGCCAAATTCAAATCTCGATGATGTAGGTGAAGCTGCACTTGTTGAAGCTATCAAATCATTAAAAGAAACAAAAACAACTGTAATTATAATTACACACAGACCGAGTATATTGCAAGTTACAAACAAGTTAGCTGTCATAAAACAGGGCTTGCTAGAGCTATACGGTGACACGAATGAAGTTCTATCAAGACTGGCCGCAGCAGCCCAAGGTGCAACGGCTCAGCCTCAACAACCAGCAGCTAGTCCGCAACCAATGCAAACAATATCACTTAGTAAACCAAGTAGTTAGGAAAGATTATGAATAATAAACAGATTAAGATGCCATTGCAAGATGACACTTCAGTAATTAGATTTGGCTTAACAGTTATATTTGTGGTATTTGTAGTATTAGGTGCATGGGCAGCTTTTGCACCACTTGCTACATCTTCGGTTGCTAGTGGAAAAGTCTCAGCAGATTTGGGTAAAAAGACCATTCAACATTTAGAGGGTGGTATAATTGAGTCCATTTTTGTTAAAGATGGAGACAAGGTAAAAAAAGATCAAATATTAATGAAATTGAGTGATGTACAGGTTAAAGCCCAACTTAATATATTGAGGGCTCAATATCAAGATGGCATCGCTCAATTGGCAAGATTAAAAGCTCAAAGAGATGGTTTAAAGCATGTGGAATTCCCAAAAAATTTAACTGATGCGGATGCGATAAAAAATCAGACTAATATATTTGTTTCAACAAATAAATCTATTGAAGATGAAGCTGTGATTGCAAGCAAGAGAGTTTTACAACTACAAAGCCAAATTAGTGGAACAACTTCACTGATTGAGAGCAAGCAAAACAGGTTGGTATCTATTGCAGAGGAAGTTTCAGAGTGGGAAGATTTATATAAACAGAGACTAGTTGATAAACAAAAAATTAGAGACCTGCAACGAGAAAGCAATATGGTAGGTGGTGATTTGGCAAATGCTAAATCTGAAATAGCGAAGCTGAAAGAGCAGATAAACGAAGTTAGTACGCAAAAACTACTCAAAGAAAAACAGTTTCAAAATGATACTCTACAAAAATATGTAGAAACTGAAACACGCATTTCAGATCTAAAATCAAAAATCATTGCGAATGAAGATACATTAAGCAGAAGTAGTATAGTTTCACCTATTGATGGGACAATTGTTGGACTAAGCTCACATACTGTCGGTGGTGTTATAAGCCCAAGTAAGCCAATACTTGAAATCATCCCAGAGGATGCAAAACTTCTAGTTATAGCTCATGTGAGCACTGTCGATATTGACAAAGTAGTAGTTGGACTAAAAGCAGAGATTAAGTTTTCAGCATTTAATTTAAGACAAGTACTTGCTACTGAAGGAAAAGTTATTCATGTATCTGCAGATATATTTACAGATGAGGCAACGCATACTCCCTATTATGAGGCTAAAATAGAAGTTACAAAAGAGGGACAAAAAATATTAGAAGACCATGGATTTGTATTGGTCTCAGGAATGCCAGCAGAAGTTATGATTAATATTGGTGATAGAACAGCACTCAACTATATGATTAAACCTTTTAGAGAAATGTTAGGCAGGAGTTTTAATGAAGAGTAAAACACTTAAATTTATAATCTTCTCAAGTTTATTTGCAAGTTATATAAACGCGGCAGAGATCCTTATTTTTTCAAAGGCTTATGAGCTCGCACAATTAAATGCAAATACAGTTAAGTCTTCAGTCTATCAGGCTGAAGCAGAAAAAGAAAAGATTAATCAGGAATCCTCTAAACTTTATCCTCAGATAAGCTTTTCGACTAATTACACAAAATCAGACTACGAGTATAATCCAAACTATGCTCGTGTTAATAATGTTAGACAAGGCTTGTTTAATTATACAGCGACGCTTCAACAATCAATCTATAATGCAGATATCTATTCTAGAATAGCTATGGAAACATCAAGAAGTAAGCTTTACGAAATAAATTCAGATATAAAAAAACAAGAGTTGGCTCAAAGTGTATTTAAAGTATATCTTGATGTATTAAAGTCACACAATAAGATAAAGGCATACGAGTCATATATAGAGTACAACAAATCTAAACTTGATGTTTTGACACAGCAATATGACATGCATTTAGCAAACAAAATGGATTTGCTTCAAATGAGAGTTGATTACAACGCTATAGTAATAGGCTTAAATAAAGAAAAAAAATTACTAAAAGTAAATGAGTTAAAATTAACTCAACTAATCGGTGATGTAGAGTACAAATTACCAACCTTAGAATCAAGTAAAAAAACTTTAGATGGTATAGAAGTCATGAAAGAATCTATTGTAAGTAGTGATGATTTTGAAAAGAATTTAAAAGTACTTCAAGCGCAAGTATCACTACAACTATCTAAAGAACAGATTACAAATGCGTCCGATGGACATATGCCTCGTTTAGATTTTCAAGCATCTGCTTCTAAATACAACACAGATGATCCGACAAGCAGTACACCTTACAATAATGTACAACAGGCCATGGTAATTCTTAATATTCCAATATATGGGGGCGGATTAGTTTCATCAATGGTTGCTTCATCTGAGCTTATGAATAAAGCTGCAAAGGAAGATTTAATCAATGCTAAAAAAGAAGTTCAAGTGCAGTATGATCAGTATAAAGCCAATTTTTACTCATCGGTAGAATCAGTTTCAATGTATAAAGATGCACTAGAATCAGCAGAGCTTTATGTTAACGCAATAGAACAGGGATATGATCACGGATTAAAAAGTATTGTAGACTTGAACAATGCTAAAACAAAGCTCTATGATGTAAAATATAAGTATATTGACAACATGTATGAACTTGTTGATTCATATATAGGCTTGTTAATTGTTACTAATAATTTTGATAATATAGGTTTGTTAGATAAAATTGTAGAATAGAGGAATACATTTTGAAGAACAGAAAATTAAAAATATCATAAATGCGAAAATTTAACTTTCCATTGTACATATTGCAGGTGCTTTTGATTTGCATTGATTTATTGGGGTTATTTCTTTCTCTTCATATAGCTATTTTTCTTCGTGTTCATCTGTGTAGTGAAACAATGCCGATTTTTAATGCATCACACACAGAGCAATATTATTGGATGATAATTATTACTATTTTTATATATGTATTTGAAAAAATATATTTTATTAGATATGATTTTTGGAGTGATACAAGAAGAGTATTAAAGGGCTTGGCACTCTCTTTTTTAGCCGTTTTCACCGTTATTACACTTGCTAAAATGTCAGATGATTACTCACGATTTGTTATCATCCTGTTCTTTATAACAGCAACATTTTTAGTACCTTTATTTAAAAGAATATTTAAAAGATTACTTTTTTCTTTTGATATATTTAAAATAAAAGTGAAAATTGTTGCTAATAGTTCTCAATATGATGTCTTATATGATGAAATAAAAAATAACTGGTATTTTGGGTATAAAAATACGCAGGATGCGTATGATAAGGTAATTATTTCTTCTAAAAATTTTGATGTGCATGAACTACAACAAATGATTAAAAAATTCACAAATACAACTAAAGATATATATGTTATACCTTATATTGATTATTTAGATCTTTCTCATACAAATATAATTGATTATTCAAATATAAGACTTTCAGCTTTACATATAGAAAATAGACTTTTAAATTTTAAAAGCAATCTTATTAAATATATTTTTGAAAAGATTGTGGTTCTTCTGCTTTTTCCTATTGTTTTCATTTCACATCTTTTTATCTCGCTTGCTATTAAACTTGATTCAAATGGTGGAGCTATTTTTAAGCAAAAAAGACTTGGAAAAAACTCTCAACATTTTAGTTGTTATAAATATAGAACAATGTTTATAGATTCAGAGAAAATTTTAAATAATTACCTCAAAAACAATCCAGATCAAATAGAATATTATAAAATTTACCACAAATATCAGAATGACCCGCGAATAACAAAAGTTGGTAATTTTTTAAGAAAAACTTCCTTAGATGAACTTCCACAATTTTATAATATCTTACTAGGAGATATGAACTTGATAGGTCCAAGACCTTATATGATAAGTGAACAATCTAAAATTGGGCAATTAAATGAAGAACTTATTTTAAAAGTTAAACCAGGGATCACTGGTCTTTGGCAAGTAAGTGGTAGAAATGAGCTAACATTTCAACAAAGAGTAGATTTAGATACATGGTACATACAAAACTGGTCGCTGTGGATGGACTTTGTTATATTTATGAAAACAATTAAAGTTGTGCTTTCGAAAATTGGAGCAAAATAAATAAATTAAGCGATACCATCATCATTTAAAATGGTTCTCTGTGCTGTCAGAATTATTTGGTTGTTACCAAAACTAGCTCCGATAGGATCAAAAATATCAAGATAAAATGTTTCATTTGCCTCTTTTATATTATCTCCTATAATTTCAACTGGAATTACAGCATGATTTTCATTAGGATAAAGAACAAGAGTTCCACTCACAGGCAGATAATCTTGATTTGATATTGCCGTACCATCCCTTGTTGTATATTTCACACTAAGCCACTCATTTGGGTTACTACGCATTCCAGTAACTTCCACCAAAAAGTAATTAACCGTTATTGTGCCAAGTGCCCCTTCAACAATATTTTTTTGTACTTGCTGAGGTGTTTGTGGAGCGTTTGTATAATGTTCGCGTATAGTTTGGTCTATCCATTGCTGATAGTTACTTACTCTCTGCCAAAAACCCTCTTCACCAAAACTACTATTTATTTGCGTATCAATATCTGGATTAACATTGTTTTTTTCCAAACTAGCAACATAACTTGCAATACCAGCTACTTTACCATCAATAAAAGCAGGACCTCCACTATCTCCCTGCGCAATCATTCCTTCACTGTTTCCATATCCTAGATCATTTATATTCATCAAAAGACCAAGTGCATCATGAGCAGATGTACCATTATCAAAATCTGCTACCAAGATAGCATCACTTTGAGGTGTCCACGCCATACGACTTCCAAGTAAATCTTTTAAAGCACCCGCTTCAGTTTCAAATTTATTTGTCACTTGTAATCGTACATCAGAAGAAGAAGTATCTGTTTCGCCTTGCAAACCAATACCCTTAGTGCCATACCCTACAGCAGTAAATTTACTTCCAATATCATCGCTACTTCTAAAGAGCTCATATCTCTGTGCGGCATGTGGAGCAGCACTTGCTAACCACACAATTGCTAAATCATTATTGCCATCATTTGCATCGTACTGGGGCATAATTTTTATGGCACTAGATGCAATTGTTTGCTTCCCTTGTGTTGTGTCAAACACTATACTTGATGAGGAATTATTACTCTCAAAAAGATGCGCAGCAGTCAATACCGCCATTCCTCCATAAAGCAATGTTCCACTTCCATAATAACCACCAGAAGATATCCTTACTACTCCGTTTAAATTGCTACTGTTACTCACAGCGTAAATAGAATTATTATACGAATTAAGAGATACAACCATGGAGTTACTGTCTTTTTGTTAATTTAGTTGAAATTGTAGAACAATGAGGCTAATTGTATATTGAATTTGAATAAAATTAATATCTTTTTTCACTCTATATTTATAGCTCTTGCACATGCCACCGCATTACTAAATGCCCACTGGAAGTTGTATCCGCCTAGTTCTCCTGTGACATTCACCACTTCACCGATAAAATATAAATTTTCCACATGCCGTGATTCTTGAGTGCTTTGATTTAACGCATCACACAAAACTCCTCCACGGCTTACTTCTGCTTTTGTAAAGCCGAAATTTCCTGCTGGAGCGAACTCGTAGTTGTGAATTTTTTGGAGTTCAATCTTGGCATGTGGAAGTAACTTTTTACATTCAATATCATCGATTTGAAGAGCGTCTAAAATCGCTTTTGATAACCTTTTTGGAAGTGGGATAACTGAACTTAGGAGTTTTTTGCTCTCTTTTATCAGCTTAAAAATATCATCGTTTGGTAAAAAATTGATACTCATATTTCCTTTTTGCCAGTAGAGTGAAGCGGATAATACACATGGTCCACTTATGCCTTTATGAGCAAAAAGCATCTCCTCTTTGAGGATTTTATCGCCGACTTTGATATGCACAAAACAGCTCAGTCCGCTGAGTTCTTTCATCCAAAATTGCTCTTTTTGCAGAGTCATGCCTACGAGTGCTGGAGTAAACTCTTTTACTTTGATACCGAAACTTTTGGCAATCTCTAACCCAATTTCACTCGCACCTAAGGTTTTATAACTTTTCCCGCCCGTTGCCACAACAACTTTTTTGGCTTTGAAAATGCCCTTTGAAGTTTGAACATGAAAAAGTTCCTCTACTTTTTTCACTTCCAAAATTTCTGTGTTTAAAATCATTTCCACATGCCGAGTAAGTTTTTTCAGAACATTTATAATCGCATCTGAACTCTCTTTGCAAAAGTAGTAACGATTTTTTCGGATTTCTAGTTTAACACCATTTTTGTTCAAAAAATCAAGCAAATCTTCTTTGGAAAATTGCTCCAATACCGATGTGACAAACGCTCCATCACCATCAAAATTATCTTTACTCACATTCACATTTGTGATATTGCATTTCCCGCCACCTGAGATTTTAAGCTTACAAGCGACTTTATCATTTACATCGACAATTCCCACATGGTGAGAATTATCTATATGTGAAGCACACATAAGCCCACTCGCACCCGCACCCAATATTAAAACATCATATATTTTCATGTTTGTATTATACATTAGATATAATACGATTCTAAATTTCAAACAAAAAAGTAGTAAATATGAGCAACAAACTCCACATCGTATCTCTTGGATGCACCAAAAATCTTGTCGATACTGAAGTTATGATGGGCAAACTTCAAAACTTTGAACTCACAGACAACCAAGAGGAAGCCGATGTCATCATCGTCAATACATGTGGATTTATCGATGCAGCAAAACAAGAGTCAATCAACACAGTTTTAAACTTGCATGAAGCACGAAAAGAGGACTCTGTTCTCGTCATGGCGGGATGTTTAAGTGAACGCTACAAAGAGGAATTGGCAGCCGATATGCCTGAAGTGGATATCTTCACAGGTGTGGGCGATTATGACAAAATAGATGAGCTTCTTTTTGAGAAAAAAAGCCGTTTTTCTGAGAAAGTTTTTTTGATTGATGGAGCGGAGAGAGTTGTGACTGGCTCATCGTATCATGCGTATATCAAGCTCTCTGAGGGGTGTAACCAGACATGTAGTTTCTGTGCTATTCCCTCTTTTAAAGGCAAACTCAACTCAAGAAATCTTGACTCTATTGCCAAAGAAGTTGAAGGACTTGTGAAAAAAGGGTATTTTGATTTTAGCTTTGTTTCACAAGACAGTAGCTCGTATCTGAGAGACCAAAACATCAAAGATGGGCTGAGCCTGCTTATCCAGAGAATAGAGCTTATTGAAGGTGTAAAAAGTGCTCGAATACTCTATCTGTACCCATCAACAACAACCATTTCACTTCTAAAAAACATTGCAAAAAGCGAAATTTTTCACAACTATTTTGACATGCCGATTCAGCACATCAACGACGAAATGCTTCGCATCATGAAACGAGGATTTGGTAAAGATAAAACGCTTGAACTTTTAGATTTTATGCGTGCTTTACCCAACTCATTTGTTCGAACAAGTTTTATCGTTGGGCATCCGCAAGAGACACCTGAAATGTTTGAAGAGATGTGTGAATTTGCAGAGCAGTTTGGATTTGATAGAATCAATGTTTTTTCCTACTCTGATGAGGAGACAACACCAGCCTACGATATGAGTCATAAAATCCCTGAAGATGTGATTGCTCTTAGAGCAGAAATGCTGGGTGCGATTAGCAATGAAGTGATGCAAAAATCATTAAAAAATGAAATTGGGCAAACGATAGAGCTTGTGATTGATGGTGAAAGCGATGAGCATGAATCACTTCTGAGTGCAAGAAAACTTCTCTGGGCACCTGAAATAGATGGTGAACTTTATGTTAATGATAAAACTTCGGATGGTGAATTGGAGTTTGGAGTGATTTACAAAGCAAAAGTAACAGAACTTGTGGGCGATATTTTAACCGCCACAGTTGATAATGCTTGAGAACTCTTCACTTCAAGAGCTAAAAGGGGAAAAAAACCTTTTAGCATTTTCTGGTGGAGGCGATTCCACCGCCCTCTTTTTTATTCTCTTAAACAACAACATACCTTTTGACATTGCCATCGTTGATTATGGCATCAGAGAACAGAGCAAAGAGGAAGTTGCGTATGCCAGAGAACTGGCAAAACTGCATAATTCCACATGCCATGTTTTTCATGCTCCGCAGATTGAAAAGAACTTTGAATCTCGAGCAAGAGAGATTCGTTATAACTTTTTTGAGGAGCTGATAACTACTCACAAATATGAGAACCTCATAACCGCACATCACCTCGGAGACAGATTTGAGTGGATGCTTATGCAGTTTTGTAAAGGTGCGGGATGTGCTGAAATTGCTGGAATGCAAAAGATTCAAAAAAGAAAAAACTATACACTTATCCGTCCACTTTTGCATCTTGATAAAAAGGAACTTTTGATTTATCTTCATGCAAATAATCTTCACTATTTTGAAGATGAGAGCAATGCAAATGAGGATATAAAAAGAAACGAATTTCGCCATAACTACTCTTTACCAATGATAGAAAAATATGTTGAGGGGATTAAAAAAAGTTTTGAGTATTTGGATAAAGATAGAGAGTGTTTGATAGAAGATATAGAGGTAAAAACGATTAGGGACTTTGCATACTTTAAAAGCGTACAGAACAAAAGAGCTGACATTTATGCCATTGATAAATATCTCAAATCGCAATTCCACATGCCAAGTGCCAACGAGAAAAAGCTACTTGAAAAAGAGAAGTGTGTTGTACTTGGAAGAAAATTCTTAGTAGTGCAACAGAAGGACTTTGTTTTTATCATTCCATACATTAGTAATGAAATTCAGAAGTTCCACATGCCAAAAGAGTTCAAAGAAGAGATGCGAAAACTAGGAATTGAGCCGAAACTAAGACCTTACCTTTATAAAAATAGCGATGCTTTTTTAAAGGTAAAAGAGTTAGTGATGAGCATTTGATTTTTCATCATGCGTATCTGATTTATTTTCACTTGCAACTGGCTCACTTTTTTGAGAATAAACTCTCATAGTAAAGCTTGAGCGAATCATATCTGCTTCTCTTTTAAAGAGGATTGGAAAATTAACACCGATAATCCAATCGCTTTTATTTATAGATTCTAAGAAATTATAAAAAACTGCTGGCGAATTTATTTTGGAAGTTGCATTTACTTCATAAACACTAAATTCTTCCTCATCTTCAAGATTGACTTTTTGGGTAACACTCAAAGATTTAAAATAACTTTTATTTACTTTTTCAAATTGAGAAGTATTGAAAGGCGTTTTAAAAGCAGTAATAATATGCGTGTTATCATTTTGAAGTTTTTTCAATCGCTCTAATGTTTGCGCATTAAATTCTTGATATTTTTGAAGTTCAAGATTCTCTTTTTTTAACGCATTTTTTTGTTCTCTATAAAGTTGTCCCTCAGGAATTAAAACTATAAATGAAAAAAAAAGTACGAAAATAAATAAGAACATTGATAAGACCAAAATATATATATTTTGTCTGGAAATATTAATGTTCATGTTTTATCTCCTCTCGTTTTACTTCAGTTTTTGTTTCATACTTTTTTTCAACTTCATTTTTTTGTTCACTATCTTCTTCATCTATAAAGTTCGTTGAAACAAATCGAACCCATCCATTTTCAGCTGGATAAAAACTACTATATGTTCTGTGAAAAATAGAACGAAGAGGCGCTTGAAGCATAAAGTTGTACACATCTTTCGTTGGTGTTATCCCATAAAGGATAAGCCCTTTTTCAAGTAACTGCGCTTCTGAGAGTGTAATTCTTTGTGGGACTAAATCAAACATATTTGCAATAGAATCTTTTAATACACTATTTTTTGTAAAAATTTTCTCTGCGAGCATACTCTCTTTTTCAATAAATGCGATTTGAGCTTTCATGGTTTGAATATCTATTTTAAGATTTTCTCTCTCTTGCACTATGCTTATTTTATCTTGAACAAATCTAAAATCGTTAAATTTTAAAAACGAATATGTAATAAAAAGCATAGAAAGAGTTATGCCAAAAAACACCAAAAGCAATTGCATTTCAGCTGTAAGAATGCTCTTTTTTCTTGGGCTTATGTAACTATAGTTCATTCAAGCTCCAATTTTGTCATTGCACAAACTTCAAGAGGCAAATCCATATGTCGCACATAAACACTTAAAAACATCTCTTCTTCAAGAAATCTTTTTAAGTCTCGACCCACTTTTATAGTATCTGCAATATAAATATATTCAATAAATTCACTGTTATATCTACTATCTCTATAAAAATTCTTTATAGAATTCTGAATTAATAAAAATCTTTGATAGTCTTCATTCAAATTTTGTTCTTCATGGTGTGAAGATTTAGATTTTTCTTCTTTAATAGGCTCTTCTTCTTGTGCTTGAGCAAACTCATCCATATCTTCTAAACTATCCAAATCTTCTATATTGGCAAAATCTTCTAAGTCTTCTAAATCATCGAGTGTGTCTATATCATCTAAATCTATAGTATCATTTGCTGAAGTGCTATTTGGTATCTCATTATCTTCGATAAAGAGTTCACTATTACTTTTATAATGTTCCACATCTAGATGTTGTGCATAGAGAAGTTCTGAATTGTCAAATACCATTAAAGACATATAGCTCTCTTCGATTAACACATATATGGCTTTATGCGTGTCTATTTTGTCGTTGAAAAAATTGTTTAATATAAGAAAAGGTGAAAATACAAAATCCACCCCTGTTTTTATACACTTTCTTTCAAGAGTATCTAAACCTGCTTTAGAAGTATAGTAACTCCATTTATCTTTATAACATCTACTCTCAAAGTTAGACACATCATGAAAAGATGCCATGCCATCTTTCGAACATGTTGGCAATGCCCCTTGATCGAGTGAAGAATCTAAAACTGAAATATAATAATAAGGTGATTCTTTTGTGTAAGAAGTAATAAACTCATATATCTCTTCGTCTATAATTGTTGCATCAAAGCTCTTTTGCTCTGAATTAACAACGCCTTTAGAATTTAATAGTTCAATATATACAATACTTTTAGAACGCTTGACAACAATACTCACAATTACTTTAAGATATAAAAAATGAAAAATTTTACTAAGCATCATACATCTCCAATACTCTCTTCTACCGAGCAAAGAGGATGTGCTTTGTTATAATTTTGTTGTTTCAAGGCACTTCCTAATTTGGTGTATATTTGCGTTGTAGCCATGGAAGAATGACCCAACAACTCACTTACATCAGAAATTCTAGCACTGTTATTCAACAAAGCTGTTGCATAAGAGTGGCGAAGCTGATGCGGAGTAGCTTTAATAGCAACTCTTTTAAAGACTTTAGTAACGATATATCTTAGACTATTTTCGCTTAATTTTTCGCCATTTCTCTCAAAAATAAATTTTATAGGAGTATTTTCAGTTAAATATTTATCCAATAATAATTTTGTTGAGTGCATGAGTGGGATATCTCTTTGTTTATTTCCCTTTCCTAAAACTCTCGTCCACTCCTCTGAAATTTCATCTATTTTTAACCCAGAGAGCTCTGAAATCCTAAGACCTAATGTATAAAGCAAAACAACTACTAACTTTTCTTCTACCTCAGCATATTCTAATGCTTCAAGTATATGTTTATGCGATATTGGTTTTGGCAATGTTTTGGCTACTTTGACACTATTGTCAGCTTTTAAAACTACTTTAAAATCATTGTCATTCAGATACTTTACAAAAGTTCTTATTGCACTCAATTTTTTAGAGATTGTTTTTGGATTTAAGTGTGCTATTTTGATACGATAAGGCATAAGATTAAAAATGAAGTGTGCGTTTTCTTCTACTATTTCCACATGCCACAAAGCTTCAGTTATAGCTTCATCATAACTTTTTATCGTTAAATCAGAATAGCCTCGAAGATTTTCTAAGTGTGTTAGAAACTCTATTTTATATTTGTTGAGTAACTTTTTCATGTTTGAGTAAGCCGTTTTTAATCAAAACTCTCGCCTCTTCAAGCGTCATCGAAGTAACATCTATTGGCTCAGTTGAAAAATAATGCAGAGTTCCAAAGGGCTTTGGTATAACAAACACATCCCAACTTGAGAGTTTCCAAAATTTTGTAGGTTTTATCTCAACTAAAACTATTTTAGCTTTCGTTTTTTGTGCCATAACGATAATGCCATCTGCAACCTCATGTCTTGGACCTTTTGGACCATCTGGAGTTATGCCTATGTCATAGCCATCTTTGAGCGTTTTTATCGCCTCTATCAACACTCTTGCAGCATTTCTGTTTGAAGAACCCGCAATAGTTCCCAGACCAAAATATTTTATAGTTTTAGAAATCAAAGCTCCATCAAAATGACTTGAAATGAGAACCTTGGCATGTGGAATTTTTCTGTAATGTGAGTAGAGATAAGGAAGCATCAAAAGTTCCCCATGCCAACAAGCAAAAATCGTCGGCTCGTCTGCGATAGATTGTGGTGCGTGAAACTCTTTTTTATTTGTAAGGTATAAAAACCTAATTATCAATGAACCTATAAAAGGCACAATAATCAGGGCTAAAGTTCGTAAAAATTTTTTAAGCAACAATCTCACCTGTTAAAATAGTTCGCCCAATGGAAGTAACTTTAACATCTCTAAATTGACCCAAAAGCTCCTCTGAACCTTTGACTTTTATAACAATATTATTATCGCTTCTACCTGCTACAAAATTATCTCTGTTTAAATCTTCAAAATAAACTCTGTAAACATTTCCAAGAAGAGAAGCATTTTTTTCATCAATAATTTCATTGTTAAGTAATTGAAGTTCTGAAAGTCTATCAGACGCGACCTCTTCATCAACAACATTTGTGAAATGTTCCGCTTCCGTTTCAGGACGCGGAGAGTATTTAAAAGAGAAGATTTGCTCAAATTTTACTGCTTTTACAACATCAAGAGTATCTTCAAAATCTTTATCGCTCTCTCCAGGAAAACCTACGATAATATCTGTACTGATACTAACCTCAGGGCAAACACTTCTTAATTTTTCTACACGATTTAAAAAGGACTCTTTGGTGTAGCCTCGTTTCATCTCTTTTAAAACTTTGCTCGAACCACTTTGGAGCGGCATGTGCATTGATTTGCATATTTTAGGATTTTTGGCGAACTCTTCTATAAATTCATCGTCCATATGCAAAGGGTGTGGGGAGGTAAATCGAATTCTCTCTAAATCATCTATTTGACTCAGTCTTCTAAGAAGTTCAGTAAAGTTTACTTTTTCTTGTTCACCAGAGAAACGCCGACCATAATTGTTTACATTTTGACCTAAAAGAAAAATCTCTTTTGCTCCATTATTTACAGCTTTTTTAGCCTCATTTATGATTAAATTATCTGGTATAGATATCTCATCACCACGAGTTTTTGGAACGATACAAAATGTACACGCTTTATCACAGCCTATTGAAATGTTTATGTAAGCTTTATATGGAGATGAGCGAAAATCATTAAATGCAAACTCTGATTCATCATAGTTTATATCTATCTCAACCGCTTTATCTTTATGAAGAACTTCACTTATTTTAGATACATTTCTTGCACCTAAAACAAAGCTGACATAGGGTGCTCTCTTAAGTATCTCTTCACCTAAATGTGAAGCCGTACAACCACAAACACCTATCTTTGCACCTGCTTTTTTCTTTTTGTTAAAACCACCAAGCTCTGAGAAAAGTTTATGAACTGGTCGCTCTCGTACAGAGCAAGTATTTATTAAAATCAAATCCGCTTCTGCGAGATTATCAGTTGTTTCATAACCCTCTTTTTCGTGAAGTTCCGCAATCATATGCTCACTATCACGAGAGTTCATAGCACAGCCGAGTGTTTCAATAAATAACTTTTTACTCATTTTTTTAACTTAGCTTACGATGTGAACTTGGTACATATACTCATTATCTGAAAGACCATATTTCACTTCACTCATATAAAAACTTTTACCTTTTGCTTCAAAATGGTCTTGAAGTTCTAGTAAATCTTTATGAGAATTTTCTCTGTCAAAGTAAAAAATCACACTATCCTCCTTTTCAACACTATGTTCTATCTTCTCTAGCTCAACTTTTTTAGGTTTAGCATCAATATCAGTTCTTGCAAGTTTTAAATCCATCGTATATCCTTTAAATGTAACTATTATTTTCATAATAAAAAGTTTTGCATTATATATAAACTCTACTAAATATATGCTTTATAAGATTAGTGCGTAGAAAGGCACAGTTTTAAAATTTTTAAGCCATTCAAGTTGTTAAAAGTTTTTGTAGAGTACTATTTTGTAATGGTTATGATTTTTTGTTCTAACTGTTACAAATTTATACAAAAAGAGTACAACTGTTCATGAAAAAATACATAGCGATTATTTTGCTCGCAGTTTGCCATATTTATGCTGCTGGTGGACCTCCGATGCTTACGGATGGAACAGGAACTCCAGATGATGGCACATGGGAAGTAAATATTGCTTCTAAAGGTGAAATAAATAATATCGACAGGCGTTACGAAGCGCCGAGTATTGATATTAATTACGGTTATGGCAATAATATCCAACTCAAGGCCGAAACTGCTTTTGTAGTTCTCAAAGATAACAATGAAGCAAAAAAGAGTGGGTTAGGGAATGCAAAAGTTGGAATAAAATGGCGTTTTTATGAAAATGAAACAAATGATATTTTAATCTCTACTTATCCGCAATATACATTTCTCCCCATCAAAGAAAATCTTTCAAAGGGATTAGCAAGCGTAGAAGAAGCTCTATTTAT
This sequence comes from Campylobacterales bacterium, assembly GCA_026390075.1. Taxonomy (GTDB): domain Bacteria; phylum Campylobacterota; class Campylobacteria; order Campylobacterales; family Sulfurimonadaceae; genus Sulfurimonas. Next base: position 18,750 of record JAPLGP010000061.1, read on the forward strand.
CCCAATCGAAGTTACTAAGAAAATAGATAATTTTTCATTTACAGCCGAAGTAGGCTATTATGCCCTCAAAAATGGATCTAATTTTATAAATAGTGGCTTTTTGATGGGCTATGAAGCTCTATCAAATCTTGAACTTTTTGCCGAAGTATATAGAATTGCACAGATAGATAGGGAAAGTGAAACTATTTTTGCAAATGGTGGTTTACAATATGAGATTGCCTCTAAGGCATCAATTTTGTTTTCATCTGGAAGAGAGTTAACTTCTAACAACTCACAAATAAAGCTCTTTTTTATTGGGCTTCAACTACTTTTTTAAAGGAAAAAAATGCGAAAGAAAATTATTAATACCCTGATTGCAGCCTCTATAGCAGGGCTTGGTTTGTTTGGGTATTTTATGTATCAAAAACATGGAAAGATTATCCCATTTGTAGAGCAACTTAGTAAAAATCAGGTAGGCGACCTCGCTGATATTCAGCCAAAATCTCAAAAAGATGCCATCTATGTCGGTTCACAGAAGTGTAAAAAATGTCACGATGATCAGTTTGACCAATGGAGTCACTCTTATCATACGAAAATGATTCAAGATGTCAAAAAAGATCCTCTCTCTATTGTGGGTGATTTTGCAACATTGCCACCTGAGGCTAGTTTTAAAAAAGAGGATATTGTCTATACCATCGGAAGCAAGTTTAAGCAACGCTATATGATGACACAAGAAATCAATGGAACTCAAGATTTTATAGTAGGTAATTACCAATGGAACACACAAGTTAAAAAATGGCAACCTTACAGTGTTACAAAAGATTGGTATCATGATGGCTTTGATGAAAACAACAGCAAAGTTGGAACTTCTAAGACATGTGATGGATGTCATTTTACAGGTGTAATGAGTCAAGATACAAGAACAGAACCCTCTGTTTCTTGCGAAGCTTGTCATGGTCCAGGAAGTAAACATGCAGAAAAACCAAAGGAAAATGAAGTTTATAAAGCAAGTAATGCTGATCCAAAGCGAGCAACAGAAGTATGTCTGCAATGTCACATGCGAAACCGAGATAAACGCCTTGAGGCTACGGACATGCATTCACTATTTGGGGATGTTCGAGACTATCCTATGGGCTATGAACCTGGTAAACCACTCAATGTTTACAAAACTAAAGCACCATTTGATGGCAATGATACCGATGAATTTTATGCTAATGGAGTAGGTAAAAAGAATCGAACGCAAGGAAATGAGTTTGTGAAATCAATGATGTATAAGCATGGGATTACATGCATAAATTGTCACAATCCTCACCAGCTAGATAATACGGTGGAAAAACCTTTAGGAGATGCTTCTTGTATGAAATGTCACTCTTTTGGTTCGCCAATAGGACCACATCAAAGTTCGATTGAAGCACATACGCATCATAAAACAGATTCTAAAGGTTCAAGTTGTATCGAATGCCACATGCCAAAGATAGGTAAACATTTACCGAGCTCACCAGCTACGGTTCGTACTCATATTTTTGGATTTATTACTCCTGCGGAAACAAAAAAATACAAAGTACCAAATGCATGTACCAACTGTCATCAAGATAAAAGCCTTGATTGGGCGGATAAATCTCTTTCTAAATGGGGCATGAGTCAGTGGACAAAGTAATGAAAGAAATAGACCCAGCTTGGATTTTAATGTTTTACTCGATGCCTTCAAAGCCTGAGCGAAACCGTTTGAGAATTTACAGAAGACTTCAAAAGGAGGGGACACTATCGCTTAAAGATGGTGTCCACATTCTTCCATTGAGCGATGATAGATATGAGTTCTTTCAATGGCTCTCAAAGGAAATAAAAGGGCTTGATGGAGAGATGAATTTTGTTGTCATTGAAAAAATTGAAATGATGGAAAATATAGATGTTATTGCTCTTTTTCAAGCACAAGCTGAAGCATCTTATAGTGAAGTTGAACAAAAAATAAGAAAAATTACAGTTGATTTATCTTTGCTAGAAGACAAAGTAGATATTGAGCTAGAACATACCCTAAGACAAATGCTCAAAAAAGTCGTACGAGATTTTGATTTGCTTTATAAAATTGATTATTTCTACTCTTCCAAAGGAAAAATTTTAAAAGCTATGATTCAAAATATTCAAAGTAGATTTGAGTCAGATTTTGAGATGCACTCGAATGCATCAAGATTTACAATTCCACTTTATGAGATTACACACTATAAAAATAAAACATGGCAAACACGCACAAATCCATTTGTAGATAGAATGGCATCCGCTTGGCTTATTTCTAAACAAATAGATTCAAATGCAAAATTTATTTTTTCAGACACAATAAACGCATCGAATCCTAACATTATCACTTACGACATGAATGAAGCAATTTTTACACATATTGGCGATTTATGCACCTTTGAAGTTTTGTTGAAATCATTTGGAATTGAAGACGACATTTTAAATGCTATTGCTAAGCTAGTACATACACTCGACATTAATGACGACAAATATATTTCACCACAAGCGGATGGGATAAAGCTTATTCTTAGTGCAATCAGGTCAAGTTCATTCGATGATTATGAGATTTTAAAAAAAAGTGGCGAAATTTTTGACTATCTTTATTTAGCATTTGCTGATGGTTAGATATGTATATTTTAATACACTCTAACACAAGTTTTTAAATATTTTTTGGTATAATTGCACCACTTCATAAGAAATCCCCCAATTTATTACTTATATTTTTTGTGAAACAACCCTTAAAAGGATTAACCTATGGAAAAAATACTAGATATTGCTGATGCAATTGCTCATGAAAAAGGGCTTAAAACTGAAAAAGTTTTAGAGGCACTCAAAGCTGCATTTGTTCAAACTGCAAAAAGAGTAATTAATCAAAACTTTGCTTTTGAAGCACAAGTTGATAAAGCAACAAAAACTATTAACCTTGTTCAAACGATAACTGTTGTAGCAAATGATGACGAAAAACTTCAAGATGCACATACTGCACCTGCGTACATCTCTATAAACGATGCAAGAGAGTATGATGACCAAGTAGAACTCGGTGACCAACTTCAAATAGAACATTCTTTAGAAGAACATGGTAGAACGGCGGCGGCTTCACTGCACCGTGAAATAGAGTATCATATTCAAAGACTTATTGAAGATGAACTTTTTAACAAGTACAAATCAAAAATCGGCGTTTTAGTTTCAGGTCGTGTTACAAGAGTGGACTCTCAAAATGCAACTTACATTGAAGTGGATGAAGTTCGTGCTGTACTTCCTATGAAAAGTCGTATCAAAGGTGAATTTTTCAAAGTTGGCGACCATATAAAAGCTGTTGTTCGTCGTGTAAATATGGACAAAGAGAACGGTATCCAAATCGAACTCTCAAGAACTTCTCCAAAATTTTTAGAAGAACTTTTAGCGCTCGAAGTTCCTGAAATCGCGGATGGAGCGGTTATCATCGAGAGATGTGCAAGAATTCCTGGTGAGAGAGCTAAAGTTGCGCTTATTAGTACACATCCGCAAGTGGATGCCGTTGGAGCAACTGTTGGTGTAAAAGGTGTGCGTATTAATGCCGTGAGCCAAGAGTTAATCGGTGAAAATATCGACTGTATTGAATTTACAACCATACCTGAGCTTTTTGTATCTCGTACTATGAGTCCAGCGATTATCTCGCATGTTGAAATAGTGAGAAGTGCGGATGGCGAAAATGACAAAGCTATCATCACGCTTCCAGCAGATCAAAAATCAAAAGCAATTGGTAAGAGCGGGATTAACATCCGTCTTGCTTCTATGCTTACAGGTTTCAATATAGAACTCGTTGAAAGTAATACAGCAAGTGAAAATCAAGAACCTATTCAAGAGCAAAAAGAGAGTGTAAACGCTCTTGAGGCGTTGTTTAACTAGATAGAGTTCTTGTAAACCCAAGATTGCTTCGTCATTCTTCCTCGCAATGACGATACGGCATGTGGAAATTATGACATCATTATTTCATACGGTCTTTTTATCTCTCTTACCACCTCATCCACGCTCATGTGACGAAATTTTCTTAAAAATTCTTTCCCATCTAAAAAGATTAAAACTGTTGGAATAGCAAAAACACTAAAATTTGCTGCTACCTCTTGGCATGTGGAAACATCGATGCTTACAATCTCAAACTTCTCAAAATTTTTCTCTATTGCTTCGAGAAGTTTTGGTTTGAGTGCATGGCAAACATTACAAGTTGGAGCAGAAAAGTAGAGCATCACAGCTGGATTTTCTTCGATGGTTTTTTGTATATCTTCTATCTTTTGCATAAAATACCTCTGAATTAAAAACGCAATTATATCCAAACGGGTATAATCTCAACATGAGTTCAATCCTACTTTCCGTTTTAAGCGTCTATATTTTCATCGTTCTTGGTTTTATGTCCAAGATGAGCTTTAAAGAGCAAATCGACGATAAAACCATCACGCTTATCAATGTTTATTTCTTACAAGTTTTTCTAACATTTTGGGGACTTTTAATCCGCCCTATCGACATAAACCTGCTTTATGCGCCTAGCATCTATTTTGTGATTATTATGCTCATACTCATCCTTTCAGCACTCGCAGCCAAAAAACTTTTTGCTGATAAAAAAGAGTACTCCATCGCCACAGTTGCAGCCATCATCGGTAACACAGGAAACTTAGGCATCCCTATAAACATTGCTATTTTTGGGGAAGAATCTATTCCCTACACAACAGTTGTCAATCTCGTAAATGTTTTTTTTGTTTATACTTTTGGAGTTTTTTATTACTCTCGTGGAAGCTTTGACGCAAAAACTTCACTCATAAACATCGTAAAACTTCCTGTTCTTTGGGCAGCAATAGTTGCAATACTTCTCAGCGTAAATCATTACGAACCATCCAAAGTGATACTCAACACCCTCATGATGGGAGCGTACGCTTCTATGACGATGCAACTTTTTTTATTTGGGATTTACCTTTATGGCACAAAAATAAATGAGATAAGCAAAACTTTAACGCTCTGGGTCATGGGCATAAAATTTATCCTCTTTCCTCTCATAACCTTTGTCATTCTCTACTTTATCGAACTTGACAAGATGATAAAAGGGATAATTTTCATAGAAATTATGATGCCCCTAGCCGTTGCAAATGTAAACCTAGCCTCACTCTACGACTGCAATCCAAGAGTTGTAACTGCTCTAGTGCTTATCTCTTCCATAATGTTTTTAGGATTTATTTTTGTGGGTGTTTGGGTTTTAGATTTTTTGTAGAAGATTTCCACATGCCACGGCATGTGGAAATCTATTCTAACTCTTTTTCTTTTAACTAGTTAAACATTTTTTTAAACTATTAAGTCCACATGCCGCTATATTGATATATAATACAATAAGTTTATCACAGAGGTGTAGTTATGAAAAATTTTAATCTTTTTTCACGCATGATTGCCGTTTTGGGGGTGCTGATGATGTTCGCTGTTTCGGGGTGGGGAGTATGCGGTACTTCAAACGGAAACTGGATACCCTCAGCTACAGCAACAACAGGAAGTGTTACTACTACAAATGAGTATTATACAATTGCTATAGCTTCAGCTGGAACATTAAATATATCGGTGCAGAATACTTATTCTAGCAGTGGTACAAGAACACTAACAGCTACCTTGTATCCAGATAATGGTCAATGTAATACAGCATCAATATGGAATACTAGTACTATTGTTAAAAATACTACACAATCATCTGGTGACCTTACTGTGTCTGCTGGGACATATACTTTGAAGTTGGTTAGTAGTTCATCATCCAGTACTGGTTATTCACTTACAGGAACATTTACCCCCTCGCCCACAGTGTCAATTACCCCAGTAACACTAAGCACAACAGAGGGAAGTAGCGGAATAACAAATGCACCATTTACTGTAACTCTCAGTGCAACACCAACGAGTACGGCAACAGTAGCCTATGCAACAGCTGGTTCAAGTACAAATCCAGCGACATCAGGAACAGATTTTACTGCAACATCAGGAACGCTGACATTTGCAGCAGGAACGCCAACATTAACGCAAACTATCAATGTGCCGATTATTGGAGATACTGTGTACGAAAATAATGAAACTTATACAGTTACATTGTCAAGCCCTTCAGGTGCAACATTGGGAACATCGACAGCAACAGGGACGATTACAAATGATGACGCACCACCAATAGTATCAATTACTCCGACAACATTAAGCACAACAGAAGGGAACTCTTCAACCACAAACACGATTTATAGGGTTGCATTAAGTGCTTCATCGGGTGTAGCAGTAACGGTTCCCTATACGGTTGCCGGATCAGGTACAAATCCAGCAACATCGGGAACAGATTTTACTGCAACATCAGGAACAGTGACATTTGCAGTAGGGACGACGACATTAGAGCAAAATATTACTGTACCGATTATCGGAGATGCGATATATGAAAACAATGAAACCTATACGCTAACATTGTCTCCTACGAATGCAACACCAACAACGCTCAGTGCTACAGGAACTATTATCAACGATGATGTTCCTACCGCCGACCTTCAAATAACCAAAACTGCACCTGCTTCTGTTATGGCTGGCAATCAAATACAATATACACTAAGCATTACGAACAAAGGTCCGAATGAGACAGATTTAAATATGACTGATATATTAGATGCAAATTTAACATATCTAAATGCATATGACGATGCACATGAGTGGGTTTGTACCTATGCTACAGTAAGCAGAAAACTCTCATGTCAGCATCCTAATCTTATGATAGTTAATGCTGCACCATCCATAATTACGATACTTGCTACTGCACCTAGTGCTGTTATGAGTGTTCCCAATTCTGCTTCAGTCCTTGGAACATTACCAGATCTCAATACAAGTAACAATACAAGTTCGGCTTCTATTTCTGTGGTTGCATCCTCTTTTTCCAACAGTAACCCTCGTGATTTTGCTCTTCAAAAACAATACAACACGCCTGGAAATATGCAGATTATAGGAAATTCGATTATGCGAGATGCTACTACACATGCTTGTGCTGCAGCAGGAATTAGAAATAATAATATTACGGTTGAGTATGTTGATGTAGATGCTAATGCAACAACTTTCAATTCGAGCACTGCTAATATTACTTTACCAACGGGAGCAACATCAAATGATATCGCATGGGCAGGTCTTTATTGGCAAGGATATCTTGTAAGCCAAAATGATGCAAATAAGACAAGTGCTAAAAATGTTTTATTTAAAACACCTACTTCTTCAAACTATGTCAGCTTAACATCCGATACATCAAAATTTAATTGGGTTTACTTTGATGATGCGAAAACTCGCTGGTATTATCAGGGAGGACAAGATGTTACTTCTTATGTAAAGAGCGGACTAAGTGGAACATATACCGTTGCAAATGTTCCAAGCCAAACTGGTGGTGGTATTAACGGTGGAGGTTTTGGGGCATGGGCATTAATAGTCCTTTACAAGGATAATAATGCAACGCTTAAAAATATGTCTGTATATGATGGATATGTGGGAATCTCTTCAGCTGATGCAGGGAGAACAGGTGTTTATGCAAGTACGGCTATTCCACTCAGTGGGTTTTTTACACCTCCAACTGGAAATGTTAATTCTGAATTTATGACCTTTGTAGGTGAAGGAGATACTGGAGTAACAGGAGATTTCGGATCGCTTTCAAATAATTCTGGTCTTGATATTTCATTAAAAAATGCCTTAAATCCAGTTGATGACCTTTTTAATTCAACAATTAGCAATAATGGAGTCTCTGTAACTACAAGAAATCCGAATTGTGCAAATAATATAGGAATTGATATAGATGCTTTTGATGTTGGTTCAACTGCAACTACACCAACAACACAAGGGCAAATTATTCAGAATGGACAAACTACAACAAATGTTAAACTAACAAGTAGTGGTGATGGCTATTTTCCAGGTGCTTTTGCATTTTCCACAGAACTTTATGCGCCAGATGTTTGTTATCTTGAAACAGTTTCATATGGTGGAAATCCTATCGCAAGCTCAAATACACCAATCCAAGGTTCTACGGTTGACTACGAGGTGTCAATAACTAATAAAAGCAATGACGAAGCAAAGAGAGTTGTTGTTGAAAAAACTTTTGATCAACCCAGCCAAATGACTTATAAAGCAGGTTCCATACAAATAGCACCGATTCCAGGAACAGCTTATAGTTCAAAAAGTGATTCCATCGGTGATGATACCGCGGAGTATTCGGCAGGCACCTCTAGGTATTATTTAGGTGATGGTGCATCATCAGGTACAGGAGGGGCTTTGATTAAGGATGCTCTTACTAAGTTTAAATATCAAGTGACTCTAGGTGATCAAAACGCTAGTGAAAATATATATTCAGTGAGTTATCGTAATGATTTATTACATATTACTTTTACGGGGGTTCCGATAAGAAAATGTGTGGATTTTAATAATAGTTTTGCAATTGGAGGAGTAGCTGGTGCATTCAATGCTGTACCCACCTCTTTTAGCGGAACGAATGACCCTCTTACTGGTACAGACCCATTAAATGCCCTTTCGACACAAGTCAGCAATCAAAACTTTAGTGTAAAAATAGTATCTTTAAATACTGATAATATTACTCTAAAAGCATATACGGGAAATGTAAATGTATCTATTATAAACACTCCAAGTTATGTTGCAGGAGATGATGCAGGAAATCAGGTGCTTTGCAATAATGCCACACCTATAAATACAACACAAACTACAACTTTTAGCGGTGAATCATCTAAAGATTTATTAGTCACAAACACAGCTGTAGCTACAAAGAATGCTTCATTTAAAATAGCATATGATTTAGCTACCACTCCAAAATACGCTTGTTCTCGAGATATATTTGCCATTCGTCCAAATGAATTTAATAGCGCTATAACACCAAATCAAACCTTTGTCGCTCAACACAATACACCTATTACTTTTAGAGCTGACCAATATGGTGGAGTAGGAACTATAAACTACAATGAAATGGTTAATACCTCATTTACGGTTGATCTCAATATTAGTGATAGTAGCAAAACATGTTCAGCTTCTTCAATCTCGTTCAGTCCAAATATTAATTTTGTAAACGGCTCTGTCACTAGCAATTATGCACTTAACAATGTAGGAGATTTTAATCTTACTATACATGAAAAACTGGGCTCTGAATTTGCTCTCGTTGATGCCCTTGATACTCCAAGCATTACACGACTTATAACCCCTTTTCTAGCACAAATCAAAGTTATACCTGATCATTTTTTACTAGCAGGGAATTTAACAAATAGTGGAAGTAACTTTACTTACTTTTCAAATTTTGAAGAACATAATGACACATTAAGTAGAAACATGTCAGCTTCTTTGGATATGAATATTACAGCACAAGGAGAATTAGATACAAATCTTTCTAACTACACATCACTGTGTTATGCTAAAGATGGAAATCTCACAATCACACTGCCTAATCCATTAACTGTTACTCCTGCAGGTAGCTTGACAAAACTTTTATGGTATGAGAGTTTGCATGATATCAACGGAAGTGTACCATTGTCAGCAGCTACATCCTATATCATGAGTATGATTAAAGCTCAATTTAACAGTGCAACCAACGGAACATCGACCGTTAAATACCTTATAAATTTTGATAGAAATCAAACTTTTGCGGCTAATCCACTAATGCTAAATATACATAATACTAACTATACTGACAGTGATACTGCACAAGGAAATCAAATCTTGGATAAAAATGCAACTTTTGTTTACGGTCGTAGTCACGCTCCAAGACAGAGATTTTCAACACCTACTGGCACAGCACTAATGTACTATGAAAGTTATTGTAATGGATGTGATAAAACTCTTCTTCCAAATAGCATTGATTCCAATATGACGGATGATCCACGATGGTTTATTAATACTCTTCATACCAATTCATCTGGAAATGCTGGAACGGTTACACAGAAAAACTCTTTAAATATTGTTACTGTCAATACGCAACCAGTGGGGAATCATCCAGATTCTGTAGGTCTAACTTACAATACAACAAAAGGGTATCCATACAAAACTACGATGGAAAACAACGCTTCAAGTTGGCTCATTTATAATAAATATAATACAGCGGCAACTAAAAATGAATTTGAAATTGAGTTTGAGGGAGCTGATAGCAACTGGTCGGGTAAACATGAAACCAACACAACAACAATCCGAAGTGGAACGGACAAAACAAATAGGAGAACCATGTGGTAAATAAATTCCACATGCCAAGCAAAGCGACAAATGCCCTTGGGGTGCCAAGCAAATCAGCTTTTACGCTTATAGAACTTATTTTTGCTATTGTCATTATTGGTATTTCTATGATTTCACTTCCTATGATGACTCAGGCAGTTTCCAAAGGTATTGAGGGCAATCTTGTTCAAGAGGCTATTTTTGCGGCTTCTGCTGAGTTAAATCAAGTTGTTTCGTATCATTGGGATGCAAATTCTACTGAGAATAGTAATAATCTTGCAAAAGTTGTATGGACATCACCTAATGATTGCAATACAACTACAAAACTTAGGTTGGGTCATGTAAGTCAACCACTGCATAGAAGATGCTTAGACAATAACGCATCAGCACCAACGCCAACAGGGAGTTTAGGTTCTGATGGCATTTTAGACGACATTGATGATACTATAAATACAACTGCTGTTACATTGTTTGAAGGTGGCTCAGCGACAACAAGTAAAGGGTATAAAAAAGATTACAGCAGTACAACAAATGTAACTTATGCAGATTTTGGAGCAACAACAGCAGCAAGTAAAAATATGAAAAAAGTAACAGTTACTATTACAGACACAAGCGGAAATATAGTTACTCTCCTAAATACATACAGCGCAAACATAGGCGAAATTGACTACTACAAAAGGAGCTTTTAATGAAATTTCGTAGTGCCTTTACTATGCTTGAACTCGTTTTTGTTATAGTTATCATGGGAATTATTGGTAAATTTGGAGTTGAATTTTTGGCTCAAGCGTACAAAGGTTTTATCTTCACTAATGTAAATAATTCTCTTCAAGGAAGCAGTGCTACAGCAGTTGAGTTTATATCTGTAAGACTTCAAGACCGCATAAAAGATTCTATTATTGCGAGAAAAAGTTCAGATAACTCCTTTTTGGCTTTGGGAAGTGCAAGTGGTTCTGACTACGATGTTTTAGAGTGGGTAGGAACTGATGTGGATGGCTTTCGCGGAAATTCTGATGCAACGCCAAATCTTCCAAATTGGAGTGGAGTTATTGATATAGATTTAAGTAGCAATACAACTCTAGTTTCTCCCGCAACAGACACCACAAAAATAAATGAACTCATTACTATTCTCTCCGATGCAAATAGTGATATGAATGATTCCGCCCTTTATTTTGTTGGTTCAAGCAGTGATGTAAGAACTGGATATGGTTGGGATGGCAATCTCACAACAATTAATATGCAACAAGAAACAATGCATCCAGTACATGATGTATCTGGGCAACCTACTCAATTTACTTCAGCAATAGCTTTTAGTGAAGTTTATGAATATTATAAACTCGCATGGACTGCCTATGCTGTTGTTCATTCAGCCGGTAATCTAACACTTTATTATGATTATCAACCTTGGAAGGGTGAGACTTACCTTAATGGCAAAAGTGCCATAATAATGGAAAATGTGGATACATTTAGATTTATGGCAATCGGCTCACTTGTAAAAATTCAAGTCTGTGTAAACAGCAACTTAGTGGAGGAGTATTCATTATGCAAAGAAAAAACTATTTACTAAGAAAACGAACTGGTTTTGCAATGATAATGGCGATTGGTGTCATTCTTGTTGTTGCCACTATTATGGCTCTATCTTTGGCTATGACGGCAGAGACAACCAAAAAAACAACCGATTTATATCTTTATGAACAAGCCGTTTTACTTTCACAAAGTGCCGCGGAATATGCGCTACTGAGAATTTCACAAGATGGTGCATGTATCCATGCTAATGACTTAAATTTTACACCAGATTTAAATAGCAATGGAGTTACAACTGATGATATTTATGACATAAATATCACAATATATTACATTTATACAACGCCGTGCACAGGCGTAAATGCAATTGCTAACTATCCAGGCTTCAATCTAACCACCCCAGAGCAAAACGGCTCAGTTCTAATGGATATCACAGTATCCATCAACAACACAACAGTTACAAGTGAGCCAATTACCTTTTTTAGAAGAAGTATCCAAAAATTATAAAAATCTAAATCGCTGTACACTTTTTAATGTTATAATTAAAATACAAACAATTAAAAGGATTACAAATGAATATCTCTCTAACAGGAAGACATTTAGAGCTCACAGATGCTATCAAAGCTCACATGAACACATCTATTGATACACTTAGCAAATTCCACATGGATATTATCTCTGTAAATGTAATTGCAACTGCTCAAACTAAAAAAGGAAAAGAGCACACTTGTATAGAGTTCGTTATCAATCTTGCGCATAAAAACTCTATTGTTATTAAACAAAATGATGATGATTTGTATGCGGCTATCGACCTTGCAACAAGCAGAGCCCAAAAAGCTATGCGTCGTATGCATGAGCGTGAAACAGTACATCATAAAGATGGTCTTAACACTGCAAAAAGTGAAGCAAATAGCCATATTGATATAAAAGAAGCTGGGGAAGCTTTAGAAGATAAAATTGTACCCGTTGAACTCGAACTTTACAAACCTCGTGAAGTTGAAGATGTTCTTCAAGACTTAAAAGAAAGCGGTAAACTTTTTGATATTTTTATAGATCACGAAGGTAAAACGCGTGTTCTTTACAAAAGAAACGATGGAAGATTCGGTTTATATTAATCGTAATTTCATAGTCAAGATTGCTTCGCTTTTCTCGCAATGACACGCTATCTTTCGCTTCACTTGCAATGAAAGTCATTGCGA